>NZ_KB902574.1 GCF_000379525.1 Lamprocystis purpurea DSM 4197 | reverse complement strand
TGGCCGATCGGGGCTACAATCAGCCGCAGGTGATCCTCGAACTGAGCGCCCGTCAGGTGTGGGTGGTCGTGCGTCTGATGCCGACGGCCATGCCGTTATACCTGCGTGAGATCGACGAAGAGCAACACGATCCCGCCGCGCTACGGCTGGACGTCGCCGCACACCTGCGCGCNGCGACNNGTGATACGGTCACGGTCCCCGTGTGGCTGCGCGGCCAGCAGACCAGTGGTCCGGGCTGGCTACACGCCGTGCGCTTGCCGCCGGCCGCGGCCGCCGCGGCGCGTGAGCGCTGCCGCAAGGTCGCTAAGCGCAAGGGCTGGACGCCGAGCGCCGCGGCCCTCTTTCTGACTGGGTGGATGATGGTATTCACCACCGTGCCGCCGGACGCGGTGGAGGGGAGCGCCGTGCTGGCGCTCTATCGTTGCCGCTGGCAAGTGGAGTTGATGTTCAAGCGGCTGAAAAGCCTGCTCGACCTGGACCACCTGCGCACCCAGCAACACAGTGCACTGGGCACCGTCTGGATTCTCGGCAAGTTGCTCTATGCGTTGGTGATCGAACGACACATTCAGCACCAGAGCCCAGCGGATTGGGACCGTCTGGACCAGCCCCGCCGGGTCACCCCCTGGCGCTTGGTGGCGCTCGCCCGCCGCCAGGTCGATGCCTGGATTCTCGAAGTCCACCGCCAGCGCCCCGAGCGCTGGGCGGCATGCCTTGAGGTGATAACGGAACGCCCACGCCGACGCCGCTTACAAACGCTCCCGGCCGCCGTCATCGCGTTCCTGAGTACGCCAGGAAATCAAATGGTTGCTTAAGTTGGCGCCTATGGGGTGTTGACCGCCGCGGTGCGCGCGCGCTCCAGGTCGGCGCCGTGCTCCAACTCCCATTGGAAGAGGCCGAGGGTGCCGGCCACGAGGATCATCGAGACCAGCAGGGTACGCCACAGGAAATATCCGGAGAAGATCGGCGCCCGCGGATCGCGCGGCGGTCGGCACATGACCCGCGTCTCGGCGGGCTCGAACGCGAGCGTCAGGGCCAGGGTCACCGCGGTGATCATGTTCACCCACAGGATCTGCACCGGCAGGATCGGCAGCACCATGCCGAGCCCGATGGCCACCAGAATGGTGCCGGCCTCGCCGCCGTTGGTCGGCAGAATGAACAGCAGTGTCTTACGCAGATTGTCGTAGACGGTGCGCCCCTCCTCCACCGCGCTGGCGATGGAGGCGAAGTTATCGTCGGCCAACACGATCTCGGCCGCCTCTTTGGCCGCCTCGGTGCCGTTCACGCCCATCGCCACGCCGATGTCGGCACGCTTCAATGCCGGTGCGTCGTTGACGCCGTCGCCGGTCATGGCGACCACCTCGCCGGCCGCCTGTAACGCCTGAACCAGACGCAGCTTGTGCTCCGGGCTGACCCGCGCGAACACATCGACGCTACTCACACACGCGCGCAGTTGCGCGTCGTTCAGCCCCGCGATGTCGGCACCAGTCATGGCGGCGCCCCGACCCGCCCCGGCCCCGATGCCGAGCTGGGCGGCGATGGCCGTCGCTGTCGCCTGATGATCGCCGGTAATCATCTTGACGCGGATACCGGCCGCGCGGCACGCGGCGACCGCGCGGATCGCCTCATCCCGCGGCGGGTCGATGATCCCGAACAGACCCAGCAGGGTGAGCCCGGTCTCCACATCCGCGAAGCGCAGGTCGCGCCGCTCCTCGGGCAGGGCCTGAAAGGCGCACGCCAGCACGCGCTGACCCTGCGCCGCCGCGCCCTCGACGCGGGCCTCCCAGGCGGCGCGCTCCAGCGGCTCATCCGCGCCGGCACGCCGCTCGCGGGTGCACATGGCGAGCACCTGTTCGGGGGCGCCCTTCACGTAAACAAAGCCATGACCGGCATGATCATGGTGCAGCGTGGCCATGAACCGGTGCGCGGACTCGAACGGGATCACGTCGGTGCGCGGACGCAACTCGCTCTCACGACTCAGATCCAGCCCGGCCTTGGCGGCAAGCACCGCCAACGCACCCTCGGTCGGGTCGCCGACGATGCGCCACTGATCGGCGTCCCGTTCAAGCCGGGCATCGTTGCACAACAGACCGGCGCGCAGCAGGTCCGGCAGATCGCTCTGGACAAGCGGATCGATCGGACAGTCATCCAGCCGGAATTCACCATACGGCAAGTAACCGACACCGCCCACCGTGAACGCCGCGTCGGCGGTCATGACCGTTTGCACCGTCATTTCATTACGGGTCAAGGTGCCGGTCTTATCGGAGCAGATGACGGTGACGCTGCCGAGCGCCTCGACGGCCGGCAGCACGCGCACGATCGCCTGGCGCCGTGCCATCCGCTGGACCCCGATGGCGAGGGTGATCGTGATGATGGCCGGCAGCCCCTCGGGGATGGCCGCCACCGCGATGCCCACGGCGGCCATGAACATATCCACCACCGATTGCTCCCACAGCAGCACGCCAAGGGCGAAGGCCGCCGTGGCGATCACCAGGATAACGAGGCTGAGCCATCGGGCGAACACCGCCATCTTGCGCAGCAGCGGGGTCTCCAGCCGTTGCACCTCCCCGATCAGCCGGGAGATGCGTCCGAGTTCAGTGGCATCCCCGGTCGCGACCACCACCCCGCTCGCTTGGCCAAAGGTGACCAAGGTGCCGGAATAAGCCATGCAGGTGCGGTCGCCCAGCGACGCCGTGACCGCCACCGGTGCCGGCTGCTTCTCCACCGGCATGGATTCACCGGTGAGCGAGGCCTCCTCGATCCGCAGATTCTTGACTTGAAACAGGCGCATATCGGCCGGCACCCGATCGCCGGACTGAACGACCACGACGTCGCCAGGCACCAGGGTCGCGGCGTCGATCAGGGTGCGGCGCCCGGCGCGCACCACGGTGGCCTTGAGCGACAGCATCCGCCGGATCGCCGCGAGCGCCTGCTCGGCCTTCCCCTCCTGGATGACACCGATGACGGCGTTGATCACCACCACGCCGACGATCACCGCGGTATCCACCCAATGGCCCAGCACCGCCGTCACGGCAGCCGCCGCCAGCAGGACGTAAATCAGGACATTGTGGAACTGCAGCAGGAATCGCAGGAGCGGGCCGTGGCCCTTGTGCTCGGTCAGGCGATTGGGGCCGAAGCGCTGCAGGCGCTCCGCCGCCTCGGCGGGCGTCAACCCGTTCGCCTCGGTGGCAAACCGGTGCAGCACCGCCGCGGCATCGGTTGCGTGGTGCTCCATGTCGGGCACGGATCGCTTTGGGTGGTAATTCATCGGACCTCCTAAGCCAATTGGACCACGGTGAGCGGGTCACGTTCCGGGGTCTTGATCATCGCTCCGGCCGCAAGAGAACTGGAGGCCGAGGCGTTCCCGTGATAGTCGCGCAGCGACGCTGTGGGAGCGGCGTCCCGCCGCGATGGGGTCGGGCGCGTCACCGCAGCGTTCGAGATCACCGCGGCACCGCATCGCGGCGGGACGCCGCTCCCACGGGGGCCATTCATCGTCCGCAAGCCGCCGCGCGACGCATCGCGCCGCGCCGCCAGACATCCGCAGGCTTGGCCCAGGCCGCGTCTCGGGTTATGGTACAGCCATGCTGTATCGCGCCCCGATCCTCAGGAGCCCCTTACTCGTGTTCATCCTGCCTGCCGTCCTCATCGGGGTCCTCGCCCTGCTCCTGCCAATCGCCGCTGTCGCGTCAGGGACCACCGATCACCCGGATCTGACCCTGCACCCGGCAGGGTTAGCGGCCCTTTTGATTTTTATAGTGGCCTATGTGCTGGTGATGGCAGAGGAGTTTCTGCACCTGCGCAAATCCAAGCCGGTGGTGATCGCGGCCGGCCTCATCTGGGCCATCCTCGCCTATGTCTCCGCCCAGCAGGGCGCACCCCAGGCGGCGGAGCAGGCGGTGCGGCACGCCTTCCTGGACTTTGCCGAGCTGATGCTGTTCCTGCTGGTGGCGATGACCTACATCAACGCGATGGCGGAGCGGCGCGTCTTCGATGCGCTGCGGGCCTGGCTGATCCGCACCGGATTCGGCTTTCGCTCGCTGTTCTGGATGACCGGGACCCTGGCTTTCTTCATCTCGCCGATCGCCGATAACCTGACCACCGCACTCCTGATGGGCGCCGTGGTGCTGGCGGTCGGCGGTGAGAACCGCACCTTCGTCACCCTTTCGTGCATCAATATCGTGGTGGCAGCCAACGCCGGCGGCGCTTTCAGTCCCTTCGGCGACATCACCACCCTGATGGTCTGGCAAAAGGGCCTCATCGACTTCTTCGGGTTCTTCGCGCTCTTCGTCCCCGCCCTGGTGAACTGGCTCGTTCCGGCCATCCTGATGCACTTCGCGGTGCCCGATCACAAGCCCACGACCGCATCCGAGGCGGTCGCGATGAAGCGCGGCGCCCGCCGCATCATCGCCCTGTTCCTGGTCACGATCGCCACGGCGGTGAGCTTCCATTCGTTCCTCCATCTCCCGCCGGTCATCGGAATGCTGACCGGCCTGAGCTATCTCCAGTTCTTCGGCTATTACCTGCGCATGACCCACACGCGCTGGCAAGACCGAAATGGGGATCGGGCCACCCGGGTGGGCGACATGACCCCCTTCGATGTGTTCAATCCGGTGGCACGCGCCGAGTGGGACACCCTGCTGTTCTTCTACGGCGTGGTGCTCTGTGTGGCCGGACTGGGCTATGTCGGCTATCTGTCGCTGGCCTCGGAGGTGATGTATCTGCAGTGGGGACCGCTTGCCGCCAACATCGGCATCGGCCTGATCTCGGCGGTGGTGGACAACATCCCGGTGATGTTCGCGGTGTTGTCCATGAATCCGGCCATGGATCAGACGCAGTGGCTGCTGGTGACCCTGACCGCGGGGGTCGGCGGCTCGCTTCTGTCGATCGGCTCCGCGGCCGGCGTCGGGCTCATGGGTCAGGCGCGCGGCGCCTACACCTTCTTCGGACATCTGAAGTGGACGCCGGCGATCGCGTTGGGGTATTTCGCGAGCATCGGGGTACATCTGTGGATCAACGGCTGAACGCGGTGCGGCGGGCGGCGCCGCGCACGTCGGGGCGCAAAGACGCCTTGAATTTCAGTTGACTTCACCGCAAGGTCCACCGGTTTCCCGAGTGCGCGAACGCCGGTCATCCGGCCCCCTTTATCTATTATTGATAAAGGGGCTTTGACTTGATCCCATTTTTAGGCTAAACAATAGACAAATGTCATGGACATGCCGGCTCGCGTGAGGGCCGGCAAGCAAGGTGCCGCCGATGTATCGGCGACGGAGTGTTATCGAAGGATTCATCCTTACGGCAGCGCCCGTGAATCAATAAAGAAGAGGACAATCTGTGCATACTCTCGACCGTTTCCGCAGTACCCACTCGGAGCTGCGTCAATTGATGGACGACCTCCGCCCGATCCTGACCAAGGCGCAACTGCGCTGTCGTCCCAACGCCAAGGCCGCATTTGAACTCTTGTGTGACCTGGGTGAGACGATGCGGCGGCATCTCGCGGCAGCTGATCACGGCGTGTACCCACGCCTGCTGGTTCACGAGGACCCCAAGGTCAACTCACTCGCCTGGGGATTCATCAGCAGCGAGAAGCCGCTGCGTGCAACCTTCGACGACCATTACACGAACTGGCTCAAGAACTGCGATTACAACTTCTGTGATCAGTTCTTGGCCGAGACGCACGAGGTCTTCGACTTGGTCACGCAACGCATTGATCACGAAGAAAAAGTACTCCTCCCCAAGCTGGTCGAGATCGGCTTGTTCCAAGACCTGCGGGTCTGACCCGACGCGCCCCAGCGGCGCGCCGCCGGCACCTCCGCGCGCTTAGCACCTTTCTCGACAGGGTCCGCCTGCCGTCTGAGCCATTCCGCCGGGTATACTCGCGCTTATTGCTCGAATCACCCCGCGGACAGACGTAAGCGCCATGCTGGACAAAAATTACGACCCCAAGACCCTGGAAAAGGCCTGGTATCGCCGCTGGGAGGAGCGCGGCTGGTTTGCGCCGGACGCCGCCACGCCCGCCCCGACCGCCGGTGCCGACACCTATTGCATCATGATCCCCCCGCCCAACGTGACGGGCAGCCTGCACATGGGCCATGGGTTCAACAACACGGTGATGGACGCACTGATCCGCTACCACCGGATGAAGGGCGAGCGCACCCTGTGGCAACCGGGCACCGACCACGCGGGCATCGCCACCCAGATGGTGGTCGAGCGCCAACTGGCGGCCCAGGGCTCGACCCGCCACGATCTGGGCCGCGCCGCCTTCATCGACCGGGTCTGGGAGTGGAAGGGAGAATCCGGCGGCACCATCACCGGCCAATTGCGTCGGCTGGGATCTTCGCTGGACTGGGCCAACGAACGCTTCACCATGGACGAGGGCCTATCTACCGCGGTACGCGAGGTCTTCGTGCGCCTGCACCAGGAAGGTCTGATCTACCGCCGCAAGCGTCTGGTCAACTGGGACCCAGTACTGCACACCGCGGTGTCGGACCTGGAGGTGCTCTCGGAGGAAGAATCCGGGTTCATGTGGGACATGCGCTATCCGCTGGTCAATGGGACCGGATACCTGGTGGTCTCCACCACCCGTCCGGAAACCCTGCTGGGCGACTGTGCGGTGGCGGTGAACCCCAACGATGAACGCTACCAGCACCTGATCGGGGAGTTCGTAGAGTTGCCGCTGACCGGTCGGCGCATCCCCATCATCGCCGACGACTACGCCGACCCCGCGTTCGGCACCGGCTGTGTCAAGATCACCCCGGCCCACGATTTCAACGACTACGAGGTCTGGCTGCGTCACCGCGATGAAACGGCCATTGCCGATCAACCGCACGGCGGCCTGATCAACATCTTCACCCCGGACGCCGCGGTGCGCTCCAACCTGCCCGAGGAAGGCAGCCTGATCCCCGCCCCCTACATCGGTTTGGATCGCTTTGCCGCGCGCAAACTAGTGGTAGCCGATCTCGAGGCGCTGGGGCTGCTGGCCCTGGTCAAGGACCATCGGCTGCAGCAACCCCGCGGCGACCGCTCCGGAGCCCTGATCGAGCCCTATCTCACCGATCAGTGGTATGTGCGCATCGCGCCGCTGGCCGAACCCGCCATCGCCGCGGTGGAGGACGGGCGCATCCGCTTCGTCCCCGACAATTGGAAGAACACCTATTTCGACTGGATGCGCAACATCCAGGACTGGTGCATCAGCCGCCAGATCTGGTGGGGGCACCGCATCCCCGCCTGGTATGACGCGCAGGGCAATGTCTATGTCGGCCGCGACGAGCAGGAGGTGCGGGCAACCCACGGTCTGGCACCTGAGCTTCCGCTGGAACAGGACCCGGACGTGCTGGACACTTGGTTCAGTTCCGCACTCTGGCCCTTCAGTACCCTGGGCTGGCCGGACGAGACCGAGCGGCTGCGCGACTTCTACCCGACCTCGGTGCTGATCACCGGCTTCGACATCATCTTCTTCTGGGTCGCCCGGATGATCATGATGGGCCTGAAATTCATGGGCGAGGTCCCGTTCCGGGATGTCTATATCCACGGCCTGGTGCGCGACGCCCACGGCGACAAGATGTCCAAGTCCAAGGGCAACGTCCTCGACCCCATCGATCTGATCGACGGTATCGACCTGGAGACACTGGTCGACAAGCGCACCAAGGGCATGATGCAGCCGCACCTGGCCGAGAAGATCGCCGGACAAACCCGCGCCGACTTTCCCGGCGGCATCCCCGGCTTCGGTACCGACGCTCTGCGCTTCACCTTCGCGGCGCTGGCCACCACCGGCCGCGATGTGAAATTCGATCTTGGACGGATCGAGGGTTACCGCAACTTCTGCAACAAGCTATGGAACGCCTCGCGCTATGTCCTGATGAACACGCAGGACCAGGACTGCGGCCTGGGAGCCGCCCCCGCCGACCTGGAGTTCAGTGCCGCCGACCGCTGGATCAGCGCCCGTCTTCAGGTCACCACCACGACGGTGCGCGAGTCCCTGGACAATTACCGCTTCGACCTGGCCGCCCAGGCCATCTATGAGTTCACCTGGAACGAGTTCTGCGACTGGTACCTGGAACTCTGCAAACCGGTGCTGACCGGCACCGACGCCAGCGACGCCGCCCGCCGCGGCACCCGCCGCACCCTGATCACCACCCTGGAGACCCTGCTGCGGTTGGCCCACCCGATCATGCCCTTCATCACCGAGGAGATCTGGCAACAGGCCGCGCCACTCGCCGGAGTCCAGGGCGAGACCATCATGCTTGCCCCCTACCCCACGGCCGCCGCCGGCGATGCCGTCGCCGATCGGGAGATCACGGCCGAAATCGACTGGGTCCGCCAGTTCATCCTCGGCGTGCGGCGCATCAAGGGCGAGATGAACATCGCGCCGGGCAAGCCCCTGCCGGTGCTGATCGCCAACGCCTCGGAGCAGGACCGCCGCTGGATCACGGCCGCCCGCCCCTACCTGGACTTCCTCGCCCGCACCCAATCCATCACCGTGCTCGACGACCCATCCCAGGCGCCCGAGTCCGCCATGGCCCTGGTCGGCGAAATGAAAGTCCTGATCCCCATGGCCGGACTGATCGACAAGGACGCCGAACTGAAACGGCTGGACAAGGAAATCGCGCGCCTGAGCGACGACGTGTCGCGCACCCAGACCAAACTCACCAACCCCGCCTTCGTCGACAAGGCCCCGGCCGCGGTAGTGCAGAAAGAGCGCGACAAACTCGCGGAACACGCCGCCGCGATCAGCAACCTCACGGCGCAGCGGGAGCGGATCGCCGCCCTGTAGCCCTCGCGTACGCGTGACCCCGCGGACCGGGAACGCGTGCACCGCTCGGAATTCGTGACACCGCTCCAGAGACTGTGAAAGTGCTCGCCAACATCGCGGCGAATACTTACCCAATCTCGGGAGCGGTGTCACGAGCGCATCGCTGGCCCCGCGGGGAAGCGGGTACCAGGACAGGCGAACTGGGCTAAGATCCGCTGATCATCAACCGCTACCATAACAAGCCCATGACCACCATCCGCGAGTCCGATTTCGTCCAGAGCATCGCCGACGCTTTGCAGTTTATCTCCTACTACCACCCCCGCGACTATCTCCAGGCGCTGGCGGCGGCCTACGAGGCCGAAGAGTCCCCGGCGGCCAAGGATGCCATGGCCCAAATCCTGGTCAACTCGCGCATGTGCGCCGAGGGCCATCGGCCGATCTGTCAGGACACGGGCTCGGTGGTGGTCTTTCTGAAGGTCGGCATGGCGGTGCGCTGGGAGACGCGGCTAAGCATCCAGGACCTGGTCGATGCCGGGGTGCGGCTGGCCTATCAGCATCCGGACAATGTGTTGCGTGCGTCCATCGTGTCCCCGCCGATCGGCGCCCGCAAGAACACCGGCGACAACACCCCGGCGGTGGTCCATGTGGAGTTGGTGCCCGGCGATCAGGTGGAGGTGCGTCTCGCGGCCAAGGGCGGCGGGTCGGAGAACAAGTCCAAGTTCACCATCCTGAACCCGAGCGACAGTCTGGTGGACTGGGTGCTCAAGACGGTCCCGACCATGGGCGCCGGCTGGTGCCCGCCGGGCATGCTCGGGATCGGCATCGGCGGCTCGGCCGAGAAGGCGATGCTGATGGCGAAAGAGGCCTTGCTGGGACACATCGATATCCAGGAACTCAAGGCCCGCGGCCCTGCGGACCCCATCGAGGAACTGCGCCTGGAACTCTACGAGAAGGTGAATGCGCTGGGGATCGGCGCCCAGGGGCTGGGCGGTCTGACGACGGTGCTGGACGTGAAGATCCTGAGCTTCCCGACCCATGCCGCCTCGCTGCCGGTGGCCATGATCCCCAATTGTGCCGCGACCCGGCATCTGGACTTCACGCTCGCAGGCAACGGTCCGGCCGTCCTGGAGCCGCCGCGCCTGGCCGACTGGCCGACCATCGCCTATGACGCGACCGCCGGCGCGCGCCGAGTGAATCTGGACACGGTGACGCGCGAGGACATCGCCGCCTGGCAGCCCGGCGAGCGCCTGCTACTGTGCGGCCGGCTGCTGACCGGCCGCGACGCCGCCCACAAGCGGATGGTGGACCTGCTCAACAGCGGCGAGGGCCTGCCGGAGGGCGTGGACCTGCGCGGGCGCTTCATCTATTACGTCGGTCCGGTCGACCCGGTGGGCGACGAGGTGGTTGGCCCCGCCGGTCCGACGACGGCCACCCGGATGGACAAGTTCACCGAGCAGATGCTGAGCCGGACCGGGCTGATCGGCATGGTCGGCAAGGCCGAGCGCGGTCCCGCGGCCATTGAGGCGATCCGCCGTCACGGCGCCGTCTATCTGATGGCGGTGGGCGGGGCGGCCTATCTGGTCGCCAAGGCGATCAAGTCCTCGCGACTGGTTGCCTTCGGTGATCTGGGGATGGAAGCGATCCGCGAGTTCGAGGTCGAAGACATGCCGGTGACCGTCGCGGTCGACAGCCGGGGCGAGTCGGTCCATACCACCGGCCCGGCGCAGTGGCAGGCCCGCATCGGCAAGATCCCGGTGGCCGTCGTGGGTTAGGGAGCACCGTTGGCGTACGGCAATCGCCTCAACAGTTTCACAGGAGCATCCGACCATGACCACCTACCCCGCCTTTCGCATCCATCATGACGCCGCCGGCCACCACGCCGGTCTCGAGGACCTGCCGAAGCCCACCCCCGCGGACGGCGAGGTGCTGATCCGGGTCCAGTATTCCGGGGTCAACTACAAGGACGCCCTGGCCGGGACCGGGCGCGGCAAGATTCTGCGCACCTTCCCGCTGGTCGGCGGGGCCGATGCCGCCGGCGTCGTGGAGCAGTCGGCCCATCCCTGCTATCAGCCGGGCGACGCCGTGATCGTCACCGGCTGGGGCCTCACCTTCGACCATGACGGCGGCTTTGCTGGCTATCTGTGCTGCCCGGCGGAATGGCTGGTGCCGATGCCCGCCGGGCTCGATACCCGTACCGCGATGATCCTGGGCACCGCCGGCTTCACGGCGGCGCTGGCCGTGCACCGCATGTTGGGCAACGGGCAGGACCCGGCGCTGGGGCCGGTGCTGGTCACCGGCGCCAGCGGCGGGGTCGGTTCCATGGCGGTAGCGATCCTCGCGCGGCTCGGCTTCCAGGTGACGGCCATCTCCGGCAAGCCGGAACTCGCCGACTGGCTGCAGGGACTGGGCGCGACGCAAATCCTGCCGCGCGACGCGCTGGCGGAAGCCCGGCGCCCGCTGGAACAGGCCCGCTGGGGCGGCGCGGTGGACAATGTGGGCGGCGAACTCCTGGCCCAGATCACGCGCACCGTCGTCCCCGGCGGCAACATCGCAAGCATCGGGCTGGTTGGCGGGCATGAACTCCACACCACCGTCATGCCCTTCATCCTGCGCGGCGTCAGCCTGCTGGGATGCAATTCGGTCGACGTGCCCTACCCGCTACGCAAAACACTCTGGGAGCACCTGGCCGCTGACTGGCAGCCCCGGAATCTGGAAGGGCTGGCTTCGGGGACGGTCGGGCTCGCGGACTTGCCCGAGGTGTTCGAACGGGTGCTCGCCGGCAAGACCCATGGGCGGGTGTTGGTGGCGATTTAGGCGATTCCCGAAGAACATCGCCCCACGCGGGCTCAACCGCCGGTGACCGGGGCGACGCAACCGGAGGCCGACGCTTTAGCGGGCGGCGGCGCGTTCCGGAAATCACCTTAGCAGCCAGCTCAGGGCTCGATGCCCAGCGCACGCAAACGCTCGGCCAGACGTTCGGCCCGGTCCCGTTCCTGCTCCGCCCGCGCGGTCGCCTGTTCAGCACGAATGGACTCCTGCGCCGCACGTGCGCTGGCCTCCTCAGCGCGGGCGTCCGCCTCATCAGCACGCGCGGTCGCTTGTTCCGCCAGGGACGCGGCCTGGCGCGCGCGCCGTGCCAGTTCCACTGAACTCAGAAACGGCTGTCCCTGGGGATCGAAAATCTCCAGTGTCTCGCCGGTCAGGGCGAAACGGATGCCGAGCCGCGGACTGGTCCAGCCCCGGAGATGGGACATCCGGCGCAACTGCCCATCCTGGCGCAGCCAGATGTCGAGTGTGTTAGGAGATGGGTCGTAGACGTAGTATTCCTCGACCCCAAAGGTGTCGTAAAAGGCGAGCTTGTCGGCCATCTCCATCGCACTGTTGGCCGGCGAGAGAATCTCGAAGACGACCTGGGGGGCAATACCACCCTCCTCCCATTGCTTATAGGAACCGCGCCGGCCCTTCGGTCGGCCGATCGCGACCATCACATCCGGCGCCACCGGTCCGGAGATGCGGCGGTCGGGCACCGGGTACCAGAAAAGGTCCCCGGCGATGAACACATTGGGGTCCTGGGCGAAGAGAATTTCAAGATTTTCCTTGATCTTGACCAGCCACTCATACTGTTCGGTGTTCTCCGCCATGGGCTGTCCGTCGCTCTCCGGGTAGGGATCGTCGGGGTCGTAATGCGGGAGTGCATTCATCGGTTGAGTCCTCCTTCGGGGTCAGCCCAACCCGTAGCATAACGAAACCCCGAAGCCGATTTCCACCCGCGGGTTCCGGACCCAGCAAATCCAAATTTGGGTGGCCGCTGCCAACAGCGTGCCGGCCGCGAGGCTGATGGTGGATGCGCTGCGCTTATCCACCCTACAAAACCTGCTCCGCTGTAGGGTGGATGGCTCATGAGGCCAACTGTGTGACGCCACACAGCATTCGGAGAAATTCTATGCAGCATATTTTGATGTTGTGAGCCCATTCATGAATGGCGACATACTGCTGAAGATAGACCTTGTTGACACCACGAAATGGGCGGAGAAAATTGCGCAATCCTGTCCAAAAGCCCTCGCTGGTATTTACATGCACTTCCCGAATGCCGTCTCCGTCATCATCTCTGGCCCAGACGCGCTTGCCGGGCGTATGACACACCGTCACATGTAAACGATCAGCTTCCCCGAGATGATTATAA
>NZ_KB902573.1 GCF_000379525.1 Lamprocystis purpurea DSM 4197 | reverse complement strand
CTGGATGCCGTGGAATTACACCATCGCACTGGCGCGCCTCGCCGCCGATCCCGATCCCCCACCGGACTGATTCCGCGCCGGGCGCGCGTCGCGCGCCCACCGCACCCTGTCACGCTCCCGCCCAGCCGCGCCGGGGCGCTGGTGGCTGCTGACTGGGTGACTGGGCCAACAACGGTCCGCCGGTTCGGCCCCGGCCCGTCTGGACCCCGGCCACGCTGGGCCTTCCGGTCGCCAAGAACGCGGGGCTCCCACGTTACCGGACCCGCGCGTGGGATTCATGCAGGCTTGCCGAAAGGACACCGCACCGCCAGCGCGCGCGCCGCGCCCGCCAGCAGAAGGCAGCCCAGGCGCTGCTCGCCGGCGGTAATGAAGTAGCGTAGCCGGTAGCCGAAGGCGCCCTTGTAGCCCAGCGGATGCCAGCGGGCGACAGCGGCATTCCACTGCGCCACCGCCGCGGCGTCGGCNCGCACCGGTTCCAGGCGCACCGGGCCGAGCGCGGCCAAGGGGCCGTGCAGCGGTGTCGGTGCGTCCATCACCGGCACCGGGGGCGCCGGGCGGGGGCGCCGCGCGACCTGCAACGGGGGCAGCGTGACCAACCCGGCCGCCTCCAGGC
This sequence comes from Lamprocystis purpurea DSM 4197, assembly GCF_000379525.1. GTDB lineage: Bacteria > Pseudomonadota > Gammaproteobacteria > Chromatiales > Chromatiaceae > Thiodictyon > Thiodictyon purpureum. Next base: position 13,848 of record NZ_KB902573.1, on the reverse strand, counting down.
GCTCCAGAAACTCCCGGCAGGCGTGCGCCTTCGCCGTCCCCGTCTCGGTATACCACTGCAAGTGTTCGCACAGCGTCGCCGCCAACTCCCGCCGCCCCAACCGCGGCAGCCACGCCACCGTCTGGCGGATGCCGGCAATCTCCTCGGCGCTGAACACGCGACCGCAGTGGACCCAGGCTCCTGGACTCAGCGTATCCATCAACACCCCCGGCGCAGACCGATTACCCTANCCGTAATCCTGCCGCAAGCCCGCCGCGGTGTCTACCCCCTTGTGCGAACATTAACTTTCGTTAATCCCCACCAGCCCGCGCCGTGACTGCGGTCACGCGGTCATGCTTCAGGGCTGGGCGTCGCGCGGCGGGCAGCGCGCTGAGGACGTCCGGACCAGTCCGGGCGATTGCCGTCTTGTTTGACGTGGGTGAAATTGGTGCGTTACCGAACAGAACAGCGGTTCCACCGCGGTGCACCATGCCCCTAGAAGCGCACGTCTCCGTGATGGGGCACCGACCTGCTCCCTCTGTGCCAATCGCATTTCGCCTCGATTCCAATGGGTAAACCCGGATGGACCTCCCGAAACTGCACGAGCGACAATGAACACCGAGCGTTCCGCGAGAGACTTTACTATTGTATGCGTGGGTGGCTCTGCTGGCGGTCTTGACGCATATACCCGGTTGCTGCGGCATCTGCCGGATAACATGGGTGTTGCGATCGTCATCGTCAACCACCTGCGAACGGTATCCACCTTGCTCCATGAGATTCTCCCGCGCTATACCGCAATGCCGGTCGAGCTGATCACGGACAAGTTGCTGATCAGGCCAAACCGGGTATTCATCATTCCGGAGCAGCGTGACTTGCATGTGTGTGCCGGAGAGTTCCGTCTGAAACCAATATCAAAACCCAGGGGATGGCCTGACGTGATAACCGTCTTTCTGCGCTCTCTCACTCATCACTGGGACGGACCATTGATCGCGGTCATTGTCTCCGGCTATGATGGCGACGGAGCGGAGGCACTGTGCGGCATACGGGCAGTCGGCGGAATTACCATCGCACAGGCGCTCGATACCGCAAAGCAGCCGGACATGCCGGAAAGCGCAATAGCCAGCGGATGTATCGATTTTGTTCTATCACCTGAAGCGATTGCTCAAGAGATCGTGCGGATTGCCTGCCTTCCACGGGGGCCAGCTTAGGCGATTTCCTACATGCTCGGGCTGGGCCGCTCCAGGCGCTTCCAGCAGTTCCAATTTTGGGTGGCTGCCCGCCGACAGCGTGCCGGCAGCGAGGCTGATGGTGGATGCGCTGCGCTTATCCACCCTACAAAACCGGCCCGCTGTAGGGTGGATAAGGCGCGCCGCTCGGTGTCAGGGACCCGGCACGCCGGTCGTGCGCGCCGCATCCACCAGGGGCGCTGAGGCGCTTCTGGATATCAGGCACGCGCGCTATACTTCCGGACAATCTCCGGCAAATTGACAAAAAAAACCCCGCTAACGCGGGGTGAATCACCACTGAGAAGACGGAGATCGGACACTGAAGTGGTTGCTTCAGCCATCCGGCCCACGACTGACAGTGTAATAAGCAGAAACAGTGCCAACTCCTGGCAGCAATCATTTGGTATCTTTTATAATCAATGCTTTGGTGTTCATCCTGCCATTGCGCACACGCTGGTTCTGATGTCGGGAACGCACAATTCGAGCACCCGGTAGGTGGGGTTTGCACCATCGCTGTGCCGCGTCCTGCCGGAGTAACAAACGTTGTGTTGCCGCGGGCGACAGGGGGGTGCTAGCCACCGGCTCCCGCCCGTATCACGCCGTGAACATAGGCGAGCTTGTCGATCGCCGGCTGCGGCAGCACGAAGGGGTAGAGATCCTGCTGCCCCATACTGCGGTTGAGGTTGTTGACCGCAAAGGTGAGCGGCAGCCAGTCCTCGATGATCTGCTGAAAGTCGGCGATGGTATAGGGGTCGAATTCGGGGTCGGCGGTGCGGACACTGCCGTCCGGCAGGCACCATTCCACCTCGATGCCGAAATGGGCGGCCGTCTCCAGGGTGTCGACGATGTGCAGGTAATGCGCCCAGGTCTCGGCCCAGTCTTCCCAGGGGTGGCTGCTCGCGTAAGTCGAAAGATAGTGGTCCTGCCAGTGCGCGGGCGGGCCGGTGCGGTAGTGATCTTCCAGGGCCTCGCCGTAGTCTTGCCGCTCGTCGCCGAACAGGGCGCGGAAGGTCTCCTGGCGCCCGCCCTCACGGATCAGCAGATCCCAGTAATAGTGGCCGATCTCGTGGCGGAAGTGACCGACCAGGGTGCGGTAAGTCTCGTCCATGTCCACCCGGATGCGTTCGCGCCGGACCGGGTCGGCCTCGTCGATATTGAGCGTGATCAGTCCGTCGGCATGGCCGGTCAGCACCGGCTGATCCGGCGGCGCATCCTGGCTGGCGAGGAAGTCGAAGGCGAGCCCATGCGCCGGGTCCTCATCGCGGCTGCGCACCGGCAGGCCCAGACGCAACAGCCCGTAGAAGAGGCGCCGTTTGCCGCGCTCGATGCGATACCACTTTTCCGGATTGCCCGGACGGCTCAGGTTGGGAATGGTGCGGTTGGGACGGCAGGCGACACAGAGATCCTCGCCCGACTCCGCCGGGACCATCCAGTTGCAAACATTGTGCTGCACATAATTGCCGCACTTGCGGTAGCGTCGGCCGGCCACCTGCGTGCTCGGCGGTTCGGGTCGGCGGCTGAAGAACCGCGCCAGCACACCGGGGCGGCGCACCCGGTCACTGGGGGGGATCGGCGTCCAGAAACCCGCCGCGTCCTCCTCCAGCGCGACCAGTTGCAGCGCATCGGGCAGGAAGCCCAGGGCGGCGGCGCAGTGATTGCAGCGCCAGTTCTCGAAATAGACGGCCTGGCCGCAGGACTGACAGGCAAAGGTGCGCATCGTTGGGGCACTCCGGTGGTTGAGGTGTGCGCAAGAGGCGGGTCGGCTTCGGTCAAGCGCGTCAGGCGTTTGCCGGCCCCTTCAGGCGGTGGATATGATCCTTCGCCGATGGCTGATCCGCCAGCCCCTCGTTCCACCTGACGTTGCCGGAAAACGCGTCCGATCATTCCCGAAGGAGTGCGCCAAAGCAGGCTCAGGCGACGGGCGGCGCCAGCAACAACGCCTGGGAATACTGGGTCCGGTTCGACGGGTTCAGCACCGTCTGACGGAGAAATGCCCCAACTCTTTCCGCCCGTGCGGCAGAATTGCCACGATCATTGCCCGCTCGGCACCACCGCGACCGAGCCGAACTGACGAAAGTGAGCGTCGAAGGCAAAGGCCGTCTGGATGCCTCGGCTTACCATGACAACCTTACTCACGCAGTCGGTGAAGCTCCACTGCTTATCAGAGAACTGCCGATAAACACCCCAAGCCGCACGGATGTCGTCGGGGATACCAGATGCAGTTCGGCCAGTCCTTGGTCCAGTAGGGATTGACCGACACGCAAAGCGCGTCGATTCTCGCCGCGCATCCGCATCAGGGTTAACAATTCATCGATAACGTAATCGGTGGTCAGCAGCGGCGCCTGGTTACGAACCAGCCAAGCCCGCGCGACCGCGTGGTCAGCGTCCGTGGGCACGAAAGAGGCAAACCAGGCGCCGGTATCCACGAAAATCACGTCTGTCGCCCATAGAGCAGGGCATCATGGTCCCGGTTGGAGAATCCGTCGTCCGCACTCTCGCTGGGGAGGGCATCCAATTCCTGCAGCAGGACATCCAGTTGGGTCTTCCGCTCGGCGGGCGGCGGCACCGTTTCGTCGCGCTGTAAGGCATGGGCCAGAACCTCGATCAGGCGGAGCTTGTCGCGACGATCCAGACCCTTGATGGCCCGTTCGATCTCGGCTGTTTGCGGTTGCATGGGGGCTCTCCCGGTAGTGTTTGGCGTGAGTTTAGCGGATGCCGGGCCTCCCCGCTTAGGAGCCAGGATCACCAAGGATGGGCAGAACGCAGTAATCTGAGCAACGTTGACGGGTACCTTATCCTGTGCTCGACTAGGTGCAAAGTTTGGTACATGAGCGAAGATGAACAGCATACCGGCCCAAGACATCAAGCGCCGTGGGATCGTCGCCCAGGACATCGAGCGGTGGGCGCAGGGTAGCGCGGCTCGGGGCGACTTGCCGGGGTTGATTCGGCGACTGGCCGTGTTGGCTGGGTCCGTCACGGAGATCGCCTTCCCCACCGGGGATTCGGTGACTCGTCCAGGCTGGGACGGCAGAATTCTGAGCCAAGTCGGTGACCCCTGGGTGCCCGCGGGTCTCTCCCTGTGGGAGCTGAGTGTCGAGAGCAAAGTCACGACCAAGGCCAACAGCGACTACGAGAAACGCACACAAGAAACCGATCTGGATACCCGAAAGGAATCGACGTTGGTTATCGTGACGGCGAGGCACTGGGCCAAGAAAGAAGATTGGGTGTCCAAGAAGCGTGCCCAAGGCGAGTGGCAAAGTGTTCGCGCCTATGACGCCAGAGCACGACGAGCCGCGAGCGGAATCCGAGGCATCCAGTGGCGAACGCATGGCTGCGGAGAACGCCTGGCGCTTACTTCACGATTACCGTCGACAGCCTGGTACGCTGGACAATGGCGAGATCGACGCGGATGCCTGCAGGGGTTTTATCGATCGGGCGCTTGATCTCTGCCGGGCACGGGATCGGTCAACCTTGGGCGAGCAAGCCATCGGCGGAATCCTCGCTCACGCCCCGATCGGCGAGGATGGGCCGTGGCCAGGGTTTCCGGCGCGGGATATCCTTGATCGGGCCGAATTAAGCCAGATGCGAACCGGTTTCGAAGTCGGCACATTCAACAAACGCGGCGTCACGTCGCGCGCCATGGATGAAGGCGGGATCCAGGAGCGCGACCTTGCCGATCAGTGCCGTCGCAACGCGACGGGCCTCGCGGCCAGCCATCCCCACCTTGCCGAATCGCTGGAGCGGATAGCGCGAGGCTATGAGTGCGATGCCAAACGCCACGATGACGATGCGGCCCTGAATCAGGAACGGTATTGAGGATCAGGGCGGTGGGTAGGAGTGATGTCGCGGGAACACGCGCCCGATCATTCCGGCAAGATGCCGCAGGAGTGCGCCAAAGTTGACTCAGACGACCGGCGGCGCCAGCAGATGGCGAACCAGCGGCGGTGCGTCGCCGCGATGGAGCGCCCGGATTTGTTCCTGAATCACCCGGTCCGCACCGGCGACTCGTTCATGATGGCGCAGATGGGCGACCCAGGAGCCCTCGACAAAGGTTTCCACATAGTGACCGGGCGCGGCGGCGTCCTCCATGATCCACCACTGCACTGCCCCGGAGCGGCGTCGGGCCTGGGCCTGTTCCCTCATCAAGGTCAGGAAGGCGGGGACATCCGCCGGGTCGATCCGGTATTCGATCGTCGTCATGACCGGCCCCCGCTCCTGCGGCAGGTCAGCCAGGACCAGGGGCGCCGGCCAGTGCATCGACGGCGCCAAGTCGAGCCCCTCGCCTTGGCCCAGCTTGGCCGGCCAGGTGAGCGGGATGGCGACCAGGGCACTGCCCGCGGCGATCAGCAGGGCGGCGTCGATGCCGAGTTGGGCGGCGATCAGGCCCCAGAGCGTCGAGCCCAGCGCCATGCTGCCGGCGAAGACCATCATGAAGACCGACAGCCCCCGGGCGCGCACCCAGTTGGGCAGCGCGGTTTGCGCCGAGAGTTGCAGGGAGGACAGCGCGAAGATCCAGGAGACACCCGCCAGCAGGGAGGCCAGCGCCCCGGCGTAGGGATTGGCGATGAGCGAAAACACCGCCAGCACTAACGCCGTACCGAGGGTGCCGAGGGCCACGGTGCGATCTGCTCCCAGGCGCGGTTTGACCCATGACAGCAGCACCGCACCCAGCACCGCACCCACCCCGACGCAGCCCAACAGGACGCCGTAGAGTTGGGCGCTGCCTCCCAGCGACGTCCGGGCGATGAGCGGCAGCAGCCCCCAATAGGCGCTGGCGAACAGGAAGAAAGCGGCACCTCGCACCAGGGTGGCGCGCAAGGGTGCGCTGTGCAGGGCATAGCGCAGACCGTTGACTATTGCCTCGCCGAGACCCTCAACGGGCAGCGCGGAGGCCGGCTGAGCGGCGGGCCGCCACCACAGCAGCGCCGCGACGATCACCAGGAAGCTCAGGCTATTGACGAAGAACGGCGCGGCCAGTCCGCCGCCGACGATCAGCACCCCGGCCAGTGCCGGGCCGATGGCGCGGGCGACGTTGATCCCCGTCGAGTTGAGCGCAATGGCCGCACCCAGGGTCTCCCGCGGGACCAGTTGCGGCACGATCGCCTGCCAGGCCGGCGCGATGAAGGCCGCCCCGGTGCCCAGCAGAAAAACGAAGAACAAGAGCAGCGTCGCGCTCATCCATCCAAGTGCGACCAGCCCCGCCAGCGTCGCGGCGGCCAGCGCCATCAGGCCATTGACTGTCAGCAGCAGCCGTTGCCGGTTCAGGATATCGGCCAAGGCCCCGGAGGGCAGCGCCAGCAGCAACAGCGGCCCCATGGTCGCCGCCTGCACCAGCGCGACCATCAACGGGTCTGGGGTCAGGGTAGTCATCAGCCAGCCCGATCCCAGGCTGTGCATGGCGGTGCCGGTATTGGATACCACCGTGGCGATCCAGAGGACGGCGAAGGCGCGCTGCCGGAAGGGCGCCCAGGGAGAAACGCTCTTCATAAAAACAGCCGGTCTTGGATAGATCGGCTGCCCGGTTGCGCTTCAGGGCAGGGACACCGCTCGGCCGGCCCGACCGGTGCTGAGGCCTCCCGCCGCCCATCCGTGTCATCCTCGCGGCCGTCGTGGCTCAGGCCGGGCTCGGGGCGCCGGCGATCCATCGCGCTGTCCAAGACGGCGCGACCAGGGTTGCGGGGCGGGGGCCGGGACGTCGGCGCCTGGGCTGTCACCACTGACCGTCCATTATCTTTAGGAGGAGCGGACTGAATTTGTCTGGTATCAGCCCGTACAGGCTACCAGCCTGCACCGGTAACCAGCGTAAGATGTCCTCACGCTCGGCGTCGGATGCGGCACAGTATCTCTCCAGGTAAAGCTCCGCCCATTCCCGGCTGGTGATGCCAATGGTCATATAGCTGTGGCTGGCGTCCACCAGCGCATCACCCTTGGCCACCTCGATCCAGTCGATCACGCCATATGCACCGTTGTCGACGAGGATGTTGGCGCCGTGAAAATCGCCGTGGCACAGCGCATCGCCGTCCGGCATAAGGTCGCACAAGGCGAGCAGGGCTTGTCGCCGTGCCGGATCCAGGTTGAGGTTGAAGCGGAGTCTGTCCCTGAGTCGATACTTCAGCGAGATGGGAAGCGTGATCTGTTTGCCGTGGATCTCCATCTGCAGCCGCACAAGATCGTCCGTCAACTCCCGCGCGCGGCCCAGGTCGCCTGCGAACACCGTGTTGAACGACTGACCAGTGACCCGGCTCATCTTCAGGCACATCTGGCCGGCGACGCTCAGCACCTCGATGGGCCGTGGTGTCGCGAGCCCTGCGGCCTCGACAAAGCCCATCATGGCCGCCTCGTAGAACACGTGTTCTTTGCCGTAGCCGGGATTGTACACTTTGACCGCGATGTCCTCGCGCGCATAGACGGCGGCCTGTGCACCGCGCCCGACCAATTCGCCAAAGTGCTCACTAAAGAACTCGTGCGTGCTCATTGCTGGTCACCTCTGTAATGCAGTGGAGCGCGACAGGCCATCAGCGATCTAGGCAGCGATCCAGGAAGCCCTGGGTGATGACTTCCTGCCGCCGTTGCTCTGCCAATGCCCGCATCCAGGCATCGTTCGCGGCCGGGTTCGCGCTGATAACCGCGTACCGCGCCCGCGCCCAGTCCTGGGCCGGTACGATCCCCGCGGCCGGCCGCGACACCCTCCAGGATTTCCAGGGCAACCTGATCGGCACGCCCGCCTGTGCGCAATGATGATACAGGTCTTCTCGGCGCAGAGGTCGGTCATGGCCGGCTCCTGCACCGCGGTGCAGATCGAATGGTCAACGATCCGACGCGCGGGGCGCCGCCGCCGGGGTTGGGGCTGCCGCAGAGGCGGCTGCGGGGTCCTTGCCGAGACGGCTCAACTTCAAGACCATGCCGGCCAGTGCGAACAGCAGGAGGCCGTTCACGACGAGCATTGCGGCACCGACCTTGGCGGGCAAAAGCGTCGGCAGGAATATCGACAGGCCGAAGACGATTTGCACGACAGCGATCATCGTCGGAATGAGTGCCAGGAGGCGGAGGATCGGCGGCACGGCGTCGGCTTGCTGCGCCCCAGGGTTCCTCCTGCGGCGCAGCATCGACAGCAGCCCTCTGAACAAACCGAGGAATCCGCCAACGAGATTGAGCAGACCCAGGAGCAGCCCGGTCTGTCCCGTGATGACTCCTGGGACGATTGATGAAAAGATGCCCAGCGCGGCAAAGAGCATGCCGAACAGGACCATGAGCCAGGAGCGGCGGTACTCCCCGACCGGAGTAGACCCGAGGGCGATGATCTGGATCGCCGTGATCACCAGCGTCAGACCGTGCTGGCCATCCGGGGAGAACGGGAGAAGGCCGACACCGACCGGAAACAGCAGAATCCCCAAGAGGGTGAGGAGCACGGCTTGGAGCAGTATGATGGCCACAGTGAGGGGGAGTTGGGCATCGCGGGAGAGGCGGCGGTGCGCGTCACGGAGGTGGCCGGGGGGCGATACCTGGGTCGGTCTGGCATGGATCGTTTCCGGGCCGTATGCCTTACCGACCTCGTGCAAGGTCCAGGCGAGCGACAGAAAGCTGATGCCATAGATGATGAGGAGGATGGCGGTGTGGGGACCCTTCGTAATGCCGGGAAGAAGGGTAAGGAGGCCCGCAATCAGCGTCAGCAGATAGACCGAGGCCGCGGAAAAGGCGAGGACTCTCAATATGCCGGGACCTTTGAGCCAAGCCCTTGCCTGGTCTGCACGCGCGGCATACTGATAGAGCAGCGCGGCCCCGCCCCCCGTCATTAGCAGGCCGACGAGGACGCGCAGGGTCCCGCTAAAATGGCCTGGCACGAAGGAGCCCACCATTCCAATGACGGCCGTGCCGATCCCAATGGCGACCAAGGTCCAGGAACGCCGCAGGTCACCGAACGGGGTCCTGCCCAGCGTGACGATCTGAAATGCGATCAGGACCAGAGACAAGCCGTACATGCTGTCCGGCGCATAGGGCAGGGCGCCGGCAAAAATCCAATGAAGCAAGACCCCGAACAGGCACATGAAGGTCCCGTAGATGAGGAGGACAATCACCTCGAGGGGGAGGTCGTACTGATCAGCGCTATTCATTATTCGAGGACCTCGCGTGACCCATTTACGCGAGCGAAAATTCATCTTCTTTGCTTCCTGCATTATTAACTAATTCCAAGTGTCTTTCTTCGAGATACAATATTTCGAAATTCAAGTTCTCATCCTCGCATTTCTCCGCATAGTCATCGCCTGCTGCTGATAAAGTGTCTTGATCCAATCGAATCATGTAAAGCCAAGATCCATCATCAGATAGTTCTATTTTTCCTACTTTGCCGGACCAGCCGCCAATGTTAGTGCCAAAGTCAGGATCTATTACCCCAGGCAAAACACGAACCATATCTTCCTCTTTGAATTTGCTTGTATTGTCTTTCATTTTCTTCGCTCATAGGGCAGGGTTTGGCTTACTATTTCGAGCATAACGTAGCGCTCCAGTCGGAGCAACTATAGCGGGTTAAGGCGGCGCGGGGCTCGATCATCGTTCCGGCCGGCGCTCGGGCGTCGCGCACTGGAGGTCGAGGTTTAGCCGGACGAGGGCCGCCCAGACGCGAGGTCGGCCGGCTAAAGCCTCGACCTCCAGTTTTCTTGCGACCGGAACGAGGATCAAGGTCGCGGCGCGCGCCACCGATAAACCCGCAAGCCAGCACAACGTCTGTGGCACGCGCTCTTTGGCCCTATAGGCCGTTTTCCTGGTTCATAGCTGAGCGTGGCCACTTTTCCCTTCTGACTTCTGGAATTTCAGGAATTCGTTGACGACCTGAACGCTGATGACCGGGCGGGCCTTCATGACGGACAGCGCTGCGCGCCGCCGCGCTGGGTTCGCGTCGAGTGTGTAGATCGCGATATTGGTGTCAGCGAAGGATCGGGCGGTCATAACACGCCTCCCGATCAAACTGACCGGACCAGGCTCCGGCCAGCTTCTCAAACTCGTCCCACTCGTCATCTGTGCCGTCCGACAACGCAGAATCTTGTTGGGCCAAAACGCCCTTGTGTTTCAAATACCCGATGAAATCCAGTAGCTCCCGAGCCTGGGCCTCGGGGAGCGTCTTGATCTGCTCGTACGCCAACTCTGCAACAGTCATGGCTATTTCTCCCGGCTCAGCGCCGGCATTCGCCGATGATTTGAATCATCGGCGATTGCCTCGGCAATCGGTCGTTTATTCGACCTTGATCGTCGTCCCGGCCGCAGGACAACCGGAGGTTGAGGCTTTACCGTTACAGTCGCGTAGCGACCCTGTGGGAGCGGCGTCCCGCCGCGACGGGGGCGGGCGTGTCGCCGCGGTGTTAGAGGTCACCACAGCACCGCATCGCGGCGGGACGCCGCTCCCACAAGGTTCCGGGCTGACTATGACGTTAACGCCTCCAGTGCGCGACGCGCGGGCACTGCCGGAACGATGATCAAGGCCGTTTATTCTAACAGGTGGATCGCACAAAGGAATTCCGAGGACAGTTTATCCAATGCGGAATTCCGGGGGCTGTTTACCCAATTCCGCTCTAGCTCGTCGAACAGGCCTCCCGTAAAGTGATTGCGCTCCTGGGGCTTTGGCCCCGGCTTTTCGGGCTTCAAACGGTGCCGGAGGCCCTGCTCCAACGACGCGATGAACGCATCGGTAGGCAAGCACTTGCGTCTTCGATTGGGCGAGCATCTCGGCGACACGATAATCCTCAGCAACCTTCTGTAACCATGCTCCGACTTCCGGCTCATCAAGCGGCTTCATAAAGCACCTGCCCGTGCTCGACCGCCTCTCGGACAACACCGGTTAGCCAGGTCGAATACTTGCGGAACTCCTCGGGGGTGACGACGACAATGTCCTTGGAGACGCGCACGTCGCGGACCGCCCGCCGGGCCTGAACCCCGCGATCCTCAAAGGGTAGATCGGTCTCCGCGACGACCAAGATGTCATAATCACTATCGGGTTGCGCGGTCCCCCGCGCCCGCGATCCGAAAAGGATGATCCGGCGTGGTGAGAGGGCTGACACGAGCCGGTCTCGAAGTAATTCTACCGTCGGATTAATCATGGGGACTCACTGATTTCGTTTATGTCGCGCTCGCGGTAGAGCTTCGCGGCCCGGGTGTAAAGTCTTTCGGAAAGCGGCACAACCCCAACCGTGGGGTCCGCCCAAGGGAGTCCAGAAATGCACCGCCACCTGCAAATAGCGATGCGTGGACGAAGCGTTACCGATGTCCAAGAGGACCGCCCGGCTGGTGACGAGCACGTTTCCCGCCGCCTCTATAATAATTCGAGCCTGGCCCTGAGGCATCCCCACGAACCATTGAAAAATCCGTGGGTTAGCGAAAATCCAATGGGTTCCGGGGCGCCGCCAGCCGCTCGATGCTTCTGGGCCATATACATGAAACTGATCTAGAAAGATATTTCGTGGGGATACCTCAGACACTGTCCCCCGGAATTTCGGACTCGGAGAATTAAGTGAACTGTCCCCGGAATTCGCGTCGATCGATCTCTTGAAAGATGTCGTCCGCGGCGCGTATCAGTTCTTGGTCCGACGGGGCCTCGTAGGGCGTCGCCGGGGTGTTGCGAAGAAGTTCCAACAGAACCTCGCTCCGCTCTGCCTCAGCTAGCGCGGCGAACGATTGGAGCAATTGACGGGCGACTGTGCTCATGATTGACCCATAACGTTTGGCGGCAAGGCGCCAGGGACGGGATCTGGTGCCAGGCTCGAATACTTCTGCGCTGCGGCAAGAGCCCGGCTCTTGGTCGGCGGCATCCGCCAAGCTCCCAACGGGGCACTTAGCCGGAACTCCCATCGATTGCGCCGGTTGCGAAGCCCCCGCGGAGCTTACCGCCGCTGCACGGGAACACCGTGGCCGTCCGCGCCCGAGAATACTAGCACCGAGCGACTCTGTCGGCACTGGTTCAGCTTGAATCCAGAGTAAACCGCTTATTATCAGTAATCTACGGACGCCCACACTTATCTCGTTCTCCTGTGAGTATCATCTATCGCATTATTTCCACGAAGATGATGCAGAGACTCCCGCGGAGCCAACGTGTGAAGACGCACCGCAAGGCTCTGATAAACAAAATCACTGACAAAGGGTTTAACTTTGGGGCAAAAGGAAAGACCTGACCCCATCCTTCTATGCTCATCTTCTTATCGTCAGCAGTCGCATGGCACAACAATTTTGATGTAGCTATTTGGCTTGATATTTCCGAGGGTGTTGGCAATGAGAGAAGCGCAAGTTCTAATTCGTGGCCAACTGGTCGTGCTCAAGACAACGATAGCAATTTTTCTGCTGGCGAGATTTTGCTGATATCGGAGATTTTGATCTGTTGTAACCAAGACTTCGAAACCAGAGGTCTCTGCAATTTGTAATAACTCGCCGTTTTTCAAGTTACTCCAGCCCAGTTCGTAGGCGGTGGAAACTTCATGATCCGGCAGATGGTTTCGTAGCGGGGCAGGTGTGCCTTGATCAAAGAGCACTCGCACTATGCAGCCTCTAGCGTGCGCGCCGCGTGCTCCAACACCGCGCGCGCCTGTTGAAGGGTAACGCCTGGAAACCAGGTAATGAAATCAGCCAGTTGCGCCCCATCCTCAAGATTTTCAAACAGTGCTGAGACCGGGACACGTGTGCCTCGGAAAACCCATGCTCCGCTGACCTTTTCAGGGTCGCGCTCGACGGCAGGACAGGAGGACCAGTCGTTCATATCGTAATTGTAGACTTCGGACAAGGCTCTTTCAACTGGGAAGACAATTTGCTCGTGGATTGCTAAAGCAGAAACTCTGGTCTGCCCCTAGTATCCGTAGCGTCGTATTGGGTCGGCGCTTAGGCAGTTCTCAGGCGATCCATTTTTCAATCAGCCAGCGGAGGCGAAAGGTAAGACCTGGCCTCGATCCTCTTGACCCCGATATTCTCTGAGGAAAAAGGAAAGACCTGACCCCATCCGTTTTTTGACCCCATCCGTTTGACCCCATCCGTTGTTCCTCATCCGTTCCTTCTGAGGAAAAAGGAAAGACCTGACCCCATCCGTTCATGGCGCATTTCCATCGTAGGTATCCTCGCAATAGATGGATAAGAGGCTAGGCTCAACTAAATCCGCCCGGCGGTAAAAATATCAATAAAGCGGACTCCTTTTCTACTTGATAAATCGCGTTGTCAGGCGCGGCGAGGGAATTAAACGTGGTCTGTCCCTGAGGTATCCCCACGAAATAACGTTCTCTATCAGCGATATAGAGAAGCTTTGAACGGCTGGCAGAGGCCCTGACGCCGGGATTCCGCTAACCTACTGATGTCTCGCTCAAGTTCGTGGGGATACCTCAGGGTCGGAGAGTAAGCCGGGTTCTCACCGCTGGTTAGACAGACGTTGGTGTTCTCTGTTGCCGCCTGGTTTCCCGGCGGTGCCACAATATCTCTGCCATACAGCAATTCGTTCCCGGCTCCTCGCAGAACCGGACTTGGAGTGTTACACCATCCGGCTCCCAGTTTGAGTCATCCACGGACGAACAGGGCAACATCGCCCCATCGACGCCGCGCGCCGTGCGTCCAGCGTAGCGCGCGATGCTTTGCTACCCGTGTGAAATGCTTGAGTTTAGTGGTCGCGGGCATAGTCCTCTCG
>NZ_KB902572.1 GCF_000379525.1 Lamprocystis purpurea DSM 4197 | reverse complement strand
ATACAACCGCTCCAGGTCGCTGCGCGCGTCAACATCGCGCCAGTCAAATAAGCTCGGTTCAATGGCCGCCATGGGGTCCTCCTGCAAAGGATCGTCTCGATAACGATATGATCCCTTGGCGGCCGCCTTTTTGCACGACCCCGCCGCTACGCTGGGGNGAATTTTCGCCCGCCGCCCCAGCCCACCCGCGCAACTGACTGATTGTTCGTTCCGGGCTGGGGTAAACGAAAGTTTTCCACCGCCGGGCGGCTTTTCAGTTCAGGGGGTTGCGGACACCGCTAGAGGCTCAATGCGACTGGAGCATCCGGTGCGCGACCTCTCCCTGGCGGACTGGGAGGGAGCGCTACGGATCAACCTCACCGGGCAGTTTCTCTGCGCGCGCGAGGCGATTCGACGCTTTACGGAACAGGCCCAGGCCGCGACCGGTGCGTCGGGCAACGGCCGCTCTGCCGCCGGGACCAGCGCCGGTAAGATCCTCTGCATCGCGGCGGTCCACGATCGTCCCGGCTGGGCGGGCCAGGGCAGCGATGCCGTGTCGAAGGGCGGTGCCTTGCGGCTCGTGCAGAGCCTGGCCGAGGAACTGGCCCCCTACCGCATTCGGGTGAATGCCATCTGCCCAGGGGCCATCCGCACCGGCACCGGCCGCCCCTCCTGGGCGACGCCGGAGGCCGAGGCCGCGCTGCTGGAGTCCATCCCCCTCGGGCGCTTGGGCATCATCGAGGACGTCGGTCGCGCCGCCGTGTGGCTCGTCTCGGACGAGTCGGATTACATCACCGGGGCGACGCTCTATGTGGATGGGGGCATGAGCCTCGCGACCGGTGCTCGGGGCGGGCGATTGGCATGATTCTTCATACCCTAGGCGCGCCGGCGCTGCTCATCGCGACAACCGGCGGTGCACTGGCCGGGGAGACCACCGGATCCCCGACCAGTGACTCCCGGGGCGATGTCCGGGGCCTGGCGCCGAACGAGTCGCCCTGGTGGCCCAGCCTCATCCTGCCGCGTTCCAGTCGGGTCAACCCGGCCCTGACGATCGTCGCCTGGGCCCTGCGGGTTGCCGACCGGCTGGCCGGGACCGGGGAGGCGGCCGCGCGGCCCTCCATGAGGGCCGTTGAGGCGCCCGAGGGTGCTGCCTGGGCCATGCAGGAGGCGGTGGTCGCGGCGCACCGGTCCGACGCCGACGCCTTCTACGCCGATCTGCTGCCCGCCGCCTCCGCCGAGGACCACCGGATCCTGCGTCAGGCCCTGGCCGGGATGATCTGGTCCAAGCAGTTCTTCCATTACGATGTGGCGCGCTGGCTGCGCGTCGACCGGGGTGCTGCTCGGCGCCGTGACCGGCGTAGACAAGGAACGCCGTGCGGTCATCATGGATGGCCGCTCGCTGCCCTACGACTATCTGGTGCTGGCCACCGAGGCGAGTCACAGCTATTTCGGTCGCGACGACTGGGAGCCCTGCGCCACCGGCCTCAAGTGCATTGATGACGCGACCGAGATCCGCCGGCGCGTCCTGCTGGCCTTCGAGCGCGCCGAGGCCACCGAGGACGACGCCGAGCGGGCCGCCCTCATGACCTTCCTCATCGTCGGCGGCGGTCCCACCGGGGTCGAACTCGCCGGGGCCATCGCCGAGTTGGCTCGCTTCGGGATGGAGCGGGACTTTCGCCGCATCGATCCCCGCGCGGCGCGGGTGATCCTGGTCCAGTCCGGTCCGCGCATCCTCCCGACCTTCCCCGAACCGCTCTCGGCCCACGCGACCCGGGCCCTGCAGGACCTCGGGGTCGAGGTGGTGATCGAGAGCCGGGTGACGGACATCGACGCCCAGGGTGTGGCGGTCGACGGCAGCGCCATCGCGGCGCGCACCGTGCTCTGGGCCGCGGGCGTGGTGGCCTCGCCGGCAACGCGGTGGCTCGCGGCCGGAGCGGATCGGGGGTGATCGCCGCCAGGGTCGCCGGACGGTCACCGCCCGGGCCATTCCGCTACCGCCACCAGGGCAGTTTGGCCACCATCGGCCGCAAGGCAGCGGTGGTTGACCTGGGCTGGCTGCGCGTCTCCGGCGCCCTGGCCTGGTGGCTGTGGGGGCTCGTACACGTCTTCTTCCTGGTCGGGGTGCGCAACCGGGTCGCGGTGATCGCGAACTGGTTCTGGGCCTATCTTACCTTCCGCAGCGGCACGCGCCTGATCGTCGGTCAGCTCGAATCCGCGCCGCCATCGTCTGATCAACTGGCGCCGGCGCCGGGGAGGCCTCATGGAGCATAGAATTTCTCAGGGGCAATTCGTTTGTCTTTCCCTGCTGTTGCTGGCGATGCAGGCGGCGGCCGACCCCCTCCTGGTGAAGGTTCCGCCCGGGACCTTCGTGCTGGGTGCCGACGCCCCCCGTCAGGGTCCGCCGACCCGGATGGACATGCCCGCCTTCGCGATCACGGCCACCGAGATCACCGTCGGCGACTATCGGGCATTCGTCGCCGCCACCGACTACCAGCCACCCGCCGGATGCTTCGACTGGCAGGACGGGGCCTTCGTCGATGTCCCGGATAGCCGATGGGACGACGCCCGCCATGCCTCGTCGGATGCGCTTCCGGTGGTCTGCATCCGTTGGGCCGATGCGGTCGCCTACGCGGACTGGCTGTCCGCCGCCGACGGCGCCCGCTGGCGGCTGCCCACCGAGGCGGAATGGGAGTACGCGGCCAAGGGCGCAAACTCGGCCTCCCAGCCGCTGACCCCGGATGGCGCCTGCACCTTCGCCAACCTGCATGACGCGGCCTCGGTCCAGGCCGGCGGACCGGGACTCGATCCGCTGCCCTGCGACGACGGCTACGCCAAGACGGCACCGGTCGGCGGTCGGCGTGCGAACGGCTTCGGGCTCCATGACAGTCTGGGCAACGTCACCGAATGGACCTCAAGCTGCTGGCGCGACGCCCACGACAGCCCGGACGCCGACTGCTCGCGCCATGTCGCGCGCGGCGGCGCCTGGAAGGACGACCTGGCCCAGGCCAGCACCACGAGCCGTGTCGGCCTGTCCGAGGACTTTCGCAGCGGCTATTTCGGGTTCCGGCTGGTGAGGGAGCGGTGAGATGTCCATCACCCATTCTTCCAGGTTGTACCGCTGGATACCGGTGATGGCACCGTCGTCTTCGACCCCAAGCAGGATGGCGCCGCCTCGAAAGTTGGCAGACGCAACCGCGTCCGTCGCGACTCTATCCACATCCACTGTGCCGGGGGGCGATGCAGGCCGTGACGTTGGGTGGAGGTCTGCTGGCCTTCGTCGGCCGGTTGCGCGCGGCGCAGCCGATCGCGCCGCTGGGAGGCTGAGATGCCCGGCGCGGAGTGGGTGAAGATCGCGTCGGACTGGTTGCAATTTGGCGTCGCCGGCGCGGCAGGCGGGGCGATTGCGATCTGGGCCTCGCTGGGGCGGCGCGACAGCTCGCTGGCATCCACCCTGGCGGCATTGCGGGCCGATCTGGATACCCGGCTGTCGAACGTGATGGAGCGCCTGACGCGCATCGAGGCGGGCGGTGTGCCGGCCGGGCAGTGCGCCTCGCACATCGCGCGCATTGTGGCGCTGGAGACCGCGGGGCGGACTGGCGTCACCCATGATGACATTGCGCGCGCCCATCATCGGATGGATGTGTTCGAAGGGCAGATCGGGCGCATGACGGGTCTGCTCGAAGGCATTTCGCACGCCATGGATCGGTTGGAGACGCACATGATGCAGCACGGGCCGCGGGCGGGTGATTAGATGGCCACCCTGCCGCTGGACTATCGCGCGGCGTTGATCGAGGATCAGCGCCGCATTGTCTTGAACACCCTGCTGGGCGAGCCGGAGCAAACCGCCATGCTCAGCCGGGTGCGCGAGGCGCTGCGGGCGCTGCGCCATCAAGTGAGCGCCGATGCGGCGCGGGTGCTGCTCGACTGGCTGGATGAGGCCGGACTGGTCACGGTGCTCGGCGACGCGGTGCCGGTGGCGCGGCTGACGCAGCGCGGCGAGGACGTGGCGCGCGGTGATGCGCACGTGTTCGGCGTGGCGCGTGAGCGGCGCTGATGCCTCCTGTTTCCTGGTACGACCGGCTGCCGGCCGACTTCCGCCTCGATTTCTGCAAGGAGGCGGCGGCCCGTGGCTGGGGCGATATGGTGGGCCTGTCGGCCTGGCTGACCGAGCGCGGCTACAGCATCGGCAAAAGCGCGGTCGGCGAGACCGTGAAGCAGTTACGCGACGAGTACGACGACACCATGCGCGAGATGCGCGCCATGGCGGAGTTGGCGCGGCAGATCACGGAGCAGGACAGCGACCCAACCGCCGCCTTGAACGATTTGGCCGGCCGGTTGATGACGGATCAGTTAGTGCGGGCCGCAAAGGAGTTGCGCGCGGCGGAAGACCTGGACATCAGTGACCGGATCAAGCTGCTGCAGAAGCTCGCGATGCCGATCACCCAGAGCCAGCGCGCGGCGGTCTACGCCCGGCGCTGGAGCCAGGAGCAGCGCCGCGAGGCGGAGGCCGCGGTGCGCGAGGCCGCGCTGGCCGCGGGGCTGGACGATGCCACGGCCGAGCGGGTCGCCTCCGGGGTGAAGATCTATCTGCCGGATAACGGCCGCCGCGGAGCGGGCGGTGGCTGACGCGGCGGTCGAGTTCCGCCCGCAACCGGGACCGCAGGAACAGTTCCTGTCGTCCGCGGCGGATATCTGCATCTATGGCGGCGCCGCCTATGGCGGTAAGACGTTCGCCCTCCTCCTGGAGGGCGCGCGCTTTTCCGGCGATGCCGACTTTGGTGGGGTGATCTTCCGGCGGACCTCGCCGCAAATCACGGCGGAAGGCGGTCTGTGGGATACGGCGGAGAAAATTTACCCCTTGCTGGGGGCCGAGCCGTATGGGCAGAAGCAGTGGCGGTTCCCGTCCGGCGCCAAGCTCTCATTCAGCCACCTGCAGCACGAGAAAGACAAGTTCAGTTGGCAGGGCGCGCAGCTCCCGCTGATCGGCCTGGACGAGCTGACGCACTTCACCGAGGGCCAGTTCTGGTACCTGGTCAGCCGTAACCGCGACCCCTCCGGCACCGTCAAGCCCTACATCCGCGCCACAACCAACCCGGACCCGGACTCGTGGGTGGCGACGCTGATCGAATGGTGGATCGACCAGGACACCGGCTACGCCATCCCGGAGCGCTCCGGCGTCATCCGCTATGTGGCGCGCATCAATGATCAACTGGAGTGGGCCGACACCGCGGCCGACCTCATTGCACGACATCCGGGGTGTCAGCCGCTGAGCCTGACCTTCGTCGCCAGCTCCTACAAGGACAACCCGCTGGGCCTGGCTGCCGATCCGGGCTACATGGCGCGCTTATCGAACCTGCCGAAGGTCGAGGCCGAACGCCTGAAGAATGGCAATTGGCTGATCCGCGCCGCGGCCGGCGATTATTTCCGCGAGTCCGACTTTCAATTTATTTACGCCACGGAGCTGCCGGCGCGGCGCCTGCGCGCGCGCTTCTGGGACCGCGCCGCGACGCTGCCCAGCGAGGCCAATCCGGATCCCGACTGGACGGCCGGCGTGCTGCTGTCGCTGGACCCCGATAGCGGCATGATCTACATCGAGCATGTTGATCGCTTTCGCGGACGGCCCGGCACGGTGCAGGCGCGCATCCGGCTGCGGGCGGAAGAAGACGGGCACCCGACCGCGGTCGGGCTGTTCCGCGATCCCGGCCAGGCCGGTATCGCCGATGTGGATCATCTCATCCGGCTGCTGGCCGGCTACCGCACGATTGTGGTGCCGGAGACCACCTCGAAGGAGACCAAGGCCGGACCGCTCTCCAGCTACGCGGCCGGCGCCGGGCCCGGCCAGGGCAAGGTCGGCATCGTGCGCGGCCCCTGGAACGCGGCCTTGATCGCCGAGTTGGAAAATTTCCCGAAGGGTCGCCATGACGACCAGGTGGACGGCGCAGCCGGCGCCTTCAACTGGCTGGCCACGCAACTCGGCGCGGTCGACTACCGCTATCTGCCGGTGCCCTTGCCGCGCTTCGGCGCGCGACCCGCGCCGGGCGCCTTCCTGGGTGCGCCGCGCCGGGCGGCGGCCACCACCGTGCGCCCCGCGCGCCGAGGAGTTTACTGATGCCTGAGCAAGCCGGCCTGGTCGATGTGCGCGGCGAACCGCTGCGCCGGTCCCGTGCGGACCTGGAGCGGCCGATCGCGGTGGCGACGCTCACCGGCATTCATCAGGTGTTCAGCGGCGCGGTGTTCACCGGCGGGTTGGACCCCGAGCGCCTGGGGAGCCTGTTGCAGCAAGCCGATGCCGGCGAGGCCGAGGCCTACCTGTCGCTCGCCATCGAGATGGAACGGCGCGAGCCGGTCTACCGCTCGGTGCTCAGCACGCGCAAGCGGGCGGTGACCCGGCTGCCGGTCACGGTGGAGTCGGCGACCGATGCCGCTGCCGATGTCGCACTGGCCGATGAAATCCGCTCGCTGATTCGCGCGCCCGGCTTCAGCCGCGCGCGCGGGGATCTGCTCGATGGGCTGGGCAAAGGCTTTGCGGCAGTGGAAGTGGCCTGGGACACCCGCCGCGCGCCCTGGGTCCCGCGCGATCGGGTGGACTTCAAGACCGGGGCGAAGGTGCGCGGCTATCAGTGGATCGATCCGCGGTGGTTTCGCTATGACCGGCTGTCCGGCCGCGAGTTGCGCCTGCTCACCGACACGGATCAATTGGACGGCATGGCGCTGCCGCCCTACCGCTACATCATCCACGAGCCCTATTTGATGAGCGGCCTGCCGCTGTGGGGCGGCCTGGCGCGCGTCGCGGCCGTGGCCTATATGGCCAAGAGCTTCAGCTTGGGTGATTGGCTGCGCTTCGCCGCGACCTACGGGATGCCGTTGCGCCTGGGCAAATACGGCGTCGCGGCCAAGGAGGAAGACATTGCGGTGCTGGCGCGTGCGGTCGCCAACCTCGGCACCGATTGGGGCGCGGTGGTGCCCGACTCGATGATCATCGAGCTGCTGCAAGCCGCCGGCAGCAGCGGCACCGGCGGCGCGGAGGTGTTCCGCGCGCTGGCGAACTGGGCCGATGAGGCGCTGTGCATCCTGGTGTTGGGGCAGACCGCCAGCACCAAGGGTACGCCCGGCAGCCTGGGCAATGACCAGGCGCGCGCCGACGTGCGCGAGGACATCCGCGATGCCGATGCGGCGGACCTCGCCGAGACCTTGAACCGGGATCTGGTCGGCGCCTATCTGGCGCTGAACCATGGCGCCATGGATCCGGACGCGGCGCCGCGCATCGTCATCGCCGAGCCGGATGCGGAGGACATCACGGCGCTGACCGACTCGCTGAAAGCGCTGGTGCCGCTGGGGATGCGGGTGGGTGCGAGCGTGGTGCGTGATCGGCTGGGCTGGCCCGACCCGGAGGACGGCGAGGAGGTGCTGGGCGCCGCGGCGGAGCCGGAGCCGGAGCCGGACCCCGACGCGCCGCCCCCGCGGCCGCCGCCGGCGCTGAATCGCGCCGCCGGGCCGGCCGCGGCCGACGTGCCCGACGTGCCCGACGTGGACCCCGCGGTGCTGGCCCGCCTGAGCGCGCAGGGTCAGGCCGCGCTGGGCGGGATGCTCGATCAGGTGCGCGCCATGCTGGCCGCCGCCGGCTCCATGGAGGAAGCGGCGGCGATGATCGAGGCGGCCTATCCGCGGCTGGATGCCGGGCCGCTGGCGGCGGCGCTGGCCGAGGCGCGCGCGGTGGCACACCTCGCGGGGCGGGCGGATGTGGTGGATGAGGCCGCGGCGACATGAGTACCGACGCTTGCGTGGGAAAAGACACGGTGCCGCCGCGGCGGCATACGCACGCGCGGGCGTGCTTTTGGTGTCGGCATTTCAGCGAGCGGGGCGGCCAATCGGCGTGCACCCATCCGGCCTATGGGGTGCCGACGCCCTGGCGCGAGGCGATCCAGGAGGGGCAGCCGTGCGGGGGGGCGAATGCGCCGCTGTGGGAGGCGCGCCGCGATGGCTGAGGTGCGCTACGGTGACCTGCCCTTCGCCGAGGCCATCGCCTACCTCAAGGACAAGATCGACCTGGCGACCGACCATTGGGACGACATCCAGGGCGAGGAGCACGACCACAGTTTCATCGTCGCCGGGGCGGCCAAGGCGGACCTGTTAGCCGATCTGCACGCGGCTGTCCTCAAGGGCCTGGATCAGGGCACCACCATTGAGGAGTTCCGGCGCGACTTCGAAGCCGCGGTGGCTACCCACGGCTGGACCGGCTGGACCGGCAGCGACACCGCGCAAGGGCGCGCGTGGCGCACCGCGACGATTTACGAGACCAATCTGCGCACCAGCTACCAGGCCGGGCGGCGGGCGCAGCATCTGGCGGGCGCGGCCCAGCGGCCGTATCTGCAATATCACCATGCCGATGGGTCGATTCATCCGCGGCCGTTGCATGTGAGTTGGAACGGGACGGTTCTCGCGGCCGATGATCCGTGGTGGGACAGCCATTACACGCCCAATGGCTGGCGCTGCCGGTGCTACATCACCAGCCTCGCGGACCGGGATCTGCAGCGCCTGGGCAAGACCGGCCCCGACCCCACCCCGGACGATGGCACCTATGTGCACAAAGACCGCCAGGGCCGCGAGCACGTGCTGCCGGCGGGCATCGACTACGGGTGGGACCATGCGCCGGGAGCGACGCGGGATCTGATCAAGGAAGTCCAGGCCAAGGCAGAGCGGTTGCCGGGGGGCATTGGGCAGGACCTGCGGGCAGCCATCGCCGGCCGCGGATTCGCGGCACGGCCAGCCGCTGCCGGTGCCGCTGATCCGATCCGCGCGGCGCTCGCGTCGCCGGCCTTCGACGACTTTTTCGCGGGCGCACCGCAGGCGCCAGCGCGGTTTGCCGTGGCCGCTCTAGGGGCGGCAGAGCAGCGCTTGTTTGGGGTCACCGGTGACCGGCTGTGGCTCTCGCGCACGACGCTGGACGAGCACAAGGCGCGCCATCCCGAGGTGGGGGTCGACGACTATCGCCAGATTCCGGAGATCGTCGCGCGCGGCGCGGTCTGGGGTGGTCAGGCGGCGCGTCGCTATCTGGTGCTGTGGATTGGCGATAAGCCCTATCGCGCGGCACTCAAAGCCGATGCGCAAAACCAAGAGGCGTGGTTCTTGTCGCTGGTGGTCAGCGGCAAACAACAGCCGCCCAAAGGGGCGGTCAGATTGCGTTGAAACGGCTGGCGGGCCAAGTTGGCGACCTTGGTCAGCTCATCATGCCGAAGCATGGCTGAGTCAGCCTGATAACCCGCGCCAGTCGTTTTTATAGTATAGCGGACAGGAGCACGCGATGGCCGGAGCCGGTCTCCACCTCGAGGTCAAAGTCGAAGACGCCGAACTGCGCGCCCGGCTTGCGCAGCTCATCCGTAAGTGCAGCCACCCGGCCCCGGCGCTGGAGGAGATCGGCGAAGTGCTGTGGACCAGCACGCGCGAGCGCTTTGAGACCGAGAGCGGCCCGGACGGCGCCAAGTGGGCGCCCAACAGCGCGGTCACCCTGGCGCGTAAGCTCGGGGTGATCATGGGCAAGAAGAGCAACGTGACCAAGTCCGGGGGCCTGAGCGCGCGCGGACGCCGCGCGGTGGGGGTGCAGAAGGTGCTGACCCAGAGCGGCATCCTGGCCGACACCATCGCCCGGCAGTTGATCGACGGCGGCCATGGGGTGGAGGTCGGCACCAACCGGGTGTATGGCGCGGTGCAGCAGTTCGGCAACCCGGCCAACCGCTTTTACAACACCCCCGGCGGCGCCCCGGCGCCGATCCCGCCGCGGCCGTTTTTGGGCATCTCCGACGAGGATCGGACGCGCATCATCGAGATTCTCGAAGACTACCTGCGGCCGTAGGTTGGGGTGAGGAACGAACCCCAACGGCCCCCGACCGCGATCCCAAGCGTTGGGCCAGGGCGTGACCATGTTGCGCACGTGTTGCGCACCTAGCTAGCAGCCCGCGACAGCCGCTCGGGGTACCATCGGAGCGGTTTTGCCGGCGGGCCGTCTACGGCCTTCCTAGCGCCTCTGTCGCGCGCGGGCACGGCAGCGCAATAAAGGGCGTTAGTCGCCCCGACCGGACAGCGCGCGCACCATGCGCCCATGTCGCACCCCACCCATCCCCCCAAGCACGCGCCTCTCCCCCCCGGCAATCCGGCCGGGGGGCCAGTGGTGATGCAAGCCGAATGCTGTCGTGAACTGCCGCTGGTCGATGGCGCACCGCCGGCCCGGTTGTTGCTCGCTCCGGCCGGTGCCTTTGTCGGCCGCGACGGCCGACGCTACCGGCTCGACGATCCGCCGGCCCTGGCGGCGACGCTCAATGCCACGGGCGCCGATCTGCCGCTGGACTGGGAGCACGCCACCGAGTTGCTGGCCCCGTTGGGGCAACGCGCCGATGCCGCGGCCTGGCTGTCGGATTTCCGTGCCGACCCCGAGGGCATGACCGCGGCGGTGGCCTGGAATGCCCAGGGCGCCGACTCGGTGCAGTCGCGCGGGTACCGCTACTACTCCCCTGCGTATTACGTCGCTGCGGATCGCTCGATCACGGGGCTCAGCTCGGTCGGGCTGACCAACAAACCGAATCTGCGCCAGTTGCCGGCGCTCAATAGCGAGAACTCCACTATGCCGGACCTCCTCCCCGCGCCTTTGGCGCACGCGCTGGCGCTGCCGGCGGACGCTGACGCGGCGACCGCGGTCGCGGCCGTGAGCGCCTTGCAGACTGAGCTCAATGCCCTGCGTACGGCGACCCCGGACCTGTCGCGCTTTGTCCCCCGCGCGGATTACGACACCGCAATCAACCGCGCGGCGGCGGCCGAAACCGCGTTGCGCACCGCGCAAGCGGCAGAGCTCAACCGGCAGGTCGATGCGCTCCTGGAGCGCGGTCTGCGCGAGGCGCGCATCACGCCGCCCACGGTGGAGTATCACCGGGCGCAGGCGCAGTCGGCGGGCGGGCTGGAGCGGTTGACCGCGTTCCTCGCCGCCGCGCCCGCGGTGCTGGACTCAGAGACCCGGACGGTGAAGCCGCCGCAGGGTGCGGCGGAACTCAACGCCGAGCAGCGGGCCATCATGGACGCGTTCGGTAACACGCCTGAACTGCTGGCGAAATACGGAGCATCGGCATGACTGCGCTGACTCAAGGCCGCAATGCGCCGCGCATTGCCGGCGGTTCGTTCAACGGCCCGGTGGCCGCGGCGACCACCTGTTTCGAAGGCGGTCTGGCCTGCCGCGATGCGGCCGGCAACCTGGTGCCGGGGTCGACCGCGCTGGGGCTGACCGCGGTCGGCGTGTTTATGGACCGGGCGGTCAATGCGGGCGCGGCGGCGGCGCTCACCGTCGACTATGACGCCGGGGTGTTCGGGTTCGAGAACTCGGCAGGCGCCGATGCGATCACCAAGGCGGACATCGGCGAGCTGGCGTGGATCGTCGACGATCAGACGGTGGCCAAGCGCCAAGCCGGTACGCGCTCGGCGGCCGGCCAGATCGTGAACGTGGATGCGCAGTGGGTGTGGGTGGCGGTGGGCTGGACCCCGCCCGCGCGCGCCCAGGCGATCACCTTCGGGGCCCTGAGCAACAAGGCGGCCGACGCCGCGGTGCTGCGCTGGGTGGCACCGTTCGCCGGGACCATCAGCAAGGGCTTCACCGTGCTCAACGCGGCGCTGGCCGGCGGCGATGCCACGCTGACGCTGAAGATCGGCGCCACGGCAGTGACCGATGGCGTGATGACGGTGACGCAAGCCAGTTCGGCCGCCGGCGATGTGGACACCTGTGTGCCCAGCGCCGCGGCGACCTTTGCCGCCGGGGACGTGCTGTCGGTGACCGGCGGCGGGGCCTCGACCGCGACCTCGACCAGCACCGTGGTGCTGCTTGTCACTCCGCACGCGTAGGACCATCCGATGATCATCAACAAAACCAATATCGAGGAGGTCTTCCGGAACATCCGGGCGACCTTCAACGCGGCGCTGGAAGCGACCGAAACCCAGTACGGGCGGTTCACCACCACCATCAACACGGCGCAGATCACCGAAGCCATGGACTGGGTCGGCAGCTTGCCCAACTGGCGCAAGTGGGTCGGCGACAAGGTGGTCAACGCGCTGGCCGGGTTCACCTACAGCCTGACCTGCGAGCCGTACGAGTCGACCATCGGCGTGAAGAAGCGCGATCTGGAAGCCGATCGCCTGGGCATCTATCGCACCAAGGCGACCGGCCAGGGGGAGCTGGCCGCGTACTTCCCCGACGAGCTGGCCGGGGCCGCGCTCAACGAGGCCTTTACCGGCCTGTGCTTTGACGGCAAGCCGTTCTTCGCCACCGACCATCCGACCACGGGCAAGAACGGCAAAGCGGCGACTTACAGCAACAAGGGCACGGTGGTGCTGAGCGCGGCCACCCAGGCCGCGGCGATTGCCAGCCTGGGCGCGGGGCTCAAGGCGCTGCGCACGATGAAGAACGACCAGGGCCGGCCGGTGCGGGTGCGCAACATCGTGCTGCTGGTGCCCCCGGCGCTGGAAGACATCGCCATGGTGTTGGCGATGAACGATCGGCTGGAGGACGGCAAGCCGAATCCCTACAAGGGCCGCATCACGGTGGTGATGTGGGAGGAGCTGACCAGCGAGACCGCGTGGTATCTGCTGGGCGAGGCCGGGGGCATGCGCGCCTTGGTGCTGTTGCAGCGCCAGGCGCCGACCACCGCGCAGGTCACCGATCCGAATGACTCGCACGTGGTGATGACCGGCGAGTTCCTGTTCTCGATCGAAGCCGATGCGGTGGTGGGCTACAGCTTCCCGCAACTGGCCTGGGCCTCGACCGGCGCCGGCTGAGATGAGCTACACCACCCGTGAGGCGGTGGCCAACCGCCGCGGCACCCTGCCGCTGGAAGCCTACGGCGACGCCGATGCCGATGGCGCCGAGGACCCGGCACGGGTGGCCGCGACCATCCTGGAGGTCGATGCGCTGATCGACGGCGCCTTGGTCAGTCGCTGGCCGAGCGCGGTCGGCACGGCCGCGCCGTTGCTCGGGATGATCGCAGTGGATCTGGTGATCGACCGCCTGGCGGTGGGCTTGGCGCGCACGCTGGAGATCGAGGAGGCCGGCCGCGCGGCGATGCGGCGCCTGCTCGACATCGCCGAGGGGCGGCTGGACCCGCGCCCGCCGGAGCCGGGCGGTGCGGTGGCGCCGGAGCGCGCCGGCAGTGCGCGCGCCTGGGTCGGCGACCAGCCGCTGACGCGGGCGGCCTTGGGCCGGGTGCTGTAGGCCGCGCCCATGACGCAGGTGCGCATCCCGTATCCGGCCGCCGCGCCCGGCGAGTTGGGGCCGGTCAGCTTGAAGATCAGCCTGGTCGATGCGGCCGGGGCGCCAGTGCTGGGCTTCCAGCAGGAGGCGCTGCGCCACGTGCTGGTCCGCCGCGACCTGACGGCGGATGCGCTGGTGGACCTGCCGCCCAACGCGGGGCTGGCGCTGCCGGAGGGGGCGCCGAGTTATTACGCGATCGAGCTCGCCACCCCGCGCTACACCACGCGCTATCGCATCGAGGTGCCCGACAGCGCGCAGGTGCAGGAGCTGCGCGCGCTGGTGGCGGCAGCCCCGCTGGCCACCGGGCCGCAGGGGCCGGCGGGGCCGATGGGGCCGGCCGGGCCGGCCGGGGCCGCCGGGCCGATGGGGCCGCCCGGCGCGGACGGGGACATGCAGGCGGTGCTCTACGACCCGCGCGGCGTGCGCGCCGACGTGTTCGCTGCCGAGAACCTGATTGGGGCAATCGACGGCGGCGTTTTCTGATTGATGAGGACCTGATTCATGGCACGTATTCAACTGCGCGGCGGCCTCAAGTCCGCACTGCCGAACAGCAACCTGTTGGCGCGCGAGCCGCTGGTCACGACCGACCGCGGCACGCTGCACCTGGCTACCGGGGGCACCACGCGGATCCCGGTGGTGCCGGCGCTCGACGATCTGGCCACCATCCCCGCGGTCGATGGGGCCGCCGACTTCCTGCTGATCCACGATGCTTCGGGTGCTGGACAAAAAGAGACCAAGATCACCGTCAACGCGTTCAAGACGGCGCTCAACATCCCGGCCAGCTCGACCGATGAGAAGGTGGCCGCGGTGGCCGGCGGGACGGCCGGCTATCTGTGGGGCACCGACGGCAGCGACGGCGTGCTGCGCGGCTCGGCCTCGATCGCCCTGACCAAGGATGCGGGCAATGCGTTCATGGCGTTGGCGGTGGATGTGATCGACGGCGGGACCTTCTAGCCCATCATGGCGCAGCGGATTCGGGTCAAGCGCGGGACGCGCGCCCAGCTCGCGGCGGCGGCGGCGGCCAACGCCCTGGCGGCCGGCGAGCCGTATCTGATCACCGATGAGGGCGTGCTGGCGGTCGGCACGGCCGCCGGGACCTATGCCGACACCGGCGCGAGCGCGGTATGGGTCGGCCCCAGCGCCCCCACGGCCGCGGCCTATCGGCTGTGGTTCGACACCTCCGACCCGGCGCTGGTGCCCGGCGGGCTGTGCCTGTATGTGCGCGATCCCACGACCGG
>NZ_KB902571.1 GCF_000379525.1 Lamprocystis purpurea DSM 4197 | reverse complement strand
TGCTCGATCAAGGGCAGGCCGGCGACAACATCGGCGTGCTGCTGCGCGGGACCAAGCGGGAAGACGTGGAGCGCGGTCAGGTCCTGGCCAAGCCCAAGAGCATCAANCCGCANACGCATTTTGAGGCTGAGGTGTACGTGTTGTCGAAGGAAGAGGGCGGGCGTCACACCCCGTTCTTCAACGGCTACCGTCCGCAGTTCTACTTCCGGACCACGGACGTGACGGGCGCCTGCACCCTGCCCGAAGGCATCGAGATGGTGATGCCGGGGGACAACGTGAAGATGGTGATCAAGCTGATCGCCCCGATCGCCATGGAAGACGGGTTGCGCTTCGCCATCCGCGAGGGCGGTCGGACCGTCGGCGCCGGTGTGGTTGCGAAGATCATCGAGTAGTTTGATGAATAACCAAAGAATCCGTATTCGCCTGAAGGCTTTTGATCATCGTCTGATCGATCAGTCGGCGCGTGAGATTGTCGATACCGCCAAGCGCACCGGCGCTCAGGTTCGTGGTCCCGTGCCCCTGCCTTCAAAGAAAGAACGTTGGACGATTCTGGTCTCCCCACACGTGAACAAGGACGCGCGGGACCAATACGAACTGCGTACACATAAGCGTCTGATGGACATTGTCGATCCTACCGACAAGACTGTCGACGCTCTGATGAAATTGGATCTGGCGGCGGGCGTCGACGTCCAGATCAAGCTGAGCTGAGGGCGGAACGATGGCGATCGGAGTTATCGGGCGCAAGGCCGGCATGACCCGTATCTTTGCCGAGGGTGGAGAGTCCATCCCGGTAACGGTGATTGAGGTCCCGCCAAACCGGGTGAGCCAAGTCAAGAGTGCGGAAACAGACGGTTATCGCGCGGTGCAGGTCGCTTTCGGCACCCGCAAAGCCTCGCGGGTCAACAAGCCGACGGCAGGTCATTACGCTAAGGCAGGTGTCGAGGCCGGTGAGTGCCTGGGCGAGTTCCGCCTCGAAGAGACTGAGGGCACCGAAATCAACGTTGGTGACGAAATTTCAGTCGGAATCTTTGCGCCGGGCCAGCAGGTTGACGTGCGCGGCGTGACAAAGGGGCGGGGTTTCGCCGGCGGTGTTCGTCGTCATCATTTCCGCACGCAAGACGCGACTCACGGCAATTCCGTGTCGCATCGCGCACCTGGTTCGATCGGGCAGAATCAAAGTCCGGGCAGGGTTTGGAAGGGTAAGCGCATGGCGGGTCATCTTGGCGCTGTCAACCGCTGCCAACAGAGCCTGGTCGTTGTGCAGGTCGATGCAGAGCGTAACCTGTTGTTGGTCCGTGGTGGTGTACCCGGCCCCACGGGCGGGCGTCTCATCGTCGTTCCGTCCGTGAAGTGCAAGAACAAGGGCCAATGATCATGGATCTCGCGATACGAAACGCCTCCGGCAATGGCAGCGTTCAGGTCTCGGATGCCGTTTTCGGCGCCGAACTGAAGCCAGGGTTGATTCATCAGGTCGTCACCGCGTATCTGGCGGGCGCCCGATCCGGCACCAAGGCCCAGAAGACCCGTGCCGAAGTGTCCGGCGGTGGCCAAAAGCCCTGGCGGCAAAAAGGGACCGGTCGGGCGCGTGCAGGTACGACTCGGGGTCCACTTTGGCGCGGCGGTGGTGTGACCTTCGCGGCTCGCCCCCGGGACTACTCCCAGAAGGTCAACCGCAAGATGTATCGTGGCGCGGTGTGCTCGATCCTTTCGGATCTTGCGCGCGCGGGGCGCTTGCTGGTTGTTTCCGAGTTTCGGGTGAATGCACCCAAGACAAAGGAACTCATCGAGCAACTGAGGATCCTTGGGGTAAGCGACTGCCTCATCCTCACCGATGGGCTGGACGAAAATCTCTATCTGGCGGCGCGGAACTTGATGGGCGTGGATGTGATGTCCGCCCAGGAAGTGGACCCGGTGAGCCTGATCGCCTTTGAGAACGTGGTGGCGACCGAAGGCGCCGTCAGGAAACTGGAGGAGCGTTTGCTATGAACCCTGGGATTAACCACGCGGGGATGAATAAAGAGCGCCTCATGAAAGTCTTGCTGGGGCCCTTGGTCTCGGAAAAGAGTACCATGATGGGCGAACTCGCCGGGCAATATGCCTTCCGCGTTGTCGGCGATGCCAATAAGCGCGAGATCGGACGCGCCGTCGAACTGTTGTTCGAGGTCGAAGTAGCTGGTGTCCAGGTACTGAACGTCAAAGGTAAAGTGAAGCGTCTCGGAAAACGGCTGGGTCGGCGTCAAGATTGGCGCAAGGCGTACGTCCGTCTGAAACCGGGCCACAACATCGACTTCGGCGGCGGCGCCTAGCCCGGCCGGACCAAGCGGATAGAAGAAGATGCCAATCGTCAAGTCAAAACCGACCTCCGCCGGGAGACGCTTCGTCGTCAGGGTGGTCTCACCTGACCTCCATAAGGGTGATCCCTACCAGCCCTTGCTGGAGAAGCAGACGCGTCATGGTGGACGCAATAACGCGGGGCGTATCTCGGTTCGTCACCAAGGTGGTGGTCACAAGCAGCACTACCGGATTGTCGATTTCAAGCGAAAGAAAGACGGCATCCCCGCGGTCGTGGAGCGATTGGAATATGACCCGAATCGGAGCGCCCACCTGGCGCTTCTTAAGTATGCTGACGGTGAGCGTGCCTATATCATTGCGCCGAAGGGCGTCAAGGCCGGTAGTCAGGTACAGTCGGGCGAAGGTGTGCCGATTGTGGTCGGGAATTGCATGCCGTTACGGCATGTTCCGGTCGGTGCGCAGGTGCACTGTATCGAGATGCGGCCAGGCAAAGGGGCGCAACTGGCGCGATCGGCAGGTACATCCGCGCAGTTGGTTGCGCGTGAGGGTGATTACGCGACGGTGCGCCTGCGCAGCGGCGAAATGCGCAAGGTTCATACCGACTGCCGCGCTGTCATCGGCGAAGTCGGAAACTCCGAGAACAACCTGCGCAAGCTTGGTAAAGCTGGCGCTACACGCTGGCGTGGCGTCCGTCCTACGGTTCGCGGCGTCGTCATGAATCCTGTTGATCATCCCCACGGTGGCGGCGAGGGCCGGACTTCCGGAGGTCGTCATCCGGTGACACCATGGGGTGTTCCGACCAAGGGTTATAAGACACGTAAGAACAAGCGGACAGACAGCATGATTGTGCGTCGTCGCGGCCGTAAGTAACTAAGGCGAGGTTTCTGCAAGTGCCACGTTCAGTTCGAAAAGGACCCTTTGTGGATCACCACCTGGCAAAGAAGGTGGGGGAAGCGGTCGCGCAAAACAGCAAGCGACCTATCAAGACGTGGTCGCGCCGCTCGATGGTGCTTCCCGAGATGGTGGGTTTGACAATCGCGGTCCATAACGGGCGTCTGCACATTCCGGTGCTCGTCAACGAAAACATGATTGGCCATAAACTCGGCGAATTTGCGCTGACCCGGACTTACCGGGGTCACGCGGCCGACAAAAAGGCGAAGAAGAAGTAGGCGGGGTGGGAGAGATGCGAGCCGAAGCCAAACTGAAGTATGCCCGAATTTCGGCGCAAAAGGCCCGATTGGTCGCTGACCAGATCCGCGGCCAGCGCGTCGAGCATGCACTCCAAATTCTCGCCTTCAGTACCAAGAAAGGCGCTGAGTTAGTGAAGAAGGTGCTGGAGTCCGCGATTGCGAACGCAGAGCACAATGCCGGTGCGGATATCGATGAGCTCAAGGTAGAGTCGATCCAGGTCAACGAAGGGCCGACCATGAAGCGGATCATGCCGCGAGCGAAAGGCCGTGCCAATCGCATCATGAAGCGGACTAGCCATATTACCTTGACGGTCGCGGAAGCCTGAGGGGATAGGAGAGCAACATGGGACAGAAAGTTCATCCGACTGGTTTTCGCCTGGGCATCGTCAAAGACTGGACGTCAAAGTGGTATGCGAATACCCGCGACTATGCCGATATGCTCAATAAGGATCTGATGGTTCGCGCTTTCTTGAAGAAAGAGTTGGCGAGTGCATCCGTCAGCCGTATTCAGATCGATCGGCCGGCCAAGAATGCCCACATTACCATTCACACCGCCCGTCCAGGCGTGGTGATCGGCAAGAAAGGCGAGGATATCGATAAGCTGCGTGCAAAGGTCTCCGGAATGCTCGGGGTCCCCGTTCACATCAGCATCGAGGAGATCCGCAAGCCTGAGCTGGATGCACAGCTTGTCGCGGAAGGCATCGCGCAACAGCTTGAGCGCCGGATCATGTTTCGCCGGGCAGTAAAGCGTGCTTTGCAAAACACGATGCGTCTCGGTGCCGAAGGTATCAAGGTCAGCGTCGCCGGGCGCCTGAACGGTGCCGAGATCGCTCGTAGCGAGTGGGCACGCGAGGGGCGGGTGCCGCTCCACACGCTTCGCGCCGACATCGATTATGGGTTTGCGGAGGCGGGAACGACCTATGGCGTTCTTGGCGTTAAGGTCTGGATCTTCAAGGGTGAGGTGTTCGGTGACCAGCTCCCCGAGGAGCCGGTGGCGAAACCGGCCGGTAGGAGGGGATAAACATGCTGCAACCCAAGCGCACGAAGTTCCGTAAACAGCAGACTGGTCGCAATCGCGGTCTGGCGCAAAGTGGAAATCGCGTCTCCTTTGGAGAGTTCGGTCTCAAAGCGATCGGGCGCGGACGTCTCACTGCGCGACAGATTGAGGCAGCACGCCGGGCCATCAGCCGAAAGGTCAAGCGCGGCGGGAAGTTGTGGATTCGGGTCTTTCCGGACAAGCCGGTATCCAAGAAGCCCTTGGAAGTCCGTATGGGCAAGGGCAAGGGCAACGTTGAGTACTGGGTCGCCTTGATCCAACCTGGCAAAGTCCTCTACGAGATAGAGGGTATCAGCGAGGACTTGGCCCGTGAAGCATTTCAGTTGGCGGCGGCCAAGCTGCCGATACAGACCACCTTTGAGAGACGGACGATTTTGTGATGAAGGCGAAAGAGCTACGTACCAGCAGTACCGAAGCGCTGCAACAGCAGCTGGAGGGGCTGCTGCGTGAACAGTTCAACCTGCGCATGCAGCGAGGTGTGGGGCAACTCACTCGTCCTTCTCGCATGAAGGCGGTTCGGCGTGACATCGCACGGGTTAAAATGGTCATGGCAGAGCAGACTGCGGGCGGTAAATCATGAGCGAAGCGACAAGCGAGAACCGAACCCTAAGTGGTCGGGTCGTCAGCAGTGCGATGGATAAGACCATCACTGTCCTGATCGAGCGTCGGGTTAAGCACCCGCTCTACGGGAAGTTTCTGACACGCTCTACGAAGATCCACGCTCATGACGAAGCGAATGCCTGCGGCGAGGGCGATTTAGTCCGCGTGGAACAGTGCCGACCTTTGTCGAAGACCAAATCGTGGCGCTTGATCGAGATCGTCGAGAAAGTGCGTTAGATCTGCTGTCGTCCCGGCGGGTCAGTGTCTAACGTAGTGCCGGTCGTCGCCCTCAAAATACCAGGTAGAGAACAATGATTCAGATGCAAACCAATCTGAGCGTCGCTGATAATAGCGGTGCCCGGAGCGTCATGTGCATCAAGGTGCTCGGCGGGTCGCATCGGCGCTACGCTGGCATCGGAGATGTGATTAAGGTGACTGTAAAAGACGCGATTCCGCGCGGCAAGGTCAAGAAAGGCGACGTCTACAACGCCGTCGTAGTGCGGACCCGCAAGGGTGTCCGGCGGCCTGACGGCTCGTTGATCCGGTTTGACGGGAACGCGGCGGTGCTGCTGAATAATCAATTGCAGCCGATCGGTACGCGTATTTTTGGGCCGGTCACACGTGAACTCCGGGGGGAGCGGTTCATGAAGATCATTTCACTTGCTCCCGAAGTGCTCTGAGGAGTCGCTGGTCATGCAAAAGATTCGAAAGAATGACGACGTGATCGTCATCACCGGAAGAGATAAAGGGAAGCGGGGCACGGTGTTACGCGTCGTCGATGAGGATCATGTACTCGTC
The DNA here is from genome assembly GCF_000379525.1 of Lamprocystis purpurea DSM 4197. GTDB lineage: Bacteria > Pseudomonadota > Gammaproteobacteria > Chromatiales > Chromatiaceae > Thiodictyon > Thiodictyon purpureum. The sequence goes on along the minus strand of NZ_KB902571.1, from coordinate 8,804 downwards.
GAGAACGTGAACATGGTCAAGAAGCACCAGAAGCCCAACCCGCAAAAGGGCGAGGCGGGTGGTATTGTCGAGAAGCCGATGCCCCTACAGATATCGAATGTCGCGCTCTATAACCCGCAGAAAGGCCGCGGGGACCGGGTGGGTTTTAAGATTCTGGAAGACGGCCGCAAGGTTCGGGTGTTCAAATCGAATGGCGAAGTAGTCGACGTCTGATTCGCAGCGTCGTTGAGCCCGCCCCGGTAATGAGTAAATAGCGAAATGTCCAGATTGCAGTCCGTCTACCGCGAGCGCATCGTCGGAGAGTTGAAGGAGCGGTTTAGTTACCGCAGCGTCATGCAGGTCCCGCGCATCGAAAAGATCACGCTCAACATGGGCGTTGGAGAAGCCGTTGCCGACAAGAAGGTGATGGATTTCGCAGTTGCCGACATGCGCGCTATCGCCGGGCAACAACCGATTGTCACCATGGCGCGATTGTCGGTTGCCGCGTTCAAGATTCGGGAGGGGTGGCCGGTCGGCTGCAAGGTGACGTTGCGGCGGGAGCGGATGTACGAGTTTCTTGATCGGCTGATCAATATCGCGGTGCCGCGTATCCGGGACTTCCGGGGTTTGAGCCCCAAGGCGTTTGACGGGCGCGGTAACTATTCGATCGGCGTCAAGGAGCAGATCATGTTTCCTGAGATCGATTATGACAAGATCGACGCGTTGCGCGGACTCGACATCACGATTACTACCTCGGCACGCACGGACGAAGAAGGCCGTGCGCTGCTGGAAGCGTTCAACTTTCCGTTCCGGACCTGAAGCGGGACCTTACAAGGAATAACGATGGCAAAAACCAGCATGATCGAGCGCGATCGTCGTCGCACCGAGATTGTCGCCAAATACGCTACGAAGCGTGCGGCCTTGAAATCGGTGATCAACGACCGGGCGTCAACTTCTGAGCAGATCGACGAGGCGGTGCTGAAGCTCCAAAAGCTTCCACGTGACGCAAGCCCTACGCGGCAGATGCGGCGTTGTCGGATCACCGGGCGTCCCCACGCGGTCTACCGGAAGTTCGGCCTCTCGCGGAACAAACTGCGAGAGGCTGTGATGCGGGGCGACGTTCCTGGTGTCGTTAAGGCAAGTTGGTAGGATAGTTCGGCTCGGGCTCGTCCGGGTCGCTGTCAGATTCCGGGTATCGCACCATGCAGGTGGACTGACCCCCCCACGTGTGTCTTGAGGAGAAGCACATGAGTATGTCGGATCCGATTGCGGATATGCTGACACGCATCCGTAATGGTCAGCAGCGCGGCAAGATCACGATCGTGATGCCATCGTCCAAACAGAAGTTCGCCATCGCGACCTTACTCAAGGAAGAGGGCTATATTGCCGACGCACAAGTCGAGACAGTTGATGAGAAGGCAAGACTGGTTGTTCGACTGAAGTATTTTCGGGGTAAACCCGTGATCGAGTTCCTGAAGCGGGTCTCCCGGCCTGGGTTGCGTGTTTACCGCGGTCAAGACGCATTACCGACGGTGTGGGGCGGCTTAGGGGTGGCGATCATTTCGACCTCGCGTGGGCTGATGACTGACCGCGCGGCCCGGCAGACTGGTCATGGCGGCGAGATCATCGCCTACGTGGCTTAAGGAGATCAGCAAATGTCACGAGTTGCAAAGGCACCGATCACCGTGCCGAAAGGAGTGATGGTCGAAATCGCTGGTCAGTCGGTTAAGGTTCAAGGCACCAAGGGTTCCTTGGAGTGGACAGTGCATCCGACGGTGTCGGTCCAGCTTGAGGACGGAATCATCAGCGTTTCCCCGGCGGCCGGGCAGCCGCAGGGATGGGCGATGGCAGGGACGACGCGGGCCGTACTCAACAACATGGTGGTTGGCTGTGGCATCGGATTCTCACGGAAACTGACGCTGGTCGGTGTCGGCTATCGGGCGCAGGCGAAGGGAGATGTCTTGAATCTCAGCTTGGGATTCTCGCATCCTGTCGACTACCCGGTGCCGGGGGGAATTAAGATCGAGACCCCAAGTCAGACTGAGATCATTGTTAGCGGGGCCGATCGGCAACGCGTGGGGCAGGTCGCGGCGGAGATCCGCGCCTATCGGCCGCCGGAGCCCTACAAGGGCAAGGGTGTTCGTTACGCGGACGAAGACGTCTTGCGTAAGGAAGCCAAGAAAAAGTAGGGGTTTAAGACAATGGACAAGAGAAAAGCACGTTTGCGCCGCGCAGCCAAGACCCGCGCGAAGATTCGGGAATTGGGTGTCTATCGGCTCTGTGTTCATCGGACGCCCCAGCACATTTATGCACAGATCATTGCTCCGGACGGAGCCCATGTTGTTGCCAGCGCGTCTACGATAGACAAGGAGTTTCGCCTCACGATTTCCGGGCACAAGGGTAATTCCGGTGCCGCGGTGTTGGTCGGGAAAGCGATCGCGGAGCGTGCTTTGTCGAAGGGAATCGCCGAGGTGGCATTCGATCGCTCGGGGTTTCGCTATCACGGGCGTATGAAGGCGCTTGCGGATGCGGCTCGTGAGAGCGGACTGAAATTCTAGGGGCTGCACCATGTCAAATTTTAACACCAAGCCGGAAGGCGATGGCCTTCTGGAAAAGCTGGTCAACGTTAATCGCGTTGCCAAAGTGGTCAAGGGTGGCCGTCAGTTCGGTTTTGCGGCACTGACCGTGGTCGGCGACGGCAAAGGGCGCGTTGGCTTCGGTCGTGGTAAGGCGCGTGAGGTGCCGGTCGCGATTCAGAAAGCGATGGAGAGTGCCCGCAAAAACATGATCGACGTGAAGCTTCGGGGCAATACCCTGCAGTATCCCTTGCACGGGCGACATGGAGCCGCGAAGGTTTTCATGCAACCCGCATCCGAGGGTACGGGGATTATCGCCGGCGGAGCGATGCGGGCAGTGTTCGAGGTGCTCGGCGTGCAGAATGTCCTGGCCAAATGTATCGGTACCAATAACCCCGTCAACGTGGTACGTGCCACTGTGCAGGGATTGAAGGCCATGAGTGACCCCGAGAGCATCGCCGCGAAGCGCGGTAAGACCGTCGAGCAGATCCTGGGGTAGATGATGTCAGACAAGAAGATGATGAAAGTGAAGCTGGTCCGCAGCATGCACGGGCGTCTGACAGCACACAAGGCGAGTGTCCGCGGCCTCGGTCTGCGACGGATGCATCAAGTGGTCGAGGTGGAGGATACCCCGTGTACACGCGGCATGGTGAACGCCGTGTCATACATGGTCAAGGTTGTCGAGGAGGCGTGACATGCGACTTAATGAACTCAGCCCGAGCGACGGCAGCAAGCAAGCGCCGAAGCGCCGCGGTCGTGGTATCGGCAGCGGACTCGGAAAGACCGGCGGCAGGGGGCACAAGGGTCAAAAGTCCCGCGCCGGCGGATTCCACAAGGTAGGTTTCGAGGGCGGCCAGATGCCGTTGCAGCGGCGCCTGCCGAAAATGGGTTTTCGTTCACGGACTGCGCAAAGCCGCGAAGAAATCCGCCTTAATGAGCTCAAGCATATCGACGGCGATATTGTGGACTTGGACGCGCTGCGTAAGGCGGGGTTGATCAATCGGGCGACTTTAGTCGCAAAGATCATCGCCTCCGGCGAGGTCGATCGTGCGCTGACGATACGCGGTGTCGGTGTCACCAAGGGTGCCCGAGCCGCGATCGAGGCGGCCGGCGGCAAGGTCGAGGACTAACACAGGTCCCTTTGGATGGCTAAGAACCCCTCATCGTTGGGACAGACCCTGGGCGGAATGGGACGGCTGACCGAACTCAAACAGCGGCTGCTCTTTCTGGTCGGCGCGCTTCTTGTGTACCGTATCGGCACCTTTATCCCGGTGCCCGGGGTTAACCCCGAGGCACTGGCCATTCTGTTTGAGCAGAACAAGGGCTCCATGCTGGACATGTTCAACATGTTCTCGGGAGGCGCACTGGAGCGAGCGAGCCTCTTCGCGCTTGGGGTCATGCCCTATATCTCTGCGTCGATCATCGTGCAGTTGATGTCATCCGTCATTCCGCAGCTTGAACAGCTAAAGAAAGAGGGAGAGCAAGGCCGACGCAAGATCACGCAGTACACGCGCTATGGAACAGTCGTTCTGGCCACGTTCCAGGCAATCGGCATATCGATCGCTCTGCAAGGCCAGAGTGCCGGTGGGACAGCGCTCGTGAGCCAGGCGGGAACGGGGTTCCTGGTCACGGCGGCGGTATCCCTGGTCACGGGGACGATGTTCCTGATGTGGCTTGGCGAGCAGATCACCGAGCGCGGTATCGGCAACGGGATATCCATGATTATCTTTTCCGGGATTGTGGCCGGCCTGCCGGCGGCCCTGGGCGGAACTTTGGAACTCGTGCGCACCGGGGAGATGAACGCACTCGCGGTGTTGGCGATCTTCGCCATGGTGATTGCGGTGACCGCGTTCGTGGTATTCGTCGAGCGAGGGCAACGCCGTATCACCGTGAACTACGCGCGGCGCCAACAAGGACGCAAGTTGATGCAGGCGCAGAGTACACATCTGCCGCTCAAGATTAACATGGCCGGTGTCATTCCACCGATCTTCGCGTCCAGTATCATTCTGTTTCCCGGTACCTTGGGACAGTGGCTAGGCAGTAATGAGAATATGCGATGGATCGCTGACATAACATCGAAGCTCTCTCCCGGTGAGCCGATCTATGTCATTCTTTACGCCTCGGCGATCGTCTTTTTCTGCTTTTTCTACACGGCGTTGGTGTTCAACGCCCGCGAGACGGCCGATAACCTGAAGCGCTCCGGTGCCTTCATTCCGGGAATTCGTCCCGGCGAGCAAACCGCGCGATATATCGATACGGTCATGACCCGACTGACGGCCGTGGGCGCCATTTACATCACCGCGGTGTGCTTGCTGCCCGAGTTTCTCATCGTCGGATACAATGTGCCGTTTTATTTCGGCGGCACTTCACTTCTGATCGTGGTGGTCGTTGTGATGGACTTCATGGCCCAGGTGCAGGCCCACCTCATGTCCCACCAATATGAGGGGTTGATGAAGAAGGCTAACCTTAAGGCGCCCGGCGCCGGGCTGCTGCGCTGATGGGGCGCATGAATCGCTAGGAGACAAGATGAAAGTACGTGCATCGGTGAAGAAACTGTGTCGTAACTGCAAGATCGTACGGCGTAACGGGATCGTTCGGGTCATCTGCAAGGACCCCAGGCACAAGCAGCGTCAGGGCTGATGGCATGGGGATTGACTGCGATGTCGTTTCTGTTATAATGCGCGGTTTACCGCTGATAAAATTTGGTTTCGAGGGTTCAGTGCAATGGCCCGTATAGCCGGCGTCAATATTCCAGATAAGAAACATACGGTGATCGCGCTCACTGCGATCTTCGGTGTTGGTCGGGTCCGCGCTGGCGAGATTTGCGATTCCGCAGCCGTACCACGCGATACCAAAGTCCAGAGCCTTACAGAAGAGGAAGTGGACAGACTTCGCGTGGAAGTCGCGAAGTACACTGTTGAGGGCGACCTTCGTCGCGAGATCTCAATGAATATCAAACGCTTGATGGACCTCGGCTGTAATCGCGGGATTCGCCATCGGCGAGGGCTCCCGCTGCGCGGACAGCGTACCCGAACCAACGCACGGACCCGTAAGGGGCCGCGCCGTCCCATTAAGCGTTAAGGCAGCGAACGTGCTGTCCACCGGCTGGTAAAGGCGAATGGCTAAACCAACTCGAACCGTTAAGAAAAAGATCCGGAAGCAGGTCGCGGATGGTGTCGCTCACATCCATGCATCGTTTAACAATACGATCATCACGATTACCGATCGTCAGGGAAACGCCCTGACATGGGCAACCTCGGGTGGCTCGGGTTTCCGCGGATCACGTAAGAGCACACCGTTCGCAGCTCAGGTCGCGGCTGATAAAGCCGGTCAGGCAGCGAAGGAATATGGGCTGCGAAATCTGGACGTCAATGTGAACGGCCCAGGTCCCGGCCGTGAGTCCGCGGTCCGCGCATTGAACAACGCCGGCTTTAAGATCACCAGCATCACCGATGTGACGCCGATCCCGCATAACGGCTGCCGTCCGCCTAAGAAGCGGCGTGTTTGAGGGAGCAATAAGATAATGGCACGTTACACAGGCCCTACCTGTAAGCTTGCGCGTCGCGAAGGCACCGACCTCGGGCTCAAGAGCCGCGCTCGCTCACTTGATACGAAATGCAACCTGGAGAAACAACCGGGTCAAGCGGGAGATCGGCGTCGCCGCCTCTCTGATTACGGTGTCCAGCTTCGTGAAAAGCAGAAGGTGCGGCGCATCTACGGGCTACTGGAGAAGCAGTTCCGGAATTATTACCGCAAGGCGGCCCAGTCCAAGGGAGCGACGGGCGAAAACCTGCTGCAGATGCTCGAACGGCGGCTCGATAATGTCGTGTTCCGTATGGGATTCGGCTCGACACGCTCCGAGGCGCGTCAACTGGTATCGCACAAAGGCATCCTTGTTAACGGCCGAGTAGTCAACGTGGCATCCTATCCGGTTGCCCCGGAAGATACGGTGGAAGTCCGGGAAGCGGCGAAAAAGCAAGTTCGCGTACAAAACGCAATGGCTTTAGCCGAGCAATACGGTTTCCTCGACTGGGTAGAGGTTGATTTAAAGGCTCTGAAAGGTGTTTTCAAGCGCGTTCCGGACCGTTCGGATCTGCCTGCCGACATCAACGAGTCTTTGATCGTCGAGCTTTACTCCAAGTAAGGAGTGACCGCAAGGGGGTATTGGAATGAGTGAGGCTATCGGCGAATTTCTGCGCCCGCGTATCGTACAGGTGGAGCCGGTCGACGGCAGCGCCAGTCATGCGCGGGTCTCCCTGGAGCCGTTGGAGCGGGGATTTGGTCACACACTCGGCAATGCGCTCCGCAGAGTTTTGTTGTCCTCGATGTCCGGGTGTGCGGTCACTGAGGTTGAGATCAATGGTGTGCTGCACGAGTACACCACGCTGGAAGGTGTGCAGGAAGACGTACTCGAGATTCTTCTGAATTTGAAGAATCTCGCAATTACGCTGAGCGGTAAAGACGAGGCCACCTTTGCACTGAGTAAAAAGGGGCCGGGCACCGTGACCGCGGCAGATATTGACCTGGGGCATTCCGGCGTTATCGCCAACCCGCACCTGGTTATTGCCAACCTGACGACCGATGCCGAACTCAGCATGACCTTGACCGTGCGTCGCGGCATTGGTTACGTTCCTGCGATACAAAGGGAAATCGAGGGGGGCGAGGATCGGCCGATCGGAAAGCTGACGCTGGATGCGTCATTCAGTCCGGTGCGTAAAGTTGCCATCGAGGTGCAATCGGCGCGGGTCGAACAGCGGACGGATCTCGATCGGCTGGTTATCGATCTGGAGACCAATGGCACTTTGGACCCGAAGACCGCGATTCAACGGTCTGCGGAAATATTGCGCGACCAGCTCGGGAGTTTCGTGGCGCTGGATCCCTCGCTTCCGCGGGATGTCGCGGCTCAAGAGCCCGCGCCGGGTCCGACCATTGACCCGATCTTGTTGCGTCCTGTCGATGATCTGGAACTGACCGTTCGGTCTGCCAATTGCCTCAAGGCAGAGAACATCTATCTGATCGGGGATCTCATTCAGCGAACGGAAGTGGAATTGCTGAAGACACCGAATCTTGGTAAAAAATCGCTCACTGAGATCAAGGATGTTCTTGCTACTCGTGGTTTGTCGCTCGGGATGCGCCTGGAAAACTGGCCTCCCGAGAATATCGATGAACTGAGCATTCGCTAACAGATACTTGGATCACGGACCATGCGTCACCGTAAAGCCGGAAGGCACCTAAATCGCACCAGTTCGCACCGGGGAGCCATGTTCCGCAATATGACGGCATCGCTCTTTCGGCACGAACTGATCAAGACCACGCTGCCAAAGGCCAAAGAGTTGCGTCGGGTTGCGGAGCCACTGATCACGCTGGCTAAGAACGATTCCGTTCACACGCGGCGCCTGGCATTCGCGCGCCTGCGGGACAAGGAAGTCGTAGGAAAGCTATTCGTGGAACTTGGGCCGCGTTATCTGGAACGCCCCGGCGGTTATCTGCGTATTTTAAAGTGCGGCTTTCGGACCGGTGATGCCGCGCCGATGGCGTACGTCGAATTGGTCGGGCGGCCGGAGCGGGCAGAGGCGGTGGAAGAAGATTGAGCAAGCCTCCGGGTTGTTGATGAGGAGCGTTTGTGACATCTATCGAGATCGCCGGCGATCAGGTTTGATGGTGACTTTGCCTTAAAGCGTGTTGGAGAGGAAAAACCTACGCTATGGAGTTAAGCGTAAAGTGACGAAAGCGAGTTGACTGTCGGCAAGGATGATGTACAATAGTCGGCTCGCTAAGGAGAAGCAGACAAAACGGACGGAACAAAGCGGCGGGGTGCACGAAAAAGGAGTTTGACACGGAGCCGAACGGATGTAGAATAGTCGGCTTGCTGTGATGGAAGCGCGGCGGTGTTGAAGGGAGGTTAGCCGGGGTGGTTGACAACGCGGCGGGACGCTGTAGAACTTGAGAGCTGCGCCGCGGTTGGTGGCGCGCGAGAAGCAGATCTTTAACAATTCGTTTAGATAACTTGTGTGGGTGCTCTGGCGTCTCTGGAGAGTTCTAGAGATAGCGACGAGCATCTTCGATGAGAAGATTCCGTCGAGCAGGATTGGCCGCGTAAGCGGTTGAAAGAGACTGAACTGAAGAGTTTGATCCTGGCTCAGATTGAACGCTGGCGGCATGCCTAACACATGCAAGTCGAACGCGAAAGTCCTTTGGGGCGAGTAGAGTGGCGGACGGGTGAGTAATGCGTGGGAATCTGCCTGGCAG
>NZ_KB902570.1 GCF_000379525.1 Lamprocystis purpurea DSM 4197 | reverse complement strand
CAATGACGCGATTCCGGCAGGTCACGTCGCCCGCAAGCGGGCTCCTACGGAGCTTGATTCTTGATAGCGTCTTATTCGGAAATCGCCTAAAGTCCGACAGGCTGCTAGAGCCCGATAAGACCGCCTGGTTCGATGCGGGTCAGGCCCACCGATGCGGCTTCTGGCGGACGCTCTATCCCGCACTGCTCGACCGGACCTACGCGTTGCAGGGCAATTGAGTGGCACTTCATCTCGTGACCTCTTTTCGAGATATGGGTAAGTTTATGGGCGGCCTTGGCGTTGATCATCGTTCCGGCAACAAGAAAACCGGAGGTCGGGGCTTTAGCCGATCGCCATCGCGTCGGCGCGGCCCTGGTCCGGCTAAAGCCTCGATCTCGGGATGGATCAGCGCACTGCACGCACTGCGCGCGGGCATCCTGGTGGGCTGCCTGGCGTTTCTGTGCGGGACCGCAGGGGCGGGGACGCCCCTGCTCCTGGCGGGGTCCACGGTGCTGTATCAACGCGTTCTGACTCAACCGGGGGCGGCGGCGCGCGAGATGCCGGGCACCACGGGCGGACGCCTGATCACCGCGTTGAGCCGACTCTATGTCTACGAACGCCAGGACCTCGCCGGGCAGGAGTGGTTGCGGGTCGGCACGGACGCGGCGGGCCGCAACCTCCTGGGCTGGGTGCCGGCGCGCGACACCCTGACCTGGAATCAGCAGTTGACCCTGGCCCTGACCAACCCGGCGGGGCGCGAGCGGCTGGTCTTTTTCCGCGATTGGGACGCCCTGCGCTCGGTGCTGGATGCGGCCTCGCCGCCGGCCGCGGGGCGGGCCCTGGTGCAGGCCATCGCCGCCGGCGGCACGGACCCGCGGGCGGTCGCGCTGGAGCCCGAGACCTATGTGAATCTCTATGAGCGGTTCTATCTGTTGCCGATCCTCGACATCAAGGACTACAGCACCGCGGCCGGCAATCCGGTGCGCGCGGTCAAGGTCGCCTCGGTGACGCTGCCCGAGGCACGCGGCCGCACCGCGCCGGGACCGGCCGTGCAGGACCAGGGGAGCGCGGCCGAGCAACTCCGGTCGTTCAAGGCCGCCATCGTCTTCGTGGTCGACTCCACGCTCTCCATGGGCCCCTACATCGACGAAACCCGCGCGGCTATCACCCATTTCTACGAGCGCATCCGCACCGCCGGGTTGCTGGATAAGGTCGCCTTCGGCCTGGTCGCCTTCCGCGCCGAAAGTGCGAATGAAGAGACCAATGAGCAGCTCGACTATGTGGCACAGGTGTTCGCCGCACCGACGCAGGTCCGCAATGGCGATGACTTTCCGGCGCGGATCGCCGGGCTGCGCGAGGCCCCGGTGGCCACCGATTTTTTCGATGAGGACCCCTATGCCGGTGTGCTCGCGGCGCTGGAATCGCCGGACTGGAAAGACCGGTTCGACGCCCGCCATATCGTCCTGATCACCGATGCCGGTGCGCTGGACGGCACCTTCAACACCCCGGCCGGCACGGCGCCGACCAAGGATCAGGCGGTGCCGGGGGTGGATTCCAGCACCGGACTGAATGCCGCGGCGGTGCAGCGCGAGGCCCAGCGCGCGGGCGTGGCCATCGCGGTCATGCACCTGCAAACCCCAGCGGCGCGGCAAGCCGGCAATCTGGCGCGCGCCGCGGCACAGTACAAAGAACTGGCGCGCAATGCCATGACCCAGCAGGAGGCTTATTTCCCCATCGCCGACGGCACCCGCGACCGCTTGCGGGCGGCGCTCGACACCTATGCCGGGGACGTGATCGCGCAGATCGAGCACAGCAGCCGGGGCACCGCGACCGCATCCGGGGCTGCCGTCCCCGCGTCCGCGGCCGCCCCAACGGATGCCGACGCCGCGGACCAGCGGGCCCGCATCCAGGCGATCGTGGCCTCACTGGGGCACGCCATGCAGTTGGCCTATCTGGGCGAGCGGCGGCAGACGGCCGCCCCCGAGGTCTTCGAGGCCTGGATCAGCGACACCGATCTGGCCGACCCCGGGCTGCGCACGGTCGAGGTCCGGGTGCTGATGACCCGTGATCAGCTCTCCGACCTGCGCGATCTGGTCGCCGCGGTGATCGACACCGCCCAGACGGATCTGGACGGCGCCAACAGCACCGCGGCCTTCTACGACCGGCTCGCCTCCATCGCCGCGACCTTCGAGCGCGACCCGGAGGCCACCGGCCGACGCCGCGCTCCGGAACTGGCGCAGCGCGATCTGCTGCTCGACTACCTGGCGGGGCTGCCCTACAAGAGCGACGTGCTGGACCTCAAGAAGAGCGACTGGACCAGTTGGGGCCTGCAACGGCAAGCGGACTTCGTGGACCGGCTGCGCAAGAAAGTGCTGCTCTATTCACGCTATTACGCCGACACCTTCGGTTGGGTCGACATCGCCCAGACCGACAATCCGCACCATCGCGAGGCGGTGTATCCGATTCCGCTGAAGGATCTGCCCTGAATGCTGCTGGACTGCACTGACCTGAGCTATCGCCGCGGCCACGGGGATCAGGCGTTCCGCGTGCTGATCCCCGCGCTGCGCCTGGGCGCCGGGGAGATGATCGCGCTCACCGGCGAGAGCGGCTGCGGCAAGAGTACGGCGCTGGAACTGCTGGGGCTCGTCGTCCGGCCGCTGAGTGCCGCGCGGTTCCACTTCGCGATCGCTGGCGCGCCGCTGGATATCGCCGCCCTGTGGCGCGCCGGCCGCCACGGCGACCTGGCGCGGACGCGCGCGGCGGCGATCGGCTTCGTGCTCCAGACCGGCGGACTGCTGCCCTATTTGAGCGTGGCCGGCAATATCGGCATCAACCGCCGCCTGCTGCGGCTGCCGCCGCGGGATGCGGCACTCGATGCCATGATCGACCAATTACAACTGCGCGACCTGCTGGACAAGACACCCGCCCAACTCTCGGTAGGCCAGTACCAGCGCGCCTCCATCGCCCGCGCCCTGGCGCACCGGCCGTGCCTGGTGCTGGCGGACGAGCCGACCTCCGCCCTGGACCCCCGCCTGGGTGACGAGGTGATGGACCTGTTCTTTCAGTTGGTGGAGCGTCTGGGCACCAGCGTGGTGCTGGCCACCCATGACCTCGGCCGGGTGCGCACCCATGGCCTGCGCGAAGTCCGGGCGGCGCCATTGACCGCCGGGTTCGGTTCGGCGTTCGCGGCCTAAGGTGATTTCCGACAATTTAGATACCGGTCAATGTAGGTGCGACTTCAGTCGCACCTGCGTCCGAATCGGTGCGACTGAAGTCGCACCTACATCCGAGCCGATGGTGGGTATCCGGTGTTCCGGAAATCACCTAATTCACCGTTTCCAAGCGTTGAAATATTGCCATCGAACGTGATGACCGAACGTAGGGGCGGGTTTAAAACCCGCCCCTACACCAAGGGTCTACCTGGATATCCAGTACGAACGCTATACACGAGAAAGCCGCTCCACTATGCCCGAGTCATCGAACCAAGACGCGCCCCAGTCCCGCCTGGAAGGCTTGCGGCTGGCGCTCCAGGATCTCTGGCACGATCGCCGGACCACCCTGGTGCTGGTGCTGACCGTCGCGTCCATCATCGCCCCGCTGATGCTGCTGTTCGGGCTCAAGACCGGCGTCATCGCCACCCTGCGCCAGGACCTGATCAACGACCCGCGCAATCTGGAGGTCGTCGTCTTCGGCGCCCACCGCCTGGACCAACGCTGGTTCGCGGCCATCGCGCAACGCCCGGATCTGGGCTTTCTGATCCCCCGCACCCGCACCATCAACGCCACCATCGATCTGGTGAACAGAGAGCGCCGCCCGTTCGATGCCATCGACATGATCCCGACCGCCGCCGGTGATCCCCTGCTGCCGCCGGGTCTGCCCACCCCGGTTCATGCCGGCCAGGTACTGCTGACCGAGACCCTGGCGAAGCGCGTCGGCTGGACCCCCGGCGCGCCCCTGACCGGCTACTTCCGCCGCTCCCGCAATGGCACGCCTGAGCATGCCCAGTTCACCCTGGAACCGATCGGCGTCATCCCGGAGAGCCAGGTCGCCCGCGAGGCGGTGTTCACCCATCTGGACCTGCTGATCGCCTCGGAGGACTACCGCGACGGCCTGCGCGCCGGCCTGAGCGACGCGGATCTACACGTGCCCAGCGCCCGCACCCGCACCGAGTTCGCCGGCGCCCGGGTCTACGCGCGCGACCTGGACGCGGTCGACACGCTGGCGGCGGCCCTGCGCGCCGAGGGCATCGAGGTCCGCACCCAGGCCGAGCGGATCGAGACGGTGCGTGCCTTCGACCGCACCCTGTCGTTCATCCTGCGGGTCATCGCCCTGATCGGTCTCACCGGCTGCGCCCTGGCGCTGGGCGGCGCGCTCTGGGTGAACGTGGACCGCAAGCGCCGGGACCTGGCGCTGCTGCGCCTGTTCGGCTTCGGCAACGGCACCGTGGTGCTGATGCCCGTGGTGCAATCCGCCGTGATCGCCGCCCTGGCCTTGGTGCTCGCCTTTGTCACCTACCTGTTCGGCGCTGCCGCGTTCAACCGCACCCTGGGCCAAAACCTGACTGGACAAGGCTATGTCTGTCGACTGGAGCCGGAACACCTGGCCGCCGCCGCCGCGGCCACCCTGTTGGTCGCATTGCTGGCCGCCGTGGCCGCCGGCTACCGCGCGAGCCGCATCGATCCGGCAGAGTGTCTGCGCGGCGGTTGATGCCCGGACAGACACGCGTGTAGGGGCGGGTTTGAAACCCGCTGCTAGGTCCGGTTATCACGTCCGAAGCTGATATTCAAGCCGCCCGACGCAAGGTCTGCAAGGGCGGCCGGATCAGCAACGGCCAGGTGGCCAAGGTGCCGGCCAGACCGATCAGCAGCCCGGAACCCAAGACGCCGGTGACCCAGAGCAGCGGGTTGAAGCTGAATTGCAGCCCGAACAACTGTTCCGCCAGGAGCCAGCCAGTGACTTCGGCGAAGATGGACGCGAGGAATCCGGCCAGGAGTCCGGCGGCCGTGAACTCCACCGCGAGACTGCCGAGCAGGGCGTTGCGGCCGGCGCCCAGGGTGCGCAGGATGCCGTGCTCGGTGCGGCGCTCCGCCAGACTCGCCTGGATGCCGGCGAACATCACCAGCACCCCGGCGGCCAGGGTGAACAGAAACACGTACTCCACCGCCAGGACGCCGCGGTCGACCACGGCGCGGACCTGGGTCAGCAGGGCCTCCACGTCCAGCAGGGTGACGCTGGGGAAACGCGCAATCAGCGCGGGGATCACCGCCTCCCGGTCCGCGGGCAGGTGGAAGCTGGTGATGTAAGTGGCCGCTTCGACCCCGAGCAAGGCGGGCGGGGACACCACGAAGAAGTTGACGTTGAAGCTGTCCCAGCGGACTTCGCGCAGACTGGTCACCGGGGCACTGACCTCGTGACCGGAGACAAAGAAGGTCAGACGGTCCCCGAGCGCAATCCCCAGGGTTTCGGCCAGGCCCTGCTCCAGCGAGAACTGGGGCGCGGTCTCCCCGGCCGCCCACGACTGGCCCGCGACGAGGCGGTTATCCGCCCGGCCCGCCGGCACGGGCGCTTCGCTGAAGCTCAGGTTGAACTCACGGGCGACCAGGCTCTCGGCACGCGGATTCGGATAGTCGGACGGGTTGACCGGACGCTCGCCGATGCGGATCAGGCGCCCCCGAATCATCGGGTAAAGTTCCGCCTGGGTGATCCCCTGCTCCACCAGGAAGGCGCGCAACGGCTCGACCTCCTGCGGCTGAATGTTGATCAGGAACTGATTGGGCGCGCCCTCGGGCAGGCCCTGTTGCCAGGCCTCGAGCAGGTCCACCCGCACCACCGCGAGCAGGAGCAGCGCCAGGATGCCCAACCCGAATCCGGCGATCTGCAGCACCGCGAAGGTCGGCCGTCGGGTGAGCGCCGCGAGCCCGAGCCGCCAGACCCCGCGGGTCCGGCCGGCCAGACCGCTCGCCGCCTTCACCAAACCCAACACGGCCAGGACCAGCGTGACCAGGGTCAGCGCCACTCCGCCCAGCAACTGACCGGCCAGGACCGCGTCACCCGCCTGCCAGAAGACCAGCAACGCCAGCGCCAGCAAGGCCCCCAGCACCGCCGCCGCGGCCGATGCGCGCGGGGTGCCCAGATCGCGCCGCAGCGCGCGCAGCGGCGGCACCCGGGTGAGTTGCAGCAAGGGCGGCACGGCGAACCCCAGCAACGCGATCAGACCGGTCAGCACACCCACCGCCACCGGCATCAGCGATGGCGGCGGCAGATCCGTTCCGAACCAGTCGGCCAGGGCCGCGACCAACCCGAGCTGCCCGACCCAGCCGACCAGCGACCCCACCAGGCTGGCGACCAGCCCGAACAGGACCAGCCGCAGCAGGAAAACCCGCAGCAGCAGATGCTGCGGCGCGCCCAGGCAGCGCATGATCGCCACCGCATCGATCTGGCGCTCCACCAGACGGCGGCTGGCAAGCGCGATGGCGCTCCCCGCCACCAGCAGGGTGACAAGGGTCGCGAGGTGCAGGAAGCGCGAGGCGCGATCCAATGCGGATTCGAACTCGGGCCGGGCGGTGCGCCCGTCGACCAGCGTGAGATTGACCGGCAGACGGGGCTTGAGCCAAGCGGACAAAGCGGCGACCGCATCAACCTCACCAGCCAACAACAGGCGATGCCGCACCCGGCTGGCCTCGCTCACCAGCCCGGTCGCCGGCAGATCGGCGTCATTCATCAGCACCCGGGGGGCCAGATTCACGAGGTTGCCGCCCCGGTCCGGCTCGTAACTCAGGATGGCGCCGATCCGCAAACGGGTCTCGCCCAGCGCGACCGAATCGCCGATCCGGGCCTCCAGCAGCCGCAGCAGCCGCGCCTCCACCCAGACCTCACCGGCCGGCGGTCCCTGTTCGACGGTGCGTTCCGGATCGGTGAAGCCGTCGCGCAAACGCAGCCGGCCGCGCAGCGGATAGGCCGCGTCCACCACCTTGACCTGCACCAACTGGGCACCGGCCGCGCCCATGACCACGCTCGGGAACTCCAGGGTGCGGGCACTTTCCAACCCCAGGCTGACCGCCTGGTTGAGGTACGCATCCGGCGGCCGGGATGACCCGTCGACGGCCAGATCCGCGGCGAGCAGCTCACCGCCCTGGCGGACCATGGCGGACTCGATGCGGTCGGTGAAGAACCCGACGGCGGTCACGGCGGCCACGGTCAGGATCAGCGCGGCGGCCAGCAGGTAGAGTTCGCCGCTGCGCCAATCCCGGCGCAGCAGACGCAAACTGATGCGCCAGGTGGGGGACCTCATGAGCGCTCCCATTGTCATGCGATACGCTCCAAGGCACCATCGCGCATCCGCAGCCGGCGGTCGCAGCGCTCAGCCAGTGCCGGGTCATGGGTCACCAGCACCAGCGCCGCGCCGGCCTCGGCGCGCAGGTCCAAGAGCAGGTCGATGATCTGTTCGCCGGTGGCCTGATCCAGATTGCCGGTCGGTTCGTCCGCGAACAAGACGACCGGGCGTGGGGCATAGGCGCGGGCGATGGCCACCCGCTGCTGTTCCCCGCCGGAGAGCTGACGCGGGTAATGGCCGGCACGCGGGGCGAGCCCGACGCGCGTGAGGGCCTCGTCGGCACGCGCCTCGGCGTCGCGCGTGCCGGTCAGTTCCAACGGCAGCAGGACGTTCTCGCGGGCGGTGAGCGTGGGCAGCAGTTGGAAACTCTGGAACACGAAACCGACGCGCCCGGCGCGCAAGGCCGCCCGCCCGTCCTCGGTCAGGGCGTCGAGCCGCTGGCCGCACAGCCAGACCTCACCCGCGGTGGCGCCGTCGAGTCCGGCCAGGAGCCCGAGCAGCGTGGACTTGCCGGAGCCGGAGGCCCCCAGAATGGCCACCGCCTCGCCGGCCTGGATCTGAAGATCGAGACCCTGCAGAATGGTCAGATCGCCGCTGGGACCGTTAACATGCTTGCCTAAACCTTGGGCCTGGACTACGACCGCGACCGGAATGCCTGTCATGATGCGCCTATTGCTTACTGCTGTGCTGACGAGTGTGCTGGCGATTGCCGGTGCGGGCCGCGCGAGCGATGCAACGACCACCACGCCGGGCCAACCGCCGACGATCGTGGTCCTGGGAGATAGTCTGAGCGCCGCTTACGGCTTCGCCCAGGCTGACGGTTGGGTCGCCCTGCTCCAGGAGCGGCTGCGCACACGCGGCCTCGACTTTGCCGTCATCAACGCCGGGATCTCGGGTGACACCACCGCCGGTGGACTGACCCGCCTGCCGGCGCTCCTGGCGCGTCACCGCCCGGCGCTGCTGCTCATCGAACTCGGCGCGAATGACGGACTGCGCGGCCTGAAGACCGAGGTCCTGCGGGAGAATCTGACCCGCATGGTGCAACTCGGGCAAGCGGCCGGCAGCCAAGTCCTGCTCATCGGCATCCGTTTGCCGCCCAACTACGGTGCGGCTTACGAGCGTGCCTTTCAAGCCGTGTTCCAGGAAGTGGCTGCCGCGCACGGCGTGCCCCTCCTCCCTTCCCTGCTGGAAGGGGTCGCTGAGGATCGTGGGCTGATGCAGGCCGACGAGATCCACCCGACGGCCGCGGCCCAGCCACGTATCCTGGAGAATGTCTGGCCCATGCTGGCCCCGCTGCTTAGCGCGACCCAGCCAAAGAACGACTGAACAAGTCCATAACGACAACGATTGGGTTTAACTTAATTCTTGACTCGTTACAAGGCGATTTCCGTCAATCGCCTAATCACTACACTCCCGGAGTCTTCCATGCATCGCATCACCATCGTCGGCTCGGGTTTCGGCGCACTGACCGCGGTCAACACGCTACGCGAGTCGGGCCTGAGCGCCGACCTCACAGTCGTCAGCCCCACGGCCGAATTCGTCTACCTGCCCGCCCTGATCTGGGTCCCCAGCGGTCTGCGCACCGGCGATGACCTGCGGGTCAACCTCAAGCAGTTCTTCAAGCGCTCGGGGGTGACGCACATTGCCGCCGAGGCGACCGGGCTGACCGATGGGGGCCGTACCCTGCAGACCAGCACCGAGCCGGTCACCAACGATGGCCTGATCATCGCCAGCGGCGGACGCTTCATCAAGAAGCTGCCGGGGATCGAACATGCCATCACCCCCTGCGAGGGCATCGCCTCCGCGCAGCGCATCCGCGACCGGGTGCGCGCCATGGAGGGGGGCACCATCGCCATGGGTTTCGCCGGCAACCCCAACGAGCCCAGTTCCATGCGCGGCGGACCGGTCTTCGAGTTCCTCTTCGGCATGGACCAGCAATTGCGCAAAGAAGGCCGGCGTGAGCGCTTCAAACTCGTCTTCTTCACCCCGGCGCCGAATCCCGGCAACCGGCTGGGGCCCAAGGCGGTCGGCAGTCTGCTCAAGGAAATGGCCAGGCTCGGGATCGAGACCCATCTCGGTCACAAGCTCAAGGGCTTTACCGACCGGACGGTGACGACCGAGGGCGGCACCTTCGACGCCGACCTGATCCTCTTCATGCCGGGCATGACCGGCAACACCTGGTTCGACAACACCGACCTGCCGCGCTCCCCCGGCGGCCTGCTCCAGGCCGATGCCCAGTGCCGCGTGCCGGGGTTCGAGCGGGTCTATGTGGCGGGTGACGCGGGCAGCTTCCCCGGCCCGGACTGGATGCCCAAGCAGGCGCACATGGCGGACTTGCAGGCGCGTGCCGCCGCACGCAACCTGGCGGCCGAATGCATGGGACGGGAACCGCGGGAGACCTATAAGGTCGAGTTGCTGTGCATCGTCGACACCAATGACCGGGGTATGCTGGTTGCCCGCAACGAGAAGTACAACCTCGTACTGCCATCCATGCGCCTCTTCCACTGGCTGAAGCGCTTCTTCGAGTGGTGGTATCTGCGGCAGTATCGGTAACCGGAGGACACCGTGGTCACCGACCCACTGCGTGCCGCCATCGACGGCCGCCACCCCCTGATCTATATCCACTCGACCGAGGAAGCGCGCGTGACCGAACGGGTGCGCCGCCTGGCCGTCGACCTCGATCCCGCCATCGCACTCTTTACCTGGACCTGCACCCGCGGACTCGAGATGCAGAGCGGCGGCACGCCGATGGCGCCCGCCGCTGATCCGGCCGCGCGGGCACCCGACACCCGCGATCCGGTGCTGGCCATCCAGACGGCCGCCGCCGCGACGGGGCGCGGCTTCTTTCTGTTCAAAGACCTGACGCCCTTCCTGGAGCGGCCGGAGGTGGCGCGCGCCCTGCGTGACGCCCATGCGACACTGATGGGGCGACCAGGCAGCGCGCTCCTGCTGATCGCGCCGGAGGTAAACATCCCGCCCGCGCTGCGCCCCAGCGTACTGCTGGTTGAAATGCCGCTGCCGGACACGCAGGAAATCGGGGATCAGGTGCAGACCGTGTGGAACGGCTACACCACCAAACCCTTACCGGAGGATGCCCGCGACGCCCTGACCCTGGCCCTGCGGGGCCTGACGCTGGATGAGGTCCAGCACGTTATGTACCGCATCCTGGCCGGTCGGCACCTCAACCGCGACGCCATGCTGGCCGAGATCGGCGCGGCCAAGAAAGCGGCGGCGAGCGGTGCCGGCTTTCTCGACTATGTCCCGGATCTGGTGGACTTGGAGCAGATCGGCGGCCTGGCCGCCCTCAAGGACTGGATCGAACGGCGCACCCCGCTGTTCAACCAGCGCACGGTGGACAGCGGCCTGCCGGTGCCCAAGGGACTCTTGTTCATGGGCATCAGCGGATGCGGCAAGAGCCTGTGCGCCAAACTGGTGGCCCATGCCTGGCGCGTCCCCCTGTTCCGGCTGGACATGAACCTGATCTATGCCGATCTCTACGGCAACCCCCAGGCGACCTTCCATAAGGCGCTGCGGACCATCGAATCGGTGGCCCCGGCGGTGCTGTGGATCGACGAGATCGAAAACGGCCTCGGCGGCGGCGCCGGACAAGCCGACGCCGCCTCCCATATCCTCTCCGCCTTCCTCACCTGGATGCAGGAAAAACCGCCGTTGGTCTTCGTCGCCGCCACCGCCAACCGCATCGAGGCGCTGCCGGCCGAGATGATCCGCAAAGGCCGCTTCGATGAAGTCTTCTTCTTCGACCTGCCCAACGACGAGGAGCGTACCGCCATCTTCACCGTGCACATCCGCCACAACCATGGCGATCCGGCCGCCTTCGACCTGGAACGACTGGTCCGCGACAGCCGCGAGTGGACCGCCGCCGAGATCGAGCAAGCGGTGATCGCCGGGCGCATCGACTCGGAACGCGACCAGCGCCCCTTCACCACCGAGCACATCCTGGCCCGCGCCCGCACCCTGGTGCCGCTGTCGAAAAGCATGAACGAACAGATTCGCTTCATCCGCGACTGGGCCTGGGACCGGGCGACGCCTGCCTCCAGTGCGCAGAAGGTGCGGTTCGATTGAGCCTCACCGCGCGGGTGACTTCCTCGAACGGCAGATCGCGGTGAAGACCTTTGTGACCAGTAGGTCTATAGGTGATTTCCGGGAATCAACACCCCGACTGCGCGCATGCTGCAAGGCCCGTAGGACTATAGGGGGCCTGTAGGGGGCCTGTAGGGGGCCTGTAGGGGCGACTTTAGTCGCCCCGACACGTCGGTCGATCCTTTCCCGGAAATCACCTTGTCGCGCTGGCGACGCCTGCCTACACTGCTACCACCATGCGCCATCCCATCGATCCCAAGGTTGACTGCGTCTTCAAGGCCCTGCTGGGGGCTGAGTCCAATCGTGACCTGCTGATCCATTTCCTCAACGCCATCCTCGGCGCGGAGTTGCCCCGGCCCATCACCGCGGTGGAGATCCAGAATCCCTATAACGAAAAGGAATTCCTCGACGACAAGCTCACCGTGGTCGATGTCAAGGCCCGCGACGCCACTGGGCAGATGTATCAGGTCGAGGTCCAACTCCTCAATCATCGTGATCTGCCGGCGCGCATCCTCTACGGTTGGGCTGATCTCTATAGCGCGCAGATCAAGGAGGGCGAGAGCTACCGCAAGCTGCGCCCCACCTATGCGATCTGGCTGTTGGGTCAGACGCTGTTGCCGGATGCCCCGGACTATGCACACGTATTCCGGATGCGCGACCAGCACGGACGCGTCTTTCTGGACCACGGCGGCATCTGGCTGCTGGAACTGAGCAAATTCGCCGCCGACGCGGTCGAAACCGAGCAGGAGCGCTGGCTGAAGTTCTTCACCGAGGCGGAGCGCCTGGACGCGGACGCCCTGCCGGCCTGGATGCAGACCCAAGAGATGAGGCGAGCCATGAACACCCTGAAGGCCTTCTCCGAGAAAGAGCACGCCTACCATGCCTATCAGGCGCGGCAGAACTTTCTGCGCGAACAGCAAAGTATCCAACTCGAATTCGACGATCTGCGCGCGGAGGTCGAGCAGGCGCGGGCGGACGTGGAGCAGGAGCGGGCCGCCAAGGAGCAGGAGCGGGTGGCGAAGGAGCAGGAGCGAGCGGCTAAGGAGCAGGAGCGAGCGGCTAAGGAGCAGGAGCGGGCGGCGAAGGAGCAGGAGCGAGCGGCGAAGGAGCAGGCGCAGGCGGATGCGGAGCAGGAGCGGGCGGCCAAGGAGCAGGAGCGGGCCGCTAAGGACGAAGCCTTGGCCGAGATCGCGCGGCTGAAGCGCTTGCTCGCCGACCAGCCGGAACCGTCTGACCCCGAGACGCGGTCGTGATCTCGGACACCAGCGAAGAGATAAGGAATCGCATGGAGGATGCGGTTCCCCCTTCGCTAACTCGCAGATTTATCGATCAAGTTCGTGCGAATACCTCAGGGTCTGTCCCGCGTATCCTGCTGCGAAGCGCCGCGCTTGGTGCTGGCCGGTTGGAGTCCAAGGCTTCAGCCTTGGATCGGCAGGCCAAGGCTCTGGCCGGGTGATCGATGCGCGGCGGAACAACGCCAGGCCGAGCGCGGCCCTCTGTCGATGCCTCCTAAACACCCTGAGCATTCGTCGAGAAAGGCACTTCATACGATTGTTTTTATCTCATTTCCTTGTCAGAACCACGCAGGCATCCTCCGGTCTATGTGGCGTACCCTCAACGCGTTCGTGCGGTATGAGGCAATGTTGCCTCATACCGCACGAACGGTGCAGCGAGGAACTGCGCGCAAGGGCTTGACAACCCGGAGAAACCCTGATCCAATCCGAAAAATATGACGCATTATGGGGTAGTTCGTCCGCCGAAATCTAGCAAGTGTTCACATTTAGCGTATAAATGAGACGTCTTATTTTGTTCGAATTGCAGCGCAAAAATTGTGGATTAAAAAATCCAGGATTCGGGACACGCAGCGGGAGCGAGTCCGTTCTCGCATAACGCAGTTGATGCGAGAACGGACTCGCTCCCGCTGACCCGCAAGAATTTTTTATCCGCCCTTGGCGCGCTGCGATCCCGTCGGCGATGCCTGCGCTCGGTTCTCGTCGGGGAACCTAGCTATCGCTAAAGCTGAAATCGGCTTCGCTCTCGCTCAGCCGATTCAGCTTAGCTTCTCAGTTAGGCGCGAAACGCGAGAACTTGGGATAGCGTACGGTTTCACCAGTTTGAGCAGCGGAAAGGGGCGAGCGGCAGACTATAGCCACGCGACCCAGCCTGCACGCCCCGGAATCCTATAGAGAGACCAAAGGAGGTCGTTGATGCGGTTCCATAATCCGTTTCTTCTAATTCCGGATTGGTACCGGAGTCTACGCAAGCTAGTCTTTCCGCGAATTGAAGTTTATTGCGACAACTGCCAGCTCACCGGTGAAGTTACTAAGAGCCACGCAAAGCAACAAGAACTCCGGGCATTTAAGATTGGTCTGCGTTCTCTGGTTTCTCAAAATGAACCTCCGGAGATACTCGATAAGCTAAGAGATAGCTACGAACCTAAGCCGGCGGATTGGCAATTGTTTCCAAATCCAAGACGGGGCGGGCGAGGACCTGTCTGGCTTTGTCCGACTTGTATCGAAAAAATCGAGAACAAACACGATCAACAGCATCGCTGGACGACCAAACACGCGCGTCTATTGCGAGAGTTGGTCGCTTTGGTCGGAACCGACGGCGGTTTCATTAACGAGGCTCCCATTCGCCGTATCGGAACTGCCCTCTACGACGACGGAGGTATTGATCTTATGAGGTTCGCTTACCGCTTTGTCCAAGAACAAGGAAGATATCTGTCCGAAGATATTTGGCATCGCATAGGTCCATGGGAGCGGTGAGACCATTAATTCCGGAACTGAGAAACGCACGGAAACATGCCTGGGGGATAAAGTGGAGAACAGGGGCCAGGCTCAATTATAAACTCGATAATTGCCTAACGGGCGGCCAAAGATCCAGCGCGCGCCATCAGGGTCAGTGCTAACTGGCTGGTTGCGTGCAGACGCGAGCCGCTTTGGCTATTGACGTTATCGCGCCGAGCAAAGCTCGGCGTCTCTTGCGGGGTGGAAGTCCCCGTCGGGTAAGGGTTAGCCACCCGCCCGTATCGAGTGTTGGTCCTGCTGCGGAGTGGCGCAAGCCGCGAACAACATTGCAGGGTAAGCGTACACAGAGTATTCTGTAGACCGTAGGGGAAATCGCGTTCCCTGAAGTGCTGGTACAGCTTCGAGACAGCTAACCCGCGGATGGCGACAGTTTTAACGTACTGGAAGCCCACACGAAGCACCCTTACTGGCTTGGGTGTGGAGGTCCGCCGGAGTCCTCAGGCCGTGGTATGCAGAAAGAGAGACGTCGGAGAACTCGGGAAGCCCCGCGGGCTCCTGGATGAAGTGAGATGACGAAACCGTCAGTGTTGGGACACGTAAGGGTGATGAACCTGGAAACGGCGTGGGCACGGGGCGAGTCATTGAGCATGGAGCATCCAGGTAGGCTGACAACAGCCGTATGCCGACGAG
>NZ_KB902569.1 GCF_000379525.1 Lamprocystis purpurea DSM 4197 | reverse complement strand
CTGGTTCAGCCCATCCCCGCGACCGGATAGCCCCTCACCGACTGCCACGTCCGGCCAGGCCGCTCGCGCGTCGCCTGCGGGCGCGGCTGTCCGCGGGACAGGGTTGTTGAGAATAATTCTCAAATGGGCGCCCCGGCGACCCGATTTCGCCGATGCTCGCCAGGAAATGCCTGTGCGTCAGCCCACCTGGCGCCGACCCCGGGTTCCGGCGCGTCCGCGAAAAACGCCGCAGCGCAAATGTCTCATGGCGGAAGAATGCGGCCTGCTTGCCGGATTCAACGGAAAATACGGACGGCGTAAGTGCCATAATGGAAGCGGCGCGCGATGACCGCCAGGCCGATCTCCGTCACGCGATAGACCGGGCGATGGGTGTCATCGAAATGATCCAGCAATAACACCATTATGATCAATCCCACCACTGAACCGACCGGTCGCCCCTTCGATTTCAGCAAGCTCAAAGCGCGCTGGAATCTTGAGCGCGCGCAGACCCGGATCGCCTCCGCGCGACTGGAGGCCCACGTCCGTCTGGCCGCGGCCCCGATCCTGCAAGCCTATGGTGTGACTCGGGCCTACCTGTTCGGCTCCATCGCGGAGGGTCGGGTTGGTGCCCAGTCAGACGTGGACTTGCTCGTGTTGGGGGTGTGCGCTGCGGCCTACTGGAACCTGCGCCGCGATCTCGAACAGGCACTGGGGCGACCGTTGGACCTCTTCACTCAGGATGACGACCCGGTGTTCGTCGCGAAGATCATCGCGCGAGGTCAGGTGATCTATGGCCCGCACCCCTGAGCTGTTGTGCGCCGATGTGCGCGATGAATTAGCGAAGATCGCGCGTTTGGAACGTCTGTTCGCCTCAGCGGAGGCCCACCTCGCACTGCCCGCGGAGGCGGTGAGCGACTACGACCGCGGTGCCATCGGCTATCTGCTGCACAATTTCTACAACGGCTGCGAGAACATCTTCCGCGCCATCGCCGCCTTTTTCGAGAACGACCTGGGCGCCGGGACCTGGCACGCCGACCTGCTGCGCCGCATGCGCCTGGAAATCCCCGGCTACCGCCCGGCGGTCATCGACGCGGAGCTGTATCGGTTACTCGATGACTTTCGGGGCTTTCGCCACGTCTTCCGCAATTGTTACTCGTTCGAGCTGGACTGGGAGCGCGAACGGCTGGTCGCCTCGCGGTTCCGGCGTGCCGCGATGCTGTTGCACGTCCAAGTCAACGGTTTTCTGGGGCAGATCGAAGGGCTCACGCCTTAGCTCTGGTCTGCCAGTTTTTCCCTCACGCTGGCGATCTTTTCGGCCATCCGCTGCGGGCGGTCGCTGCGGGTGCCGATCGTGACGCTGGTCGAGATACGCGGCACACCCATGGCGTGCAGGGTCTCATGACAGCGCTTGATCGCGTCCATGACCGCCTCCCATTCGCCCTCCAGATTGGTCCCGTTGGCGTGCAGCTCGTACGTCAGTCCGGTTGCTGCCAGGACGCGCTCGCACGCCGCAACATAGCCTGACAGCGAGGTGCCGGTGCCGATGGGGATGACCGTGAATTGTGCGATGACGTTCATTGTGTGATAACGGCTCTCACTGGGATCAAAGTGCTTAGCGCTTGTCT
Source organism: Lamprocystis purpurea DSM 4197 (assembly GCF_000379525.1). Taxonomy (GTDB): domain Bacteria; phylum Pseudomonadota; class Gammaproteobacteria; order Chromatiales; family Chromatiaceae; genus Thiodictyon; species Thiodictyon purpureum. The sequence goes on along the minus strand of NZ_KB902569.1, from coordinate 14,194 downwards.
TGGTGTTCGGCGAGCGGTGCGGCGGTGGCCTCTTGCTCGGGGACTGACTGGCCCGCAATCGCTGATCGGAGCGCGCGCACCTGTAGCACGCCCGCGTTGTTGGTGGCCCTGCCATAGGATGACTCTGCCTGATCGAGTACGGCGAGGGCCTCTTCCTGACGCCCGTCCAAGGCTAGCACCTGCGCTAACAATTCGCCAATCGCTCCGATGGCGTCAGGGTGATCGCGCTTGAGTTCGTTGGCAATCCCACTGGAAAACGTGCAACGCCTCGTCCAACTCGCCATGGTGGCGCAGAATGTCAGCGATCTTGCTCTGGGTCATCGCCTTCTCGCGGGCATCGCCCAATCGTTCATAGACCGGAAGATCTCCCTGTGTGCGAATGCGCAGTGCTTCGTCCAACGCGGGGCATAGCGCAGCAGTTTGATCAGGCGCTGGAGATCGTCCTGGTGTTCCGGCAGCAGATCCTCGGCAGCGAGGTGCCGCTGGTCGTCGAACTGGAATGGATCGACCGCGGGCAGGGTGGTCATAACCCGCTCTTGCCTGGGCCTGGGCGTCTGGCCTTCGTGTGCTTGGCCGGTGCTGAAGTCAGTGTGCGCCACGTTTGCTGATAGCCTTCCAGTCGTCGCACGACCGGGTGGGTGGCGCGTCAGGAGCCGTCGTTGTAGTGGAGCAGCGCCAGGCGCCAGAGCAGATTGCGGGCGCGCTCGTCGTTGCCCACGTGCGCGCCTTTGCTGGCATCCACCTTCGCGAGCAGTGTGTAATCGTCGGGTTGCAGCCAGTAGCGAAAATCGGCGGCCAGCTTGTCGATGGCGCTCTCGACCGTCGGGGCCTCGATATGTTCGGATTCGGTCAGGTCGCACGCCATGCGCAACAGCCGCAGCAGCTCGCGCGGGTGGCCGCCGCTGTACTCGATCAGCCGATCGATCAGGACGGGGTTGGCGAAGGTCGCGGGGTCGATCCGCTTGGCCAGTAACTCGCGCATCGTCTGCCAGCCCACTTCATGGCGTTCGCCGTCGCGCTGCTGGAGCTTGATGATTGAGTTTTTGCAGCACTTCCAGCGGGTGGCGGGGCGGACTGTAAGGCATCGCGGATCTCCTGTACGGAACAAGCGCTGTCGATCGTCCCGGCAAAGCGTAACCTCGATCCGTGCCGAGTGCGCCGGTCCGCGTCGGATCAAGCGGCGAGGCGGCCGCTGGTGTCCGGAAAGGCCGCGCGTTCGGCCTTGCGGTCGGCACGTTATAAGATATCATGTCGTCCTGCCTGCCGGTCTTCCGGTGCCTATATCCTACTGAGTTTTCATGTTCCTCGCTCCCCGCTCTCTGGTTTCGATGATGGCCGTAAGGGCTGGCTCGGCCGCCTTGGCCGTGCTCTTGATGGTTGTGGCGATCGGCGTGTCCCGACCTGCCGGGGCCGCCGATCCGGGCGACCGGCCGCTGTCGGTCTTCACCACCGTGGTGCCGCTGGCGACCTTCGTGGAGCGGATCGGCGGCGATCAGGTGCAGGTACAGGCCATGGTGCGGTCCGGCCAGAACCCCCATGCCTATGAGCCGAGCCCGCGTCAGGTGGCCGCGTTGGCGGACGCGGATCTCTATGTGCGGGTCGGGATGTCGTTGGAAGACGCCTGGCTTCCGCGCATTCGGGCGACGAACGCGCGGATGCGGGTGCTGGATGCCCGCGACAACATCCGGTTGCGGCCGCGGGACGCGGCGCAAGTGATCGATGACGCGCGGGGCCGGGCCGACCATGCGCATGACGACGGGACACCGAACCAGGATCACGCGCCAACCCACGCGGATCACGACCACGAGGCCATGGACAACCATGTGTGGACCAGTCCGCCCCTGGTGAAGTCCATGGGGGCGGGTATTCGCGATGCCCTGATCGCGCTGCGGCCTGACCAGGCGGATGCCTTCCGGGCGAACTATGACCGTTTCGCAGCCGATCTGGACGCCCTGGATGCCGAGATCCGGGCCCGCCTGGCCCCGGTCAAAGAGCGCCGATTCATGGTGTTCCATCCGGCCTGGGGCTATTTCGCGGAGACCTACGGGCTCACCCAGATATCGGTGGAATACGAGGGCAAGGAGCCCGGTGCGCGCGCCCTGGCGGGGCTGATCGATGCGGCGCGCGCCAACGCGGTGGCGGTGGTGCTGGTTCAACCGCAGTTCAGCCCGCGCGCGGCCGAGCAGATCGCGGCGGCCATCGGCGGTCGGGTGGAGTCCGTGGACCCGCTTGCCGCGGACTATTTCGCGACGCTGCGGCGGCTCACTGACCTGATTGCCGGGCCGGCGGCGCCATGAGTCCGACCTTGATTCAGGCGCCCAGTCAGGCGCCAAGTCCATCGCTGAGTCAGGCGGGGATCGGGACGGGGAGCCAGCCGGTCATCGCCGTCGAGAATCTCGGCTTTTCCTATGGCGATAATCCGGTGTTGGTCGGCGTCGATCTGACGATCGCGGCGGGCGAGTTCCTGGGGCTGGTGGGGCCGAACGCCGGCGGCAAGAGCACCTTGCTCAAACTCATGCTGGGGTTGCTGGCACCGCAGACCGGGCGCATCCAGGTGCTCGGCATGCCGCCGCGCGCCGCGCGACGGTATCTGGGCTATGTGCCTCAGTACCCGACCTTCCCGCGTGATTTTCCGATCTCGGTGGAGCAGGTGGTGTTGATGGGCCGCCTGGGGCTGGGGCCGCCGCTGGGCTGGTACCGCCCGGCGGATCGCGCGGCGGTGCGGACGGCGCTGGCGGAAGTGGAGGCCCTGGATCTCGCGGCCCGACGCATCGGGACCCTGTCCGGTGGTCAGTTGCAGCGGGTGCTGCTGGCCCGCGCCCTGGTGGGGGAGCCGCGGATATTGATCCTCGATGAACCCACGGCCAACATCGATCAGCGGGTGGAGGGCGATATTTTTGAGTTGCTCGCGCGCCTGAACGCGCGCCTGACCATTCTGGTGGTTTCTCACGACATCGCCTTCATCTCCGGCTTTGTGCATCGCGTGGCCTGCCTCAACCGCACCTTGATCTGCCATCGCACCGATGCGGTCGATGGGGACCTGCTCCATCGTCTCTACCACGCGGACGTGCGCGCCGTGGCGCATGGGCATTGATCATGAATGAGTTCCTGACGGCACTGACCGACCATGCCTTCCTGCGGACCGCGCTGCTCGCGGGTCTGCTGGCCAGTATCGGCTGCGGGGTCATCGGCACCTATGTGGTGGTCAAGCGCATCGCCTTCCTGGCCGGGGGCATCGCGCACTCGGTGCTCGGCGGCATGGGTGCCGCGCTCTACTTCGGCTTCGATCCGCTGCTGGGGGCCTTGATCGCGGCCCTGGTATCGGCCCTGATCATCGGCGGCGTGCGGCTCGCCTGGCGCGCGCAGGAGGATACCCTGGTCGGCGCCCTCTGGGCGATCGGGATGGCGGTGGGTATCCTCTTTATTGCCAAGACGCCGGGTTACAGTACGGATCTGATGAGCTACTTGTTCGGTAACATTCTGCTGGTCCGGCAACGGGATCTATGGCTGATGGCCGGGCTGGACCTGGCGCTGGTGCTGACCGTGGCGCTCTTCTATCGGCAGTTCCTGGCCGTGAGCTTCGACGAGGAGTTCGCCCGCCTGCGCGGGGTGCCGGTGACCTTTTTCTACCTGTTGCTGCTGTGTCTGGTAGCGGTGACCGTGGTGTTGCTGATCCAGGTGGTGGGTCTGATTCTGGTCATCGCGCTGCTGACCCTGCCGGCCGCGGTGGCGGGTCATTATGTGCATTCACTGGGGGGCATGATGGTGATCGCGACCTTGCTCGGGATCGGCTTCACCTCCGGCGGGCTGGCCCTGTCCTATGGGCCGGATTTGCCCGCCGGGCCGACGATCATCCTCCTGGCCGGGGCCGTCTATGTGATCTCCGCCGTGCTGAGCGGGTTGCTGACCCGGCGGCGCGCGCAACGTCTGGCCCAGCGGCCCGGTCCCGCGGCAGTGACTGCCGGGCGCGGCACCCTCGGTCCGGCGGGGCCAAGCGCATGACCGCGCCGCGTGCGCAGATCGCTCGCGCCGAGGTGCTGTGCCGGGAACGCGGCGTGCGCCTCACGGATCAGCGGCGGCGGGTGCTGGAGATCCTATGTGCGGCCGGTCGGCCGGTCGGCGCCTACGAGATCATGGATGCCATGCGCGAGGGTCCGCGGGTGGTCGCCCCGCCGACGGTTTACCGCGCCCTGGAGTTCCTGCTGGAACAGGGTCTGATCCATAAGATCGAGAGTCTGCACGCCTTTGTCGGGTGCGACCACCCGGAACACCCGCACTCCAGCGAGTTTCTGATCTGTCTGGAGTGCGGCGGAGTGGCCGAGCTTAAGGACGACGCCGTTGAGCGCAGCCTGGAGAGCGTCACGCGCGAGAGCGGTTTTCGGCCCAGGCGGCGGGTGGTCGAGGTGATGGGGACCTGCGCGCAGTGCGCGCACAAGGAGGAGTGTGCACGTAAGGAGGAGGCGGATCGCTCCCCTGGGCCGGTCGACTAGCCCCGGCGTGCTCGCGAAACCTGTCATGGTCAGGCGATAGACATTTATCTAATAAGTAAAAAACCCCCGTCGCATCCCGCGGCGGGGGTGTCGCCGTGCTTGGTCTGGTAAGGAGTGTGCGTGACCACGGGTGCGCGGTCGATCCGTCCCTGGCTTACCGGATGGCGACAGTATGAGTATGGCCGATCGGGCGGCCTGGAGTTGTCGGCAATCCCCTTCGCGTACTGTAGGAATTGTCCGATACGGGGGACCGATTGCCGTTCTGCCCTTCGCCCTCTATCCTGGCGGTCATGAAACAGACACAGCATGATCTCTATCCACCGCTGACGCCCTATGCCACCTATGAGCTGCCGGTCGGTGACGGCCATCGGCTCTATCTGGAGGAGTGCGGGCGCCCCGACGGCATCCCCGCGGTCTTCCTGCACGGCGGTCCGGGCGCCGGCTGCGAGGCCGCGCATCGGCGCTTTTTCGATCCGCGTCGCTACCGCATCATCCTGTTCGATCAGCGGGGGTGCGGTCGGTCCACCCCGCACGCGTCGCTCGCCGCGAACACCACCTGGGATCTGGTGGCGGATCTCGAGCGCATTCGCGAGCGGCTCGGGGTGGAGCGTTGGCTGGTCTTCGGCGGCTCCTGGGGCTCGACCCTGGCGCTGGCCTATGCCGAGACCCATCCGGACCGGGTGCTGGCGCTGGTGGTGCGCGGGATCTTTCTGTGTCGACCCTTTGAGATCCGCTGGTTCTATCAGGAAGGCGCCAGTTGGGTGTTTCCCGACTACTGGGAGGACTTCCTGGCGCCGATTCCGGCGTTGGAGCGTTCCGACCTGCTGGCCGCTTATCACCGGCGTCTCACCGGCGCCGACGAGGTGACGCGCATGGCGGCGGCCAAGGCCTGGTCGATCTGGGAGGGCCGGACCGCGACCCTGCTGGCCAACGCCAATATCCAGGCCCATTTCGCCGAACCGCATCTGGCGCTGAGTCTGGCGCGCATCGAGTCGCATTATTTCGTGAACAACGCCTTCCTGGAGCCCGATCAACTGATTGCGAATGCCGGCCGGCTCGCCGCGATTCCTGGGGCGATCGTCCAGGGGCGCTATGACTTGATCTGTCCGCTGCGTTCCGCCTGGGACCTGCATCAGGCCTGGCCGGAGGCCGCGTTCAAAGTGATCACGGATGCCGGTCACTCGGCCTTCGAACCAGGCATCCGGGCGGCCCTGGTGGAGGCCACGGATCATTTCGCCCAAGTGCTGGGGTGAGCGGAGCAGCGGATGATCGGACTCTTGCAGCGGGTCACGCGGGCGCGAGTCGAGGTGGCTGGAGAGACCCTGGGTGCCATCGGCCTCGGGCTCCTGGTCCTGGTCGCCGTGCAGCCGGAGGATACCCCCGTGCGGGCCGAGCGGCTGTTGGAGCGTTTGCTCGGCTACCGGGTCTTTCCGGATGACAACGGCCGGATGAACCGCAGCCTGCGCGACATCGGCGGCGGGCTGCTGCTGGTGCCGCAATTCACGCTGGCCGCCGACACCCGCAAGGGCACCCGTGCCGGCTTCACCACGGCCGCGGCGCCGGCGCAGGGTGAGCGCCTGTTCGACCATCTGGTCGCCAGCGCCTGTCGTGCCCATCCGACGGTCGCCACCGGCCGCTTCGGGGCCGACATGCAGGTCAGCCTGGTCAACGACGGACCTGTGACTTTTTGGCTGGAGGCTTGAGGCCGAGCCGTTCAGGCTGCTAGGGCCGCATCCGCCGCCTGTGGTTAAATAGCGGCCTTACGCGCCCCGCGGCGCCCAGGCCGAGCCTTGCCGTCATGACCACCGAGACCAGCCACCGCACTGCGCGCGTCGAGCGCAACACCCTGGAGACCCAGATCCGGGTCGCCTTGGACCTGGACGGCAGCGGACGCTCCAGCCTGCAGACCGGTCTGCCCTTCCTGGAACACATGCTCGATCAGGTGGCGCGCCACGGCCTGATCGATCTGGACATTGTCGCGACCGGCGACCTGCACATCGATGCCCACCATACCGCCGAGGATATCGGCATCACGGTGGGTCAGGCCCTGGCTCAGGCCCTGGGGGACAAGAAAGGCATCCGCCGCTATGGCCATGCCTATGTGCCGCTCGATGAAGCGCTGTCGCGCGTCGTGATCGACCTGTCCGGGCGGCCGGGTCTGACCTTCCACTGCGACTTCACACGCGCCATGATCGGCGCCTTCGACGTGGATCTCTTCCATGAGTTCTTCCAGGGTCTGGTCAATCATGCGGGTCTGACCCTGCACCTCGACAACCTGCGCGGCGACAATGCGCATCACCAGGCGGAGACCCTCTTCAAGGCCTTCGGGCGGGCGCTGCGCATGGCGGTGGAGCCGGACCCCCGCATGGCCGGGATCCTGCCTTCGACCAAGGGCGCCTTGTGACTCCCCTTGTGGTCTCCCGTATGACCCCTTTGTAACCCGATTCGCCTTTCGCCCCGCTCTCCAGGGAGATTCCCCGTGCTGTTGATCCCCGCCATTGACTTGAAGGACGGCCGCTGTGTGCGGCTGCGCCAGGGCCGTATGGATGACGAAACCATCTTCTCCGACGATCCGGTGGAGCAGGCCGCGCGCTGGGTGGGGGAGGGCGCCCGGCGGCTGCATCTGGTGGATCTCAACGGCGCCTTCGCCGGTGAGCCGGTCAACGGGGCGGCCATCCGCGCCATCGCCGCGCGCTTTCCCGACCTGCCGATCCAGGTCGGCGGCGGCATCCGCGACGAGGCGACCATCGCCGCCTATCTCGCGGCCGGGGTGAGCTACTGCATCCTGGGGACCCAGGCGGTGCAGGAGCCGGCCTTCGTCGCCCGCGCCTGCCGCGCCTTTCCGGGGCGGATCATCGTCGGCCTGGACGCCAAAGACGGTCAGGTCGCCATCAAAGGCTGGGCCGAACTCACCGAACATCGGGTGGAGACCTTGTCGAAACGCTTCGAGGGCGACGGCGTCTCGGCTATCGTGTACACCGATATCGGCCGCGACGGCATGATGACCGGCCCCAACATCCCGGCCACCCTCGCGCTGGCCGCGGCGGTCGCCATTCCCATCATCGCCTCCGGCGGCATCACCAACAGCGACGACATCCGCGCGCTGGCCGCGGTCGCCGGCCGCGGCACCGAGCGCGGCATCGTCGCCGCCATCACCGGCCGCGCCATCTACGAGGGCACCCTGGACTTCGCCGCCGGGCAGCGCCTGGCGGATGAGATCGCGGCCGCCAACCCCTGAAACGGACAGACACCAATGAACGAAGACTGGCTCAACGCCATCAAATGGGATGCCGACGGACTGGTACCCGCCATCGCCCAGGAGACCGGCACCGGCACCATCCTGATGATGGCCTGGATGAATCGCGAATCACTGACCCTGACTCGCGAGACCGGCCACGCCGTCTATTGGTCGCGCTCACGCAAGCGCCTGTGGCACAAGGGCGAAGAATCCGGTCATCAGCAGGTGGTGCACGGCATCCGCATCGACTGCGACGCCGACGTGGTGTTGCTCGAGGTCGAGCAGCGCGGCGGCATCGCCTGCCATACCGGCCGGCACAACTGCTTTTATCGCCAACTCGACGGTGACGGCGCCTGGGCCGAGATCGCACCGGTGCTCAAAGACCCCAACGCCATCTACGGCAAGACCTGAGCAGCACAGCAATCGCGTTAAAGCCTTCGGACCCGATATCCGGACAGACCCTTGTGTAGGGGCGGGTTTGAAACCCGCCCCTACATCCGATTATCACGTTCGACGGCGATACATGGTGAAGTCCGATGAGCGCCACCGCAGAGATCAGAGCCCGGGTTCATCGTCTGACGGTCGATGACTACCGCCGCATGGGTGCGCTCGGCATCCTCGGTCCCGAGTTGCGCACCGAGTTGATTGATGGGGAGATCATGGAGATGCCGCCGATTGGTCATCCACACGCCGGGACCGTCAAGTTCATTGCCAATCGTTTGAAGGAAGCGGTCGGCGCCGCCGCGATCGTGGCCGTGCAAGACCCGGTGTGGCTCGATGACCACTCCGAACCCTTGCCCGATATCGCCTTGCTGCGTCCGCGTGACGACTACTACCGCACCGGTCACCCCGGCCCCGCGGACGTGCTGCTGCTGATCGAGGTCGCCGACAGCAGTCTGCACTATGACCGCGAGGTGAAGCTCCCGCGCTACGCCCGCGCCGGCATCCCGGAGGTCTGGTTGGTGGATCTGGGTGGCCGGCGCCTGACGGTCCATCGCCGACCGGCGCCGCACGGCTACGCCGATGAGACCAGTCCCGACAATCTTGGCCTGCTGCCCGTGCCCGTGCCCGTCGGCGTGCCGGCGATGGTCGACCTGACCAGTCTCTTTTAATGCCGGTCGACGCGCTTTTACGCGTGGAACACGATGAACAGGATCGCCCACCAACTCGCCCGCGTCCACCGCCTCTCGGTCGCGGATTACCGTCGCATGGGAGAACTCGGCATCCTCGCCGCTGACCTGCGCACCGAGTTGATCGATGGGGAGATTATCGAGCTGCCGCCGATCGGTCAGCCCTATGCCGGCAGCGCCGCGTTGATCGCCGACCGCTTGCGGGAGGCCGTCGAGCGGTCCGCTGTCGTGGCCTTGCATGAGCCCATCGGGCTCGATGACCACTGCGAACCCCGGCCCGACATCGCCCTGCTGCGTCCCGGCATCGACGGCGCGCGTGCCGAACGGGCCGACGTGCTGCTGCTGATCGAGGTTGCCGACGGCAGCCTGCGCTACGACCGCGAGGTCAAGTTTCCGCGCTATGCCCGCGCCGGCATCCCCGAGGCCTGGCTAGTGGACTTGGGCGGCCGGCGGCTGACCATCCACCGTCGACCGGGGCCGCACGGCTATGCCGACGTCATGACCCCGAGCGGCCTGGGCGCGGTTCCGCTGCCGCTGGCCGGTTTGCAGACCGCCGACCTGTCCGGGCTCTTTTGAGGCTGGGGGCGCTCAGTGGGCGCCGCGTCCGCGAGCGGTGCGTATCGACCTTGCAGCTTGTCGCCGCGGCCGGCCGGAACGATGATCAAGGCCGTTTCAGCTTACCCCAGGTCTGTCCGATCATCGGTCAGCGCTTGGCGCAACTGCCCCACCAGTTGTTCGACGCTGTCGGCGAGCTCCAGCACAAGAGCGGCCGCCGTGGAGTCGCGTTGACGCAGGACCGCCATCGCCGACTCCGCCAGGTCACGCACTCGGGTCGCCCCGATCGTGCCCGCCACACCCTTGAGGTCATGGGCTAGTTCTCGCGCTGTCTCGGTGTCCGCGGTCGCGACGCACCGGCGCAGCCTTTGAGGGTTGTCCGCGCGGTGTGTGATGAAGATCGTCAGCAGCCTGGCATAGAAAGCCAGCCGATTGCGCGCGGACAAGAGTCCGCGTGTCACGTCAAGTCCATCGATTGCGCTCAGGCGTCGATACAGATCCTCGCTGGAGGCGCTTGGCGCCGTCGCTCGCGTGTCTGGGACGCTGTGATCGCGTGGCGGCAGCCACTTCATGAGCAGCGCGTAGAGCCGATCCGGTTCGACCGGCTTGGTGACGAAGTCGTCCATGCCGGCGGCCAGACAGCGCTGACGGTCCTCGTCGAAAGCATTCGCCGTCATCGCAAAGATGGGTGGGTGCTTGCGACCCAACGCGGCGCGAATCGCGCGCGTCGCCTCGATCCCATCGAGTTCGGGCATCTGCATGTCCATCAGGATGAGGTCATAGTCGTTCGCGCGCGCCTTCTCGACGGCATCGCGGCCATCGCCGGCGATGTCGACGTTCAGGCCGACCGCGTGCAGGATATCGACCGCCACCTCTTGGTTGATGAGGTTGTCTTCCGCCAGGAGGATGCGTGCGCCGGCTCGGCTGCCGGCCAGCTCGGCGGCGACGGTGCGAGCCGGCAGGGCCGTCGATTCCAGTGCAGGGAGTTGCCCACGCCTCAGTTGTGCCGAAAACCAGAAGCGGCTGCCTTGGCCCGGCACGCTCACGGCGCCGGCGTCGCCACCCATGAGGCGCGCGAGACGGCGGGTGATCGCCAGACCGAGCCCGGTTCCGCCATATCGGCGCGAGGTGGACTCGTCGGCCTGCTGGAACGCCTCGAACAGCCGCGCCAACAGCGCAGGCGCGATCCCGATCCCGGTATCCTCGACCTCGAAGCGCACCAAGAGTCCAGCCTGATCTTCGTGCTCCACATCCGCCCGCAAGACAACCTGGCCGCGCTCGGTGAACTTGACGGCGTTGGCCGCGAAATTCAGCAAGGCCTGACGCAGGCGTGTCGGATCGCCCCGCAGCCAGAGGGGGACGGCACTCGATTCGACATCGACCTGCAATCCCTTGCTCGCGGCCGATTCGGCGATCAGTAAGCGGCTGTGTTCCAGGATCTCGTCCAACCGAAAGTCCGTCTCCTCGATCTGCATGCGGCCGGCCTCGATCTTGGACAGGTCGAGGATGTCGTTGATGACGGCCAGCAGATGGTGCGCCGCCGTATCGATCTTGCCCAAGCGCTCGTGCTGTGCATCGGTCATGGTCGAGCGTTGCAGCAGGTGGCTCAGCCCGATGATGGCGTTCATCGGGGTGCGGATCTCATGGCTCATGTTGGCCAGGAAAACGCTCTTGGCCCGATTGGCCGCGTCGGCCTCCTCCTTGGCCGCAGCAAGCTGGATCTCGGCGCGGCGGCGGGTATAAATCCGCCAAAGGTCGTTGCCAATGAGTTGGAGCTCGCGTACATCCGTGTCGTCGTAGTCCGTGGGCTTGTTGCCGACCCCGATGAGGATGCGCACCAGCCCATCGTCGATCACGGGGACCCCGATGTGGCGAACGAGATGCGCGTGGCCCGCGGGGTAACCGCGGCGCTCCTCCAGGTGCTGGTAGTCGTTGTGCACGACCGGTCGCCTGAAGCGGACGCTATCCGCCCAAACACCGGCGTCGCTGATGGGATAGTGTTCCACGTGGTCGGCTTGGCAGGTGGCCAGGGTGGCGCTCGACCAGGTCGCCAAGCGGATGGACTCCTGGTCGTTGCCGACGAAATGAAGATAGCCGATCTCGCTCTGAGTGAGCCGCACCGCCTCGTCGATCCCATACTGCAGAAGGCTCTGCTCATCCAGCGTATTGGCCACTTGGCTCATGTCGAACATGGCACTCAGACGCTGGTCGCTCGTGGACAGGGCTTGGTTGGCCTGCTCCAGCTCCGCGGTACGCTCCCTGACCAGCGTCTCCAACTGCGCGCGGTGCTCCTCCAGCGCGGCCTCCGCCAGCTTGCGGGCGGTGATGTCGTGATGCAGACAGAACAGCAAGCGTTGGCCCGCCCATTCCACACAGTTCACGCGCACTTCAACGTCGTACTCGGTGCCGTTCTTGCGGCGGTGACGGGTTTCAACGATGACATGTCCAAAATCGAAGGCTCGCAACGCTTCCACGAGCACTTCGCGGGGAATCCCTACGTCCCAATCCCACAGGTGCATTTCCTTCAGCTCGTCCAGCGAGTAGCCCAGCATCTCGGCAAAGGCCGGATTGGCCTCCGCCACGGAGCCGTCGTCACGCAGCAGAACAACCCCCTCCTTGGACTGCTCGAACAGGATGCGGCGCCGGTCCGCCTCATCCCGCAGCGCCCGCTGGGCTTCGAGTCGCTCGATGGCGGACGCCACGGCGCTCAGGGTGTTCAGCAGACGCGGTGCCTCCGGCCGCCGGCGCGTATCGGCGAGCAGCAGCACGCCGAGCACCCGCTCGCCAAGCGTCAGCGGCACGCTGAGCAAGGTGACCAGGCCCAACGGCTGCAAGGGCAGAGGGAGCGAATCGGCGGGAAGGGGCTCATCCGGCTCCACCCATGCCTGTCCGTCCGCGGCGACCAGTCCGGACAGATCCGCCGCGAACGGCACCCGCAGGCCCGGATGCACGTCCGGTATGCCGACGCTGCCGGCGAAGACCAGCTCGCCGCGATCCGAATCCAGGAGCGCGATCGCCGCCATGGGGAAACTCAGCCGGGCCGCCACCAGGTGCGGAAGTTCTTGACGGAAGAGAACCAGAGATTCGCAGGCGCCGGCGAGTTGGGCCGCGGCGCTCACCGTCTCGCGCGCCATCTCGGCGTGGACGCGTTCGGTGATGTCGGCATAGGTCACAACCACGCCGCCGGCAGGCGGCGGCAGCGCGGCGGCAGTCACCGCGAGCCAGGTCAGGCTCCCATCGGCCTGGGGGATACCCAGCTCTGCCCGATGCAAGGCAGTCCTGTTGCGGAGCGCCCGCACACCCGGAACCTCGGCCGTCGGCATGCACGTGCCATCGCGTCGCAGGAGGTTCCACGCCGGGCTGTCCAGAGAGCGGCACAGATGCGCCTCATGGGCAATGCCGACCAGGGTGTCAGCCGTTTGGTTGATCTCCAGAATTTGTCCCTGATTGTCGGTCACCGTGATCCCGAGCGGGAAGCTCTCGAACAGCGTTTGATACTTGGCGAGCGTCAGATCGCGGGCCTGCTCGGCGCGCCGGCGCTCGGTGATATCGATGTTGAACCCGAAGATGCCTTGAATCTGCTCTCCCACGCGGATCGGGGCAACGATGTTCTCGAAGATGCGCTCTTCCCCCTGCACGACATAGTGGACCTCGTCGTCCACCACCTCGCCGGCCAGCGCGCGGGCATTGTTGCTCACCCACAGGGCCAGATCGTCCGCATCCACGGTCTCGTCCTGCGGACATTTGCCGAGAAGACTGCCCCAATGCCGGACCAATACAGCGTTCTCCATGAAACAGCGGCCCTCCAGATCGCGCGCCCAGAATTCGAACGGAACGTTATCGATCACCGCCCGCAGCATGGATTCCCGCTCCCGGAGGGCGGCGGCGGCGGCCAGGACCTCGGCGGTGCGTTCTTCGACCTTGCGCTCGAGCTGGGTGTTGAGCTCGCGCACCTCGTCCTCGATGTGCTTACGCTCGGTAATGTCCTCGGCCATGCCGTTGATACCGATGACCTCACCGGTCGCGCTCCGCAGGGGATAGTATTGCGCCCGCCAGAAACGTCGGCCGCCGGGGCGGGCCGCGGTTTCTTCGCTAACCTCCAGGTTGAGCATCGGGACACCGGTGGCCATGATCTGGCGGAACAGCGGCTCGATGCCGTCCGCGAGGTCCGGCAGCAGCTCGCGCACGCTGTGACCGAGGTGCGCCTCCACCGGGATCCCGTTCATCTCCGCCAGCCGACCGTTGATGCGCAGATAGCGCAGCTCGGTATCCAGCACGAAGAGACCTACGGGTGCCGCGTCGTAGAAGGACTGGATTTCCAACAACTGCTGCTGGACCAGCGCCTCGCTCCCGCGCAGCCGCTCCTCGACCCGCCGGCGCTCGCCGATCTCCAGCCGCAGCGCGGCGGTGCGCTCCGCGACCCGCTGCTCCAGTCCCGCATTGAGCGACTGGATCGCCCGCTCCGCCCGCTGCCGTGCCGCCAACTCTATAGTGGACCCCATGTCCAGGACAGTTTTCCCCCGAATTTAAGTTGTCGTGCCGACGTTCATCGCAGCGGTTTGGCGCTGCCCCAGCCACCGCGGAGCGGTCGTTAAGACGGCATCCGCGCAGCGATTAAGAAAAGATCTGTTGCTGTTGCGCCGCAGGCGTTCTCAGCCAGCTCCGGCGGCCGTGCGGCGCAGTGTGGGCAAAGGGTGAATGAGTGTGGGCAAGGTGGGGGCAACGCGCCCACGGCGCGTTGTCCCCGGCTTGTCCACACGGTCGCTACTGCGACATTCACG
>NZ_KB902568.1 GCF_000379525.1 Lamprocystis purpurea DSM 4197 | reverse complement strand
GATCGCCCCGATCGCCATGGAAGACGGGTTGCGCTTCGCCATCCGCGAGGGCGGTCGGACCGTCGGCGCCGGTGTGGTTGCGAAGATCATCGAGTGATTTAACCCGGTGGCCTGGCCTTGGACCGTGGTACAATGCGCGGTCAAAGGTTCGGGACACCCGGTCCTTCTTTCTAGGCCAGTAGCTCAATTGGCAGAGCAGCGGTCTCCAAAACCGCAGGTTGGGGGTTCGAGTCCCTCCTGGCCTGCCATACAACCATCGCCCTACACATCATCCGAAGGCGACACAGGATCCCATGAACGTAAGCGCTGAGGCCGGAGGCGCCAACTTGGACATTGCCAAGTTGGCAGTTGCCGCATTGTTGCTGATCGGCGGCATTTTTGCCTTCTATTATTTTGCCGCCTATTCGGCGCTATTGCGCGTGATCGGGCTGCTTGCCATCAGCGGTGGAGCCGCCGCGATTGCGCTGCAAACGCAGCCCGGTCGGCGGCTTTGGCAGTTTGTGTCGGATGCCCGCATGGAGGTCCGCAAGGTCGTCTGGCCAACCCGCCAGGAAACGGTTCAAACCACCTTGGTGGTGATGGTGATGGTGGTCATCGTCGGTCTCGTTCTCTGGCTGTTTGACATGGTGTTGATGGCAATTCTGAGATTCCTCACCGGCCAAGGAGGCTGATAGTGGCGAAGCGTTGGTATGTTATTCACGCCTACTCGGGCTTCGAAGGTCAGGTCAAGCGGTCCCTTGAGGAGCGCGCCCGGCGTGCGGGGCTTGAAGATGCGTTCGCGTCCGTGCTGGTACCGACCGAGGAAGTCGTGGAGATCCGTAACGGACAGCAACGCAAGAGCGAGCGAAAGTTTTTTCCCGGTTATGTTCTGGTCAATATGGAGATGACCGACGAGACCTGGCATCTGGTAAAAGCGGTGCCGAAGGTCATGGGTTTCATCGGTGGTACCGGCGATCGGCCGGCGCCAATCCCGGATAAGCAAGCAGACGCCATCCTTCAGCGCATGCAGGAAGGCGTGGAGAAGCCGCGTCCGAAGGTCTTGTACGAACCAGGGGAGGTCGTACGGGTTGTCGATGGACCCTTTACGGACTTCAATGGTGTTGTCGAAGAAGTCGATTACGACAAGAACCGGGTAAAAGTCTCGGTCTTGATCTTCGGTCGCTCCACGCCGGTCGATCTGGAGTTCTCCCAAGTAGAGAAGGGTTGATATCAGGTCCTATGAATCCGCCAAGGCGGATTCCATGGCGGCGGCGGATCATCCTCGCTGCTGCACTCGACGACCGAAGACCGCTCAATCGCGTTTTGTCCCCAACAGGGGCCCAACACGGGGAGCCTGGGTGTTCACCCCGGGCGTTTGCACCCACAGGAGAGAAACCATGGCGAAAAAGATAAACGCCTATATCAAGCTGCAAGTCAAGGCGGGGATTGCCAATCCCAGTCCGCCCGTCGGGCCGGCCCTGGGTCAGCACGGCGTCAATATCATGGAGTTCTGTAAGACGTTCAATGCCCGTACCTCGGATCTGGAGCAGGGCATGCCGATTCCGGTGGTGATCACCGTTTATTCGGATCGCAGCTTCACATTTATCACCAAGACCCCGCCCGCCTCGATCCTGCTGAAAAAAGCGGCAGGCGTGCAGAAGGGCAGTGCGGTGCCGCAAACCACGAAGGTTGGCAAGGTGACTCGCGAGCAACTCGAACAGATTGCGAACGCGAAGATGCCCGATTTGACTGCCGCCGATCTGGATGCGGCGGTACGCACGATTGCGGGCAGTGCCCGATCGATGGGTCTTGAAGTGGAAGGGGTGCTTTAGTCATGGCTAAGCCGAGCAAGCGTCAGCAGGCAATCCGTGAGCGGATCGAGCACGGCAAACTCTATCCCGCCGAAGAAGCCTTCGGCCTGCTGAAAGAAGTTTCCCGGATCAAATTCGTTGAGAGCGTCGATGTGGCGGTGAACCTGGGTGTGGATCCGCGCAAGTCCGATCAGGTGGTTCGCGGCTCGACCGTCCTCCCTCACGGGATCGGCAAGACCGTACGTGTTGCGGTATTTGCCCAGGGTCCAAATGCCGATGCGGCCACTGCAGCCGGTGCGGACCGGGTCGGATTTGACGACCTGGCAGAGGACATCAAAGCCGGAAAGATGGATTTCGATGTGGTGATCGCCTCGCCGGATGCCATGCGTGTTGTTGGTCAACTCGGTAAGATTTTGGGTCCCCGCGGTTTGATGCCTAACCCGAAGGTTGGCACTGTCACCGCCGATGTGGCCGAAGCGGTGCGCAACGCCAAGGCGGGACAGGTACGCTACCGTACCGACAAGGCGGGCATTATCCACTGCCCGCTGGGTCGCGTGGACTTTGAGCCGGCGAAACTGCGGGAGAACCTGCAAGCCTTGCTGGCGAACCTCATGAAGGCGAAGCCGAGCACCTCCAAGGGCATCTACATGCGCAAGGTGACGGTTTCCACGACCATGGGACCAGGGCTGGCGGTCGACCATCAGGCACTCAGCCTCTAAGTCGAAAATCATTGTTTAAGGCCCTGAGGCGCCGGTCGTGCGATTCGATGGAGTCGCCGACCGGGTGCCGCGGGCCAATACTTTGGGGCCCCGACTCGGTCGGGGACCGTCAAAGACCGCAGGTGGCGCAGCAGCCAATAAGGATTCAGCCGCTGTGACTTAATCGCCCCAGGCGCCTGCGCAGACGGTGCTCCAGAATCAGATTGCTGATGAAGGTGCACAGGACGGTGCCGATGCTCGCCGATGGAACGGTGAGCAACTGCACCACCCGGCTCAGGCCGGGTCAATGTTAGACCAGAGGTGACGAAAGTGGCGCTAAATCTTGCGCAAAAAGAAGCGATCGTCGCCGAAGTTGCGGAAGTCGCTCGGAGTGCTTTCTCGGCCGTCGGGGCTGAGTATCGGGGCTTGACCGTTGGCCAGATCACGAAGTTGCGTGTGGAAGCACGCAAGGCCGGGGTCTACGTTCGGGTGGTCAAGAATACCCTGGCTCGGCGCGCGCTTGCCGACACCGATTTTGCGTGTATGCAGGATGGGCTCAAAGGCCCTTTGATCCTGGCCTTCGCGCAAGAGGACCCCGGTGCGGTCGCACGTGTCGCGCAAGCCTTCGCCAAGGAGCACGACAAGTTCCAGGTGTGCATGGTGGCCGTCGGCGGCAAGCTGCTCGCCCCCGCGAAGCTCGGTGATCTCGCCAAGATGCCGACTCGCGATCAGGCGCTCAGTCAGTTGCTCGCCCTCATGAAGGCCCCGGTCCAAAAGCTCGCAGCGACCATGAACGAGGTCCCGGGCAAGTTGGTCCGCACCCTCGCCGCAATTCGCGATGCCAAAGAGGCGGCGTAGTCCGCACGCCTCGTATCACAGCAGTTTGATTCAGGAGACAGGCAATGGCCGTTTCGAAAGAAGAGATCCTCGACGCAATCGGTAATATGACCGTCCTCGAGGTGGTTGATCTGATCAAGGCGATGGAAGACAAGTTCGGTGTGACCGCTGCCGCCGCGATGGTTGCAGGCCCGGCCGCCGCGGTGGCCGAGGTCGCCCCGGTCGAGGAACAGACCGAGTTCAACGTGATCCTGGCTTCCTTCGGTGCCAACAAGGTCGGCGTGATCAAGACGGTACGTGCCCTGACCGGTCTGGGCCTCAAGGAAGCGAAGGACGCGGTGGAAGGGGCGCCGACCACCGTGAAGGAAGCCGTTTCCAAGGCCGAGGCCGAGGCAGCGAAGAAGGAACTGGAAGAGGCTGGCGCAACCGTCGAAATCAAGTAACGGCGCATTGCGTCGCGACCAAGTTTCACGGGACCAATAGGCTGGCGGCGACGAGCCGCCGGCCTTTTGCCGTTTGGTTGAGGGTCATCGTCCGCGCGTAAGGGGCGGGCGACCTGGCGAGCGCGACGTCGTCGCTTCGTCCGGCGGGCGCCATCGCGAACCATTAGTGGTCCTGATTTCGGGTCCCGTCCGGGTCCCAAGTACGATCTCGAGGGAAGGCATAATGGCTTATTCGTTCACCGAAAAAAAGCGCATCCGTAAAGACTTCGGCAAACGTCCGACGATCCTGGACGTGCCCTTCCTCCTGGCTACTCAGATCGGGTCGTATCGCGAGTTCCTGCAGGCCGAGGCGGCACCGAAGCGACGTGCCGACATGGGCTTGCACGCTGCCTTCAAGTCCGTGTTTCCCATCGAGAGCTACTCTGGGTATGCGGTGCTTGAGTACGTCAGCTATCGGCTGGGCGAGCCGCCCTTCGACGTGCGCGAGTGTCATCTGCGCGGCGCGACCTATGCGGCACCGCTGCGTGTCCTGCTGCGCCTCGTGATCTACGACAAGGAGGCGCCGTCCGGCTCCAAGGTGGTGAAAGACATCAAGGAGCAGGAAGTCTATATGGGCGAGTTGCCGCTCATGACCGAGACCGGCACCTTCATCGTCAACGGGACCGAGCGTGTTATCGTCTCGCAGCTTCACCGCTCGCCCGGTGTCTTTTTCGACCACGATAAAGGCAAGACGCACTCGTCCGGTAAGCTCCTCTTCTCCGCGCGGGTCATCCCTTACCGTGGCTCCTGGTTGGACTTCGAGTTCGATCCCAAGGACAACGTCTTCGTGCGTATCGACCGGCGCCGCAAGTTGCCGGCGACCATTCTGCTGCGCGCCCTGGGTTATGGGGTCGAGGATATTCTGGAGCGCTTTTTCGCGACCGACACCTTCCGCTTCGTCGGCGACGAGGTGTCCCTGGACCTGGTTCCGGAGCGGCTGCGTGGCGAGACGGTCGGGTTCGATGTGAAGCTCGGTGACCAAGTCATCGTCGAAGCTGGCCGGCGGGTCACCGCCCGGCACATCCGTGAACTCCAGAAGGCCGGGGTCGAGCGGTTGGAAGTCCCATCCGACTTCCTGATTGGACGCATCCTCGCGCGCGCCCAGGTGGACAAGGGGACCGGCGAGGTGATCGCCGAGGCCAACACGGCGCTGACCAAGGAGTTGATCACGCTCCTGGTCGGCAAGGGCATTGATCATGTCGAGACCCTGTTCGTCAACGACCTGGATCAGGGACCCTACATCTCCGAGACCCTGCGCATCGACCCGACCACGACCGATCTGGAAGCGCAGGTCGAAATCTATCGCATGATGCGGCCGGGCGAGCCGCCCACCAAGGATGCGGCCCAGAATCTGTTCCATAACCTGTTCTTTACCTCGGATCGGTATGACCTCTCGGCCGTCGGCCGCATGAAGTTCAACCGTCGCCTGGGGCGTGAGCCGGAGGTGGGTCCGGGCGTGATCTATGACGGACGCTACTTCAGCGGCCGCACCGATGCGTCCTCCCAGGCGCTGTACGCCGAGCATGGTACGGCCTCGGACATCATCGACGCACTCAAGGTGCTGGTGGAGTTGCGCAACGGTCGCGGTACGGTCGACGATATCGACCACTTGGGCAACCGCCGCATCCGCTGTGTCGGCGAGATGGCGGAGAACCAGTTCCGCGTCGGTCTGGTGCGGGTGGAACGGGCGGTCAAGGAGCGCCTGTCCCTGGCCGAGTCCGAGGGGTTGATGCCGCAGGAGTTGATCAACGCCAAGCCGGTCTCCGCCGCGATCAAAGAGTTCTTCGGCTCCAGTCAACTGTCGCAGTTCATGGACCAGAACAACCCGCTGTCCGAGGTCACGCACAAGCGGCGCGTCTCGGCGCTCGGCCCCGGCGGTCTGGCGCGGGAGCGGGCCGGTTTCGAGGTCCGCGACGTTCACCCGACGCACTATGGCCGCGTGTGTCCGATCGAGACGCCGGAAGGGCCGAATATCGGCCTGATCAACTCGCTGGCAGTCTACGCCCGGACGAACCGCTATGGCTTCCTGGAAACGCCTTACCGCAAGGTTGAAGGCGGTCGGGCGGGCATGGAGATCAATTATCTGTCGGCCATCGAGGAAGGCAACTTCGTCATCGCCCAGGCCAACGCCACGCTGGCCGAGGACGGGCTGCTGACCGACGCCCTGGTGTCCTGCCGTTATCAGAACGAGTTCACGATGAAGGCCCCGGAGGAAGTCCAGTACATGGACGTGTCGCCGCGCCAAATCGTCTCGGTGGCGGCGTCGCTAATTCCCTTCCTGGAGCACGACGACGCCAACCGCGCCCTCATGGGTTCCAACATGCAGCGGCAGGCGGTGCCGACCCTGCGTGCGGAGAAGCCATTGGTGGGGACCGGCATGGAGCGGGCGGTGGCCAAGGACTCGGGCGTGGTGGTGCGGGCGCGCCGCGGCGGCGCCATCGAGTCGGTGGATGCCGCGCGCATCGTGGTGCGGGTCAATGACGAGGAGGCTGAACCGGGGGTGCCGGGCGTGGATATTTACACGCTCACCAAGTACACCCGTTCCAACCAGAATACCTGTATCAACCAGCGTCCCTTGGTGAAGCCGGGCGATGTCGTCGCCAAAGATGACGTGCTGGCCGATGGCCCCTCCACGGACATGGGTGAATTGGCCCTGGGGCAAAACCTGCGCGTCGCCTTCATGCCCTGGAATGGTTACAACTTCGAGGACTCGATCCTGATCTCTGAGCGGGTCGTCCAGGAGGACCGCTTTACCAGTATTCATATCGAAGAGCTGTCTTGTCTTGCTCGCGATACCAAGCTGGGGCCTGAGGAGATCACCAGCGACATCCCCAATGTGGGCGAGTCGGCGCTCTCCAAGCTCGACGAGTCGGGGATCGTCTATGTCGGAGCCGAGGTTCGCGACGGCGACATTCTGGTCGGCAAGGTCACCCCGAAAGGCGAAACCCAGCTCACGCCCGAAGAAAAGTTGCTGCGTGCGATCTTCGGTGAGAAAGCCTCTGACGTGAAGGACACCTCACTGCGTCTGCCGTCCGGGATGACCGGCACCGTGGTGGACGTCCAGGTGTTCACCCGCGATGGCGTGGATCGCGACAAGCGTGCCCAGCAGATCCAGGAACAGGAAATGGACCGGGTGCGCAAGGACTTCGCGGACCAGCAGCGGATCATGGAGAACGACACCTTCCAGCGTGTCGAGCGGATGCTGATTGGTAAGGTCGCCGATGGCGGGCCGGGCTCACTCAAGCCGGGGGCCAAGATCACCAAGGCCTATCTCCAGGAAATCGCGGAGAAGGGGCAGCGTGACCGCTGGTTCGAGATCCGGATGCACGGCGAGGAGGTGGCCCTCCAGCTCGAAGCCGTTGCCAACCAGATCAAACAACAGCGTGAGGAGTTCCGCGACCGCTATGAGGTCAAGAAGCGCAAGATTGCGAGCGGCGATGACTTGGCTCCCGGCGTGCTCAAGATGGTCAAGGTCTATGTGGCAGTGAAGCGGCGCATCCAGCCCGGCGACAAAATGGCTGGCCGTCACGGCAACAAGGGCGTCATCTCGAAGGTCGTTCCGGTGGAGGACATGCCGTTCTCCGCGGACGGTGAGCCGGTCGACATCGTTTTGAACCCGCTGGGCGTGCCCTCGCGCATGAACGTCGGACAGGTGTTGGAAACCCATCTGGGCTGGGCCGCCAATGGGCTCGGGGTCAAGATCGGCCGCTTGCTGCGCTCCCAGACCGCGGTTGCGGAACTGCGTGACTTCCTGGACAAGGTCTACAACAGCAGCGGCAAACAAGAAGACCTGCAGAGTTTCTCGGACGATGAGATTCTCGAGTTGTCGCGCAATCTGGTCAGGGGTGTGCCGCTGGCCACCCCGGTCTTCGACGGTGCCACCGAGGATGAGATTCGCGCGATGCTCAAGTTGGCGGAACGCGACAACAGTGCGCAGGGGATTCCGGTCGGTCAGACCTTGCTGTTCGATGGACGCACGGGTGACCGCTTCGAGCGCCCGGTGACGGTGGGCTACATGTACATGCTCAAACTCAACCATTTGGTGGATGACAAGATGCATGCCCGTTCCACCGGTCCCTACAGTCTGGTGACACAGCAGCCGCTGGGCGGTAAGGCGCAGTTCGGCGGCCAGCGTTTCGGTGAGATGGAGGTCTGGGCGCTGGAAGCCTACGGCGCCGGCTACACCCTGCAAGAGATGCTCACGGTGAAGTCGGATGACGTCAACGGCCGCACCAAAATGTACAAGAACATTGTCGATGGCGACCATCGCATGGAGGCCGGCATGCCCGAGTCCTTCAACGTGTTGGTCAAGGAGATTCGCTCCTTGGCGATCAACATCGAGCTTGAACAGGATTAGAGGTGAGTCGCGAGTAGCAGGCAGCGCGCGCCGAGGGAACACGCGATCCTCGGCGCCCTGCCTCGAACCTCGAATCTCGGCCCTCGCAACTCGCACCTCGCAACTCGCGTAGGAGATTTGAATTGAAAGACCTCCTCAAGATTATCAAGCAGCAGGGCCAGGCCCTGGAGTTCGATGCGATCAAGATCGGGCTGGCTTCACCCGACATGATTCGCTCCTGGTCCTATGGTGAGGTGAAGAAGCCGGAGACCATCAACTACCGGACTTTCAAACCGGAGCGCGATGGGCTTTTCTGCGCCAAGATCTTTGGCCCGATCAGTGACTACGAGTGTGTCTGCGGCAAGTACAAACGCCTCAAGCACCGCGGTGTGGTCTGCGAGAAGTGCGGTGTCGAAGTCACCCTGGCCAAGGTGCGGCGTGAGCGCATGGGCCACATCGACCTGGCGAGTCCGGTGGCGCACATCTGGTTCCTCAAGTCCTTGCCGTCGCGGATCGGACTGCTGCTCGACATGACGCTGCGCGATATCGAGCGGGTGCTCTATTTTGAGTCGTTCGTCGTCATCGATCCGAGCATGGTGGTCGACCTGGAGCGCGGCCAGTTGCTGACCGACGAGCAGTATCTCGAAGCGCTGGAAGCGAACGGGGACGAATTCGACGCGCGGATGGGGGCTGAGGCGGTCTATGAACTCCTGCGTACCATCGACCTGCAGGTCGAGGTCCGGCGGATGCGCGAGGAGATCGAGAGTACGAACTCCGAGACCAAGATCAAGAAGCTCTCCAAGCGACTCAAGCTGATGGAGTCTCTGATCGAGTCCGGCAATCGTCCGGAGTGGATGATCCTGACCGTGCTGCCGGTGCTGCCGCCGGAATTGCGTCCCCTGGTGCCGCTCGATGGCGGCCGGTTCGCGACCTCCGACCTGAATGATCTCTACCGTCGCGTGATCAACCGCAACAACCGTTTGAAGCGGCTGTTGGACCTGGTCGCGCCGGACATTATCGTGCGCAACGAAAAGCGCATGCTGCAGGAAGCGGTCGATGCGCTCCTGGATAACGGTCGCCGGGGTCGTGCCATCACCGGCACCAACAAGCGACCGCTGAAGTCCCTGGCGGACATGATCAAGGGCAAGCAAGGCCGCTTCCGTCAGAACCTGCTCGGCAAACGGGTGGACTACTCGGGCCGGTCGGTCATCGTGGTCGGGCCGACGCTGCGGCTCCATCAGTGCGGGCTGCCCAAGCGGATGGCGCTCGAACTGTTCAAGCCGTTTATCTTCAGCAAGCTGCAACTGCGCGGCCAGGCGGCCACCATCAAGGCGGCCAAGAAGATGGTGGAGCGTGGTACGCCGGAAGTCTGGGATATCCTGGAAGAGGTGATCCGCGAGCATCCGGTGATGCTCAATCGGGCGCCGACGCTGCACCGACTGGGCATTCAGGCGTTCGAGCCGGTGCTGATCGAGGGCAAGGCGATTCAGCTTCACCCCCTGGTCTGTACCGCGTTCAATGCGGACTTCGACGGCGACCAGATGGCCGTGCATGTGCCGCTGTCGCTGGAGGCGCAGATCGAGGCGCGCGCCCTCATGATGGCGAGTAATAATATTCTCTCGCCGGCCAATGGTGAGCCCATCATCGTGCCCTCCCAGGACGTGGTGCTCGGGCTCTATTACATGACCCGTGAGCGGGTCAACGCCAAGGGCGAGGGGAGCGCCTTCACGGACATCGATGAAGCGCGTCGTGCCTACGAGACGGGCCATGCCGATTTGCACGCCCGCTGCAAGGTGCGGATTCGTGAAGTGATCAAGGGCGAAGACGCGGTCATGCGCGAACGGGTGAGCATCAAAGACACCACGCTCGGCCGCGCCCTGGTGTTTGCCATCGTGCCTGACGGCTTGCCGTTCGATCTGGTCGATCGGGCGCTCGGAAAGAAAGCCATCTCCCGGCTCATCAATACCTGTTACCGCCAGCTTGGCCTCAAGGAGACGGTCGTCTTCGCCGACCAGATCATGTATCTGGGGTTCCGCATGGCCACCCGTTCCGGGGTCTCGATCGGCCTGGATGACATGGCGGTTCCGGAGGAAAAGGCCGGCATCCTGGCGGACGCGGAGAAACAGGTCAAAGAGATCGAGGAGCAGTATGCCTCCGGTCTGGTCACCAACGGCGAGCGTTACAACAAGGTCATCGACATCTGGTCGCACACCAACGACCAGGTGGCCAAGTCCATGATGTCCAAGCTCGGCAAGCAAACCGTGCCGGATCGCAACGGCAATCCGGTGCAGCAGGACTCGTTCAATTCCATCTATATGATGGCGGACTCCGGCGCCCGTGGTTCCGCCGCCCAGATCCGTCAGTTGGCGGGGATGCGCGGGCTGATGGCCAAGCCGGATGGATCCATCATCGAGACGCCGATTACCGCGAATTTCCGCGAGGGTCTGAACGTCATCCAGTACTTCATCTCCACCCATGGCGCGCGCAAGGGCCTCGCGGATACGGCGCTCAAGACGGCGAACTCGGGTTACCTGACCCGGCGTCTCGTCGACGTGGCCCAGGACATGGTGGTGCTCGAAGTGGATTGCGGGACCGAGCGAGGGCTGCTGATGTCACCCATCATCGAGGGCGGTGACGTGGTCGAACCCTTGCGCGAGCGCATCCTGGGCCGGGTGTCCGCGACCGACGTTTACCGTCCGGGCAGCGATGAATTGATCTGCGCCGCCGGCACCATGCTGGATGAGTCCATCGTGGAGCGCTTCGAGGTTGCCGGTATCGATCAGTTACGGGTGCGTTCGCCTATTACCTGTGACTCGCGGATCGGTGTCTGCGCTCAGTGTTACGGTCGCGACCTGGCGCGCGGCCACCGGGTGAACATGGGCGAGGCGGTGGGAGTCATCGCGGCTCAGTCGATCGGCGAGCCGGGTACTCAGCTCACCATGCGGACCTTCCATATCGGCGGCGCCGCCTCGCGGGCAGCAGCCATCAGCAGCATCGAGATCAAGAACGGCGGCTCGGTGCGGCTGCACAATATCAAGACCGTGGTGCATCACTCCGGTAACCTGGTGGCGGTGTCACGCTCCGGCGAGTTGACGGTGGTCGACGACAAGGGCCTGGAAAAAGAACGCTACAAGGTTCCCTATGGCGCCACCCTGCGGGTGGGTGATGGTGATGCGGTCAAAGGCGGCGATGTCGTCGCCAACTGGGACCCGCATACGCACCCGGTGGTGACCGAGGTGGCCGGTAAGCTGGCCTTCGAGGACTTCATCGAAGGGGTGACCGTGCAGGGCCAGGTGGACGAGGTCACGGGTTTGACCTCGCGGGTTGTCATCCCACCGAATCAGCGGCCATCCACGGGCAAAGACCTGCGGCCAATGATCAAGCTGCTGGATGTCGACGGCAAGGAACTCAATATTGCCGGAACGGACCTGCCGGCACGCTACTTCCTGACGGCCGGAGCGATCGTGAGCGTGGAGGATGCGGCTCAGGTGGGTGTCGGCGACATCCTGGCGCGTATCCCGCAAGAGTCCAGTAAGACGCGCGACATCACCGGCGGTCTGCCGCGGGTGGCCGACCTGTTCGAGGCGCGCAAGCCCAAGGAGCAGGCGCTGCTGGCCGAGGCCAGCGGTACCATCGCTTTCGGCAAGGACACCAAGGGCAAGCAGCGGCTCATCATCAACAAGGATGATGGTGAAACGGTGGAAGAACTGATCCCGAAGTGGCGGCATGTCAACGTCTTCGAGGGCGAGCGGGTGGAGCGCGGCGAGGTGATCGCCGATGGTGAACTGGCCTCACACGACATCCTGCGCCTCAAGGGCGTGACCGCCTTGGCCGAGTATCTGGTCAAGGAGATCCAGGACGTCTACCGCCTGCAGGGCGTGAAGATCAACGACAAGCACATCGAGGTGATCTGTCGTCAGATGTTGCGCAAGGTGGAGGTCATCTCCACCGGGGATACCCGCTTGTTGCGCGGTGAGCAGGTGGAGCACACTACGCTGATGGATGAGAACGCGCGCGTCATTGCCGAGGGGAAGCAGCCGGCCCTGTTCGAGCCGCTGTTGCTCGGCATCACCAAGGCCTCGCTGGCGACCGAGTCGTTTATCTCGGCGGCCTCCTTCCAGGAGACGACCCGCGTCTTGACCGAGGCCGCGGTGCGGGGGTCCACCGACCGTTTGACCGGGCTCAAGGAAAACGTGATCGTCGGGCGTCTGATCCCAGCCGGGACGGGGCTTGCTTATCATAAGGAGCGCAAGCGTCAGCGGCTGGAGGACGATCGTGCATCCGGCAAGGTCGGGATGGATACCGAGGAACTGGAGGAGGCGCTGAAGAAGGCGCTCAACACCTCCGAGGCGGAGTAAGAGCGCAGCGGGGGAGGCTGCCCCGCTCCCGTCCGATTCCCGCGCAGGCCGCAAGCCGGGCTGCGCGGGCGCCGATCAAGCTGCCGACTCAGGCCGATCAAGAGGGTGCCGTCGGCGGTCTTGAACGCATTTGCAATGCGCAGGGCCAACAGCGGATAACCTGTTTGACACTTCCCTGACATGTCCCTATACTGCGCGGTCTTAGCTAGCCGGCTTATACGCCGGCTTGACTATTTCACCATCCGGTACCGATTCCGGAGCTAGGCCCGGACCGACGTCCGGTCCCCGAAGCACTCGAATCCTCCCCATGCGGGGTCGCCGTCCGCTGACTGTTTCGGTCGGCTGATAGGATGTTGTCGCATTCGATTTGCTGTACTGAGACAGGCGCGAGGGCGCCGCTGGAGACCGACTGAATGGCAACGATTAACCAACTCGTGCGGAAGCCCCGCCGGCGCAACGTTGTGAAGAGCAACGTTCCTGCATTGGAGGCCTGTCCTCAGCGCCGGGGTGTTTGCACGCGTGTTTACACAACGACACCGAAGAAGCCGAACTCGGCTCTTCGAAAAGTCGCCCGCGTGCGGCTGACGAACGGCTTTGAGGTCGCGTCCTACATCGGCGGCGAGGGGCATAACCTCCAGGAGCACTCGGTGGTGCTGATTCGCGGCGGCCGTGTCAAGGACTTGCCCGGTGTGCGTTATCACACCGTGCGGGGCACCCTGGATACGTCCGGCGTTGAGAAGCGCCGCCAAGGGCGATCCAAGTACGGCGCCAAGCGTCCGAAGAAATAATGCCCGGTTGTGCCGCTCATAGCCAGGAAAAAGACCCCGTGTGGGTCCAGTGTGAACGAGTGGCGCAAGCCCATCGTGAGAGAGTCGGAGCCTGAGAGATGCCCAGAAGACGCGTAGCTGCACGACGCCAGATCCTGCCAGACCCTAAGCACGGCAGCGAGTTGTTGACCAAGTTCATCAACATGCTGATGGAAGACGGAAAGAAAGCGGTGGCCGAACGGATTATTTACGTCGCGCTGGATCAGGTGGCCTTGAAGAAAGGCGGCGAGCCGATCGGCTTCCTTGAGCAGGCGATGGAAAACGTGCGTCCGGTCGTCGAGGTCAAGTCCCGGCGTGTCGGTGGTGCCACTTACCAGGTGCCGGTCGAGGTGCGCCCGACGCGGCGTAACTCGCTTGCCATGCGCTGGCTGATTGATGCGGCGCGCAAGCGGTCCGAAAAGTCAATGGCCCTGCGTCTGGCCGGCGAGTTGATGGATGCGGCCGATTCACGCGGTTCCGCCGTCAAGAAGAAAGAAGACACTCATCGCATGGCAGAGGCCAACAAAGCCTTCTCCCATTACCGCTGGTAACGGCGTCAGCCGGCACCATCAACTTGCAGGACGGAATCAGTCGTGGCACGCAGCACCCCCATCGAGCGCTATCGCAACATTGGTATCATGGCGCATATCGACGCCGGCAAGACCACGACGACCGAGCGCGTCCTTTATTACACCGGTGTGTCGCACAAGATCGGTGAAGTGCATGACGGCGCTGCCACCATGGACTGGATGGAGCAGGAGCAGGAGCGTGGCATCACCATCACCTCCGCGGCTACGACCTGCTTTTGGAAGGGTATGGATCTGACCCGACCCGAGCATCGTATCAATATCATCGATACGCCCGGACACGTCGATTTCACGATTGAGGTGGAGCGGTCTCTGCGCGTGCTCGATGGCGCCTGCGCGCTGTTCTGCGCCGTCGGCGGCGTCGAGCCGCAGTCGGAGACCGTCTGGCGTCAGGCGAACAAGTACGGTGTGCCGCGTCTCGGTTTCGTAAACAAGATGGACCGCATGGGAGCCAATTTCCTGCGCGTCGTCCAACAGTTGAAAGATCGCCTCGGTGCCACCCCGGTCCCGCTCCAGTTGCCGATCGGTGCGGAAGAGCACTTCAAGGGCGTTGTTGATCTGGTCAAGATGAAAGCCATCATCTGGGACGAGGCGTCCAAGGGTATGACCTTTGAGTATGGCGAGGTCCCTGCGGACATGCTTGAAGAGTGCCAGGAGTGGCGCGAGAAAATGGTCGAGGCCGCCGCCGAGGCGAACGAGGACTTCATGGAGAAGTATCTCGAAGGAATCGCCTTGACCGAGGATGAGATCAAAGCAGGCATTCGTGCGCGGACGCTCAAGAGCGAAATCACGCCAATGTTGTGCGGGTCCGCCTTCAAGAACAAGGGCGTGCAGGCCATGCTCGACGGTGTTCTGGATTACATGCCGTCCCCGCTGGATGTGCCGGCGATCACGGGCATTCTGGACGATAAAGACGAGAGTCTGGGTGAACGTCCCGCCTCGGACGAAGCTCCATTTGCAGCGCTCGCTTTCAAGATCGCGACCGACCCCTTTGTCGGAACCCTGACGTTCTTCCGGGTCTACTCCGGCGTGCTGAATTCAGGCGACAGCGTCTACAACCCGGTTAAGAGCCGGAAAGAGCGCATCGGCCGTATCCTCCAGATGCATGCCAACGACCGGTTGGAGATCAGAGAAGTCCATGCCGGCGATATCGCCGCAGCGGTCGGCCTAAAGGACGTCACGACCGGTGATACCCTGTGCGACCTGAATAAAGTCATTACGCTGGAGCGCATGGAGTTTCCGGAACCGGTCATTTCCGTGGCCGTCGAGCCGAAGACCAAGAGCGATCAGGAGAAAATGGGCCTGGCCTTGCAGAAACTGGCGCAGGAAGACCCGTCGTTCCGCGTCCGAACCGATGAGGAGTCCGGTCAGACCATCATCTCCGGTATGGGTGAACTGCACCTGGAAATCATCGTCGATCGGATGCGTCGCGAGTTCAAGGTCGAGGCCAATGTTGGCGCTCCGCAGGTCAGTTACCGCGAGACGATTCGCAACAAGGTGCAGCAGGAGACCAAGTTCGCCCGGCAGACCGGCGGGCGTGGTCAATACGGCCATGTTTACATCCGGCTTGAACCGCAAGAGGCGGGCAAAGGATACGAGTTCGTCAACGGCATCGTCGGTGGCGTCGTTCCGAAGGAATATATTCCGGCCGTCGATAAAGGTATCCAGGAAGCCATGCGTAACGGCGTGCTGGCTGGATTCCCGGTGGTGGATATCAAAGTGACTCTGTATGACGGCTCGTACCATGAGGTCGACTCGAGCGAAATGGCCTTCAAGATCGCCGGTTCCATGGCCTTCAAAGAAGGCTGCAGCAAGGCAAAGCCGATGCTGCTGGAGCCCATCATGAAGGTGGAAGTGGTGACGCCCGAGGAGAACATGGGTGATGTCATGGGGGACCTCAATAGCCGTCGCGGCATGATTCAGGGTATGGAAGACTCGCCCTCCGGTAAGATCATTCGTGCCGAGGTTCCGTTAGCGCAAATGTTTGGTTACGCGACGGACCTTCGCTCTGCCACTCAGGGCCGGGCGACTTACAGCATGGAATTCGCCAAGTACAGCGAAGTGCCCGCCAGCATTGCTGAAGCGGTCGCTAAGAAACAGTAACGATTGATACGGGAAGAGCGCGATGTCTAAAGAAAAGTTTAAGCGCAGCAAGCCTCATGTAAACGTGGGCACCATTGGGCACGTGGACCATGGCAAGACCACGCTGACGGCGGCGATCACCATGCACCAGGCGAAGAAATTCGGTGGTGAGGCGCGGGC
>NZ_KB902567.1 GCF_000379525.1 Lamprocystis purpurea DSM 4197 | reverse complement strand
GCTTATAATCATCTCGGGGAAGCTGATCGTTTACATGTGACGGTGTGTCATACGCCCGGCAAGCGCGTCTGGGCCAGAGATGATGACGGAGACGGCATTCGGGAAGTGCATGTAAATACCAGCGAGGGCTTTTGGACAGGATTGCGCAATTTTCTCCGCCCATTTCGTGGTGTCAACAAGGTCTATCTTCAGCAGTATGTCGCCATTCATGAATGGGCTCACAACATCAAAATATGCTGCATAGAATTTCTCCGAATGCTGTGTGGCGTCACACAGTTGGCCTCATGAGCCGCACCGTTTTACGACACCGACATTTTGGAAGCCGCGCTGCTGAGCTTCTTCCATCCCGCCAATCCGTTGCTTGGGGCCGAGATCTGGAGCGGTCGATCGGGGGCCGTCTACGGTCGCTCGCCGCGGCCCAAGCCCGCTCACTTTCCAGCAACCTACAACGGCCCAGGAGCGGGGATCGTCTTCGCCGGATTCCAGGCACTCGGCTCCTTTGCGCACCCACTGGTCTTCTGTCTCCATGATTATCGCAGCAGCGACCGCGAGCGCAACGACTTCTACATGATGGACGTTGTGAAGACGATCGTTCGGGTGGTCGCCGAGTTGCCGCCGGCCGCGGCGGCCGTGGTCCTGGAAGCGCTGAAAGGCCGCTGGTACGAGCATCCGCGTAAGAAGTACGATTTCGAGTCCTGGAGCGGCATTATCCGTACCCTGGCGCAGCGCGTCGCCGAATGCCCGGACGAGCGTGCGCGCTGGCGCGAGCGATTCCCCGATCTACTGGTCGCAGCGCCGGTGAAGCGCAGCGACCTCCCGCGCTATAACCGCCGCCGTCAGGCGCTCGCCTGGATGCGGATCGCACCGCGGCGCTACCGCCTGGTCCAGGACGGATTCCGCGCGCTCGACTATCCCGCGCTGGAATCGGTCTGCGAGGCTTACGACGGCTTTGCCGTCCCGCGCGCGCCGACCGGCGCCGAGCCAAGTCGCATTAGCATCTTGGAATCGCTCGCCAACACCCTGCTTGGCGATCTGATCGAGCAGGTCGGCCTGCCGCCCTGCCGCGTCATCGGCAACGCCTACTCGGCCTGGCAAGGCATGACCACCTGCGTTGCGCGGGGCGGCGACAGGGACTCCTGGCGCGGACTGACCCTGCGTTACCAACTGCCCTATGTGGCGGTCGACGAGACCTTGCTGCGGCCCGGCCAACTCGGTCCAGCGTTGTCGACGTATCTGCACGAGCTCGCGCACATGTTCGGCGGCGACAGCGCGGTCGGATTCGGTCATGCCTTGTCCGAGATGCTGTCGCGCGCCATCCTTCATGCAGGCGAGATCGCCGCCTGCGAGCGGCAGTGGGACGCGCCCACGGCTGAGCCGGCAACCGCGGACCCGCGGCGCGAGTGGTGAGCCAGCGCCAAACAAGGGGCGAGGGTCAATAGCGATTTCCAATGATTATCCAGGCCCCCTTGTGCATGCACACGGCGCCACACGCTGCTCTATTGCGCCCGACGTGCGTCCCGAAGAAATTCCAAAATCCGCCCCTCCACCCAATAGACCGGCCGCCAGGGCCGATTGCCGGCGACGAAGCCGACATGGCCGCCGTGACGGGTAAGTTCCAGGGTGACCCCCGGGCCGAGTTCGTGCGCGAACGGGACCGTGGACGGGAACATGAAGGGGTCATCCTGCGCATGGATGATCAGGGTCGGGGTGGTGATGCGGGGCAGGAATTGACGGCAACTGGCGCGGGTGTAGTAGTCGAAGACACCGGCGAAGCCGCACAGCGGGGCGGTCACCTGATCATCGAACTGGTTGAAGCTGTGAATGCTTTCGATGTCCAGATCCAGGGGGCAGGGGAGGGCGGCGAACTTGCGCCGGAAGGCCTGCTTGAGCTTATCGACCAGGTAGCGGCGATAGAACCGCGAGGCGCCCAAGTCCAACCGCAGCATGGCGTCGCGCAGGACGAAGGGGGCCGACACCGCGATGCCGGCGCCGAGCAGCGGGGCGCTGTCCCCGGTCTCGCCGCCGCGCTCACCCAGGTATTTGAGCAGCAGGTTGCCGCCCAGTGAGAAGCCGATGGCGGCCAGGGGGAAGCCTTCAGGGTCTTGGGCCAGGCGGGTGAGGACCTCGTGCAGATCCTCACTGGCCCCCGAGTGGTAGGAGCGCGCCAGCCGGTTGGGCTCACCGGAGCAGCCGCGCAGGTACATGAAGAGCGGCTGGTAGCCCGCGCGGCTCAGGGCGTCGAGCAGGCTGCCGGCATAGTGCGACTGCAGGTCTCCTTCCAGTCCATGAATCACCAGGACCCGCGGGCCTGAACCGCCGCCTACAGCGAGATCAATGAAGTCGCCGTCCGCCAGTTCGATGCGCCGCCGGGTGAGTTGCAGGCGCGGACGCTGCCGCGCCAGGCTGGGCCAGATGGTCTGGAGGTGCGGTCCCGGCAGCCACCAGGCTGCGCGAAAGCTGCTTTCGATGATCCGGCCCATCGGGTGCTCCGGTTAGTCGGGGTCGTTTGAGAGCGTGGTCAGCGATCCAGGCGATCTCCGGAAATCGCCTTGGATCACCGCGCTCAGCACGGTGCGCGCTCATGCAGGGCGGCGCGGTCGCGTTCGGGATAGTTGATGGTAGTATGAGTGCTAAAGCCGTGCGTTGTGTCAACCAACTCAAGACCAAGCGGTCAGCCGGAAAGATTATGACGATGCCGTGGCGGCTGAGAAGGAAGCCGTCGCCAGTGTCGCGTTCGACGAGGCGGCGCTGACCACCCGCCCGCAGCAAACCGGCATCCACGACGCTATCGTGTCGATCCCTGGAAGGCCAGCAAAATCAGCGCGAATCCCGTAGCCCGGACCGGTCCTCGCGGCGTCCCAGGCACTGTAGCCGCGTGCGCCATGCCCCTTTACATTGAGCCGGATCGCCCTCGTCGCCTATACTCAGCGGCCTTGAGGGGCAACTTCTCCAGCCGCCCTTGCGCCAGGAATTTTCAGATGCGGAAACCTCTTACTTTGCTGATCGCGGCCCTGTTGGCCGGGCCCGCGGCCCTGGTCACTCCCGTGGTCCGCGCCGACGATCTTCTCCAGATCTACGACATTGCCGTGCAAAGTGACCCCTTGCTGCGCGAGGCCGAGCAGCGGCTCTTCGCCACCAAGGAGATCGAGCCCCAGGCGAGGGCTCTGCTCCTGCCCAATGTCGCGTTGCAGGGAACCGCCGATTACAACAACGTCACCTTGAGTGGTCGGGGTGTCAACGGAGGCAACCGTAGCGACAGATTCGTGGAACAGGGCGTCCAGGCGGTGGTCAATCAAACCGTCTACAATCGTGCCAACTGGATGACTCTGAAACAGACCGGTGACAAGATCGCCCAGGCGGAAGCGCAGTACCGCAACTCGCAAATCGAACTCATGGTGCGCACCACGCAAGCCTATTTTAATGTGCTGCAGGCGGCCGATGCGGTGACCGTGTCGGAGGCGCTGGTGCGCGCCGACGAGCGTCAGTTGGAGCAGTCCAAGCAGCGCTTCGAGGTCGGCCTGGTCGCCATCACCGACGTCAACGACAGCCAGGCGTCTTACGATCGGTCCAAGGCCAATCTGATTACCGCCAAGCGCACCCTGGACAATGCCTGGGAGGCCCTGCGGGTGATCGTTGGACCCTTGAGTGTACCACTGGCCAGGCTGGGCGACACCTTGCCGCTGTCGCCGCCGGAACCCAATGATGTCCAGGCCTGGGCGGACAGTGCCCGGCGCAACAACTTCGGCATCATCGCGTCCACCGAGGCGGTGGCAGCCGCCAAGATGCAGATCGAGATCGCGAAGTCGGGCTTCTACCCGACACTGGGGCTTCAGGCGGGTTACGACATCGCCCGCTCCGGGGCCGAGTTCAACACCGACGCGAATACGGCTTTTGTCGGTTTGACCCTGAACGTTCCGATCTATCAGGGCGGTGCGGTCGTCTCCCAAACCCGGCAGGCCGGCTACAATTTCCGCGCCGCTCAGGATCAACTGGACCAGACCCGTCGTCTGGTCGATCAGCAAGTCAAGGATGCCTTCCGCGGCATCATTTCCAGCATCGAGGATGTGAAAGCCCGTCAGGCCGCGGTCGTCTCGGCCCGCTCCTCGCTGGAGTCCACCGAGGCGGGCCTGGAGGTCGGCACCCGCACCCAGGTCGACGTGCTCAACGCCCAGCGGCAGCTCTTTCAGGCCGAGTTCGACTATCTCTCGTCGCGCTACACCTACATCATCAACGGGGTCAAACTCCATCAGGCGACCAGCACGCTGAGCCGGGATGTTCTGGCCAAGGGCAATGCCTGGCTGAAACCGAGCGACCTGGTGCCGCCGCCGGCGTATTAGAAATGTCCGGCAATAGTTTCGGCAAACTGTTCGTCGTCACCGGTTTCGGTGAGAGTCACGGCCCGGCAATCGGCGGGGTGGTGGACGGCTGTCCGCCCGGACTGGCGCTGTGCGAGGCGGATCTGCAGCGCGATCTGGATCGGCGCAAGCCGGGGCAGTCGCGGCACACCACGCAACGCCGCGAGTCGGATCGGGTCGAGATCCTCTCCGGCGTCTTTGAGGGGATCACCACCGGCGCACCGATCGGGCTACTGATCCGCAATGAGGATCAGCGTTCCAAGGACTATGCCGAGATCGCCGCCCGGTACCGGCCGGGCCACGCCGATTACACCTACGATCAGAAATACGGCCGTCGCGACTACCGCGGCGGCGGACGTTCCTCGGCGCGCGAGACCGCGGTGCGGGTAGCGGCCGGGGCGATCGCGAAGAAATACCTGGCCGAGCGGTACGGCATTCTGGTACGCGGTTATCTCTCCCAGTTGGGGCCGATCCGACCCCAGGGATTTGCCTGGGACCAGGTGGAACAGAACCCCTTTTTCTGTCCCTGTGCCGACACCGTGCCCGTGCTGGAAGCCTTCATGGACGCGCTGCGCAAGGAGGGTAACTCCATCGGCGCCGCGGTGACCGTGGTGGCCGGCGGCGTACCGGCCGGCTGGGGCGAGCCCATCTTCGACCGGCTGGACGCGGACATCGCCCATGCGCTGATGAGCATCAACGCGGTCAAGGGGGTGGAGATCGGCGCCGGCTTCGGCTGTATCGAGCAGAAGGGGACCGAGCATCGCGACGAACTGACCCCGGACGGATTTCTGTCGAACAACGCGGGCGGCATTCTGGGCGGCATCTCGTCCGGGCAGTCGATCATCGCCCGGATGGCGCTCAAACCGACCTCCAGCATTCGCTTGCCGGGGCGCACCATCGACACCGACGGTCGACCCGCCGAGGTTGTGACCACCGGCCGCCATGACCCCTGTGTCGGCATCCGTGCCACCCCTATCGCCGAGGCCATGCTGGCGCTGGTCCTGATGGATCATTGCCTGCGTCAGCGCGGCCAGAACGCCGATGTGACCCCGCCGACGCCGCCGATCCCCGCCGCGGCGCCGCCCGGCACTGCCGACGCGCCATGACCTTGGGCACCGCCCGCCGCCGACCCCCGCTCCGCGGATGACCGCAGGCGCCGCCGCCGGGCTGCCGTACTGGCGGCTCTCGGCCTATTATCTCTTTTACTTCGCCGCATTGGGCGCGCTGGTGCCCTATTGGGGCCTGTTTCTCCAATCCCGCGGGTTCGATGCCCTGGCCGTCGGCCAGTTGATGGCCATCCTGGCGATCACCAAAGTCATCGCCCCGATGCTCTGGGGACACCTGGTCGACCGCTCCGGGCAGCGCATGCCCCTGGTGCGTCAAGCCTCACTGGGGGCGATCCTGGTGTTCGGCGTCGTGTTCATCGCCGACGGCTTCTGGCCCATGGCGGTGGCCATGACCCTGTTCAGCTTTTTCTGGAATGCCTCGCTGCCGCAGGTGGAGGCGGTCACCTTCAATCACCTGGGTGCGCGGGTCTCGCGCTACGCCCTGGTGCGGGTCTGGGGGTCGGTGGGTTTTATTCTCGTTGTCGGTGTTCTGGGGTTCCACCTGGAACAGGCGCCGCTCTCCATCGTGCCGGTGTGGGTCCTGGTGCTGTATGTCGGGGTCTGGATCAGTTCGCTATGGATTCCGGATTGCCCATCGGCCACGGCGAACGGCCCGGCGCCGTCGCTGCGCGGGCTGCTGCGCCGGCCCGAGGTCCTGGCGTTCCTGGCCGCCTGCTTCCTGATGCAGTTGAGTCACGGCACCTATTACGCCTTCTACTCCATTCATCTCAAGGAGGCCGGTTATTCGACCGGTGCGGTGGGCGCGCTGTGGGTGCTGGGGGTGGGGGCGGAAGTGCTGGTCTTTCTGATCATGCACCGGCTGTTGGAACGCTTCGGGGCACGCCGGGTGTTGATCATGAGCCTTGCCCTGGCCGTCGTCCGGTGGTTGCTGATCGGGGCCTGTGTCGAGTTCGTCGCCGTTCAGGTTGTTGCACAGTGTTTGCATGCGGCCACATTTGGCACGTTCCATGCGGCTGCGATCCATATGGTTCACCACTATTTTCCCGGGCCCACCCAGGGGCGGGGCCAGGCCATCTACAACAGCCTGAGTTTTGGTGCCGGCGGTGCCCTCGGGAGCCTGATCGGCGGCCTGGTCTGGACCACGCCCGGACCCTTCGCCGCCTTCGGCATTGGGGCCGTCGCGGCGGCGATCGGACTCTGGGCCGTATGGCGCTGGGTGGACCTCGGGCATCGGTACTGAGCGTGTCGGCGCAGGGGTTCAGTCGCCGATTGGCGGCAACCGTTTTCCCGATTTGAGACCTGATTCGCCATTTGCGTTGCCGCTCCTATGTCGTAATATGCGCCGAGCGACAGACCGACAATGAAGTTTGTTAATTCCGTTAATGCTGTCTGTCAATCATAGGGCTGCTTTCGAATAGTGTACCCGCCGGGCTGAGACTGATCTCGCCCGTGCAGCGGTCCATCCGAACCTGGCTCAGCGGCATACATTGTCTTATTACAAAGGAACTTACACTATCATGTCAGATTCCAGAGCCTATCCGATCCTCCCCGGCCGCCGCTATCCGCCGGGTGCCACGGTTGAAGAAACGGGCGTGAACTTTTCCGTGTACAGCCGTCACGCGGTTGGGGCCGAGCTGCTGCTCTACGCGGGTGCGGACAGCGACAAGCCCTTTCAGGTGATCCGGCTCGACCCGGAGCTCAATCACAGCTTCTTCTCCTGGCACGTCCTGGTTGTCGATCTGCCGCCGGGGACTCACTACACCTGGCGCATGGATGGACCCCATGACCCGCGCGGACACGGATGGTGTTTCGACCCCGGTATCGAACTCCTGGATCCCTGGGCGCGCGCCGTCAACGTGTCCGGTTGGGACCGCTGGCGCCGCCAGACCGAAGGGGTGCAACCGCACGACTCGCCGCGCGCCGTGGTGCTCGCCGACGAGTACCACTGGTGCGGGGATACACCCATCCGGGTGTCCTCTGAGCAGATGATCATTTATGAGATGCACGTAGGCGGTTTCACCCGGCACCCGTCGTCTGGCGTGCAGCACCCCGGCACCTTCTCCGGGCTGATCGAGAAGGTGCAATATTTGCAGGATTTGGGTGTCACCCATGTCGAACTGATGCCGGTGATGGCCTTCGACGAGCAAGACGTGCCGGAGGCGGTCTGGGCCTCGGGCTTGCGTAACTATTGGGGTTACAGCAGCTTCGGCTTCTTCTCGCCGCATCCCGGCTATTGCGTGACCCCGGAGCAGGGCAGTCACCGACGCGAGTTCAGGGACATGGTGCGCACCCTGCACCAGGCCGGTATCGGAGTCATCCTGGACGTGGTCTTCAACCATACCTGCGAAGGTAACGGGCGGGGCCCGACCTTGTCATTCAAGGGGTTCGGCAACGAGACCTTCTACTGCCTGGATCAGCTCGACAAGACCATCTATCTGGACTTCACCGGCTGCGGCAACACCGTCAGCGCCAACCACCCCTTCGTCGCGCGCTACATCCTGGACTGCCTGGAGTATTGGGTGCGCGAGATGCATGTCGACGGTTTCCGCTTCGACCTGGCGAGCGCCATGGCGCGCGACGCCAATGGCCATCCCATGGAGCATCCGCCGGTGCTCTGGGGGATCGAGCTCTCGGACACCCTGGCGGCCAGCAAGATCATCGCCGAGGCCTGGGACGCGGCCGGGCTTTATCAGGTCGGCTCATTCCCCGGCTATCGCTGGATGGAATGGAACGGCCGCTACCGGGACAGCATCCGCCGGTTCGTGCGTGGTGACACCGGCATGATCCCGGAAGTGGCGACCCGGCTGGCGGGCAGCAGCGACCTCTACGGGGCCAACCTGCGCCAGCCGATCAACAGCATCAACTTCGTCACCTGTCACGACGGCTTCACCCTGTGGGACCTGGTTTCCTACCACACCAAGCGCAACGCGGCCAACCGCGAGGGCAACCGCGACGGCAACAATGACAATCTGAGCTGGAACTGCGGCATCGAGGGCGAGACCACGGACGCCGAGGTCCTGGCCCTGCGGCGGCGTCAGGCCAAGAACCTGCTGACCCTGCTGTTTCTCAGCCAAGGCATTCCGATGTTGCTGGCCGGCGACGAGGTGCTGCGCGGACAATCCGGCAACAACAACGCCTGGTGTCAGGACAACGCGCTCGGCTGGTTCGACTGGTCGTTGGTCGAAACCAACCGCGAACACCTGCGCTTCGTGCGCGGCCTGATCGCCCTGCGCAAGCGCCATCCCAGCCTGCGCCGCCGCCGCTTTCTGGCCGGACAGAGCCGCAACGGCGCCGACATGGCCGACGTCACCTGGCACGGCACCCAGGTCGGCACCCCCCCGTGGGACGACCCCACCGCCCAGACCCTGTCATTCACCCTGGCCCCGGTCGAAGCCGACGAGCCACCCTTGTACATCGCCATCAACATGGCCGCCGCGGCCCAGCGCTTCGAACTGCCGGTGCTGCCGGGACGGGTCTGGTATCGCGCGCTCGACACCGGCGGCGCCTCGCCGCTCGACGTCACCCGGCCCGAAGACCAGATCGCGCTCGAACCCGGCCCGCTAGTGCTGCGCTCACGCAGCGTGATCGTGATCGAGAGCCGGCCGGAGCGCCGCTAGCGCAAGCACTTCGCTTGACCTCCGGTGACCGGCCCGATGCCACCGGAGGCCGACGCTTTAGCGGGCGGCGGCCGGCGCGCCAGGCGTCGGTGTGTTCACTCGTGACACCGTTCCCGCGGTGTCACGCATCCCTTGGCGCTCCACGCCACGACCCCTTCAGCGATTCGGCCATCACCCGCTTGATGCCGAGTCTTCGGGGCCTTGAGGACGGGGGCATCAGTTCAGACCCTCAAAAGATCGGTG
This sequence comes from Lamprocystis purpurea DSM 4197, assembly GCF_000379525.1. Lineage (GTDB taxonomy): Bacteria > Pseudomonadota > Gammaproteobacteria > Chromatiales > Chromatiaceae > Thiodictyon > Thiodictyon purpureum. The sequence continues at coordinate 6,933 of NZ_KB902567.1, read as the reverse complement.
TCGCTGGTCTGGCCAGGGCCGACCCAGGTCAGCCCCAATACCCGTCGGCCGACCCGCCACTCGGGATGCCCGAAGATCACCGCCAAGCGGATACTCGTATCCGGCAGGTGTTCGTCGAGCTGATCCCGTAACCAATCGAAGTCGGACATCGCGCTATCGTACCCGCCGTGCAGCCAGGCCAGTACCCCGCCGGCCGGCCCCGCATCCAGTTGCGTCCAGAGCCGGCGAAACGCGCCCGTGCGGCGGGACTCATGACTCCAGAGCGTCGCACCGGTCCGCAGGACTGATGGTGGATGCGCTGCGCTTATCCACCCTACAAAACCGGTGCTGCTGTAGGGTGGATAAGGCGCGCCGCACAATGTTCGGGACGCAGCACGTCGGTTGTGCGCGCCGCATCCACCAAGAATCGCGCGAGACCTTCAAACTGGGAATTGCTGGAGTGGCTGGCGGAGTTGATATCTGAATGATCCAGGGGCGATCAGCCGTGCTCCCGCACCGGCGGGCCGAACCGGTGCCACCGCGCCTCGGTAGCGATGCCCGCCCGTGCTGAAGTGTTGGCAATCGTTCCGGCTAAAGCGATCACCCGGATTTATCCACAGATGTCACAGATGTTCACAGATGAAGGAAAACATCTGTGTTCATCCGTCACAGAGTCATTTGCCCATATGAGTGAGGCTGACTATCCACCGCCAAGGCATCCAAACAGCAGCACCGAGTCCCACCAACAGAGACAACAGCCAATTGGGAATACTCATGAGCAGACGCGCCAACAGGTGGAGAGCATCTCCCTTATAGGCCATTTTCCCGGCGCGGGCCGAGAACTTGATGAAGCTGAAGGTACCGAACTTGTCCAAGACCCGCAATCCGCCTTGGCCAAAGGTTGCCGCCTCTTTGATCGTTGCCACTCCGAGGTCCCCGGCACGCTGGGCGACCTTCAGCGCCTGGTCGCCGCCGATGCGGTAGAGCGTCGCACTTTGGTCGCCGAAGGTCTCGGTGAATGTCGCCATGCGTCGCAGTGACGATGCATCGGTGGTATGACTCAACAGATTGAAACCGCCACGCGTCTTCGCCAACATATAGACGTTGCCGAACAGATCGGACACCGCATCCAACCGACCGGTACGCTTGACCGCCGCGGCGCCATCGAGCACCGCCTTACCGAGCCAGGACGGAAACTTACCCAGCTTTCTGGCAATCTTCAGCATGATGACCCCGCCCTTCACCGCGGTCGTCGCCCCCACCGCCGGTGCCGCGGCCCCGCCGGTCCCGACGGTAGCCATTGAACTCACCATCTGTGCCGTGGTGGCCGCCACACCGATGCCGGCGAGCGCGGCGATCACCTCATCCACCTCCGCGCCTTGCCCCCAGTTGATCGCCTGCTTGGTCAGATCGCGGAGATCGCCGAGGACGAACAAGTCGCTCGCGACCCCGACGGCCTGTCCGATCGTCTCGTCGCTGGTCCCATCGAAGAGCCCTTCCTTCAACTTTTCGACTTGATAAGCGACACGTCCACGCTCTTGCTCGATCTGCGCATGCAGGGCCTGCGCGGCGGGGTCCTGGTTGACGTAGTCGTATTCCATGAAGAAATCGAGATAGTGTGCCGCTTCGGCATAGTGTTCCGCGGCGACCATCTCACGGACTTCCGGTAACGGGTCGATGCGGGTTAATGCGAGCACGGCTAGTTGGCCTTGTTGCCAGAGTACGCCGGCGGAGACGGCGGCCAGCAAGAGCGAGGTCAGCTTAAAGAGTAGCTTTAGCATCAAGCTTTCTTCGTGGCAATGTGATGCCAAACGAGTTCCGAATGTGCATCAAGCACGTGGCGCGGTAACGGAAATTTAAGACTATGCAAAATCACGCAGCATCCACTGACAACAACGGCTCGGTTGACATGCAATTCTCATCCCAGCGACACACTGCTCTCATTACTCGGTGTTTCCACAAGCAGGAAAGCGATACCATCAAGAAGCTTTTGATGGAGATCAAGCGTTCGCGAGTCAATGAGAAGCTGAAAAGTAGAAACCTCCTCTCTTGACCATTTCGATTTCCCAATGAGCTTATTCCAGGCAAGAGGATTGGAAATCAGGTCGCCATCGTCTTTAACGGGCTCAATCTCATGATTACCACGGCGACGATTATCTCGAGCATCAAGCCAGCGGAAATTACCGATAGAATTTCCCACAGTCCCGCGCTCCCAGCGAAAATTATCTAAACTCACATTGGAATCAAGTCGATCTTCACGGTACCTCCAATCGAAAGCGAAAATACTGGATGGAATAAGATGATCAAGATCTATTGGGAGATCATCATCCCGATCAGAGGTGGGCTCGTAATCAGGATATTCACCCACAATATATTTCCTTTGGAGCCAGACCAAAGCCCGTTTCACTAATTCTTGATTAGTTGAAAAAACACGCAAGGCTTCCCCTGGTTTACGCCCGCTGTCTTGATCGAGAGACTTGAAACGCTCGGTCCACGGCCGCAGATAATCATTGGCGTTATTGACTTCATCATACAGAGAAGGTAACTGCCAACGCCGTGGCATCACGCGTGTGATACCTTCCTGTTCGTACTCATCGATTAAGGTCTGAATAGACTTCAAGCTGAATCGCCAACGTTGATTCTCGTCTGCCGGATACACATGCTGAAAAACACGGTCAGCGGCTTTTCGGTCATCGCCAACAAAGATAAGCCAGTATAAGACGAATGCACAGAGTACTTTACGGCCATCCTCCTTCCAGGAACTTGTATCATCATGGTTCACGGAAAAGAGAATTAGTACATCGACAAGCTCTCGTGGTAGACGTGCTAGCAACATATTTGGCAGTCCTGCCGAATTGTTGTCTGGGTCATAGGAGAGGGCCTCGCGTATTCTTATTACTACTGTTTTCAGCATACGGTCCTGCTCGCTTTCGGGGGGCAGCAGCCCCAAGAATTGCGCCTCCACGTCCTTTTTGTCCTTTTCCTTCAACTGAGAGACAAACTCAGGATTAGGACGAGAAATGACCTGCCATTCTTTAGCCTCAGGCCAAGGTTTCAATACCTTAGCGACACGCAAGGCTGCAAGAACAAGATCGACCTCGCCAGCGAGACGACCGGCTTGACTATCTTTCATAATCTCCATCATACGAGCGCGAACATCCGGATACGCGTACTTGATTATCGAATAGGTGAGCTCATCATCGGAAAGGCGTGTACCACCCTGACCCAATCGGCCAAAAAAGCGGATGTATTCGCAGCGTCCCGCGGCCCGCTCATGGATCAGCCGCCGCAGGCCGACAGGGATAAAGGTACGGCTCACGCCTGCCGAAGTCGTTGGGCAGCGCGAATCTTGGATTTACGGACCAAATGCTCGATGTACTGGTAATGGCGCCATTGTTGCTCTTCCTCGTCCGACAGGACGCGTTCGCGGCTCTGCTCAAGGAGGTGGTCAATTTGGTCTTGCAGGGCTTGGCTGGGACGTAGCGCCATGATTTGCTCCGGCGTGGGCAGGCTGGCAAGAAGTTCCAGCACGTCCGCCAGTCCCGTGAATCCCGCGGCCCCTTGCGCATCGAGCTCGCGCAGACCAAGGCGCAGGATGCGCGGCAAGCGCCCCTCGCGGGGTCGCAACTCCGCGGCAAGATCGTCGGGAATTTGCAGGGTGAGTTGCATCGCGATCCGCTCAGTCAAACAGTTAAATCCTTAGCGGTTACTTGGTTCCAGTATTCTCCCTTCCACGGATCCCCGTCAAGTCGTGACAGCGGGGATCTGCCAACAATCAGGTCGGCGACGCACAGGTCAATTAGGCTTCGCTGCGGTCTGACGGCCGAACGGACCGGCTTAAGTCTTGATAGGCCAGAATCATCTCGTGCAGGGCATCGCGGAGCATGGCTCGGCATTCATCAAGGTTGGCGCCTTCGGTGACCACTTCCGGCCAGTCGACCAACTGGCCCATGTATCCGCCCTGGAAACGTGTGTACTTTGCGGTGTAAGTTTGCAGCATTGCGGTCTACCAAAGCCGCTGTACGCCAAAGCGGTCGAATAGGGTCTCGTTACTGACCAGTATGAGTCCTTCGATCTGTGCTTGGGCGATCAGCATCCGGTCGAACGGGTCGCGATGCGCGCCGGGCATGAGTCCGGCGCGGCGTGCATGCGCGACGGTGATCGGCAGTTGCCGAAACGCCTGATCGTCCAGGATCTGTGCGAAATGTTCGGCCACATACACAGCGTCGGGGAGCTTCCCGATGCGCACCTTGGTCGCGATCTCCCACGCGGACGCGGCGCTGACGAACACCTCGCGGTGGTCCTCGCCGATCGCCTGCCGCGCGGGATGCGACAGGTCTTGGTTGCCGTCGAGCCACCAGAGTAGCGCGTGGGTGTCGAGCAGCAAGGGCGGCGGTCTGTGCTGAGGTGGCTCATTCCCAGGCACGCAGTTCATCCTCCGGCAAAGGCTCAAAGAAACGCTGGTCGATCCGAGCCTTACCGCTCAATGCACCGAATTGCCGGCGGCTGGGGCGGGGTGCGATGGGGGTGAGGCGCACGACGGGGGTACCGGCCTTGGCGATCACGACCTCTTCGCCACGGCATGCCTGGTCGATGATCTTGGAGAGGTTGGTCTTGGCCTCGTGGATGTTGATCTGGATCATGGGAGCGACTTAATGCCTAGCTAACATGGATTGGTCAAGTGTAGCAGTCGGACGGCACCGCGTATCGTCCAGAGCACTCCATCAGAAATTCCAAATTTGGGCGACATCGCGCGATCCTTGGTGGATGCGGCGCGCGCGACCGCCGTGCCGGGTCCCTGACACCGAGTGGCGCGCCTTATCCACCCTACAACGGAGCCGGTTTCGGGTGGATAAGCGCAGCGCATCTACCATCTGCATCGCGGCCGGCACGCCGTTGGCGGAGGCCACTCAAATTTGGAACTGTTGATACAGGCGTGCCACCGCCGGAGCGGCGGCACGAGAACGCGGAATGGCTATGCCGCCTCCCGCCCATCCACCTGTTTCAATCGACACTCCGCCGCCAGCCGCCGCAGGAATTGCTCCGGCGTCAGGGTCTCCCCGAGCAGGCTGCGCTGACGGCAGACGTTGGCGAAGTCGCCCGCGGTCAATCCCTGAAGCGTCTCCAAATAGCGCGCCAGGTCCGGCGCGACCGCCGCGGTGGTATCACCCAGCGCTTCGCGCGCGAAGAGCGCGAGCCGTTGCGCCGGATTCAGCGCCCGGAAATTGAGCTTGAAGTCGAACCGCCGCAGGGCCGCCGCATCGATGCCCGCCATCAGATTGGTTGCGGCAATGAAGATGCCGGGATAGCGCTCCATTTGCTGCAACAGCTCATTGACCTGGGTGCGCTCCCAACTGTGCCGGGCCGCCCGCCGGTCACTGAGGAAGCTGTCGACCTCGTCGAGCAGCAGGACTGAGTGCGCCGGGTCGCACTCGCGGAACAACCGCGCCAGGTTCTGTTCGGTCTCTCCAACATAGGGCGAGACCAAGTCGGACGCCTGGCGCGCCACCAGTTCACGGTCCAGCGCCTCGGCCAGGACCTCGGCGAAGGCGGTCTTGCCGGTGCCGGGCGGGCCATAGAAGCACAGGCTACCGCGGCCCTGCGCGGCCTGGGCGCGGGCGATGGCGCTCGGGCTGATCCCGCCGGCCAGGTTGAGAAAGGCCACGTCGAAGCGGGTTGCCGGGGTGCGCTGCCGGGGCTTGGGTGCCCCGTATAGCAGGGTGCGCACCGCGGCCACTCCGTCGCGCACCGTCTGCTCGGCGGGGGCCTGCGGGTGCAGGTCCAGCAGGCGTCGGGCCGCACCGAATTGGGCCGGGGCCAGCACCGCGTCGGCGGCGAGTTCATCGAGCAGGGCGGACGGCAGGTCGCGGTCGCCCAGATGGCGCTCGACCATCCGGCGGCGCACCGAGCGCGGCGGGGTGACGAAGGCGACCGGCAGCAGGAAGCGGCGCAGAAAGGCCGGGTCCATGCGGTCGGCGTCGTTGGTGATCCAGATCGCCGGCACCGGATTCTCCTCCAGGATGCGGTTCATCCAGCCCTTCTGGCGGCCGGTGGCCCGCTGACCGCGCAGCAGCGCGACCAAGTCGTCACCGGCGCCGAAGACGTCTTCGACCTCGTCGAACAGCAACACCGCATCGCGCCGCCGGGCGAGCATCCGCTGGGCCAGCAGATAGGCCGACAGCCGACCCGTGCGCGCCAGTCCGTCGCCGTCCTCATCGGCGCTGCGCACCTGGTAGGCGCGCAGCCCGCTGGCCGCGGCCAAGGCCCGCGCCAGTTCGGTCTTGCCGGTGCCGGGCGGCCCATAGAAGAGCGCGTTGACGCCGACCGCCGCGGTGGCCGCGCCGTGGCGCAAGACACCCTCCAGGCGCTCGGCCGCCTCCGCCAACTGCGGAAAGGCGTCCAGGCGCCAGGCGCCGGCCGGGGCGGGCTCGATCAAGAGCGCCAGCAGCGCCTCGGCATCCCGGGGGGTGGCCGTCAGCACCTCGCGCAGCAGGTCGGCGGGGGTCAGAAAGTCCTCCAGGTCACTGAAGCCGTCGTCGCACTCCACCAACCCGAGCGCCCGCAGCGGGGCGCGCCTGGTCAGGGCGTGGTGCACCGTCGCCTGGTCCAGGCCCAGCAGGGTCGCCAGGCGCCCCAGGTTCATGCGGGCCGCGAGGCGGCCACTGGTGCGCCCGGTGGCGCGCAACAGGGTGCGCAGCGGTTCGCTCAGCTCACGCTGCTCCAGGTAGTCGAGCATCCAGACGGCGGTCNCGTCGAGCCGCAGGGCCTCACCGAGCAGCGCAACGGTCGGGGCGGTCGGCGCCGCGGCGTCGGCCGCCGCCAGCCGCCGCAGCACCCGGCGCGGGATGGTCTTGAAGAAGGTCCGCAGGCGCTCGCGCAGCTCCGCGGCACCGAGTGGGGGAGACGGCACGTCGTCCGGGCCATCGTTGGCCCGGCGGGCGATTTCGTAGTCCA
>NZ_KB902566.1 GCF_000379525.1 Lamprocystis purpurea DSM 4197 | reverse complement strand
GACATGCGGTGGAGCCTCCAGATGACGACATACGGGGCTCCCAGGCTACTGGGCTAGAGACGGGATTTCATGCAGGCTTGCCGGAAAGACACGACACGCTGCAGGGCCGGATTCCGCTTCTGCCGTTCTTGCTGTCCACCGTCGCTCTGTCGGTCGTGTGCGCATGGCTGTTCAACCGCAGTCGCGGCAGCGTGCTGCCGGCGCTGGTGTTGCATACCGCCGTGAACTGGTGGGCCTGGATCGTGCCCGGACTGCTGGTGGCCGGCAACTTTCGGCAGTTCGCCCTGGTGCTGGGCCTGCTCGTACTGCTGGCAATCGGGCTGCTGGTCTGGCCACACCGTCGTGTCCGGGCGGCCGGGCCTTCAGACTCCAAGGACTGACCTTTGGCAGGAAGATCGTTCCAGCCACAAGACAACTGGAGGTCGAGGCTTTAGCCGGTCGACATCGCGTCTGCGCGGCCCTGGTCCGGCTAAAGCCTCGACCTCCAGTGCGGCGCGGCCCGGGCACTGGCCGGAACGATGATCAAGGCCGAAAAGCCCCTAGATAACAGCCATAACACTTACGGAGAAGGTAACGGCAATGCATCCTGGTTTTCTTAATCACCTCTTGCTCATCAGTCAGTTTGAACTCAAAAGGACTTTTGCAACCCGCAGCGGCCTACTGTCTATCGTGACCTTTGCCGTCGTTTGGGGTGTGATTCTGCTTTATCCCCTGCGCTTTTCTGCCGACCTGTTGGTGCAGGAAAAAGGCTTGATGCAAGGCTTCAGCTTTCTTGACGTTATTGGTTTTGGTTCGATACAGCAATGGCCGATTCCTGAATTCGGCCTGTTTTGGCATTTTGCACTGCTTATCTTTCCGCTGTTGAGCATTACGCTTGCCGCCGATCAGACTTGTTCCGATCGTGAGCGCGGTACCTTACGGTTTATCGTCGTGCGCAGCAGTCGCGACCGTGTATTCTTTGGCCGGTTTGCCGGCGTTATGGTGATTCAGGCGCTATTGATCAGTGCCACCGCATTAAGCACGCTTGCTTTGGTGCTGTATCGTGATGCCGCGCTGTTTTCTTCAGCATTACCTGACCTGCTTGTCGTCACCACTAATTTAATCTTGGCCGTTCTGCCTTTTAGCGCCATGATGGCGGCTTTATCCGCCACGGTTAAATCGGCTCGGCAAGCAACTGTCTGGGCTATCTTGATCTGGACATTTCTGGCCGCCATTATCGGTGGTTTTGCTTACTACCTGCCGACCCTTGCTTTTCTAAAATTGCTTGTTCCCGGCTATCAATTATCCGCCCTGGCGGCACTGTCGGGCTGGCAAACGCTGCAACTGGCTTATGTTCCCCTAGTGCAAAGCCTTCTTTTGTTGGCTTTGGGGCGCTGGATCATGGCAAGGCAAACCCTATGAATTCACCGATGATTCACTGTCAACAGTTGACCCACGTATATTCCGGCAAAGTCGCGCTCTCCAATGTCAGTTTTGAACTGGACGCGGGTGAACCGGTCGGCTTGGTCGGTCCGAATGGGGCCGGTAAAACCACTTTACTCAGTATCCTGTCCGGCTTTTTGCGTCCCACTTCGGGCACGGTCAGGTTGTTCGGTCAGCCGCCGGGTGCAACTCAACTCATCGGCAAAGTCTCCGCGTTACCCCAGGTTGCAAGACTGGATCCTGGCTTTACCATCATCGAACAATTGGTTTTTTATGCCCGGCTACAGGGATTCACAACACCACAAGCAGCCTTGGAAGCAGGCCGGGTGTTGGAAGAAGTCTCACTCACCGAGGCGACTCATGAAAAACCGCCGGTGCTCAGCCATGGCATGGCAAAGCGTGTAGCGATCGCTCAGGCGCTGATCGGTAAACCGGCGCTGATCTTATTGGATGAACCGACCGCGGGGCTTGATCCCGTCAATGTCCGAACGGTGCGTGCGATCATTGCAGAGCGGTCGCCGGCGACAACCTTTATCATCAGTTCCCACGATTTGGCTGAACTTGACCGGTTGTGCAAACACATTCTGCTGCTGGAAAACGGAATTTTACAGCCGGAGACCATTGACCTGAACGAAGAAAAAAGTGCCATTCGCTATATGACCCTGCAAATGGAAACCTGCCCGGCACGGGAAGTGATTGCTGAATTCCAGGCCTTGGAAGGTGTGCTGCAGGTCACCAACCCACAGAAAAATGAATTCATCGTGGCCTATGACCCTGAGCGGCAACCGCACATGGATCTGCAACTGATGCAATGTATCACGAGTCAGCACTGGCAATATCGGCAGCTAAGCCACGGCAAGACCCTGGAAGAAAAGCTTTTCTTCAAGGACTAAGGGCATTGTAAGAGATTCCTCAACGCCGTCTCGGGTGCCGATTCGCCCCGGCCGATCATCGCGGTTGATATCCAGAACCCTTATCGGGCGTCCTCAGCCAGGGCCTTGATCATCGTTCCGGTCGGCCGCGGACGGTCCGCACAGCGGACCCTACGGTAACACCCTGATCTGTAGGGTCCGCTGTGCGGACCGACGACCGTGCAGATCGCGCGGTGGCCGGGGTTATGACCAAGGCCTCAGCCAGCCATCCGCCGCGGAAGCCGGCGCGGTGCAGGCCCGTGCGGATGGGGGCTGAGCCACGCAGCAGGCGCCACAGCAGACCGGAGCGAAAGTTCTCGATCATCAGCACGATCAGGCCTTGGTCGAGTCCGAAGTTTCCGGCGGAGACCCAGCCCCCGTGCACGGTGTCGTTGAAACCGCCGGCGCGCGCGGCGCGGTCGTCGGTCGCGACCCCCCGCGCGAGCAGCCGCCGGATGGCCGGCAGCGCGATCTCGGGTGCGAAGACCAGCGACGCCAGCACCGACGGGCCGGAGAGCGTGCCGTCATCCGGGCCGTAGGGTACGCCGCGCGCGGCATAGCCGTAGAACGACTGGCGGCGCCCGGCGATGCGTTGCCGTGGGGCGCGGGGCCCGTCGCCGGCCGACAGGCCCCAGCCGTCCTCCCCATAGCCGACGAAGCCGCGCGGGTTGCGGATCGCATACGCGCGCTGCACGTCGATGGCGCGGCGGCTGTTCTCGAAGTAGTCGCAGCGCTTCTCGCGCATGAAGTCGTCACGGATATTGCGGAAGTCGATCCAGGCGTGCGGGAACTGGTGGATGAACAGCGGCCCGGCATAGAGGAAGTCGATGCCGTAGAGGTTCTCCCATTCGTAGGTGCCGGTCCAGGCCGGGAAGCTGGCCGCGATCAGCGGATGGGTCGGCGAGCCCAGGCCCAGGATGTAGAGCAAGATCGCCTCGCTGTAGCCCTCCCAGCCGTACTTGAGAAAGCCGCTCTCGGGCTTCCAGCCGTGCACGACGGCAGCGCTTTCGCGCTGCGCCCAGCACCAGTCCACGCGGCGGTAAAGCGTGTCGGCCAGCTCACGCAGTTCGGCCTCGTCCGCGGTGGCGGCGGTGAAATAGGCCGCGGCCGTGAGCATGCCGGCCAAGAGCAGCGCGGTGTCGATCAGCGACACCTCGCAACGCCAGGCCCGCGTGCCGCTGTCCAGGTGCAGGAAGTGGAAGTAGCAGCCGCGGTACCCGGTCGAGTCCGGCGTGCCGCTCTGGTCGCTGTTCCGGAAGAAGCGCAGCGCGGCCAGGCTGCGTTGCAGGGCCTCGGCGCGCGTCATCCAGCCGCGCTCGACGCCCACCGGGTAGGCCGAGAGGGCAAAGCCGACGACCGCGATGCTCGCGTGTGAGCCCGGCCGCGAGGTATCGGCCACCAGGCCGGTGTCGCGGTTGGCGTGCCGGACGAAATAGTCGAAGGCGGCGCGCTGAAGGCTGTCCAGCATGGCGGCGTCGGCCGACGTCAGAGGCTCGGCCGGCGCCGCGGGTGGTAAGACCGCGGTCTGCGCCAATTAGCGGCTGTCGGTCAGGTGCAACCAAATTTCATTGCGCCGCATGAACCATGGCGTGAACGGTGGGTTGTAGCGTGAATAGACCGGTTCCCCCGACCAGGCCAGGTTCGCGGCGCGCAACGTCGACTGCAACTTCGTCAGATGTTCGTTGTAGTTGGACTCCGACCAGAACCCTGAATAGCGAATGACCGCCACGCGACTGGGCGGCACCTCGCGCAACTTGATCCGTGCGTCCAGGGGTTCGGGTGCGCTGGCCAGGGTCACGTCTTTGGGCAACACGAATTGCACCAGAAAGCCGCCGGGCGCGGCGGTCTGCGTCACCGGGGCCGTCATCTCCAGTTTCACGGGAACGGCCGTCTTGGTCACCGGTGCCGTCATCGCGATTTTTCGATCACCTTTGTTTTTGCCGAAGATGTAGCCTGCCAGGATCGGGAACGCCTGGCTGCCGGCTTTGCCGGCCGGGCCGGCCACCACGATCTCGGCAACCGTGTAGGCGGCGTACTCGCGGACCTCGATCCCGTCGAGTTTGCGGACGATCTGGTATTCGGGCTCTTCTGTGGCGTGGCTGGACATGGGGATGGTGAACAGTGCGAGTGCCGAAAAAAGGGCCGCGACAATCGCGGCGGCGGGTCCGCGGCGTTCGTGGTCGCTCCCGCCTATGACGTGATTGAAACGCACAAGCGCGTTGCGCACATGGCTCGCGTCTTCGAATGGCGCGTTGCGTTGTACGGGAAACGCAAATTGTCCATTCGGGACAGCGGCTCTTACCTTGGTAGTCAGCTTGGACATGGTCTTGCTCCTAGCGCCTTAATGGCCTGTATTTTGGGGTCTCCAGAGTCAGGCCGCCAGGGTGGAATAGTCGGTGTCGCCCTGTCTGTTGTCTGCCGCACAGACCACGACGACGCCGTTCCCTACCTTTGCGGCTGCCGTCAACGGCTGCCCGGGTTAATTGCCGGGTAGGTGTTGCCATTCAACCAGCAGACGCCTGATCGCGTTCGGTGGCCTTGATCGTAATCCCGGCCAGCGGCGTGCGTAGTCAGGGCTTCCAGCCCTGACGGTGTCAGGCCAGGATGGCCTGACTACGCACCCGGCGAGTCCAAGTGGCCGTAGTCTTGATCAAGGCCCGTTCGGTGATGTCGTACGGCGCCCGTATCAAGTGCAGCGCTCACCAGGAAGCAGAGACCATGACTTCGACAACACCCAAGGCCTACCTCATCGGCGGCGGCATCGGCTCGCTAGCTGCCGCCGCTTTCCTGATCCGCGATGGCGGCATGCCCGGCGCGAACATCTCGATACTCGACGCGGGCCCGGCGATGGGCGGCGCCCTAGACGGCGCCGGCGATGCCGAGCGCGGCTACTCCATGCGCGGCGGCCGGATGCTGACCACCGATAACTACGAATGCACCTGGGCGCTGTTCAAGTCGATCCCGTCGCTCACGCAGCCCGGGCGCAGCGTCTTCGACGAGACGGCGGCGTTCAACGAGCAGCATGTCTCCAATGCGATGGCGCGGCTAGTCGACCGCCGCCGCGCCAGGGTGCCGGTGGCATCGATGGGCTTCTCGATGCACGACCGGCTGGAGTTACTCAAGCTTGCCGATGCCGATGAAGCGTCCCTCGGCACGAGTTGCGTCACCGACCACCTGTCGCCGGCCTTCTTCGAGACCGAATTCTGGTACATGTGGTCCACCACCTTCGCCTTCCAGCCCTGGCACAGCGCCGTGGAGTTCCGGCGCTACCTGCACCGTTTCGTGATGGAGTTCTCGCGGATCGAGACGCTCGCCGGCGTCAAGCGCACGGTGCTGAACCAGTACGACTCGCTGGTCGTGCCTTTACAGCGCTGGCTCGCCGCACAGGGGGTGCGCCTGGTCACCGACTGCATCGTGACCGACCTCGACCACAAGGACGTCGATGGCACGTTCGAGGTCATCGCGCTGCACTGCACCTTGAAGGGACAGGCGGAAACGATGCAACTGGAAGACGGCGATCTGGTCTTCGTGCAGAACGGCTCGATGACGGATGCCTCCAGCCTGGGCTCGATGAGCGCGGCGCCCGCGAAACTGAGCAAGACCCGCGACGGCAGTTGGGCACTATGGGAAAAATTGGCGGAAGGCCGGCCATCGTTCGGCAACCCCGCCGCGTTCAACAGTTGCATCGCCCAATCGGATTGGGCCTCCTTCACCGTCACGCTGAAGGACGCGGCTTTCTTCGACCAGATGCAGCGCTTCAGCGGCAACGCGGCCGGCACCGGGGGCCTCGTGACCTTCAAGGACTCGAACTGGCTGATGTCGATCGTGCTGGCGCACCAGCCGCACTTCGCCAACCAACCGGCCGACGTGCAGGTGTTCTGGGGTTACGGACTGTTCCCGGATCGCATCGGCAACTTCGTCCCCAAGGCGATGGCTGACTGCACGGGAGCGGAATTGCTGGCGGAACTCTGCGGGCACCTGCGCTTCGACCCGGACACCGTTGCCACGGCCAACTGCATCCCCTGCCGCATGCCCTATATCACCAGCCAGTTCATGCCGCGCGCCCCCGGCGACCGGCCGCTGCCCGTACCGCCCGACACGAAAAACTTCGCCTTCATCAGCCAGTTCGTCGAGATCCCGCAAGACACGGTCTTCACGGTGGAGTTCTCGGTGCGGGCGGCGCAGCTGGCGGTGTACCAGTTGCTGGGTATCACCAAGCCGATTCCGCCGGTGACGGCGCACGACAAGTCGCTCCATACGCAGTTCGATGCGTTGGTCAAGGCGTTGAAGTAGCGGGATAACTGACTGTTTCAAGGGCGTGCTACCGAGCACGACCCTGCCGGCATTGAAGTCCCTCGTCTCATTGCACGGCCCGTTCCCGAGGGACGACGGGCTTGCCGATGACTCCACAACGACAGGTCCCCTAACTCCTTTTCCTGCAAGGCCTGATTGTGCCCCCAGTCACGCAGGGTCTCGCGGATATAGCCAGCGGACGTGATAACCGGACGTAGGGGCGGGTTTCAAACCCGCCCCTACACCAAGGGTCTGTCTGGATATCAGGTAGGAAGGCTATAGTCTCGCTGCTGGAGGGGGACTCGCCCGCCTGCACGGCGCCGCGGTCGGTCTGGGCGATCTCGGCGGCGAGAGAGCGAAGATTCCACCGCTTTAAGCTCAAGGCGCATAATCGCAAGCACCAATCTACAGGAGATCCAGGGCATGCGAACATTCCTCGACCGCAGCGACGAACGACCCCAACGCCGCGACTTGACACGGGTCAGGACGGGCGAGAATCTAGAGATTCGGCAGACCTCTACGATAAATTGGGCCTGCGACTGTTGACGCCAAGCAACCAAGGGGGCTCTCATGACTACCGCAACGCAGTTGCCCAACGACCTGGAAACCAGGTTGAAAGGCTACGCCGTCGGCGATCATTTCGAGCAGTTCATCCGCCGACAGATAGAAGCCGGACATTACGCCAGCGCCGACGAAATTGTCAGGGAAGCCCTGCGCCTTCTGGAAACGCAGGAACGGTTGCGCGAAATTGAGCTTGAGGAATACCGGGGGAAGATCCGCGAGGGCATCGAAAGCGGTCCCGCAATTCCAGCCGAAGAGGTTTTCGCACGCCTTGAAGCCAGGTATCAAGCGATGATTGACCAGCAGGCATGAGCTGACCAATGCGCTGCAAGCTCTCGCGACTGGCCGACAGCGACCTTGAAGAAATCGCCGACTACATCGCCCGCGACAATCCGCGCCGTGCGCTATCCTTTGTCCGTGAGCTTAGGGACTGATGCAAAAAGATCACTTCATTCCCCAATGCGGCGCGGTTGCGTCCGGAACTTGGAGAAGGCATCCGGACTGTATCTTACGGTCGCTACGTCATTTGCTATACAGTGCAGTCCGGCGAAGTCAGGATTGAGCGAATCGTGCAGGGTGGCCGCAATTTGACGGACCTATTTTGCTGAAGTTTATCGCGTTTCCAGGGTCGTCGGCAGATGGGTAAGGGTAACGGGGCCAGGCTCAATTGAATTTTCCTCTGCGTGCCGGATGTGCGTCAGGCTATTTCTCAGAACTTTCGGCGATCGATCCCGCCAGACGCGTCAAACCGGCCTTGGTCATCGTTCCGGCCGGCGATCAAGAGTCCAAGGCTTCAGCCTCGGCTCGGTCCGCCAAGGCTGAAGCCTTGGGCTCGCAACAAGTAGCGTCGGCCGGAACGATGATCAAGGCCGTCAAACCGGCAGCGGCCAGAACCAGTCTGTTGTCTGCCGCACCGACCACCGCGACGTCGTCCCCTATCGTTGCTCAAGCGCCGTACCGACGCTATTGACCGATCCATCGATTTCATCAAATCCGTCGAAGTAAGGCCGCCTCATGTCGCAAAGCACCACCGTCAATCGCCGTATCGTCCTGAATGCCCGCCCGGTCGGTGCGCCGACCGCCGAAGACTTCCGTATGGAAAGCGGTCCGGTGCCGCAACCCGACCCCGGTCAGGTACTGCTGCGCACGCTCTACTTGTCGCTGGACCCCTACATGCGCGGCCGCATGAGCGATGCCCCGTCGTACGCGCCGCCCTTGGCTATCAGCGACCTGATGGTCGGCGGCACGGTATCCCGCGTCGAGGTCTCCCGGCATCGCGATTTCAAGGTCGGTGAACTGGTGCTCGGCTACACCGGCTGGCAGGACTATGCGTTGTCGGATGGCCAGGGACTGACGCCGATCGCGTCCGCCGACCCACACCCCTCACGCGCGCTGGGCGTGCTGGGTATGCCGGGCTTCACCGCCTACATGGGCCTGCTGGACATCGGCCGCCCGGTCGCCGGTGAAACCGTGGTCGTCGCCGCTGCCAGCGGCGCGGTCGGTTCGGTGGTCGGCCAGATCGCCAAGATCAAGGGCTGCACCGTGGTGGGCATTGCGGGCGGCGTGGACAAATGCCGCTATGTGGTCGACGAACTGGGCTTCGACTGCGGCGTCGATCACCGTGCCGAGGATCTGCCCGGACGCCTGGCGGCCGCCTGCCCAAAGGGCATCGACCTGTACTTCGAGAACGTCGGCGGCGCCGTGTTCGACGCGGTGCTGCCCTTGCTCAACGCCAAGGCGCGTATCCCGGTGTGCGGACTGATCGCCGCGTACAACGACACCGCGCTGCCGGCGGGTCCGGACCGGCTGGGCCTGCTGGTCGGCACGCTGCTGCGCAAGCGCATCAAGATGCAGGGCTTCATCGTGTTCGACGACTACGCGCCGCGCTGGGGCGAGTTCGCCCACGCCATGGGCGCGTGGGTGCAGCAAGGCAAGGTCAAGGTCCGCGAGGACATCGTCTTCGGCCTGGAGAACGCACCCGAGGCCTTCATCGGCCTGCTGCAGGGCAAGAACTTCGGCAAGTTGGTCATTGCGCTCGCACACGAATGAATCGAGATTGACCCATGCCAATTGATAACGGAGACAGACTCATGTCGGAAACAGCGCTCCTCCCGCAAAAACAGATGACCTGTATGCTCGGTCACCCGGTTGCAGAGAATCCGATCGATCGGATGTTTGATGCGGTTTATGCCCACTATGGCCTTCACTGGCAGTTCTGGAAATGCGACGTGACTTCGGAAAAGGAGGTCGCCGCGGCTATCGCAGGGGTGAGGGCATTGCAGTTCGCCGGTGCCTGCATCACCGTCCCATACAAAGTGGCTGCTATTCCTCACCTGGATGCAGTCGATCAGGATGTTCGTGCGATCGGCGCCGCAAACTATATGACGATCGAGGATGGTCGTCTCGTCGGACACAACAACGACGGTAAGGGGGTCGTCAAAGCCATCGAAAAAGTAACGCCGATACAGGGTAAGCGGATTGCAATGCTCGGCGCCGGTGGCGCAGGGCGAGCCATGGCCGTTGAGCTTGCCTGGGCAGGCGTATCGCACATGACCATCATCACACGGCGTGAGTCCCAAGGGGTGGAAGTGGCCGAACTGGTTCAGCGAGCTTCAGGCGTATCCGCCGAATGGCGGCAATGGGTCGGCGAGGTGGCGATTCCCGAGGGTACCCAGATACTTATGAACGCTACTCATCTGGGTTGTGCGCCTGGCTTCGAGGCCGTACCGCTCAACTGGAGCAGTATTCCCGGCACGACAACAGTTGTCGATGTCATCACCAACCCCCGCATTACTCCATTCTTGCAGATGGTTCAGGCTAAAGGCTGCGCGATCGTTGATGGCGTGGAGATGCTGGTTCAACTGGCAATGCAAATCTTCGAGGCATGGACGGGTATCAAGCCCGAAGAGTCGGTTTTCCAAGGCGCGGTTGCTGCAGCCTTAGGTGAATCAAAGAGTTCGTAGGTATCGGACGGTTTTGAATTAAAAACCCCACCATCATCCATGCCAATGTGGTTTTGGTGTACGGTTGGCCCCAGGGTGATCGGAATCGGTCGCTATCCGCGTCGGTCAAGGCAGCCGACTCCGAATCAGGTGTTCCAGCTAGGACGTTTCCGGCAAGGATACCCATTTCCAGTCAATTGAAGCGACGGCCAGCGCGGGCCTTGATCACGGTTCCGGCAGCAGTTCCAAATTTGGGTGGCCGCCGCCAACAGCGTGCCGGCCGCGAGGCTGATGGTGGATGCGCTGCGCTTATCCACCCTACAAAACCGGCTCCGCTGTAGGGTGGATAAGGCGCGCCGCTCGGTGTCAGGGGCCCGGCACGGCGGTCGCGCGCGCCGCATCCACCAGGGATCGCGCGATGCCGCCCAAATTTGGAATTGCTGCCGGAACGATGATCAAGGCACCAGCGCGAGGTAGAGGCACGATCACAAGGTTCCAAGGTTGCAGACACTGGACCGGATTCGACTTGCCGACGCTGGCGCCCTTCTCCGAGGCTCAACCCAGCGGGTACAGAACCACCCGTGCGGGCAGCGCGGACACCAGCACCTCGTGCTGCTCGGGCGCGTCGGCTGCTAGGCCGTTGACCGAGACCTGATAGCTGCTGCCTTCGCCGAGCGGAGGGGCAAAACGGATGCCGCCGGGCGGCAGGCGCAGGTCGCCGCCCAGCAGCAGGGTCAGGCCGCCGTCGGGCGTGCGCGACAGTCGCAGGTCCAGCGTGCCGTAGCAGGTCGGCAGGCCGGTGACCGCCACCTCGCCGGCATCCAGCCAGTGGTCCGGGATGCCGGCACCGACCACCAGCGAATGATCGGCCTCGCGTTCGTAGGCGAACAGGTCGCGGAAGACCAAGGCGTATTCGGCGCCGATCCAGGAGTGGGGGAGGTCGCCTTGATGGCCGGGCGCGCGCGGGTCGTGCCAGGCGATCTCGGGCCACTGGTTCCAGGCCGGCGGCCGGCGCTCGGCCAGGTGGAAGTCCAGCAGTTCGTGGGCCTCCCGCCGCCAGCCGAGCCGCACCAGAGCGCCGATGATGCGGATCTCATAGGGTGTGTAATTGGTCCAGGGAACCGCGCCGCTGTGCATGGCGCGAAAGCGCGTCATGAATAGTTCGAAGGTGCGGATCATGGCCGCAGTCGGCAGGGCGTGGAACTCGTCGATCAGGGTCAGCGCATTGGCGACCGCGGTCGGGTCCGGATCGGCCCATTCGACCGAGCCGGGCAGGAAGTCGATGCCGCGGGTGGTCATGGTCAGTTCGATCGAATCCATGAGGGTGGTGCGGAAGTCGTCGGCCAGGGCGGCGAGCCGGGCGGACTCGCGCAGGTCGCCGCGCGTCTCGGCCAGGAAGGAGGCGTCCTTGAACCCGCGCAGTGCCCAGAAGTCGTCCCAGTAGGCATGGACCGGTTGGGCCAGGTAGCCCTCGTGGCTGACCGACTCGGGCAGGAGGCCGAAACAGGCACGGTGTTCGGGTGCGCGGTAGAGGTCGGTGAGGCGGGTCGCGCGCAATTGCTCCAGATACTGGACCGCCAACTGCACCCTGGGCCAGAGTTCGTCCAGCAGCACCCGGTCGCCGGTGAAGCGGACATAATCGGCGACCGCGAAGATCAACTCGCCATGGCTGTCGTGTTCCGGCAGCCAGTCCGGCCCATTGCGGTCGACGCAGCAGGGCACATTGCCGTCCGCACGCTGGAATGGCGCATACCAGCGCACGAAGGCGCCGGCGTCCGCGGGACACCCGAAGCGCAGCAGGGCGGCGGCCATGACGGCGCCGTCGCGAATCCAGGAGCGGGTGTAGCGGCGCGGTCCGGGCTGCAAGGCCGGACCATCCCGATTGGTCAACACATGGGCAATGGCTGTCTTGCAGGTACGGGCCGCGGACCGGGCCGGTTCGGGCAGGTCGAAACGAACCTGTCCCAGCATTCGTGACCATTGATCGACCGCGTGCTTGAACGCCGCCGCACCGTCCAGGCGCTCCGGCACCCGCCCGGTAAGCGTGCCGGGTACGACCTCGCCCAGGGGTGAGACCAGATAGACATCGGCATGGCGGCCCGCGCTGACGGTCAGATCGAAGCGCAGTGCGCCGGAGGCGGAGCCGAAAGCGTCGGTGATCTCAAGCGCGTCCGGCAGCAGTCCGCGCGCCAGGTAGGCGGTAATCGGCCCCTGATCGAACGGGGCGAGACCGACGCCGCTCGGCGCCTGCAGCGGCACCAGGGCTTTGCCGCCGTTGACCCACAAGGCCCCGTCACGCCAGGCCAAATCCTGCACCCGGCTGGGTCCGCCGAGCCCCTCGAACGCCTGCCAGGGCGGCGTCACCTGAAAGGGACGGACCGCGGCGAAGAGGGCGATGGACCGGTCATCCCTGCCGTGGTTCACGACCCGATACCGCACGCAGAGGAGCACTTTCCCAGGGTCGCCGATGGCGAAGCTGGTGGTCGTCAGGGCCAGGTCGTCGCGGCGCCAGTGCGCGGAGGGGATGGGCAGTTCGCCCTGCTCCAATGACTGGGTGATGGTGCAGTCGGCCCAGGTGATCAGGGTGCCGTCGACCAGGAGAAAGGGCTCCAGCGACAGACTGCCGCGGTCCAGTTCCAGCAATCCGTCCTCGTTGAGCAGTCCGCAGACCCCGCCCTCCGGGATATTCACCGGAGTCCAGTAGGTCTGTTCCCGGCAGAGCCAGCGCGGGTAGCGCCCGCGTGCCGAGCACCCGGCCACCGTGTGGAACCAGTCGCTCAGGGTGCGCGAGGCGTCGTAGGGCAGGATCTCGATGGCCGCAAGCCCCGGCAGAGCCTGACCCGCCGGGGCTTCCAGGTTGAGGCGCAGGTGCCGGGACTCGCCTTGGGGCAAATAGACGAAGCTCTCGGTGCCCTCGGCGCGGGTCGCCTCGTAGAGAATTTTCCAGTCGGTCGCGTCGTCACTGGCCAGCACCTGGAAGGCGCAGCCCTGTGCCTCCGGGGCCCAGCGCAGCACCAGTCCGCCGTATTCACGCGGCGCGTCGAAATCGATGGCGAGCCAGGCCGCGGTCGGGGCGGGCGCGGCTTGCCAGAGCGTCTCGGGGCGGCCGTCCAGGACCGCAGCGGGCGGATGTCCCGGCAGGTGACTGGAGGCACTCAGGCGCGGCGGCACCTGGACGGTGCGATCCACCAGACACAGGTCCGCCAGCCATACCGTGCCCCGGCCGCCTGGGCCGGCGACGATGGCGAACTCGATGGCGCCGACGGCGCCCGGCGCGCCGCCGCCGGCCGGGCCCCAGGCGTAATCGAACTCCCGGCCGCGGATCTCCAGCGTGCGCCAGTCGGCGGTGAAATCGAACTGGGGCGCGCTGTAACGCCAGACGTTGACGTTGGCCGGGTCGGCCAACTTCAATTCGAACCGGTTGGCCGGGGCCGCGGCGCGGATGTCGCAACGCAGGGCATAGGCCGTCGGCAGGGTCAGGTCGAGGGGTCGGCGGGCGACCACGAAACCGCCGCCGCCGTGGAAATCGAAGTCCAGTCGCAACGCGGGACCGCGCGGCCCCGGCTCCTTGGTGATGGTGAGTCGGGCCTCACCCGAAGCGACCGCCAACCAAGGCGCAGGATCGGTGAAAACATCGAGAACCCGGACCTGCATCGTGGCGACTCCTAAGTAAAGATTGGTTAAGATCACGGGCTGGTGCGGCGTTCATGCTTTTATTATCAGAGTGTTACGCCTGGCGGTGGGGATTCGCCAAAGTGTAAAGACCCTTTCGGCCGGCCGATCGCTCAAGGTTATACTGGCGGGCTCCGGGTGTCATCGCTTACCGTTGTCGCGGTCCGCCGTCGGGGAATCGAGCGGCGCTGCCCTGACCACGCGACCGCTCCTGCCGCACGCTCAGCCCTCTCATGACAAGAACCCAGCGATGAAAGCGACCCGAGTCCCGATCAGTAAGAATACCTGGCTCCGCTTCTGGGGCATGCTCAAAGCCCTGCGCCGGTCGCCGGTGGGTCCGAAGGCGACGTTGTTCGCCGGCTTGTTGATCGCCTTCCTGTTCGCCATCAACGGACTGAACGTCATCAACAGCTATGTCGGTCGGGACTTCATGACGTCGATCGAGTCCAAGGAACTGGGCCGCTTTTTCCATTATGCCTTGCTCTATTTGGTGGTGTTCGCCGTCGCGACCACGGCCGCGGTCTTTTACCGGTACTGCGAGGAGCGGCTCGGTCTGCTCTGGCGCAAATGGCTGACCGAGCGCTCGATCGACAAGTACATGCAGGACCATATCTACTATCGAATGAACGCCTACGGCGATCTGAAGAACCCGGATCAGCGCATCACCGAGGACATCCGCTCGCTCGCCGGCACCACCTTGTCGTTCGTCTTGATGATTCTGAACGCCAGCATCACCGTCATTGCGTTCTCCGGGGTCATGTGGTCCATCAGCCCGCTGCTGCTGTGGGTCACGATCCTGTACGCCGCGCTGGGGTCGGTCTGCACCTTCTACCTCGGGCGCCCGCTGATTCAACTCAATTATGATCAATTGGACCGGGAAGCCAACTTCCGTGCGCGCCTCGTGCATGTCCGCGAGAATGCCGAGTCCATCGCCCTGGTGCGTCAGGAAGACCGGCTGCGGGATCGGCTGCATGACCGGCTGGATCAATTGACCGCGAACTTTCGGCGCATCATCGATGTCAATCGCAACCTCGGCTTTTTCACCACCGGTTACAACTATCTGATCCAGATCATCCCGGTCTTGCTGGTCGCGCCCTTATTCATCAACGGCGAAGCGGAGTTCGGTGTCATCAGCCAATCGGCCATGGCGTTCGGACACCTGATCGGCGCCTTCTCGCTGATCGTCACCCAGTTTCAGCAGATCTCGGCTTACACCGCCGTTATCGCCCGTCTGGAGGCCCTGGCCGAGGCCGTGCAGCACGCCGCGCAACCGACCTCCCCGACCATCACTTATTGCACTGACTGCGGGCTCATCGCGTTCGACCGTCTGACGCTCAAGTCGCCCCGCAGCGGGCGCTTGTTGATCAAGGATCTGACGGCCTCGATCCCGATGAAGACCCGGTGTTTGATTCGCGTCACCGACGAAGCGGCGCGCTCCGCCTTGTTCCGGGCGACGGCGGGGCTTTGGGATCAGGGCGAGGGCACGATCACGCGGCCGGCGGCGGACGATATCCTGTTCCTGCCCGAGCGCCCCTATGTGCCGCCGGGCACGCTGCGCGAGGTCCTGCTGCCCGGCGGGGGCGAGCGGCGCTTTTCGGACGAGCGCATCCTGGTCACCCTGCGTCGGCTCAATCTGGTGGCGGCCGTGCAGCGTGCCGGGGGCTTGGATTGTGAGCAGAATTGGAGTGACCTCCTGTCGCTGGGCGAGCAACAATTGCTCGCATTCGCCCGGGTGCTGCTGGCCGAGCCCGTCTTCGTCTTTCTCGATCATCCCTCGCGGGCGCTCAGCGAGTGTCAGGTGGATGAATTATTGTGCCTACTGTGCGAGCGGGGTATCACCTATGTCACCCTGGGTGAGCAGGATGAAGATACCACCCTGTATGACCAGTTGCTCATCATTGATCAACACGGTGAATGGATCATGGCGCCGACCCCCAACCGGTTGGACGATGCCTGTTGCGGGGTCTCGGTCCGGAGTGCGCAGGAGCAAACGGATGCGGATGGCGATGGGAATGGAACGCCGCTTGGTAACGAGTCAGGAATGGGTTAAACACGGCACAATCGTTGTCGTTGTCGTTGTCGTTGTCGTTGTCGTAATCGTAATCGGAGAGGCGGTTCGACTTGAGGACCTTGATCATCTTCCGGCCAGTGCTCGGGCCTCGCGCACCGGAGGATGAGGTTTTAGGCGATTTCCGACAATTCGGATACCAGTCAGTGCAGGTGCGACTTCAGTCGCACCGACATCCGAGCCGATGGTGGGTGGTATCCAGTGTTCCGGATATCACCTTAGCCGGACCAGGGCCGCGCAGACGCGATGTCGGCCGGCTAACGGCCATGGCGCCTGCGCCACCCCGGAACATGAAAGTCGTCTCGACCACTGTCGCAACTGCCGGCGTGCGAGGCTGCGTAGTCAGGGCTTCCAGCCCTGACTGTTCCAGCCCCGACGCCGCCAGGCAAGGATGGCCTGACGACGCACTTTCACGGTAAAGCCTCGACCTCCGGTTTTCTTGTGGCTGAAACGATGATCAAGACCCTCGCGGGTATCATAATCTCGACAACGACAACGACAACCGACCCGGAGGCCCGCGGCACTGATGGCAAACGATCATCCCTTTCCCCGCGGCTTCCTGTGGGGTGCCGCCACCTCGGCCTATCAGATCGAGGGTTCGCCCCTGGCCGATGGGGCTGGGCCGAGTATCTGGCAGCGCTTCACCCGAATCCCCGGCGCCGTGGTCAACGGCGAGACCGGCGACCGTGCCTGCGACCATTACAATCGCTGGCGCGCGGACCTGGATTTGCTGGCCGAGTTGGGCCTCGACGCCTACCGCTTCAGCATCGCCTGGGGCCGGGTCTTGCCGGAGGGTACCGGACGGGTCAACGGCAAGGGCCTGGATTTCTATCAGCGGCTGGTGGACGGCCTGCTGGAGCGCGGTATCCAGCCGATGATTACGCTCTATCATTGGGACCTGCCGGCCGCGCTGGATGATCGCGGCGGCTGGTGCAACCCGGACAGTCCCCGGTGGTTCGCCGACTATGCGCAGGTCTTGTTCCGTGCCCTGGATGANCGGGTCGGATATTGGGTGACCCTGAACGAGCCCTGGGTCAGCACCGTTCTGGGCTATCTGAGCGGCGACCACGCCCCCGGCCGTCGTGGTCTGGTCGAACCGCCGTGGGTCGCCCATCACCAGCTCTGTGCTCATGCCGAGGCGGTTGCCGCCTATCGTGCCCTGGGCTGCCATCAGATCGGCATCAGCCTCAACCTGGAGCCCCAGCACGCGGCCAGCGACACCGCGGCCGATCAGGCCGCCGCGGTCCGCCGCCATGCCTTCATCAACCGCTGGTTCCTGGACCCCATCCTGTTCGGCCGCTATCCGATGGCGCTGGCCGACATCTTCGGATCGTACTGGCCCGACTTCCCCGACGCGGATCTGGCGCGCATTCAGGCCCCCCTGGACTTTCTGGGCGTCAATTACTACTCGCGCGGCCTGGTCTGCCATGACCCTGCCGATCAGCCGCTACAGGCCCGGCGGATCACACCCGAAGATCGTCCCTGTACCGCCATGGACTGGGAAGTCTACCCGGCGGGCCTCACCGAGACCCTGGTGTGGCTCAAACAGCGCTGCCCCTTGCTGCCTATCTACATTACTGAGAACGGCGCCGCCTTCGACGACCCCGACCCGGTCGCCGGACTGGTGCAGGACCCGCACCGTGTCGACTACTTGTGCGAGCATCTCGCCGCCGCGCGCCTGGCGCTGGAACAAGGCGTCGACCTGCGCGGCTACTTCGCCTGGTCATTGCTCGACAACTTCGAGTGGTCACTCGGCTATGCCAAACGCTTCGGGCTCGTCCACGTCGATTTCGCCACCCAGCAGCGGACC
>NZ_KB902565.1 GCF_000379525.1 Lamprocystis purpurea DSM 4197 | reverse complement strand
TGGGGACCATCGTCCGCAATACCTGCCGACGTAAGAACGCCGGCATCGGTGAGAACACCTTTACCATCGATACGACCCCAAACGCCAAGCAACGCGAGGCGCTGGCGCTGATCAAGGCGATCGAGATGTAGCCAGGCATTTGCACCAAAATTTTTCGAAAAATATAGAAATATCAGTCGAATATCGCGTTTTCCAGGCGGGAACTTCGGACTAAAATGTGCGACGTTCCTCGCAATTCGGGCCGATCCGCCGCCGTTAACGCGGGTCATCCCACGATTTTTCCGCGGCCATTCGTCGCGCGATAAAAATCCTGTGTTACTGTAATGTTGAGTATTGAATAACCGCGCTCAGACTCTAGGTCGCCACTGGAGGACGTCTTCCACGGACCACGCGATTAACACACCGGACAACGAAGCAATCCGAGATCACGCATGATGCACACGGAGAACCCAGCCCTACCGGACGTGATGTTGGTCCTCGACACCGAGGGCATCATCCGCGACGTCACCCTGTCCAACGTGTTCGCCGCGGAGAGCGTCGCGGCCTGGATCGGACGCCCCTGGGCAGACACCGTGAGCGCATCCGACGGCGAGTATCTGCGGCACATGATCGAGGATGCCGGAGAGAGCGGCGTCAGCACCTTCCGCAACGTCAATCAGCACTTTCCGAGCGGTCTCGAACTCCCGATCGAGTACACCACCATTCGCTTGGGCGGGCCGCCGGGATTACTGGCCATCGGTAAGAACCTCTGCGCCATGGCCGAACTCCAGTCCCGTCTGGTGGAAGCCCAACAGGCCATGGAACGCGACTACTGGAAGCTGCGCGAAGTCGAGACCCGCTACCGCCTGCTGTTCAATTCATCCCGCGACGCGGTGCTGGTCCTGCGGGCGTCCACACTCGCCATCATCGACTTGAATCCGTCAGCGGCACAGGCCCTCGGAATCGCGATGCCGCAGGTCAAGGGCACGCTGAGCACGCGCTTCCCTGACACCCTGATTCCGCAGGAGCGCGACCTCTTCGAGGGCATGATCCGGCGTATCCGCGAACGCGGCAAGGCGCCCGGTGTGCTGCTGCGCCTGGGTCAGGGCCAGACCCCCTGGCTGGTGCGCGCCTCATCGGTTACCGCGGATCAGGAAGAAGTCTTGCTCGTCCAGTTGGTCCCCTCGGCGGCGGCCCAGACCATCGTCGATCTCACCGACCCGATGCACATCGAGGCCCTGATCGAAGGCGGGCCTGACGGTTTCGTGGTCATCGACCACCAGGGCGCCATCCTGCGCGCCAATCGGGCCTTCCTTGACCTGGTACAGATCGGCTCCGAATCCGCGGTGTTGGGAGAGCCGCTGGGCCGCTGGCTGGGCCGCCCCGGTGCGGACCTGACGGTATTGCTGGCCAATGTGCTGCGCTTGGGAGCGGTGCGACTCTTCTCGACCGTGCTGCGGGCTGAACTGGGCCGCGAGGTCGAGGCCGAGGTCTCGGCCTCCGGCCAGGGCGGACGCAACGGCGGCAAGCAGGGCGGAACCATCGGCGTTTTCATCCGCGACGTGAGCCCGCGCCTGTCGACCGCGACCCCGGGCAAGGGCATCAACGGGCTGATGGAGTCACTGACCCGGCAGATCGGCAAGACCACCCTGCGCAAGCTGGTCGATGACACCATCGCCGTGGTGGAGCAGCGTTATATCGAGGCGGCCTTGGACCAAACCGGCGGCAACCGTACCGCCGCCGCCGAGTTGCTCGGTCTGAGCCGCCAAAGCCTCTACGTCAAATTGGGCCGCTATGGTCTGGAGGAGGACGCCAGACTACCTGGCCGACCAGACCAGTTATCCGCGGCCTAGCGGCGCGGCAACGCCGTTCCCGCCGCGGCGCCGGATTGCCCGACAGCCGCGACACACGCCTTGCGGTACCAGGCATGGCGCCCCCGCCCGGACAGGATGACGCTGCATGATGAAGCGAAGCGGTCCACTCAAGTGATGTTGACCTCTGCCCAGGTTCCGGACTTCGGCCAAGCCGACCTCTCCAACTGCGAACTGGAGCAGATCCATCTTGCGGGTTCCATTCGTCCCTGCGGCGCATTCCTGCTGGTGCGTGAACCGGATCTGACCATCGTGCAGCAGAGTGCCGACGCCGGCCGGCTCCTCGGCCGCGCGGACCTCCTGCTGGGCGAGACGCTGGACGGTCTGGGCGGCAATCTCGCTGAACGGGTACGCACCCGCACCATGGAGCAACTGACGGAGTTCCCGGCGGCCGTGCGGTGCCGAATCGCCGCGACCGAGACGGACTTCGACGGCCTGCTGCATCGCCCACCGGGCGGCGGCCTCATTGTCGAACTCATCCCATCGGGTCCCGCAGCACTCGACCTGACGCCCCTAGTCCGCAATGCCCTGCGCCGGGTCTCCGCGGCCGCGTCACTGCAGGTCCTGTCCGACGAGACCGCCCGTATCTTCAAAGCGTTGGCCGGTTATGACCGGGTGATGGTCTACCGCTTCGACGAGCGCGGCCATGGCGAGGTTTTCGCCGAGGCGCGTGAGTCGGGGCTCGAACCCTTCCTCGGTAACCGCTACCCGGCGACCGATATTCCCCAGATCGCCCGCCGTCTCTACATGCGCAACCGCATTCGCATCCTGGAGGACGTCGCCTATTGCCCGGTCCCGCTCATTCCCGAGCACTCGCCGCTGACCGGCGAACCACTCGATATGTCGCTGTGCTACCTGCGCAGCCTGTCACCCATCCATATCCAGTACCTCAAGAACATGGGGGTGGCCGCCACCCTGGTCACCTCACTGATGGTGGGCGGACGCCTCTGGGGACTGATTTCCTGCCACCATCAAGCGCCGCGCTCCATCCAGTACCAGACCCGGATCGCCTGCGAGTTGCTGGCGGAAGCGGTCGCCACGCGCATCGCGGCCTTGCAGGGCTTTACCCAGGCCCAAACCGAGCACGCGGTGCGGCGCCTGGAACAGCGCATGATCGAGGCGATCACCCGCCGCGGTGACTGGGAGCACGCGCTGTTCGACAATCCCCAGTCCCTGCTGCAGCCGCTCGCCGCCGGCGGTGCCGTCCTGCTGTGCGACGGCAAGGTCGTAACGACCGGCACTGTTCCTGGAACCCACCAGATCGGCAAACTCAGGGCCTGGCTGGACACCCAGCCGCGCGCACCGATGATTACCACCGCCTCGCTGGGCAGCGATGCCCCCGGTCTGGCGGATCTCATTCCGGTCGCCAGCGGCCTGCTCGCGGTTCCGCTCTCGCGCGGCGGGGGCGAATATTTGGTATGGCTGCGACCCGAGCGCCTGCACACCGTCACCTGGGGCGGCAACCCCTACCAGACCGCGGAGCACGCGGGTGACGACCCCGGCCAACTCTCGCCGCGTCGGTCATTTGCCCGCTGGCAACAAGTGGTGGAGGGCACCAGCGACCCCTGGACTCCAGACGACCTGACCACCGCCCGCCTGATCGGGGAGTCGGTTGCCGACGTGATCCAGCAATTCCGCTCGCTGCGCGTCCTGATCGCCCGCGACCAACTGGAGGACATCAGCCGCAAGGTCCGCCACTCCGAACAACCCGTGGTCATCGCCGACGCCCGGGGCCTCATCGTCCTGACCAACGGCGCCTTCGATCGCCTGGTACCCGGCGGCACCCGCCCGGATTCGCTGGGCGAACTGCTGGCCCTGTTCGGCGATCCCGCGGCAGTCAATCAGCGCATTCTTGACCTGCTGGAACGCCACCAACCCTGGCGCGCCGAGGTCGAACTCACCACCAGCGAGGGCGAGCGCCAACCCTTCATGGTACGCGCCGACCCCGTTCTGTCCGCGCCTGAGCAAGTCCTGGGCTTCGTCTTTCTCTTCACCGATATCAGCGAACGCAAGACCGCCGAGGAAGCCCGCCGCCGGTTCCAGACCGGCGTGGTGGAGCGTCATCGGCTCGCCTCCAAGCCGCTGGAATCCGAGACCGATCTGGTCCGTCGCGAACTGCTCGCCGGCATCGTCGGCAACGCCCAGCTCGCCGCCCTGGAAATCACCGACGGACCGGATCTCACCCGCGTCCCCGACCTGCTGGAGGGCATCCAGTCATCGGTCACCCGCACCACGGATCTGCTGGAGCACCTGCTGTGGTACTCCGATCGCGCGGCTGGGGACAGTGACCGCGGACATTGAAGCATCCAGCGTGTTGATGTTGATAAAAGACTCCGGCCGGTCGCTGAGATCCGCCTCCGCCACCCGATGGCGCTCATACCACAGCGCCACTTTGCGCTCACCGCCGGCCAGATAGTCATCCAGACTGGCGGCGAGGCACACCGGCAGCAGCGCATACACCGGCTGCTTGCGCACCCCGTCGCTGGCCACCGCCAACTCGGCGTCCCCGGCACTCACGGCCAGCACCAGCCGCTCGACCAGATCGGGCGCCGGGTAGGGGCCGTCGCAGGGCAGGGTGACGATCCATGGAGTGCGTGCCGCTCGCATGGCACTGCGGATACCGGCCAAAGGGCCCTGGAAGCCCGGCTCCAGATCGGCGATCACCGGCACACCGTAACGCGCATAGCGCTCCAGGTTGCGGTTGGCATTGATCAGCAGGGAATCGACCTGCGGGCGCAAGGCCGTGATGACCCATTCGATCAGCGGCCGGCCGGCATAGAGCGCCAGCCCCTTATCGACCCCGCCCATCCGCCGTCCCTGACCGCCAGCCAGGATCACCCCGGTGATCGATGCGCGCGTCGGGTCCGACGGCGTCACGTCCGGATCACCGCGGGCAACCGGAGCACAAGGCGCAATCGCTTGATCATCAGGTCTCACCCTTGTTGCGATCTGTAAACCCTTTCGACACTGCCCGTTCAACTGCGGGCAACCTGGCCGGCGCCAATCGGACAGCAATGCAGGTGCCCGCGCGTTGGCGGTCCCGCTATGCGAGACTTCCCGCCGGAAGGGCCGCCCACGGCCCTGACGGCATCCTGACCCGCTGTGTTTCCCTGATCTCCACAAAGAGGTGATCCATGATGACCCGCACCCTGTCCCTGGCAACGCTCCTGTCCACACTGCTGATCACGCCCGTGCTCGCTGAAGATACGCCCGCAAAGACCATCAGCGATATCTACCAGCAGCGGGCCGCACTCAACGGCCAGCAGGTGACCCTGCGCGGCAAAGTGGTGAAGGTCAACAACCTGATCATGGACCGCAATTGGGTGCACCTGCAGGACGGATCGGGCGATGCCGCCGATGGTTCGAACGATATCACCATCACCACCCAGGACAAGGCGCAGGTCAACGACCAGGTCACGGTCACCGGCACCCTGGCCGTAGACCTAGATTTTGGTTCAGGCTACAAATATCCGCTGTTGGTTGAGAAGGCGACGATCACTCCGGTTCAGTAGTCCACCAGCGGCAGCGCGGGACTTGGTGAAAAAAGCCCGCGCTTGTCCATCTCGATCGCCTGTTGTGATAGCCGATAATAAAGATTATGTAAAGCGATGGGCCGACTGACGCTCCAGCGTCCCGCCCGCGACCCCGATCACGCCTCGAACAGATCCGCCACGTCGTCGAGGGTCGCGGCCCGGCGCAGCCAGTGCCGCAGTTGCTCAGGATCGACGCAGCGTTCGAGCCGCGCGCACGTGGCGGCGTCGGCAATCATCCCGCGACCGTCGAGCACATCGAGCACGGCGCCGCGCAGTGACTCGACTGCCCCCTCGGTTCGGCCCTCGCCGCGCACGTCGTCCAGATCACGGTAACCCTGACGTTGCAGCAGGTTGCGAAGCGCCGCCGTTGCCGCCGCTTGCGGATCGTAGAGCGACTCGACCAGCAGCTTGTTACGCAGAATGCCGGGGGCTTCAAGCCAGTCGCCGGGATAGCAGACGCGCATCGCCGTACCAGGTTGATGGACCTCGACACGTCGTGGCCCAGTGAGCCGCACCACCCACACGAAGCGGGTGCCGGCGGCCAGCAGTTCAGTGATCTTGAGCGCCAGATCGTCTTCGTCCTGGCCGGTGTCGGCATATTCCAGCGCCAACGGCGGCGCGCCCGCGACCCAGCCCGGCAGGTCCGGCACATTGCCGACCGCGACATCCGGCGCGCGCAAGGTTCCCGGTGTAGGCGCGTAGCCGGTGTCGACGCCGGCGGAGTCGACATCGGGATCGGTCCCGAGCACGAGACCGCCGATCAGATTGGCCTTGGAACCGCGACCTCCGGTCGGCAGACACTGAATCGGATGACCATTGGAGAGTTCATAGGGATCGCCCGAACGCAACTGGTCGGCCTGGAAGGGACCGTGACCCTGGTGGATCATGGGGTTTTTCATGGCGATGAGGCCTTCGTCAGAGCATGAGCGCAGTGTATGCCACCGCACCGAGATTTCGTACGCAAAGGGTGAAATTACGATCGAATGCCGGGAGATCAAATCGAGGCGCCCGAGCACACTGCGCTGCTTGCGGGAAGAAAGGCCACAAGTCAATCGCACGAATACTTTACTCCAAGAGAACCCCAACACTCAATGAACGCCATCGGCTGGAACATGAACGGGAACGAAGACAGTTGGCGGACCGCCATGATTGATGAAGCAGGTACGCTGCTGTCCATCATCGACGCGGCTCAAGCTGACGAAGACATCGACGAGGATCCCGTCTCCCGCAAGATGCGTTTGACCATGGGGAGGACGGCCAGGCGGTTAGCCTTACAGATCATCGCGGAACTGCGGCCCGCCACAGCGACGCCGAAAACTGAAGACCCAAGCTGGCCCGTCCGCCGTCTCGTTTGGTTCTAGAACGACATCAAGCGAACAGACCATTCCACGATACCCGGCCTATCGTACCAAACCGATGAATTCCAGAGAGCCAAGCAATGATACCCACTCCCTCCAAGACCCTGCTTGCCATCGACAATCGTCGTTGCGACCCGCGCCACGCGTTGCGCTATCCGGTCTTGCTGCCTGACTGCGACGCAATGACGCGCAACATCAGTGGTTCAGGCGCGTATTTTGAGACGGATCGCCAGAAGGTTGTTATGAATCAACCAATCAGCTTTGCCCTTGTGTTACCCGCCGGTCCACCCGACCCTGGCGCGCAGCGCTATGCATGGAGCGAAGGACGTGTCGTAGATGGGAGAGTCGTACGAATAGATACTGGTGAGACGGGGCAAGTGGGTGTTTGCGTCGCTTTTTAGCAACAGACCGAAGCCGTCTCCCCGATAGGATCTGACCAACCTAAGATTTCCGCACGGATTCAATACAATGACAGAATAGGGCTCAGCGCCCGGCAGAGCCCTATCCTGAATTCCTTGCGGTGTGACTGACGGCTATAATCCGGTGCCCTTCAAGGCATAGGGAACGAGCGGGACCAACATGATGGAGAGGGCAAGCCAAATTGCCACGTTGGTCTTGGAACGGAGAGTTGCTTCGCTCATGGTAATCACCTCAAGGCCGATGGTTGGTATTCACTGTCCGACGTCAGAGAGGATGGGGTCCGGCAAATCGAGGCTCAAGTAATCCTGCTTTTAGTCAATGGTATTTTCCTAGTATGGCGCTAGGTTATTGGCTTGGCAGACGCTGCAGGTATTCTGATGTGAGCGATCCGACAGGGCGACCTCATGGCGGACGGCACCCTTAAGGCCGGCATCGCCGCGCTCAAGTCCGGAATCCAGCGCCTGGAGCGTCTGCGCGGTCTGGCCCCGAGGCGCTGAACGTGATCGCACCGCGCGCTATCGCTTGCGGCCGATCGCGCCGCATGAGCGCGACCAGCGGACGGTCCGCACAGCGGACCCTACGGTATAGCCTTCGTACGTGATATCCAGACAGGCCCTTGGTGTAGGGGCGGGTTTGAAACCCGCCCCTACGTCCGGTTATCACGTCCGAATGCTATAACACCGTGACCTGTAGGGTCCGCTGTGCGGACCGACGACCGTGCCGATCGCGCGGTGGCCGGGTTTATGATCAAGGCCCCGGAGCGACACGAATCTCGAAGAGTGGCTTACTTGCATGCAAAGGACGCCACCAGCGGATGCCCGGCCAGACATTGCAGTCGCTCCCGCGCCGGCGGGTGCCGAGCGACCTGGGCCTCAATGAACAACCCGATCGCCTCGGCCAGCAACTCGCGAATCTGCTCAAGTGGCTGCGTCGGCGCGTAGTCCCGGAACGGTCGGCCGGTCGTCACATCCTGAGGGTCGGTGATCGCAAAGTGGTTAGCGCCCTCGATCAGCAGCAGATAGCTGTCATCCCGACCGCCTGCGATGGCCTCCTGAAACGTCCGTTCCACCGGGCGGGTGGCGGTTTCCCACTCGACGCCGTAGCGATCGCTGCTCTGGGCGATGACGCCGTCCCGCATACCGGCCATCAACAGCAGGGGCAGACTGTCGGGTAACGGCTGGATGGTGCCTGGAGCGTAACCCAGCCGGGTGAAGGCAGCCGAATGGGCGGCATAGGCAAAGGACGCCGCCACCGGCGGGAACAGCCGGGGATCGGCGTTCTCGATCGCGATCCGGCCCCCGGCCGAATGACCGCCGATGATCACCTGTTCCAGGTCGAGAAGACCGGCCAGGACCCCGTGCGCTTGCAGGCCCTTCAGCGCATCGAGCAACGCGGGCAGCGCCGCGGCAGTCGGCGTCGGTCCGTCCGCATGGGGCGTCGGCAAACTCATGCGAAATCCAGGACTGAGCATCGTCATGCCGAGGATGTCTTGGGCGACCCACGAAAAGGTCACCACGACATACCCACGCTGCGCCAACGCGACGGCCAGCCAATGGTAGCCTTCGGGGCCGCAGTTGATCCCGTTGAAGAAAATGACGACCCGGAACGGGGCCCGTGACGCGTCGGCCGGAACTAGACCTAAGTCCTGTTCCTGATGGCTGCCGGACATCTGCCCCGGGTAGTACACCTTGAGGTGGATCGTGTCGTAAGGTGCGGTCGCGGTATCGACCTTAACCGCTTGGAACAGCGCGCGAATGGTCATTGTTATGTCTCACTCACTCCCGGCACGGCCGACCCCACGAGCATGCACTCACGGACGATATCCGGCAAGGTCGGTTAGGTGCACTGCTGGGGGCCGGCGCGGTGGCCACCGACCGCGCGGGGCGAACCGAAGGTCGCCGAGGGCCTTCGGGCGTTTGACGATGATCGGCATTTAACCCTCGCGCAGTCGCTCGGTCCGGCGTTGGCGACCGGCCTGCTTCGCCTCGTCGGCAGACCAAGGCGTCGCGGGGCCACTGTCCAACCCGTCCTGGATGTCTTGCCGCAGTTGTTCCAGCTTGACGGCCCGCAGGCGGTCTTGCTCGTCCATCAGGCGCAAGGCTTCCCGCACTACCTCGCTGGCCGATGTGTAAAGACCGGACGCGACTTTCTGCCTGACGAGCTCTTCGAGTTGGGGGGACAGGTTGACATTCGTGGGCATGAACCGCTGCGTTCTGTATCGGGCAAGTTCGAAGCCGCGACTCGGCGGCTGTCAAGGATGAGCAAAGTTGGACATCGCCCCTGGCGCTGGTGGGGACCAGGGGGCCTGCTGGAGGCGGCGTGGCCTAACGGATAAAAAAGGAGTTTAAAGGATAAATAAAGGAAAGGATAAGGAGGCAAAAAATGACTTAAAAACCATGATAAACAAAAAGATATATGATTTATATTGCGGCGTCTTCCTACCACCTTGGCCACTGTTGCGGCTTCTGCCTACCACTTTATCCAAGTATTGCGGGTTCTACCTACCACCATTGCGGCTTCCACCTACCACTTTTTTGCCTTATTGCGGCGTCTACCTACCACATATCAAGCCTGTTGGGTCGCGAAAATTCGATCGCTCTGTGCATAAAATGCCCTTTGCGGCTTCTCCCTACCACCTGTTGCGGCTTCTACCTATCAGGTTTGCGGCTTCTACCTACCACCTGTTACCGTCTCTACCTACCACTTGGCAAGAAATGATGCACAGCAGAGCCCGAGAGTGCTGAGCGTGAGTCCTTCAACCGCGCGTTGGCGGCCTTCACGTGTGAGAGGCGCTTGTGGAGCCAGCGGGCGATCTGTGAGGACAGGGACATCAGGACGCCATAGTTGAATTGACGGTATGTCAGATCATTCACGCTCTTGGAGATGAGGGCCGGGAGGCGAACAACCCAGGTAATCGAGGTGTCGGTCAGATACTTCTGGCGGGTGACGCGGGTCACGTCTGAAAGGATCGGGGCGGAATAGACGGGATCGTCCGTATCACCCAGAAAGAGCGAAATGTGCGTCTTGGATAAGATCTCGATAGAACGTTTAATCTCGTCCAGGTTCCTGGTCTTGCCACGCGCTTGAAGCTCCTTGCGGATCATCTGAACCGAGAAACGAATCCAACTCTCGGCATTGTTCGGATCGTGAAGTCCACATTGCTGATCTGCAAAAATCTTGCGGATAACTTCCTCCACGAGTTCTTCGTTGGTGCTGGGATAAAAATCGAAGTAGCCGTCTTTGGTCTTGATCGAAGCGGGCTGGATCGCTACGCGACACGCACTTTCATGGCGTTTTCAGCTTCCAAACGCCGAGGGACTGGCTAACTCACCAGGAAAGCGTCTGCTGCCTGTCGTTGATGGCGCGCTCGAAGCCCAACCATCCAGGGTTGCGGGTTTCGCCATCAGCAGCCGATCCTTTCATTGCGCAGGTGTTCCGCCATTTCCTTGGCTCGTCCTTCTCCTTTTAGCAGGTCGAGATAGACGTGGATGGGGCTGGCGAGCCAGGCATTTCCGACGCGCTCCCGGAACAGCAGGTCGCCCGGCGACTTCACGTCGATAATGGCGAAGTTGGCCCCTTCGTTGACGACACGCGCGCCGAGATCCGCCAGTACATCATTGACTTCCGGCGTCACGAGCACCCGGCATCGCACCTGTCCTAAACTGGAGAGGAATGGAGCGTAGCGCTGTGCCGCGGCTTCGTTGCTGATGGCATAGCTGACTCCACGGGCTTCAAAGGCCTGCGCAGCACGGTCTACCAGCGCTTCGGCTTTCGTGCCAGGCAGGAAGTAGCGTCGCAGGATCGCCGGTCGGCTTCCCGCGACTTGGGCAGCCCAGGCGTCGAGCAGGGCGCGTGGGTCGCGCAGGTGCCGTTCCTTGTTCGGCCCCTGTCCGCGGATGGCGATCCAGTCGAACTTCTCCAACTCGCTCAGGATCTCGGAGGCGGTGGCCGGCGACACCGGGGGCCGCTACGGACAAATAAAGGATAAGGAGGCAAAATTAGACGTATTGACAACGTACGCACATCGGGCTAAACCTAGTGCAAGTAGCCAACCCCCCACGGAGCGCTTCATGTCATCCCTCGAATCCCAGGAGACCAGCGGCCAGACCCGGGACATCAACATCAACATTCGCGCCCAACGCAACCAGCGCGACCTGATCGACCAGGCGGCCCGGATTTTAGGCAAGACCCGCTCGGACTTCATGTTGGAGACGGCCTGCCGTGAGGCCGAGGACGTGTTGCTGGACCAGCGCGTGTTCGTGCTGGACGCCGCGGCATTTGCGGAGTTTCAGGCGTTGCTGGACGCACCGCCCGCCGACAATCCCCGACTGCGCGCCTTGTTGGCAACCAAAGCGCCCTGGGAGACCTGACTTGCCAACGGTTGGTACTTGGACGGCGCCAGCGCCCCTCGCGGCGACGCATGACCTGACGACCTTTGAGAGCGGCGAGCCGGCTCTCGACCACTGGCTGAAAACCCACGCCCTGCGCAACGAAGGACGCGGCGCGTCGCGTACCTATGTAGTGTGTAACGATGACCATGTCATCGGCTACTACAGTCTGGCGACCGGTTCAATATGCAGCGAACAGGCGCCCGGACGTATCCGGCGGAATATGCCGAACCCGATTCCCGTCATGCTGCTTGGGCGCTTGGCGATTCATCTTGCGTGGCAGCGCCACGGCATCGGCAAGGCACTGCTGCGCGATGCCATTTTCCGCACGACCACGGTGGCGCAACTGGTGGGCGTCAAGGCGCTCATGGTCCATGCCCTGTCCGAGTCGGCGCGGCGCTTCTATGAGGTTCATGGGTTTGATCCTTCACCGACGCACCCGCGCACCCTGTTTCTGCCGATCGCCTTGTCGAGCGGAGAACTGCACCGCTCGACACCACACGACCGGCAGGTGTTGCGCCTGGATGATTTCACGGTAGAGGATTTGAAAGCCGTTTTGGCGGTCGAGCCTTCGCCGCACGCCGCCGATTTCGACGATGAAATACCATGATCGTCCTGGTCACCCTCTTGTCTACGCCGACGTTGCCCGCGTCCTGACGCGCCGCCCGGCAAGGCCCCAGGGCCTACATGCGCTTGGCCGATTCTTCGTGCTCTGCACGACGGCCGGCCCCTCGGCGGCGCAATGGCCGATAACGCTGCGTTCGCGTAAGGCTGGTTTGGGCCCCGCCGACGCCACCGCGGTCCGTCTGCCGAGAATACAAGCGATAGACCAATGTGCCGCATCGGAAATCAGGCGCGGTCGAGTGTCGCATCCATTGCTGTAGAATGAAGCACTGTCGCCACACATTGGCATCGACGACCCACTTTTCCCGCTGCCATGGCCCCGATCGCTGACCGGTTGTTCACCCTCAAGCTTCAGGCGTACCGCTCGTTTCGTGACGAGACGAGCATCGACATCCGGCCGCTGACCCTGTTGTATGGGTTCAATCAGGCGGGCAAGAGCACCCTGGTGCGGCTCCTCGCGCTGCTGGCCGACTCCCTCGCGCCCGGCGCCGGCCCGCTGGATCTGCGGAGCCCGGCGCTACGCGGGGCGTCTTTCAAGGAGCTTGGTCACCTGGGGCGCGAGATGAACCTTTCCCCCTGGGTGACGCTGGTCGCGCCAGGGTCGCCGGCAGATCCCACGTTCAAGATTCAGTTCAAGGAGGACAACGGACTCGTGGTCGACCGGCTCCACCTCATCCGAGGACCCGGCGGGGACAAGTTTAAGGTTGAGTTGGCCGATATCGTCGATCGGGCCGGTAACGGCATGCGGGGGAATTACGAAGGCCGCTATCGAGGCCAGGATTGGAACGAACCTCTCCACTTCGACAGCTTGATCCCCGAAGGCTTGCCGAAGGATGCCAAAGACATCGCGGATGCCGTCCGCGCTGCCCTCGCACCTCTTGTTTGGATGCAGTGGCTCGATGCGAATCGTCTCACGGGTGGCAACGAGACCAGTGCGGTCCGCTGCTGCCGCCCAGACGGCGGGGACCTGCCCGCGCTCCTGCGGACCGGGCCGGGAGCGGCCGTACTCGCAGGGGCATCCAACTGGCTCGCCGCGCAGGAGGGTCTCGGCGACGAGCTCAGCCTGCGCAGCGACCCCTCCGGCCGCCACCAGATCGTTCACCGGGCCTTCGGCCGGGAAGCACTACCCCTGCATCTGGCTGGCGAGGGGCTTCGCGCCCTGCTGCCGATCCTCTTGTGCGCCCTGTGGGCGGAGACCGGCGACCCTGGGGCGCCGACCATGCTCGCGGTCGAGGAGCCCGAGGCGCACCTGCACCCGACCTTGCAGGTGGCACTGTTCGACCGTCTGGCGCAGACCGTCCGCGCTGGTATCCCGGTGGTCTTGGAAACCCATTCCGTCTATGTGCTCCGGGCCATGCAACTCGCCGTGCTGGAGGGGCGTCTGACGCCCGAGGAGATCGGGCTGCACTGGGTTGACCAGGGACCAGACGGGGCCTCTACCGTCACGGCCATCGGGATCGACGCCGACGCGGCCCTGACCGATTGGCGCCCCGATTTGTTCGAGAAAGAGCAGGAACTCGCCCATCGTATCCTGGACCTGCGCTGGAAGCCCCAGGAGACACCGTGATCGTTTGGATGGACGATGCACTATTCGCGGGTCCGCACCGGGACCTGGATCGACTGGCGCTCCTGCGCAACGCCGCCCGCCGACGCCATACCCTGATTGTGTCGACGAGCCCCGCCGCGCCTTGGCACGCGCGCACCGCGCCCAACTTCGACGCATGGGCGGCGGCCTGGCCGGACGGCCTGCATACGGAGATCAAATTGATTGAGGAGCGGCTGGCAATTGTCTCGGTCACCGCCGTGACCCGGGGTGCCAAGCGGCTGCTGGTCTGTGACCGTGACCCTGGAGCGGAGCATGTGGGCTGCCGAGTGTCACTGGAGGACGCGGTACGTGCCCTGTCGCTTCCCCTGTATATCCTGATCGAGCACCAGATCCACGATGCCGCCTTTATTCGCCGAATCCTTCCGCCGGTATGGCGGGCGCGTTTCGCGGAATGGGAGAGTCGCGGCGAACTGCGCTACGAGAACGGCGGCGGACTCCCGGTTATGTCCGATTTGATCAAGTTCCACTGCAACGATGAACGTGCAAAATTGGCCTTCGGACTACCAGCGGAAATTTGGCAGCTAGTCCATTTCATCGTTTGGGACCACGATGGCGATAGTTTCGATACCCCAGGCCCCGGCTCCGGCGACCTGGGACGCACCTGCGACAAGGCAGATCTGGCGGGACACTGGCACCGTCTGGAGCGACGCGACCAGGAGCACTATCTGCCGATACCGGCATTGCAGGCAATCGTCAAAGAACGAATCACCGATCCTGTCGAGCGGGAACGCCTCTTGGCGGACATCGATGCGCACGCGGCAAAGGGCGATGGGCGGCACTTCGTCCCCTTGCCGAAACTTGGAGAATTCCCCTTGTTCAAGAACTTGTTCATGACTGCGAACCTGAACTGGCCGGACCAATGGTTCGAAGAAGACGGCGCCTGGCCCGAGATGACCCGTTTGGCGGAGCGGATCGCATCCGCCATGTGACCGGAGACCGATCATGCCCTTCTATGAGCGACAGCCCTATATCTCGCCCCTCCATCAAATTGTTGCGGAGGTACTGTGGGGCGAGATCCTGATACCGCGCTTCCAACGCTCAGGCACCGAGTGGGTGCCAACTCAGCGTGGGGATTTGCTGGACAGCCTCTACCGTGGCTTTCCGATCGGGACCATCCTGCTCTGGTCCACCAATAGTCCGATCAAGACCAAAGACATCATCGGCGGATTCAGGATTCGCAAGGCATCCTCCCGGGACGGACAACGGTTGCTGCTGGACGGCCATCAGCGGCTATCCACCTTGGTTCAAATCCTCGGACCGGGACTGGTCCACGACCTTCAGCTTGCCAAGATGGAGTCGGTGGTGGACGACACCGATGAGGCCAGCCAGAATGAGGTGTGGGTCTTCGAGCTCAATCCAGCCAAAAGCGAAAAGAACGACACGCCGCCCAAGAGCCGCGACCGATTCGTTCTGCTGAAGACCGGCCAGAGCCCTACGCCAACCCAGCTCCCTTTAAGCCATGCCCTCAACCGAACCGCGCTCAACCGCTGGGTGCGGGAGCAGGGGGACAAGCTCACAGAGCCGCAGGTGACCGAGGTCGATGCCCTGAGGGACCGGCTGCGCGAGTACAACATCCCGGTGGCGGTGCTGGCGGTCGATTCCCTGGAGGACGCGACTGAGAGCTTCAAACGCATCAACTCCAGCGGCACGCCGATGACCGATTTCAACATGGTCGCCGCGCTCGCCTACCGGAACGGATTCGATCCTCAGGAGCTCTTCGAGCAGCATCGCAGCGAGCTGCTTGAGCCGATCGGCTGGCAAGACCTGCCCGATATGGACGTGCTGCGGGTGTGCGCCGCCCTGGCCCAACAGCATCCGGCCAAGATGGAGGTCGATAAGCTATCACAGCAGCTTGCGAAACAGGACGGGCTGATCCAGCGGGCCTTTCAGGCGATGGCGGATGCCGCTCGGTTGGTCGGGGAGCTTTGCGGCATAACCGGCCCCGAAGTCTTGCCCTATTCGTGGCAGCTCATCACGCTGGCCGTATGTCTGGGCTCTGACTTCTTCGACGAGCGATCGGAACCGCGAGTCCGCGAGGCGATACGCCGCTGGCTCTGGCTGACGACCTATGGAGAGGCCTTTGCGGGCGTCAACTCGGCCATCTACGACCGCAGTCTCAAGGCGCTCCGGGAGATGATTCAGGGCGGTACTTTCCAGGCAATGGAGCGCGATCTCACCAAGAACGTGCGCCCGGTGCTGAATTTCGATTTTCGGGCGGCTCGCTCAAAGGCCGTGGCCTTGGCGATGGCTCGACACGAGGATGGTGGCGACCTGTCGGGAACCGCGCATAGACAATTAGCTATCGGTGCTGATGCCATCGGTGTCCTGCAGCCAAGCGGCAAGCGATCGGATTGGTGGAATCGGGTAATCTTGACTACGGACTCCGTTAACAGCTATCGAACGGCGCTCAGGAGTCGAACGGCGCAAGACTCTAAGCCGGAAGAGGATGAGCTACTCGCCAAGATTGGGATCGCGCGCGATGCGCAGGGGGGGCTGGCAGATTTGCTGACCGCTCGGCGCAAAGCGATCGAGGCCGATGAGCGGGAGTTTGTCACGAAGCTCGGGTTGGAATGGGCGTCCGCCGTTTGATGGGCACGCCGCAGGCGAACCGAGGGTCGTGATTGGGACGAGTGAATAGTTGAAGTGACCCGCGAAAATCGCCCCTCTATCGCGGGTGTCTTAAGCTGCGTGAGGCGGATCGCTGGCCGCTGTTGGCATTAGAGCAGTCTCCCACGCGGCTCAGCCGACTGGCCGGGATGGGTCGGCGAGAGACGGGGCCGCCAGGTCAACGCCCAGTATGGCTGTATGCATCTTGGCCGATAATCCTTTTTATGTGAAGTGGCGTCAGCGAGGGCGTATAAAGACGCGGAAATCCCGCCAAAACCGCCTTAAACGCCCGGCTCATCATTCAAAATCCGGGAACATCATGTCGCAGCCTGCGAGGATTCTGAGATCGCTGGGCCGGGCTTACCGTCAGTTTTCGTGCCGAAGAGTCGCACCGGCAGCAGTGCATCAGAACAGCCGGTTCGGCCCGTTCTGGGCGGCCACACGGTAGGCTTCGGCCATGGTCGGGTAGTTGAAAGTGGGCTCGGTAAAGTAGCGGATGCTATTGGCGGCGCCCGGCTGCGACATGATTGCCTGACCGATATGGACGATCTCCGCCGCTTGTTCGCCGCAGCAGTGGATGCCGAGAATCGCCAGGGTCTCCCGATGGAACAGGATCTTGGGCATGCCCACCGTGTGGCCGGTAATCTGAGCGCGGGCCAGTGATTTGAAGTGTGCCTCAGCGACCTCGTAGGGGCGCTGAGCGGCTACGGGCGTCGGCCTGCCCACCGGCTCACGGCCGCTCCACCAATTCCAACAGTCCGTCCGGGTCCAGATCCGCCAGCGGCCTGGGACCCTCGGTCGTGATGGTCAAGACCTCGACCCGGCGCTCAAGACGAATGCGCCCGGCGGTCTCGATCAGGGTCTTGGCCCGCCGTCGCTTGGCGATGCGGTCCACGACATCGAACGCGGCCAGCGCGGCACTCGGGATCGACAGCATCAAGGCGGCGACGGCGACCGGATCGACCACCTTGTGCTGCTGCGCCCGGTGGGCGTCCAGTGGCTGCGTGGTCAGCGTGAGATCCGCATCGGCGAGCGCTGCGGCCAGATCGCGCGCGGCGCCTGCGGCATCGGTTCCGTTCAGAATCAGCTCTAGGTCTTGCATCGGTGTCGCTCTCCAGGGTCGGGCGCCGGCGTGCTGCTGCGCGGCATCAGTGGTTGAAATCGAGGCCCCCGTTCAGGTCGAGGACACTGACCCCGCGCCTGCCAGGCCGCCGCAGTCCATCCCGACCTGTTGCAGGATCTGCTCAATCTGACTGGCCTCCGATAGGCGCAGGCGCTGCGCGGCGGCCAGCGCGAGGCACAGCAGGGTGTTCGCCTGTGCACGCTCATCCGCCCTGCCACGGGACAACAACGCCAAGGCGATCATGGCGCGACAGACCAGCAGTCCGCGCACGTCGCCCAGGCGCTCGTAGACCGGAAGTTGCTCCTCGGTGCGGATGCGCAGGGCCTCGTCGAGCTGGCCGCGCGCCTGGAGGATGTCGGCGATCTGACCCCGCGTCACGGCCGCCGAGCG
>NZ_KB902564.1 GCF_000379525.1 Lamprocystis purpurea DSM 4197 | reverse complement strand
C
Source organism: Lamprocystis purpurea DSM 4197 (assembly GCF_000379525.1). Lineage (GTDB taxonomy): Bacteria > Pseudomonadota > Gammaproteobacteria > Chromatiales > Chromatiaceae > Thiodictyon > Thiodictyon purpureum. The sequence goes on along the minus strand of NZ_KB902564.1, from coordinate 131,922 downwards.
TTCAGCTCGAATAAGCGCCGCCGGGCACGGCGTCGGATTCCGCTCGCCGGCAACCACCGGCGCCGGGAATCGCTTGCCTGGCGACCGTGACACCGGCGCGAGGACTGATTCGACCACCCTCCCGGCACCCGCCAGGGCGTCCCGCTGCCCCCCTGGTTAGGTCAAACCCACTCCGCAACGGCCAACGCCAGCGCCGACCGGTGCCGACGACGCCCGATGTCAGCTGGCGGCAGGGTTATGCTTCAGGGCTGGGGCGCGGCCGATGAAGTTGCGTTCGCCGTGAATGCGGTAGTCGCGACCCTGGTCGGGCCCCGCGATGCAGACCAGCCAGCCGACCACCGGGTCGATCCCGAGGCGCTTCTTGAAGATGCCGACGGTTTCCTCGGGGTCACCCCGCGGGGTGGCGCGGCTGCCGGCGGCGCGGGTTCTGGGGAAGTCCTCGGCGACGGGCGCCGGGTCCAACCGGCCTACGGTCTCCCCGAGTTCGATCGACACGCCGCAGTAGGGGCAGGTGGAATGGGTGCCCTCATCGTAGAAATGTCCTTTGCCGCAGGATTTCATGGCCATGCTGTTGCTCCGTGGTGCCGCGCGGGTGCTCTTGCGGATTCTAGGGAATCGGCGGTGAGGAAGAAAGGCGCCTTTGCCCGGCAGTCTCAAATTTGCGTGGCCGCCGCCGGCAGCGTGTCGGCGGCGAGGCGGATGGTGGATGCGCTGCGCTTATCCACCCTACAAAACCGGCTCTACTGTAGGGTGGATAAGGCGCGCCGCTCGATGCCAGGGACCCGGCACGGCGGTCGCGCGCGCCGCATCCACCAGGGGTCGCGCCATGCCACCCGAATTTGGAATTTCTGCTCAGGAGCATAGGGTAAACAAGCGCAGCGCAGTCCACCAGCGGGGCCGCTGGATTCGGTGGACTGCGCTATCGCTTGTCCACCCTACAGGGTCACGCAGCGTCCTTGGTGTCCCGGCCGGCCCGCACTCAGCGTACCGACACGCCGCCCTGCGCATCCACCACGATGGTCGCCACCGGCACGGTCTCCCCTTGGGTGCGCAGGTGCACGGTGCTGAAGGCATGGCTATCGTCACGGTGAAAGACCCGGCCCTGGATCGACACCGGCTTGGTGCTGTCTTTCACGGCATAGAGGTGCACCAAGACCCGGTAGTCCCCGGGCGGTGCGTCGCGGATCTCCCAGACTTCGTTGCCGGGGCCGTTGATGGTGTCCTCGCTCAGTTCGCCCGGACGACCGCTGATGGTCTTGCGCTGGAAGCTGAACTCGGCGCCACTCGGGTCGATGACGTGCAGGTCGATGTCGTCCCGCGTGTTCCAGCGCACGTAGAGCACCAGGAACGTCTTGGCCAACCGGCGCTCCAGGCCCTCGGCGCGCTCGCGCTGTTGCTGCGCCTGGGCGTTCGCCGCCGCTGCCGCGGCCTGAGCGGCACGGACCTGCTCCGCGGCGTCCGCGGCGGCGCTCTCGGCCGCACGGGCGGCCTCCTCGGCGGCGGCCGTGCGCGCCGCGGCAGCCTGCGCCTGGTGTTGCGCCTGCGCGAGCTGTCGCTGCAGCTCGGCAACGATGGCCTGATAGTCGATGTGCTCTTTGCGGTAATAGGGCATGAGCACGATCATGATGATCAGAAAGGCGGCCATGGCCCCGGCGATCACGTCGAGCATCGACAGGTTGAAGATGTTGATTTCGCGATTGCGGCGGCGCACGGTGCTGCTCCTTGGTCAGGCGGCCTTGGTCATGGCTGCGGCCACGTGGAATCTGGAAATCGTAGGGTGGACAAGCGTAGCGCAGTCCACCATCAAAGGCGCGGGGGGTGGTGGACTGCGCTATCGCTTGTCCACCCTACGGGCTTGTCCAACCTACGGGCCTGGTCCGGGTCAGGTCACGAACACGGCGGCGGCCGTGTAGTTGTCGTTGCCCGGTTCGGCCCGCGCCAGCAGGCGGACGGCCAGGGTGTGCAGCCAGGTGTCCGGGTCCGCGCTCTTGGCCAGCGTCACCTCCATCTCGGGCTCGGTGACATACTCCCAGAAGCCGTCCGTGCAGAGCAGAAAGACATCGCCGCGCGCCAGGGCCACCGGGCTCTCCAGCACCGTGGGACGCACGGTGTCCGCGTTGCCCAGGGTGCGCAGGAGCCGGTTGCGGTCCTCGTGGAAGCGAATCTCGTCCGGGCGAATCTCCCCGGCGCGCGCCAGCACCTGGGGGACACTGTGGTCGGCGGTCTGGAAGCACAGGCGACCGCCGCGAAAGTGATAGAGCCGACTGTCGCCGACATGGGCCCAGAGCGCACGTTCACCGTCGCTCAGAAGCACCACCAGGGTCGTGCGCATCCGCTCCAGCCGAGGGTCGCTGGCCTGCTGGTCCTGGATGGCCTGGTGGGCGCCCGTGATCGCCCGGGTCAAGGCCGCGCCGGTCGGCAGCGGCGCCCCGGTCAGTGCATCAAGAATGTGATCCACCGCGATGCGCGCGGCCACCGCCCCGCCCGCATGGCCGCCCAGCCCATCCGCGAGCACCCAGCAGCCGTCGCGCCAGGCGCAGACGTCCTGGTTGTCGGCACGCCCGCCGGCGCTGCTCAAGGTCGCGGTGTGCAAGGTCAAGGCGCTCATGTCAGCAGGACTTCGAAAGCCACCGCGGGCGTGGCCAGGTGAAAACGGTCGCCGGGATTCAGGGTCACGCACTGGCCCGCGGGCACGGGGGCGCCATTGACGAAGGTGCCCTGGGTAGACCAGCAATCTTCTAAGGTGAAGGCCCGGCGGGACACATCGTAGCCAACCAGGGCGTGGCGTTTGCTGACCTGAACAAAGGTCGGCGGAATCACCAGTTGCGCCAGGGCCGGATCGCGGCCGATGGCGATGCCGTCACCGGCGATGGGCAGGGTCGCGCCGGCGTAGGGTCCGGCGATGCCGCGCAGACTCGGCGTGCGGCGCGCGGCGGCGGGCGTCGCCGACGCGGTTGGCCGGGGGCTCAGCCCACCCAAGGCGCGGGTCACCCGCTCGCGCACCGCCGCCCGACCGCGCCGGGAAGCGGCCAGGATCACCCCGGCCATCGACAGGGCCAGGAGCCCCGTGAGCAGCGCCGCCACCAGGGGTTCACGGTGCCACAATGAACCGAGCGCGCCCACCCGGTCAGGCTCCACCTGGAACGGAATCCCGAGGCGCTCCAGGAACGGCAGGACCTCGTCACTCGCCACCGCCCAACCGATGCCCTCGCCAAGCGGCACCCGCCCCTCGGAGCGCGCGCCGGCCGCATCGCGCGTCTCGACTACCGTCAGCGCCTTTTGCGTATTGACCCCGATCACCCGGCCGAAGGCATCGTACAGCGGTCCGCCCGAGTTGCCGGGGTTGATGGCCGCATCGGTCTGGATCAGCCGGGGCAACTCCGGGGCGGCCGGCCGCGGGTAGATGCGGCTCACCACACCGCTGGTCACGCTGGGGTCGGCCATATCGGCGCCGCTGGAATCATCCGCCGCGCCAGGGAAGCCGTAGGCAACCACCCGGTCGAGCTTGCGCACACTGGCGATCGGGGCAAAGTGCACGGCCGGGCGACCCAGGCCCCGGTCGGTCTTGAGCACGGCCAGGTCGCGGTGTTCATCATGGGACAACACCCGCGCCGGGATCAGGTGCTCCCGGTCGGCCGCCAACAGCACGGCCGCGGCGCCGCCCTCCGCGGTACAGGCCACCACGTGCCAATTGGTGACGACATGGCTGCCGTTGCCCACCACGAAGCCCGACCCGGTGCCGAGCCGATCGCCCGCGGCCGCCATGCAGAGCACGCGCACGGTGGCCGCGTCCATCCGCTCGCTGACGGCATCGTCGGCCGCCGCGGCAACGAACAGGAGCGCACCGAGCAGGCTGAAGAGGCCGCATGCGCCGTGACGCAGCCGGCGGGAGGCGCCGCCGCGGGAGTGGTCCAAGTCGATCGCCATGCGGGCACCGATCCGGGTTGCAGGTTGAACGAGAATACTCCAGTCGTTCCACATTTGAGATGAAAGTCCCCCGTGGGAGCGGCGTCCCGCCGCGATGGGGCCTGGCGCGTAACCCGACCGTTCGGGGTGACCGCGGCATCCATCGCGGCGGGACGCCGCTCCCACGGGGTCGCTGCGCGACTTTCACGGCAAATCTAATGACCGTCGATCAAATCGAAGAAGCGGCCGCGCGGAAATCGATGGGCCTACTCGGTTCCCTTACCGAAGAGCTTGTCATAACGCCGGTTGTCGCCCGGCTTGACCTCGTAACACTCATCGACCAGATGCGGGGTGCCGGCGGCGATCAGCTCGCTGACGGTGACGAACCGGTAGCCGCGCTTGCGGATGGCGGGGATCAGCGTCGTGAGCGCCTCGGCGGTGTGTCGGCCGCGGCCGTTGCCGTGGGCGATGACGATGGCCCCCGGCTTGAGGCTCGTCAGGACAGCCTTGACGATCTGCGCCGCGGACTGGCCGGCCGCCGGGTCGCCGGTGACGATGCTCCATTGCACCGGATAGAGACCGGCGGCGGACACCGCATCGAGTGCGGCGGCGCTACAGGTCCCGTAGGGAAAGCGCAAGGTCCGCGGCACAATAGGAATGCTGTCGTGCGCCTCGGCGGCGAACGGCTGGGCGCAGGGACGCCCGAGCAGGTCCTCGCGCAGCAATTCATATTCGGCCTGGGTCCACTGAATCTGGTCCTCCAGTTCCCGGCCCCCGAGCACGCGCAGATTGCCGTGGGTCCAGGCGTGGTTACCGAGTTCGAACAGGGGGTCCGCCATCAATTGCCGGGTGCGCTCGGGATGCGAGCGCATCCATTTGCCCCCGGCGTAGAAGGTCGCCTTGACCTGCTCAGCGCGCAGGAAATCCACCAGTTCACCGTCATAGCCGGTGACCTCGTCGGCCTGTTCGCACAGATCGAAGGTCAGGGCGACCAACTGCTCGCCGTTGAAGGGTGCGACCGAGCGCAATGACCGGGCGAACTCGGGGCCCAGCGCGCGATCGGGATGCGTCGGGGTCAGCCGCTCCGGCGGGTGGTGGTCCGCGGGCCGCTGTTGCCGGATCTTGCGCTCGCCGGGGCGCCCCTTGAGCTGCTCCGGGGTCCAGCAGGCGTCGAGGAGAGCCGCCGAACCCGGTCCGGAGGCGGGCTCAGCGGCAAACGCGCTGTCCCCCGCGCCGGGCGGCAGCGGATCGGTCGGAGGCGCGGCCGGGGCCTCGACCGGGAGCGCGGGCGCGGCGGGCTGGATGGTCAGGTCCAAGGACTGACCCGCGCGCGGGGGCGGGGCCTCGATGAGCAGAGGTCCCAGCGCCGCGGGCATGGGCGCGATGGGCTCAGCCGCGACGCTCGGGACATCCGCCGCCGGAACGCTCCCCCACCCGACAGCCAGGACCAGGATCAGCGTCCGCGTCAATGTGCTTGCCATGCTGATTGTCTGTCTCCTCATTGACGCTTCAGACTCCCAAAACGCTCGATACGCCAGACCCAGTCGCGCAGCACCAGGGGCACCAGACCACGATAGCGGTCGCTCTTGCCGTCTCTGGTTCGAGTCCGCGGGTGATTGTAACTTGGTCCGGTCGTCGCCGGATGCTCGCGGGGCGGCGGCAGCAGTCCGAAATTTCGGCGGCATCGCGCGAACCCTGGTGGATGCGGCGCGCGCGACCGCCATCCCAGGTCCCTGACACCAAAGGGCGCGCCTTATCCACCCTACAGCGGAGCCGGTTTTGTAGGGTGGATAAGCGCAGCGCATCCACCATCAGCCTCGCGGCCGACACGCTGTTGGCGGCGGCCACCCAAGACGAGACCATGTCCCAAATTGCAGACCCGTCCGGCCACAGCAGCCGCTGCCAGCCTCAACCCCTGGAGTCCAAGGCTTCAGCCTCGGAGGAGGACGCCAACGCTGAAGCCTTGGACTCGATGTATCCTGTCTTCAACCGCTGCCGCAAATACCCGCCTGGAGAAATCGTCATGAGCCCATCATTGCTCGAACTGCCCATCGACAAGCGAATCCAGTTGGTAGAAGACCTGTGGGACAGCATCGCCGCGGACCAGAACGCCCTGCCCCTGACGGGCGAGCAGCGGGCTGAACTCGACCGCCGGATCGACGCCTACGCGCTGGATCGCAACCCCGGGCGACCCGCTGACGAGGTGATCGCCGACATCAGACGGCGGCTGTGACCGCCGAGGTGATCCGCCGGTTCCCCTTCGGCGTCTTCTATAGCCGTCGGACGTAATAACCGGACGTAGGGGCGGGTTTCAAACCCGCCCCTACATCAAACGTCTGTCTGGATATCAGGTACGAAGGCTATACCAGATCGAGGGTCAGCAAGTCGCTGTGCTCGCGGTGATGCACACCAAGCGCCACCCGCGACGCTGGATGGGTAGACTCTAGCGCGACCGCCGCTGCCGGGCTGAAGCCCGACCTACACCGACCGCGGCCCGGCCAGCAGGTCGGGCAGGCGCGGGGCACGCGACAGGGCCATCGGTACTGGGCCTGGGCCGCGCAACCGAGCAGTACGGGGTTTGCAACCCAGTTCCGTACATTTGGGGAGTCGTCGACGAAGCCTTGGCTGTTGGCTTCAGCTAGAACGTTTCGGACGGGGCGCATGCAGCGTCCGGCCAAGTCAAAGGATCAAGGGGTCAGCGTCCTAGCCACGCGGAAACCGAGGTTGAAGTCCCGGTAGCCGGTGCCGTTCCCGTTGCGGTTGGCGGAACGGAGGAACTGGGGACTGTCGTCCCAGGAACCGCCGCGCAGCACGCTCCACCCACTGTCTTTGCAAGAATCCCGCCATTCCGATTCGTCCTTCGGTGCACCGGTGTAACTGTCATGATAACAGTCCTGCACCCATTCCCAGACATTGCCGTGTACGTCGTAGAGGCCCCAGCGATTGGCGGGGTAGCTGCCGACCGGCTGAGTCTTCTCATGGGAAACCCCGGTCTTGGCGCCGCAGCCGTTGTAGTCGTACCTGCCGTCATAGTTCGCTTGATCGGTGTTGATACAGCGACCGGTACTGAACGGCGTTTTGGTCCCCGCCCGCGCCGCATATTCCCATTCGGCCTCGCTCGGCAGGCGATAGGCCGTACCGGTTTGGACGCTGAGCCATTCGACGTATGCTTGGGCGTCATCCCAGGACACATCGATCACCGGGCGGGTGCCGCGGCCCCACCCTGCATCCTCCGGCCGTTGCTTACAACCGTTGGCGGTGACACAGGCATCCCATTGGTCGAAGGTGACCTCGGTCTTGCCGAGTTCAAAGGCGGGGACCTGGACTTGGTGTTGTGGGCCTTCGTCGTCTGCCCTTTCTGGCTCGCTGGCCGGGGACCCCATCAGGAAGGTGCCGGCGGGGATTGAGACCATCTCGGGCTCGAACTTGGGGTCAAAGGGCTGGCGGGGTTGCTGGACTGCGCCGCGCTGATCCACCTCAGGAGTCATGGAATCCACTGGGTCAGCCGCCTGGTGCTGTCCGTCGCCCCAGAGTGACAGGCCACCGACGCTGACGATGACGAGCAAGACCCCGGCTAGGACCGCCTCGGCGAGGTGGGGGCCTTTGGGCTTGGCTTGGGGTCGACTGGTCACGGGACGACGGGCAGCGACCTTGGGCGGTGCGGCCGGTGCGCTCGCGCGTGGAGGCGGCGTGGCCGCGTGCTCCGCTGTCTGGCGCGGCCACAGGGCGGCCTGGAGGGCGGGCACGTCCAGTGGGCGGTTCTCGGGTTGCAGCGCCAGGGCTCGGTTGAGGGTATCGCTCAGTGCCTGGGAGACCCCGCGGGCGCCGGCGGGGACCAGGTCGTCGCCGGCCATGCGGTCGTTGGCCGGCGGCGGGGTCTGGCCGGTGACCATGCGGTAGAGCACCGCACCCGCCGCGTAGACATCGGTCCAGGCGCCTTGCTTGCCCTTGCGGGTGTATTGCTCGAAGGGGGCGTAGCCCTCGGAGACGAGGACCGAGAGTGAGCGGCTGCGCTCGCCCATGGCCTGGCGGGCGGCGCCGAAGTCGAGCAGGATGGGACGCACTCCGCCGCCGTCCATCTGGGCCAGGTAAATGTTCTGGGGCTTGATGTCGCGGTGCAGGAAACCCTTGGCGTGGACCGCGCGCAGGCCGTCCAGGATGGGCTGCATCAACAGCAGGGCCTCGGACTCCGCCAGGCGTCCGCCCTTGCGGTCGAGATAGTCCGCCAGCGTCAGACCAGCGTAGTACTCCATCGCCAGACAGGCGGTGCCGTTGGCCTCGAAGACCTGATGGACGCGCACGATGTTGGGGTGGTCGAGCCGCGCCAGGGTGCGCGCCTCGGCCAGGAACTGCTCCAGACCGTAGCGGAAGGCGTCGGCGTCTTCGCGCGAGTGCGGCGCGATGGTGGCACGGTCGGTGCCCCGGCCGGCCAACTCCCGCGGCAGGTATTCCTTGATGGCGACGCGCCGGTGCAGGCCCAGATCCCAGGCCAGATAGGTGATCCCGAAGCCGCCGGGCTTACCGAGCACCCGCCCTATCAGGAATTGCCCATTGAGCAGGGTGCGATGGGGCAGCAGCAGCGGCGCCCGCTCGGCCTGTTCGTCGTAGCCGCAGTGCGGGCAGGGATTGGCGCCGCCCTTCTCGGCAAAGCAGCCGGGGCAGAGGTGGTCGGCGTTGGGCTCGGTCATCGGGTGCATCCTGGCGGTGGCGGCGCGCGCCGCGGATTATAGACCTCGTACCTGATCCAGATAGACCCTTGGTGTAGGGGCGGGTTTGAAACCCGCTCCTACGTCCGGTTATCACGTCCGAATGCTATATCACCCGGATTCGCGAAAATCACACACAGCGACCCTGTGGGAGCGGCGTCCGCCGCGACGGGGCCTGGCGCATCGCCGCAGCGTTCGAGGTCACCGCGGCACCGCATCGCGGCGGGACGCCGCTCCCACGGGAGGCACTTCTCGTCCGGAGCGCAGCGTAACCCGACGGGACTAAATCAATTTGTCATAGGCCCCGTAGAGGTCGATCCACACCCACACAAGTGATTCAAAGGGGCGTGCAGCGTCCGGCTTGGAAATCGTCGTCAGCCCGCTTTGCGGCAGCATCAAACTTGCCAGCTAAACTATCTGCCTCGATCTGTTTATCCAATTGATTAGAAAGATATTCTTCGAACCACTGGGCAAATTGCTCAAGCGCATTCGGCGGAAGCCGGGTCACGGCGTCTTCGATTTGATCGACGGTCATTGGACGTTACCTCAGCGGGATTCGGTGGACTGCGCTAGCGCTTGTCCACCCTACGGGGCTAACGTCCGCCCGCATATAGACGATTGATCAGGTTGGTGAGGGTGTAATGACCGGCCCGGTTCAGCGCGGATTCCTCCCGTGCCTGGACCAGGTTCATCAGCAGCACCAGGATGGCGCTCTCGACCAGGGCCACCAGGGTGGTGTAGAAGCTGATGCCCAGCGCCTTGGCGATCTCGCCCAGGGGCTGCTCGTCGGCCGCGGGGTCGATCAGGTTCATGGCGAGCGAGATGCCGATGACGGTGCCGATGAAACCGATGGTGGGGATGACCCACACCAGGTAGCGCAGCATGGCGTAACGCAGGTCGAGCCGGTGGTCGATCAGCTCCAGGCTGCTGTTCATGACGCTCACCGTCTGATCGACCGAGCGACTGGCGCGGAACTGCAGGATGCACAGATCGATCAGGCTCGGCAGGAAGCCGTGCTCCGCGTCGTAACGGTCGGCGACCCGCGCGCGGATGGCGGGCAGGTCGTGCTCCTGAAGGATGACGCGGTAGTCCTCCGGCAGCAGGCCCTCGCGGTTCATCGCCTGCTCGCGCTCGGCGATGCGCCAGCGGCAGTAGACCTCGCCCAGGCCGACGAAGAACAGCAGATGCATCAGGTTCTGCACCGTGAACGGATAGACGAAGGGCGAGTTCGGCGCCAGGATAGCGTTGTGGTCCAGGATGACGACCGCGGCGGGGCCGCCGGCGGGCAGCAGCAGACTGAGCAGGCCGATGAAGAGCACCCCCGCGAGGAGCGACAGGCCCAGGATCAGGAGGCGGTTCGGCTGGTTCCACAACCGGTTCATCGGCCGCACTCCGGGCAGGGCGCGCCGATGGTCTTGACGGCGCCGCAGTCGCAGCGCTCCAGGTGGCGTCCCTGCACCGGCGGCGGCCCCTCCTGGACGGGGGCGGGCGGTTCGGGCATCCGCGGGTACTTGAGCCGCGCCGCCTCCAGGATCTCGCGGACCGTCAGCGTCACCTCGCCCAGCCGCACCCGGTCCATGGGCGAGACCAGTTGCTGGTGGATGCGCTGCTCGCTGCCTCCCGGCAGCAGTCGAAAGGTGCCGTTGCGGCTCTTGCAGTCCGTGAGTAGGAGTTTGCCGGCAGGCAGAAAGGTCAGTTCCGCATGACGGCCGCTCACGGTCTCGTGCGCCAGCGCGATATCGCACTCGCGGTCACGACCGATCAGCAGTTTGGTCGGGGATGCGCCCATCGGGGGTTCCTCCTGGATGGCGTTGACAGACCGGGTTCCAATGCCGCGAAGCCGTTGGGGCGACCTGGAGCCCCCCAACGCCATCATGAGCGCCGCGACGCGTCGGCGATTCCAAGTTCGGGCGGCATCGTGCGACCCCTGGTGGATGCGGCGCGCGCGACCGCCGTGCCAGGTCCCCGACACCGAGCGGCGCGCCTTATCCACCCTACAGCGGCGTCGGTTTCGTAGGGTGGATAAGCGCAGCGCATCCACCCTCAGCCTCGCCGCCGACAAGCTGCCTACGGCGGCCACCCAAATTTGGAACTGCCGGCGACGCGCCCGCTGATGACCAGGTTCAGTTAAATGGTGTACCCTCTGCGGCCTGCTGGCAACCACGTTTCGGAGGAATTTGAATGGCAGGCAACGGTAGCGCCTCGGTGCTCGGGATCATCGGCGGCAGCGGTGTCTATGACATCGAAGGGCTGACCAACAAACGCTGGGAGCGCATCGACTCGCCCTTCGGCGCACCCTCCGACGCATTGCTGTGCGGCGAACTGCACGGGCAGCCCATGGTATTTCTGCCGCGCCATGGCCGCGGACACCGGATTCCGCCGTCCGACATCAACTTCCGCGCCAACATCGACGCCCTCAAGCGCGCCGGGGCCACCGACGTGATCTCGGTCAGCGCCGTGGGTTCGTTGCGCGAGCATCTGCGGCCCGGCATGTTCGTCATCGTCGATCAGTTCATCGATCGCACCTTCGACCGCGTCAAGAGCTTTTTCGGCACCGGTCTGGTGGCCCATGTCTCGATGGCGCACCCGGTGTGTCACCGACTGGGCGACCATCTCGAGGCGGCGGCGCGCGAGTCCGGCATCGAGGTGGCGCGCGGCGGCACCTATTTGGTGATGGAAGGGCCCCAGTTCTCCAGTCTGGCCGAGTCCGAGCTCTACCGCAGTTGGAACTGCGACGTCATCGGCATGACCAACATGCCCGAGGCCAAACTGGCACGGGAGGCCGAACTCTGCTACGCCACAGTAGCCATGGTCACCGATTTCGATTGCTGGCATCCGAACCACGACGACGTCACTGTCGATGCCATCGTCAAAGTGCTGCTGGCCAATGCCGACAATGCCCGCGGCCTGGTGAAGCAGGTCGCGCCGCGCCTGCACGGCGATGCCGACGCCGCCGCCTGCAGTTGCCGCCGCGCGCTTGAACATGCCCTGATCACACCGCCCGAGGCGCGCGATCCCGAGGTCGTCCGGCACCTGGATGCGGTGGCCGGCCGCGTGCTGAATCCCCGCTAACTGTCTTTCGGAAAAGATCCATGCCCATCAAGTCGCGCATTCGCACCGTTCCCCATTATCCCAAGCCGGGCGTGATGTTCCGTGACATCACGACCTTGCTCAAAGACCCGGTCGGCTTTCGCATCACCATCAATGAGCTGGTCAATCGCTACACCGCGGAGAAGATCGACCGGGTGGCCGGCATCGAGGCGCGCGGCTTCATCATCGGCGCGGCACTGGCGTACCAACTGGGTGTCGGCTTCGTGCCGATTCGCAAGAAGGGCAAGCTGCCGGCGGAAACCGTCGGCCACGATTACGACCTGGAATACGGCACCGATCGCATCGAGATGCATGTCGACTCCGTGTCCCAAGGCGAGCGGGTGCTGCTGGTCGATGACCTGATCGCCACCGGCGGCACCGCCACGGCGGCCTGCAAGTTGATCGAGAGCATGGGCGGCAAGATCGTCGAATGCTGCTTCGTCATCGACCTGCCCGATCTGGGCGGCCGCCAGCGGCTCGAAAAGCATGGGCAGAAAGTGTTTGCGTTGTGCGAGTTCGAAGGCGATTGAACCCCTGGCCGGCTTGCCGGAAACAAAGCGCTGCCGCTACTCCGCCATGATCTGAGGGCCGTAGCCTTAGTCTCAGACGCCGTGCCGGCCACAGCGATCACCCAGACAGTAGGATTCGGTGAGGAACGAACCGCATCCTACAAGCGACTTGGTGGCCGGAACGATGATCAGTGCCGGCGGACGGGTCTTCTGGCTTAGCTACCTCGATACACCAGGGACATTGGTCAGTGCTATTCGATATCCCATCTTGTTGGCTACGAGCGGCAGCAAGCGCTCGGTCGCATGCAATATCGTACCGTCGTAAGGGAGCGGCTCCTCCGGGTAGTCGTCCCAGCCCCAAGGCTGCGTCAGCAAGGGTAGGAGCGCCTGCGTGCGTGCCCAGAACATGGTGCCGATCGGGAACCAGAAATAGCGCTCCGGTAATTCATCGATATCCAGACGCTTTGCCAACTCGGCGGCGATCGTCCGATTGTCAGTCCAGCCACAGAGGTTCGGATCATCAGGGAAGACCAGCCCGAGCGATTCATCTGCCGTCATCGCGGAAATGATCTTCGCTGCCATCGGATACTGTCCACCGAGGAGATTCTCAAGCAGGAATTCCGACCAGAGCCGGCTAAATTCAGGGTCTTTCAGGTCAGGTGTCTTCTTGGTGTGAAGGTGGCCGATCAGGTCATACCGGGAGAGAATCAAGGAACCAAACTCGGTCACCAGAGGACCGATATCGCGGCCTCGGTTTGGCGTAATCCGAATGTCAACGACATTCCTTCCGAATTGACTCAACAAGGATCGGATATCGTCCGCGGCGGTTTGCGATGAAGCGCTGATCAAAAGGTCTAAGTCGAGATCCTGCCCCTCGAGTCGACGCAGGATGTCTGGGACAAGATCGGTATAGTACGCATGGATGTGCAGCGCCACCCGCAATCGTTGTGTCGTAACAGCAACGGGTGAGGATGGCTCGATCACCGGACAAAGCCAAGGACCGGTTGGTCTGCCGGCGGCAATAAAATCGGCAAGCGGATTTCTGGCTTCGCCAGCGATGCCGTGCTGGTCGAGGTAAATGCCTGGATGAAAACCAGGGAACGGCTTGCGCCGCTTGCACCCGCTCGCCCATGATCGCACAAAGGTACGGATGACCTCGGCCATTGGCGTCGCGCAAGACTTGGGTTCGAGAAAGAAATCAACCCGCAGAACCTCTGCACTCTCTATCAGGATGCAATCCTTCTGCTCCATGGACTGCCTCGCCGCGCAGTCACAAGCGATTTGATCAAGGCGCTCAACATAGGTCTCCATGTCGAATAGCTCTGCTCCGAGTACTTTGAGTCCGCGGCCAACCTCCAGCCGCAGTGCGGGGCTGTCGATTAAATCAACAAGCCGCCGCGCCGCCTCTTCGATATCCAGATAAGGAGCCACACAGGTCGCAGCGAAGCCGTTCTCGGTCAGCAGATCGGCAATCCCAGTGGTACGGTCGAAGCAAACAATCGGCAGTTGATAGTAAGCCGCATCGATGGCAACGTTGGGTAGTGGATCCAGGCGGGAGCTCAGGAGGAATATATCCGCCAACTCATATACCACATCAACGCGCATCGTTTCGCCCGCAAAAACCATCAGTCCGTCGAGCCCCGCCCGGCTCAGTTGATCCCGGAGATAGACCGAATAAGCGACATCCTTCTCGGGGTCGAAGCCATGGCCAACCCAAACGAACCGGAACGGGCAATGCGGATGAAGCGCTGCCACCCGAGCCGCGCACGCAATAAAAAAATCTACCCCCTTACGTATATGAACGAAGCCCATGCCAAGGACGACGACCGTGTTCTCCGGCAGCGAAGACGGGCGCATCAGCCGGCTGATCCGGCGGGCCTCCCAATCATACTCCAACGGCGACCGATCGGGTCGCGGGGGGATCGTTCGACCTTGTCGCAAGATCACCGGATGGCGCTCTCCAAGAGCCTGACATACCTCTTGCGCATTCGCCCTGACGATCGCCGCAGAGAACACCACTTCGCTCGCCCAAAAGACGACATCAGAAACAGCGTTTAGCGGTCTGGTATAGGATGCGAACTCATGAATAAGACATAGGGTTGGTACAAACAGCCGTGCCAAGATGGGCAGCACGACACGCGATTCGATACTGTTGACAATCGCAAACGTTGGTTTGATCTCAGGAATCAGTTTCGCCAACACACCACCAGTAATCACCGGATTGTATGGCTCTTCGAGTGGCCCGATGACGATATCGCACTGTTTCCGGTAATCAGCTATCAGCTCGCCGGACCCGAGAACAAGAGCGATGACATTGTATTTTTTTCGCAGTTGATGGGCAATATGCAGTGCAAGGATCGGCGCACCGGTCCGCGACGCTTCGTGACTGATAACGAGTACTGTTGATTTAGCCGCATCGAGGTGACAGAGCTCTCCGTGAATCACCGGAACCGGGGGGGTCCCGAGCCTTCCCTCACGCTCACCCCGAGTGATATAGTGTTGATGAGCGTCAATACCGCTGACAGCGACGTCCGGGTATGCACGTAGATAGAATTCGGCGTCAAACGCGCGATCAGAGGCGCCAGTAACGGGAGCCACCGTATTTTCCGGTCCGGGCGTCCCTGGCGTCCTTGGCGTCTGTCGAAATTCGAGGCGATTACGACTCAACCACAGCGCCCGCAATGGCGCGGTAATACGCCAAGAGGTCGATGCAAGAAGAGCGTTGATCGCAGTCTGCGATTCGCTTGTCTCCTGCGTCAGTTCGGCCACCTTTTGTTTGAGCCCGACGATCTGGGCGTCGTAGTTGAACAAGGTCTGATCTAGGGCGGCGATCTGTGAGTTGCGCTCGGCCAACTGCCGCTTGATCGCTGCCAGTTGACCGTCGGGTTCGCTCAACTCCTGTTGGTGCGGCAGGACCGCCTCCTGCAGCTCATTACTGCCACACTGCTGCACGACCTCCGCACCTCTGGCCTCGAAATATTTGATCAGCATACTCTTTTCGGATGACTCCGGGTCGAGCCAGTCTAAATGAAAATTATTTTCGCCGGCGGTGAGTTGTAATACGCCAAGGCCGTGGGAGTGGACAAATTCGAGGCTCAGTGGATACAGCCGAGCGAGATCCCCCCAGAATCGCCAAGTCCCAAAGCCCCGCTCTGTTACGTTCGTATTATGAAATAGGACGACAGCAGAAGGCGTCAGCTTGGGGAGCCAGGTCTCGAAGTCATGCTTGATCGCCTCGTAGTCTTGGCGGCCGGCGAGGTGCAACAGGTCGATAGACTTGTCGGAGAAGCAGCGCGCTGCCTGGTCGAATGTCATGCGCAACAAGCTCGAGATATGGCTATATATTTGCTGGTTGTGTTGTTGCACGTCAACAAAGACATCTTTTCCATTACTTCCGGCGTCGTCATCACCTTCCCAGGTATCTACCGCATAGCACTTTGTTTCCAAGTCATTAGCCGTTACCGCCCGGCAAAAATTGAAATACGACTGACCCCGATGGGTGCCGAGCTCAACTATTACGCTGGGCTTGAGTAATTGAACAAGCCAGATCGCAAAAGGAATATGACCGCTCCAGGTGCTGGCGTGACCTCGCAGGTCGGGTTTGACGAGTGATGATTGCAGAAGCGATTTGTATTCCATAGCTTTGTCAATACGACTGAAGTTTCTTTCTCTTGATTTGACTACAATATAAGAAATGCACAATATACAACTTGAAAATATTAGCGGCGTCCCGCCGCGATTAGGTCGCCCGACGGCCAGGGGTCCGCGATGTCGCCCGGTCACGCTGACGGGCGACCTACAGTCTCTCAGGTCGGTGGCGGGATGGTGATCAAGGCCGGCATCACGGCCGCAACCGCGCCAACTTCGGCAAATCCCGGCCGTCGAGGAGCTGCATGACCCCGACGGCGATGAGACCGCCGATCACGAGTGTGAGATAGAGGGCCGCCGCGGGCTGTTCCATCAGGGCAAAGCCGAGCAGGCCGAGGCCGGCCGCGGCCTCGCTCACGCCATAGCGTCGGCGTTTGGCCGCCGCCACGCCGGGGACGGCGGATTTGGGCGTACGCACGAACTCGCTGCGATATCCCACCAGGGCTTCCAGCCCGGCCCGGGAGTTTGAGATCAAGAGCCCGGTCGACAGGAACAGGGCGGCGACAATCTCCAGGGGCGCACCCGAGCGATTCTCACGGGTGGTTCCCAGCAACAGAAATCCGACAGTCCCGAGGATGCCGACCAGGGAGGCCCACACCGCCGCCGCGGCGAGTGCCGGTCCGGCCACCACCGCGCCCGCGATATAGGGGAGTCCCAGCAGGGTGCAGGAGGCGCCGATGAGATAGGCCAGGGGTTGACCCATCTCCAGGGTCAGCATGAGCTTATGCCGGAATGACAAGGCACTGCTGCGCCAGACGCGGGGCGTCAGCTTGAGCGCGCACTGCACGAATCCTTTGGTCCAGCGAAACTGCTGCGCCCGCCAGGCCGGCGCGGAGGCCGGCAGGGCGCCGGGGACGGTCACATCGATCAGGAAGGCCGACCGCCACCCGCGCAGCCGCGCACGCACGCTGAGATCCAAATCCTCGGTCAGGGTGTCGCCCTGCCAGCCACCGGCATCGTCGATGGCGGCCCGCCGCCACACCCCGCAGGTGCCGTTGAACGGCAGGAACAGACCGAGCCGCCAGCGCGCCTCCTGCTCGACCCGAAAATGGGCATCCAACAGCCGCGCCTGGATGCGGGTCAACAGATTCTCGGGCGCGTTGAGGTGGGTCCAGCGGGCCTGGACGTACGCCATGACCGGGTTCGCCTCCAACACCGCCAGGGTGCGCCGCAGAAAATCCGGCGGCGGGATGAAATCCGCATCGAAGATGGCGACATAAGGTGCGGCACAGCGCTTCAGACCCGCGGCCAGGGCGCCCGCCTTGAACGCGGTGCGGTGGGTGCGATGCAGCAACTCGATCCGGAAACCTTGCCGTTTCAGGTCCGCGACCGCCTGACGACTCAGGGCGCAAGACCCGTCGGTGCTGTCATCGAGGACCTGAATCTGCAAGCGGTCGCGCGGCCAGTCGAAAGCAGCCACCGCGCCCAGAATGCGCCGGACCAGGGCTCCTTCGTTGTAGAGCGGCACCTGCACCAGGACCTGAGGGAGGTCGGCACCGTCCAGTCGGGCGCGCACGCCGCGCCGTTCGCCGACCAGCAATCGGGCGGCGGCGAGCACGACGAGGTTCAGCGAGAGCACGCTCAAGACGATCAGACCAACCGTAACCAGGTGATCCAGGGCAGGGACGGATGCGAGCATGGAGAAACCCTTTGGTTGACGACTAAACCGCGCCCAGCGCGGTATGCGATGTTTTTTGATGAGATCGGCCCCGGCAGACGCAACGATTGCTGGATCTGGCGCGGTTTAACGTTTTAAAAAATATCAATTTTAAACCGCGTCTCCACCGAGGTTGGTGAAATCCCCAAGGCCGAACACACCATGAAAATCACGCATTTCGCGCTGGACGCGGGTTAAACTTCGCAAAACCGCATGGACTCGCTGACGAGCCGGGCACGCAGGGTATCCATCGCGGTCTCCAGGTCGATCCGGCCTCGGAAGCCTAGCAGGATGCAGGCGTCTGCGCCCAGATGGGGCAGGCTGAACATCTTGAGCTGCGGGAACGCCTCTCCCAGGTCGCGCATCAGCGGGATCAAGGCGCTCTCCGGGACACCCAGCACCTGCACGGCCGACTCGCGCACCAGATCCGCGGTCCCGTAATGCGTTTCCAGCACCCATTCGGCCATGGGCCAGGCCATTTGCGGAAACCCCGGCAGAAACCAGTGTCCGGACACGGAGAATCCGGGGATCTGATTGAATGGATTGGGAATCAGCTCAGCGCCCGCGGGCAGATCGGCCATCAGGATGCGGTGTGGATAGGCCGCATCTCCAAAGCGTGCTTCGATCAGGTCCCGCGCGCCCGGGTGGCGCACCAACGCCACGCCGGCCGCCGCGGCGGCGCCGGCGCGGGTGTGATCATCCGGGGTGGCGCCGATCCCGCCGCAGACGAACACCGGGTTGGTCCGCGCCATGGACCAGCGCAAATGCGCTTCCAGCACCGCCGGGTCATCCGGCAGCAGCCAATGCCAGGACAGCGCGTGTCCGCGCTCGCCCAACAGCGTCTTGAACGTCCGCAGATGCTGATCGGTGCGCGCGCCGTTCAACACCTCGTCACCAATGACGATGAGCCCGAAGCCAATAGGTCCGAGGCTGGACCGGCGCGCAATATGCATGGTTGAGGTGACCGCCAAAACGAAACTCCAGCACTTGCTTTCGCGTTCAATTGCTACGATTGGGGTTTTCAGGTTATTTTCATTTTGCGACCTGAATCACGACTCAGGCCTGGCCGCCGCACCATACTGCCTTAAGGTTTGCCAGGAATTGGGACGCCACACAGCACAAACAAGCCCCAAGGCACTTCAGCCGGGACGGCCATCTTGAACAACGCGCATCGCCAAGCCCTGTCTTGGCTCGTTTCCCTGACCCTGTTTTGCGGGACCGCCCAGGCCGCAACCCTGACCATCGGCGCCGATGCGCCTTACCAGACGCTTGCCGCGGCTTATGCGGCGGCCCAACCGGGCGATGTGCTGGAGATCGCCGACGGGCGCACCTACAACGAGAGCCTCTCGATCCTCAAGGACGATCTGACCCTGCGCGCCGCGCCGGGTACCGCGCCTACCATCCGCGGCAAGGCGGCCAGCCATGGCGCGGCCATCTTCATCGCCGCCGATGGGGTCACCATCGAGGGGCTGACCCTGGACGGCATCGACCGCAGCGGCCGGGTGCTGGCCACCCTGGCGCCGACGCGGCTGATCATCCGCGACAACGTGATCCGCAACGGCGCCTACGGCATCTTCGCGCTCTACACCCTGGGTGACCCCCAAGGTTTCCGGATCGAGCGCAACGACCTCTATGACAATGCCTCCGACCTCTGGCTGCACAATGTCAGCGGCGCCTGGGTGGCGAACAACAGCGTCCATTCCAATTCAGGTTCCGGCATCGGCATCGGCGGCTATTCCTCGCGCATCCAGGTGGTCGGCAATCAGGCTTACGCGGACCTGCCGCCCACGCAACTGCGCTCCCGTTACGGCATCCTGGTCTCCGGTGATGACAATCTGGTGGAGCACAACGAGGTCCACGGCTCGGTGCAGGGCATCTGCCTGAGCTGGAGCGCCGGCAATCAGGTTGTCCGCAACCGTGTGTACGACAATCTCCAACAGAACTTCGCGCTGATCGGCGCACTCGACAACCGGCTCGAGGGCAACCTCGACTTCTTCACCGGGACCCAATTCGCGGGCGGCATGTCGATCTATCTGGCCAATGCCAGCCACAACACCATCAGCCAACACTCCTCGATCGGTGCCGGGCGCGGCATCTGGTTCACGCAGAATTCCGGGGCCAGCCTCGACAACCGCGTGCTTGACTCGGTGTTCGTCGGCGACCCGACCACCGGCCGTTACGGCCTGGATGCCACCGCGGCTTCAGTGGCCCAGACGCAACTGAGCCATCTGGCGATCCATGGGTTTCGCGCGGCCTTGGGCGGCGGTCTCGCGGTCGCCAATCTCTACCCGACCGACCCCCGCCTGACCACCGATTACCGGCTGAGCACCGACAGTTGGGCCTTGAGCGCCGGCAGCCTGGGGCAGCATCTGGGTGCCTACGGCGCCGGGCTGGACCGCATCGACCGCGATCTGGACAGCGTGGCGGACCTGGCCGCATTCACCCGTTTCAATATCCCGGCCACGGCCCTGGCCGCCGGCGGCCTGGAGATCGCCGATCCGCAAGACGGGGTGCAGCGCGACGCCGGTCTGCTGAGCCTTGCCGCGCTGTCCGGCAATCTGGACGTGATCGTCGAGTACCGCGATCATGCGCTCCTGAACACCGGCTATCAGGCCAAGCTGGCACTCTTGCTGGCTGGAGCGGACTACGACTGGGCGACCGACCAGCCGACGGCCCGTCTCACCCACACCATTCACGACAGCAGCAACTGGTCCTGGCACACCTTTGCGGAGCCCGGCGGCCCCAACTACAACTACAACCACAGCGGACGACTGCAAAGCGGCTACCTGCGGCTCACCCGGCAGGATGGACTGATCAGTGCCTTCGTCTGGGACTCGGATCACTGGCAGGCCCTGGCCGGCGAAGGGCTGGGCGTGACCAGCCCGGCCCCGCTGCGGGTCGGCCTGCGCATGCTCAGCAATTGGAACGATGACTACGCGGTGCGAATCGAGCGCATCCAGATTCAGTCGGATACCGACGGCGACGGACTCCTGGATGCCGAGGAGGACGTGATCGGCACCTTCCCGGACCTCGCCGACAGCGATGCGGACGGCACCCCGGACGGCGCCGAACTCGCCCCGCGCGACGCCCGGACCCAGTCCCCGACGCCGGCGCCACTGGCCGGCGACGCGGCCGTCCGGCTGCACTGGTTCAGTGACGCACAGCACCGACGCTTCATCCTGGCCCACAACCTTACCGGGGCCGCGGCCGCGGTCGCGTTCCCCGTGGCGGGTATCGCGGCCGTGCAAGTCCCGCTGGAGGGGATCGCGGTGCAGCCGAGTGACGGTCAGCTCAGCGACACGCTGCCGGCGTTCGCCCGCCGACTCTATCGGATCGCCGAGGATGCCGCGCTCCTGCTCCCGGCACCACCCGCGACGCCCCTGGTCCAACCGCGCGACGGCCCCTGGACCCTGGATCTCAGCACTTACGTGCTCGACCTCCACGGGGCCTCGCCGCTGACCTTCAGCCTGGTGTCGCTCGATCCGACCGCCCTCACCGGCACCCTGACCGGCTCCAGCCTGCACCTCACCCCGACCGCTGCCGCCTGCGGTCCGAGCAGCATTCGCTTCAAAGTCGTCAACGATTTGGGAGATGAAGCAATGGTGGACCTCGTTGTCCAGAGCCTGGGCGACGCCGGTCCCAACCTGCTGGTCAACGGCAACTTCGAACAGCTCGGCGCGTCCAGCGGGCAGATTCCAGGGTGGATCTACAACATCTGGAGTGGCACGGCAGAGTTGGTGCAGGACAGCAACGCGCAGGAAGGTCAGCACGCCGCCCGCCTCCAGGGCCTTGGCACCAGTAAGAGCGCGATCCGCCAGACTCTGACGCTGAGTCCGGGGCGCTATCGGTTGAGCGCGCGGGTCGCCTCCTGGGACCTGCGGCCCGGCGAGTACGATCGCACCAGCCTGCTGTATGTGAGTGGAACCGGCGGTGCCGACCTGTCGCTGCCGCTGGTCGGCGGCGACAGCGACTGGACTACCGCGGAGCTGATTCTCACGCTCACCGAAACCCGCAGCGTCTCGTTCTATTTCTTCAACTATGGCTCGGGCTACCTGTGGGTGGACGACGTGCGGCTGCAGACACTCGAACCCTGTGCCGCCGATGCGGATAACGGCCGGTTGGTCGGCCCGACCGGCGACCCGCTCGACTTCCTGCCGCCGGTCACCGCGTCCGACCTGCTGCTCGCCGGCTATTGCACCGACCCGGGAATGGCCGACACCCTGATCTGCCGGCGGCTGGCCGGTGTGGACCCGACGACGCTGACCAAACCGCGCGCCGCCGGCCCACTCACCATCGCCGGTTTCGATCCCTGGGCCGCGGTCGGGGACACGGCCGGTTACCTCAATCTGGGCGCCGCGGTCACTCTGCCGACCGACTGGAGCGGCCACGACTACCTGGAAATTCGTCTCACCAATCCGGGCACCGCCACCCTGGACGGGATCGTGGAGATCCGCGATCAACACACCAGGGACTACTGGTCACGGGTCAACTGGTACACCCAGTTCGTCCCCGGCGAGCAGGTCATCCGCATTCCGCTCCAGGTCTTCGTCGGCGAGAAATCAGTGATCCAGCAGCGCCGTCGGCTCGATCTGACGGCCATCACCCATCTGTTCGTCGACGTGCTGGAGCCTGGCCAGGTCTTCGTGCAGGACGTGCGGCTCACCCTGGAGCCGCCCTATCAGCATGACTTCGCACGCCTGCTCAAGCTCGATCCGGGCACCGACGTCAGTCCGATCATGCATGGCTTCACCGCCCTCACCCCGGCTTCGACCTATCGGCCTGAGTTCGGCTTCGGTCTGACCTCGGCCACGGGGTTACGCGCCGAGGACCGCCAACACCCGGACGAACTGCTGCGCGACTGGATCTCCATCCCGTCCGGCGACCTCAGCGTCACGCTGCCCAACGGCCGCTATCATGTCTGGATGATGCTGGAAGACCCCGGCTACTGGGAATACGTCCAGAGTTACAGTTGGCGCGCGGTCTCCGCCGAGGGCTTGCTCGAGTACAGTGACACCATGAGCGCGGACAGCCTCTGGTCGCGCCTCTTCGCGCACGCCGCCGCGGAAGACCTGCCGGGCGACGCGATCTGGCAGCGCTATATCCCGGACCGCTACCAGCCGGTGGAATTCACCGTCGAGGTCGGGGACGGCAAGTTGGATCTGAGCTTCACCTCGGGCAGCTATTACACCTATGCCAACACGGTCTCCGCGCTCTTGATCTGGCCCGCGGCGGACGAGGCCCAGGGCCAGGCCTTCGTGGCCGAGCTGTGGCAGCGGCTGCGTGCCCATTTCGACACCGAGTATGTTCAGACCCTGCCCGCGGCCAGCCCGCACCCGGTGCCCGCCGCAACGGCGGTCCCCGGTCTCCTGGTCTTCCAGCGCAACCCCGAGGACGATATCCAGGCGCACGATTGGCCGACGGAAACCGAACTGGTCGAGGCGCTCGACCTGAATCTCGCCCGCGGTGAGTTCGAACCCCTGACCCTGGGACTCTATGCCAAAACCAACCTGACCCTGACCCGAGCCGAACTGACCCTGCCGGGGCTCGCAACCCAGGCACTGAGCGTCCGCAACAAGATCCGCCGCACCGCGCCGGGCGGGGTGCGCTACAGCGCCCTGCCCCATCTGCTCGACGACCTGGAACTGCCGCTCGAACTCCCGGCCAATGCGGCGCGACGCCTCTGGTTCGTGGTCCAGGCACCCGTGGACACGCCTTTGACCCAGGTCGCGGGCACCCTGGCATTGGACTTCGCCAACGGCGCGTCGGTCACCCTGCCGGTCAGCGTGCGGATCAGCCCCTTCGTGCTGCCCGCGGCCGACATCCCCTTCGGCTACCTGGGGGTCCTTCCGAACTACCCGTCCAGCGCCTTCCCGGACGCCGTGGACGCGCGCGCCCTGGCCGACCTGGGACCCGCGGTCCAGTTGGTCGGCGACCATGCCATGACGGCGTTCAGCGGCGGACGCGGCGGCCCGGCCTTCAGCGGCTACGGCGTCGGCGGCGTCCAGATCGACTGGGCGCGGTTCGACTCGGTGATGGCGGCGGCAACTGACGCCCTCCCCTTCGCCCCGCTGACCTATGGCGGACTGGCACCGAGCGGCGGACTCGGATTCGAAACCTACGCGGTCACCGACACCCTGACCCGGTACGGCAAGCCCCACACCCAGGTGCTCACCGACGTCCTGGGCGCCGTGCGTACCCGCTGTGCGGCCCAGGGTTGGCCGGAGCCCGTCTACACCGTCGGCGACGAACCCGGCGAGACCAGCCTGCCCCAGGTCACCGCCTTCGCGGACGCCATCCAAGCGGCCGGATCACGCACCGCGGTCTTCACCAGCTTCACCGCCGCCGACGCGCCCAAGGCGATCCTGGCGAACCATGTGGACCAAGTCTATCTGACCCACCACAACGCGGCGGCCATGCAGCACATCCTCGCGCAGGGCCACGCCTGCGGAACCTACAACCTGGGCGGCCGCTATGCCCGCGGGATTTACCAGTTCAAGCTGCGTCAACTGGGCTGCCGCGCCGGGTTCTACCAATTCGCGTTCGGCTCCAGTCACGGCGATATGTACTACGCCCTGGACGGCCGCGAGGACGATCTGGTCGCGGCCCTGCCGAGCGCCGAAGCCGGCAAGCTCATCCCCACCCTGGAAGTGGAGCGCTTCCGCGAGGCGGTCGACGACTACCGCTACCTGCTCGCCCTGGAACAGGCCATCGCGGCACCGGTGAATCCGCAAGCCGCGGCCACCGCCCGCGTCTGGCTGGACAACCTGATGGCGGGCCTCACCGTCGACCATACTGAACTCGCGGACCCGCCGTTCGATGCCGCGGATCTCGACGCGATTCGCGCCGTTGCGCGGCAATTCATCATTGAGGTTTTGGGGCTGTCGACGGAATAGGGCACGCGTCACCGGCGGGGACTCCCCGCCGGGCACCCCGCGCGTGCGGGTGGGCGAGTCGGCCTTGATCACGTACCCGATTTAAGCGACGCACTCTCGACCTCTTCGTGCGTCATAACGCACGAAGGGTAAATAGTAAACGAGTTCCGGGCGAGTTCCGGGGACAGTTTACTCAATTCCGGCGTCCTTGATCATCGTCTCGGCCGCAAGAAGACCGGAGGTCGAGGCTTCAGCCGGTGGACCTCGCGTCTGAGCGACCCTTGTCCGGGTAAAGCGATTCCCAGGAGTAAAGATCCCGACCGCGCATGCCTGCAAGATCCGTAGGGGCAACTGTAGGGGCGAATTAATTCGCCCCTACACGCCGGCCTTGGTCATGAACCCGGCCACCGCGCGATCTGCACGGTCGTTGGTCCGCACAGCGGACCCTACAGGTCACGGTGTTACCGTAGGGTCCGCTGTGCGGACCGTCCGCTATGCGGACCCTCCGCGGCCGGCCGGAACCATGATCAAGGCCCGGCTCGCCCTGAGACAGGCCATCAAGGCGCCGGCGAGCCCGCAAGCCGCGGGGCAACCGCCCGTGGCTGGCTGGCTGAAGAACCGGATGGCGGGCCTCACCGTCGACCCCGCCATACGAGGTCGCCGATTGCCAGCCGTCCCAAGCGTCGGCTCTTTGACACCCCAGGTAACGCGTAGTAGCCTCGCTACAGGGTTGGCATCCGCGCGAAGGTTTCGGAGCAAACGATCAGCAGGCCCTGTCGGTGTCACGCGGTACGCGCAACCGCGGAGCGGCTGACCGGTGACACCGACCTGCGTGACAGACAAGAATATAAGGAGCAGCCATGGGCGCACGGGAAGACCTGGGACGGATGTTCCAGCAGGCATTCAAGAATATCGATGACGTCCTCTGGAAAGAGGCCGGTTGCACCACCGAACTCGACTATACGGAGCAGACCTCCTGGCTCCTGTTCCTGAAATATCTCGACGACCTGGAGGGTGACCGGGCGACCGAGGCCGAGCTCGAAGGCCGGGTCTATGACTACATCCTGGAAGAGCAGTACGAATGGGACAGTTGGGCCGCGCCCAAGGGGCCGGACGGCACCCTCGACCACCAGCGCGCCCTGACCGGAGACGACCTGGTCGACTTCGTCGAGCGCAAGCTCTTTCCCTATCTGCACGGGTTCAAGCGCCGCGCGAGCGGACCCAACACCATCGAATACAAGATCGGCGAGATCTTCGGCGAGATCAAGAACAAGGTCCGCAGCGGCTACAATCTGCGCGAAGTCATCGACCAGATCGACGGGCTGCGCTTCCGCTCGCAGGTGGAGAAGCACGAGCTCTCCGCGCTCTATGAAGAGAAGATCAAGCGAATGGGCAACGCCGGGCGCAACGGCGGCGAGTATTACACCCCGCGCCCGCTCATCCGCGCCATGGTGCAGGTGGTCGCGCCCAAGGTCGGGGAGCGCATCTACGACGGGGCCTGCGGCTCCGCGGGCTTTCTGTGCGAGGCCTACGACTACCTGGCCGCCCGACCCGAGATCTCAACCACGGATCTTAAGACACTCCAGGAGCGCACTTTCTACGGCAAGGAAAAGAAGTCACTCGCCTATGTGATCGCGATCATGAACATGATCCTGCACGGCATCGAGGCGCCGAATATCGCCCATACCAATACGCTTGCCGAGAACCTCGCCGACGTGCAGGACCGCGACCGCTTCGACGTGGTACTGGCCAATCCCCCCTTCGGCGGCAAGGAGCGCAAAGAGGTCCAGCAGAACTTCCCGATCCGCACCGGCGAGACCGCCTTCCTGTTCCTCCAGCACTTCATCAAGACGCTCAAGGCCGGCGGACGGGGCGGAGTCGTCATCAAGAACACCTTCCTCTCGAATTCGGACAACGCCTCGGTGTCGCTGCGCAAACTCCTGCTGGAAAGCTGCAACCTGCACACCGTGCTCGACTGTCCGGGCGGCACCTTCCAGGGCGCCGGGGTCAAGACCGTGGTGCTCTTCTTCGAGAAGGGTGCACCGACGCGCCAGGTCTGGTATTACCAGCTCGACCCTGGGCGCACGCTGGGCAAGACCAATCCGCTGAACGATGGCGATCTGGCCGAGTTCGTGGCGCTTCAGAAGACCCGAGCCGACTCGCCGAAAAGTTGGACCCTTGACGTGTCGGGGGTCGATGCGGCGACCTGCGACCTGTCGGTGAAGAATCCGAATGGCGGCGAGGCGGTTACGCATCGGAGTCCGCAGGCGATCATGGACGAGATTGCGGCGCTTGATGCGGAGAGTGCGGAGGTGTTGGAGAAGATCAGGGCACTGCTATGAAAACGGATTGGCAAAGTAAATCATTGGGCGAAGTGTGCGACGTCGTGAACGGCGGAACGCCTAAGACTGGCGTTCCGGAATACTGGGGTGGAGAACATCGCTGGATTACACCTGCCGAAATGGGCAAGCGCCCCACCCACTATGTCGACGACACCGAGCGCAAGATTTCCGATCTCGGTCTCCGTGATAGCTCGGCGCGGCTGTTGCCCTCTCACTCTGTCATTCTTTCTTCGCGTGCTCCAATTGGCCACTTGGTTATCAATACTAAGCCAATGTCTACGAACCAGGGCTGCAAAGGTTTGGTTCCAGCGAAGGAACTTCACCACAAGTTTTTATACTACTATCTCTCCAGCATCGTTGAGATGCTCGACTCGCTAGGCACTGGCGCGACCTTCAGAGAACTGTCAGCCGGAAAGCTAAAAGAGATAGCCGTACCGATCCCTCCGCTTCCCGAACAACAGCGCATCGTCGGCATCCTCGACAAAGTATTTGAGGGAATCGTTGTCGCCAAGGCAAACGCCGAAAATAACCTCAAGAACGCTCGCGCGATCTTTGAGAGTGAATTAGATGCGATCTTTACTCGAGAAGGGAAAGAATGGGAGCAAAAGAAGTTAGGAGACGTGTGTGAGTTTGAGAACGGTGATCGCGGAAAAAATTACCCAAACCGATCCGAATATGTGGAATCGGGCATACCCTGGATTAACACAGGGCATATCGAACCGGATGGAACTCTGTCTATTCGTGAGATGAACTATATTACTCGGGAGAAATTCGATTCTCTTCGTAGTGGTAAGATTAAGTCAGGAGACTTGGTTTATTGCCTGCGTGGTGCAACGCTCGGGAAAACCGCAATAGTTGATCCTCTCACTATAGGCGCTGTTGCGTCCTCGCTGGTCATCATCCGCCCTGGCGACTTAGTCGACTCCCGGTTCCTTTACTATTTTCTAACCAGTCCATTCGGCCAGCGCCTTATCAAACTTTATGACAATGGCGCTGCTCAACCGAATCTTGGAGCAAAGAGCGTCGCTAAGTATAGGATAGCAATCCCGACGCCAGCGGAGCAAAGAGTCATTGCGGAAGATCTCGACTACCTCCGCGCAGAAACGCAAAACCTCGAATCGACCTACCGCCGGAAGCTCGAACAACTCGACGCTCTCAAGAAGTCGCTCCTGCACCACGCCTTCACTGGCCAACTCTGAAAACGACCATGAACGAATCCGAAACCCGAGCCGAGCACATCGACCCCGCCCTCAAGGCCGCGGGTTGGGGCGTGGTCGAGGGGAGCCGGATTCTGCGCGAATATCCGATCACGCTCGGGCGGCTCCAGGGCCACGGCCGGCGCGCGATGCCGCTCAAAGCGGACTATGTGCTGGCGTACAGGAACCACAAGCTCGCGACCCTGGAGGCGAAGGCCTGGGCGAAGCTGCTGACCGAGGGGGTGATGCAGACCAAGGACTACGCCGGCCGGCTGTGCGTGCGTTTCGCCTATTCAAGCAATGGACAGGGATTCTACGAGATCGATATGGAAACGGGCGCCGAGTGCGAACTCGCAGGCTTTCCGTCACCGGACGCACTGTGGGACCGGACCTTTGCGGCCCCGAACCGCTGGCGCGACCGGTTTGCGGCCGTGCCCTTCGAGGACCGGGGCGGCTACTTCCAGAGCCGCTACTATCAGGACATCGCCGCCGAGCGGGTGCTGGCGGCGATCGTCGCTGGACGGCTGCGTATCCTGCTCACGCTCGCGACCGGCACCGGCAAGACCTTCATCGCGTTCCAGATTGCCTGGACGCTCTTTCACAGCCGCTGGAACCTCGCCGACTGGACGCGTGACGGGGAACCGACCCGCCGGCCGCGCATCCTGTTCCTCGCCGACCGCAACATCCTGGCGGATCAGGCCTACAACGCCTTCTCGGCTTTCCCCGAGGATGCGCTGGTGCGGATCGACCCCGCGGATATCCGCCGCAAGGGGCGGGTGCCGACGAACGGGAGCCTGTTCTTCACCATCTTCCAGACCTTCATGAGCGGGCCGCCGAAAGACGGGCAGCCGTCGCCCTGGTTCGGCGACTACCCGCCGGATTTTTTCGACTTCATCGTGGTCGACGAGTGTCACCGCGGCGGCGCGAACGACGAGAGCCAGTGGCGCGGCATCCTGGAGCATTTCGCGCCGGCCGTGCAGCTTGGGCTCACCGCGACCCCCAGGCGGAAGGAGAACGGCGATACCTACGCCTATTTCGGCGAGCCGGTCTTCACCTATTCGCTCAAGGAGGGGATCAACGACGGGTTCCTCACCCCCTTCCGCGTGAAACAGATTGCGACCACGCTCGACGACTACGTCTATACGCCGGACGATACCGTGGTCGAGGGCGAGATCGAGGCGGGCAAGCGATACGAGGAAAAAGACTTCAACCGGATCATTGAAATCCGCGAGCGCGAGCAGAAGCGCGTCGAGATCCTGCTGTCGCAGATCGACCCGCGCGAAAAGACCCTGGTGTTCTGCTCGAACCAGGCGCACGCGCTCGCCATCCGCGACCTCATCAATCAACTGAAGACGAGCCCGGACCCGAATTACTGTCATCGGGTGACCGCGGACGACGGCGCCTTGGGCGAGCAGCACCTGCGCGATTTTCAGGATAACGAGAAGACCATCCCGACCATCCTCACCACGTCGCAGAAGCTCTCGACCGGGGTCGACGCGCGCAATGTGCGCCATATCGCGCTGCTGCGCCCGATCCGTTCGATGGTGGAATTCAAGCAGATCATCGGCCGCGGCACCCGGCTCTACGACGGCAAGGACTATTTTACGATCCTGGACTTCGTGAAGGCGCACCACCACTTCAGCGATCCGCAGTGGGACGGAGAGCCGGTCGCGCCCGAGCCCTGCACGCGGTGCGGAGCGGCCCCTTGTGTCTGCGGGAGCGCGGACCCCGAGCCCTGCGCCCGCTGCGGACGGTTGCCGTGCGTCTGCGTCAGGGAGCCGGAGACGCGCTGTCCGGTCTGTGGCACGTTGCCCTGCGGCTGCGGGAAGAAGGTGAAGACGCGCGTGACGCTCGCGGACGGCAAGGAGCGGGCGATCCAGAATACGCTGGTGACCTCCTTCTGGCACCCGGACGGGACGCCCATGTCCGCCCAGCAGTTCATGGAGGCGCTGTTCGGCCGGCTGCCGGCCTTCTTCAAGGACGAGGCGGAACTGCGCGCACTCTGGAGCCTGCCGGACACCCGCACGCGATTGCTGGCTGGATTGGCGGAACACGGCTTCGGTCAAGAACAACTCGCGCAGATGCAGCGGCTCATCGCGGCGGAGCACAGCGATCTGTTCGACGTATTGGCTTACGTCGGCTATGCAGTGGCCCCGCTTACGCGCGCCGAGCGCGCGGCACGGGCGAAGGTCATCATCAGTACGCACTTCTCCACCCGGCAGCAAGTGTTCCTCGATTTTGTGCTGTCTCACTATGTGCGGAGCGGCGTCGAGGAGCTGAACCAGGAGAAGCTGGCACCGCTGCTGCGGCTCAAGTAGCGCGGTTCCATCGCCGATGCGGTCGCGGATCTCGGGAGCGCAGCGGAGATCGGGCAGGTCTTCGCCGGGTTTCAGAAGTGGCTCTATGCGGACGAGGCGGCCTGACTGGCTGTTCCGCATCGCCTTCGGCCGCGCGTACCAGCGGCTCCAGAGGCAACCCGAGCGTGGTCAAGAGGTGGTGACCGCGCCGGTCCCCGCCGAGACGCCGCGGCTCACCCGCCACACGGGACAGGCCGCCCCCGGCCTGCGCTCGCCCTCGCCCGCACGCCGGAAAATGGTCTACAATTGACTCCCAATAGCCTGCTTAACCAGCGTCGTTACGGCGCAGGACTCATCTGAATAGGTATTGACCCATGGAAAAGCCAAAGAGCACGAAAAGCTATGTCACTCCGTTTGCGCTCAAGAGTGCGAACAACCGGATCATGTCCGCAAAGAGATCAGGGGATGGCTTTGTCATTCGCCACTCAGCTACCGGCAGGTTCGTCTCTCGCGCTGAACTTAAGGCCGCTTTTAAGACGGCCTCTCGAAAACTGAAGACCACTTCATGAATCCGTCTGCACGAGATGAAGGATACAACTATATCTACAGCGAGTTGGTAGAGGACTCAGACGACATCTTAGGAATCATCGCCGGCATTGATCATCGTTCCGGCCACCCTGCGGCCTGAATGGTGATCAAGGCCGCCGCCGTCACCCGCGCCGCTTAAACCACCCAGTCAGACTCAAGCGCTCACGGCTGGCGAGCATGACCTCATGCTCAAAGCTGGCGCTAAGGAAGGTCACCAGGGTGCCGCCGATCGGCGCAACCTCCTCATAGTGATCCGGCCGATCAGGATCGGTGTAGATGCGCAGCAGACCACCGTCCGCCGGCTGCCAGTCGGGGTTGAGGTAAAGAATGCAGGTCAGGGTGCGCAGTTCCACGCCGCGGAACTGATCCAGGTGGCGGCGATAGAAAGACCCCGGCGGATAGATGGCGAGGTGACCCTCGAAGTTGAAAAGACCAAGGCAGAGATCGCGGTTGAGGGTTTGCCGCAGGTCTTCGAGTTGGGCCAGATAGGCGCCGATGGCGCCGTCGCGGGACTCGGGATCCAGCCAGCAAACGCGATCCGAGCGGATGGTGGAGCGGATCGCCAGATCGGCGGCCCGGCCGACTCCAGCGGGTTTGAACGCCCCTTGGCGATCGAGCGTATCGGCCTGTACGCGCAACGCATCGAGTTGCGCCGCGGACAGGAAGCCGCCGGTCAGACACCAGCCGGGTCCGGCGAGTGCGTCGGCGATACGGGCGTAGGCCGCCGCGTCCGCGGCGGCCTGGGGCCTGTCAGTGACGTTCATGGGTGTTCAATTGCTGGTCTGCGCCGGAACCTGATAGAGCGTTTGGACGAGATCGGTGACACCGCTGTCGAAGCCGACCTCACAGTAGGCCAGATAGTAGTCCCACATCCGCCGGAAACGCGCATCGTAACCCAGCGCGTCGATGGCCGACTCGGCTTCGTGGAAACTCCGGCGCCAACGGCGCAGGGTCTCGGCGTAGTCGGCACCCGACCAGCGGCTTTCAAGATGCACGAGCCCGGCCGCGCCGGCCGCGGACTGGAGCCGCTCCGGGGTGGGCAACATGCCGCCCGGAAAGATGTAAAGCTGGATGAAATCGGCAGTGCGGCGATAGTTGGGGAAGTCGTCCTCGTTCATGGTGATGACCTGCAGCGCGATGCGCCCGCCCGGTCGGACCAGACGGCGCAGTGCACCGAAGTAGACCGGCCAATAGGCCTCGCCTACGGCTTCCAGCATCTCGATCGAGACCACATGGTCGAACTGACCGCGGATGTCCCGGTAATCCTGCAGCCGCAGTTCCACCTGTTCGGCCAACCCGGCGTCGGCGATGCGGGCACGGGCAAAGTCCAGTTGTTCCCGTGACAGGGTCACCCCGGTGACTTTGAGTCCGCGGCGCGCCGCGGCTTCGGCCAGCCCGCCCCAGCCGCAGCCAATCTCCAGGATGTGCTCGCCGGGCCGGGCGCCAAGGTCGTCGAGCAAACGCTCATACTTGCGCGCCTGGGCCTCCGCCAGCGGCTCGCGCTCCACATCCGCGAACAGGGCCGCGGAATAGGTCATGCTCGGGTCCAGCCACAACTGGTAGAACGCATTGCCCAGATCGTAATGCCGGGCGATGTTGCGGCGGCTGTTGCGGCGATGATTGTCACGCAGCCGGTGCGTGAGCCGGTTGAACCAGCGCGACCAGACCAACCCCTTGGGACCCGCACCCAGATGCTCGGCATTGAGTTGAAGCAGGTCCAGCAGCACCGGCAGGTCGGGGGTGCGCCACTCACCCTCCATGTACGCCTCGGCGAAACCAATCTCGCCGCGGATGACCAGCCGCCTGAGAAAGCGCCAGGGCCTGGTGATCACCAGTTCACCCGTCGGGCCGGCGAACCGGCCGCGGTACAGATCGGCACGACCGTCGGGGAAACGCAGCAGCAGACTCCCGAAGGCGAGGTGACGGCAAAAGCCGCCGAACAGGCGCCCCACCCTGGCCGGACGATCCGGCACGGCCTGGGGCGGGCAATCGAGTATTTCCTCCGCAGACATCAGGTAACCTCCTCGGGGGGCGGCGCGGGCTTGGGATAATAGGTCGCGCCGCGCAGCCAAATCTTCAGGGCATGCCAGTGAATCAGGGCGACGACCTTGAGGGTGAGCAACGGGAAGGCGAGCGCCGCCCGTAACAGATTGGAATCGGTGAAGGCCTGCAGGTTGCCCCGCTGGACCGCGACCAGCATGAGCCGGTCGTCTTCGTATTCGTGGATGACGATGCTGGATTCGTCTCCGACGCGGGCGAAGCGAAAGCGGTAATCCGCCGCCATGCCGACAAAAGGCGAGACATGGAAGCCCTTGGCGCGTCCCTGCCGCACCGGCCATTGCATGGGCTCCCCGTGCTCATGCAGCAGATAGCCATGACGCTCCCCAAAGGTGTTATGGACCTCGGCCAGGATGGCCAGCAGCTCATCCTTGGGGCCATAGCAGTACCAGGTGCTCATGGGGTTGAACCCATAGCCGAAGACCCGCGGCATACACTGGATTTCGATCCGACCGATGGGCAGTGAGAGCCCCAGGCGAGCGATGTTGCTCATGAGCCAGTCACGCAGCGACGCGCCATCCCCGGCCCCATGGTCGCGATCGTGAAAGGCGAACAGATTGAAGCCATTGCGGGAGAACCAGCGATGCTGCCGTGCCAGATCGTCGATCCGATCCAGGTCCAGCAACATGCTGAGTACCCCGTAGACGAAACGGTACTGCACCGGAAAGAAGCGCCGGTGCATCACCTGTCCGAACAGGAGCTGTCCGGCCGGGGCGGTCATGACCGCACCGGCCGCGGGACAGCCGCGGCATCGGGAACCGCCCGGACCGGCGCACCGGCACGCGCGGTCGCCCAGGGGACCGACACCCCCAGGCCGCCGGCCACGTCGACCGCCGCCCGCAGACCATCCTCATGGAAGCCGAACCCCAGCCAGGCGCCGCTGAACCAGAGCCCGGAACGGCCCTGGATCTCGTGCATCCGGCTCTGGGCGGCAATGGCCGCCGTGTCGAAGACCGGGTGGTCATACTCCATCTGCGCGATGACCAGCTCGGCTCGCGGCGGCTCCACCGGGTTCAAGCTGACGAAGCAGTCCTGATCCGGGGGCAAATCCTGGAGGCTGTTCATCCAATAGGTCACGGTCACCGGACCGGTCGGCGCGACGCCGGGGCCGCGCAGGTAGTTCCAGGATGACCAGACGCGGCGGCGCCGCGGCATCAGCGCCGGGTCCTGATGCAGATAGACGCGATTGCGCTGATAGCGGAAGCACCCGAGCAGCTCGCTCTCCAATGGGGACGGGTCTTCTATCATCGCCAGGGCCTCGTCGCCGTGACAGCCCAGCACCAGATTGTCGAAGACCATGCGCTCGCCCTGAACCGTCTGCACCTCCACCCCGCCCGGGGTACGGCGGACCCGCTGCACCCCCGCGGCCGTGCGTACGGTGCCGCGCAGTTGGCCCAGCAGACGCCGGACATAGGCCTGACTGCCGCCGGTCACGGTCCGCCACTCGGGTCGGTTGCTCAGATCCAGCAGGCCGTGATTATCGAAAAAGCGGGCGAAGGACAGGAACGGGAAGGCACGCATCTGCTGCGTCGGACAGGACCAGATGGCCGCCGCCATCGGCAACAGATAGTGCGCGGCGAAGCGCTCCGAGTAACCCCCGCGCTCCAGGAACTCACCGAGCGACAGGCCGTCGCGCTCGCGACGCTCCAGAAACGCCTTGGCCTCGCGGTTGAAGCGCAGGATCTCGCCCAACATCCACAGGAATTTGGGATTCAGCAGGTTACTGCGCTGACCAAAGAGCCCGTTGATGTCCGACCCGGCGTACTCCACCCGTCCCCCGTCCAGACTGGCCGCGAACGACATGGTGGTCGGGTAGGACGTCACGCCCAGGTGATCGAAGAGCCCGCACAGCAGCGGATAATTGCGATCGTTGAAGACCATGAAACCAGTGTCGACCGGGAAGGCCCCCCGCGGGTGATCGACCATCAGGGTATTGGTATGGCCGCCCACGTAGGCGTGACGCTCCAGTAAGGTGACCTCATAGCGCTGATCCAGCAGCCAGGCAGCCGCCAGCCCGCCGATTCCGCCCCCGACAACCCCGATCGTTCGTATCGACACCGAGACACTCCCCCAGTCCAGTCGTTCAGGACTTGACGCAATCCCACAAGCGCACCATGCACTTGTCCAGGTTCCGACCAATATTGAAACCGTGGGCCGCGAGTACAAGGGGGCCGGCGGGTCCGAGCAACCGCACCGGATGTTGCGTGGGTCGATCGCAGCCCCATGTTCATCGGCCGTGTCACCACAATTGCGACCCAACCTGGCAGGATTCACTATGAAAATCGCGCGCCTGATCGACACCGCCGGTCAGATCCACTACGGCTCACCCAGCGCGGCAGGACAGGCCCGACGCCTGGCCGGCAGTCTCTACGAGGGACTCACCGAGACCAGCGAGACGCTGACCGTCGCGCGCTGGCTGGCACCCGTGCTGCCCGTCAACATTTACGGCATCGGCCTGAACTACCGTGCCCACGCCATCGAAACCGGGGCGGCGCTGCCGGAATCACCGGTGCTCTTCATGAAGCCGACAACGACGATTGCTAATCCGGGGGACTCGATTCCCCTGCCGCTCGCCTGCGAACATGGCCCGGAGGTGGACTATGAGGCGGAACTCGCCGTGCTGATCGGCCGCACCGCGCGCGACGTGCCGGTCGCGCACGCGCTCGACTACATTCTGGGCTACACCTGTGCCAACGATGTCTCCGCCCGCCGCTGGCAAAAGCAAGGGGGCGCGGGCCAGTGGATTCGCGGCAAGAGCTTCGACGGATTCTCTCCGCTGGGTCCCTGGCTGGTCACCGCGGACGAGATTGCGGACCCCCAGGCGCTGGATGTGACCTGCACCCTCAATGGTGAACGCGTCCAGACCGGCAACACCAGCGACATGATCTTCAGCGTGGCCGAAATCATCGCCTTCCTGAGCCGGGACACCACGCTGCTCCCCGGCACCCTGATCCTGACCGGCACGCCGCCCGGCGTGGGGATGGCGCGCAATCCGCCGCGCTACCTGAGCGATGGGGATCAGGTCGTGGTCGAGATCGCCGGGATCGGCGCCTTGGCGAATCCGGTCCGCCAGACGATGCCGTAGCCACTCGACCGCCGGTCACCGGGGTGACTCGACTGCGGGCCGACGCTGCAGCGGGCGCCGCCGCGTCCGGCCGACGCCGCGATCTCCGGTCGGTTGCGGGGGTCCGGCGTTATCCGGACTTCGCCTCGGGCGGTTGCCGTCAACTTCAGAACGGCGGTTCGCCGGGCGGCCGCGGCGTCCAGACATTCGTGAAGGGGTACGGCGCGGCGCGCCCCAGCGGCAGATAACCGAAGATGATCTCGCCCTTGGTGCCGTCGTTCAGTGTCAGTTGGCCGATGCCGTTGCGGCCGGTCTGATCCAGGATGAGGTCCGCCCAGCCGGCACGTCCGTCGTCACAATAGACGTCATAGAGCGCATCCCGTGACCCGGCGAAGGCATCGAACGACCCGCGGCAGGCGTTCTTACCGCTGGAAACCTCAAACCGCCCCGAGAAGGGCTGCGAGGCGTAGGTTCCCATGTAAAATGTGCCGTCCATCGACACCGCGAAGGGCCCCGAGGTGGATTGCCCGGAGGGGAGGTCGTCAGCGTGCGGTTCCTCGAAATAGTCCAGGACACTGCTCATACAGGACGGGTAACTCTCCAGGTCAACCTTGGCGCAGAGCAGTTCACCATAGTCTTCGGCCGAGACATAGGTGGCAATGCCTCCGAGGTGACCAGGCAAGGTGGTACCGCAGCCGCCAAGTAGCGGGGCCAGAACCAAGATTGTGGTCGTCAGGATGAGTCTATGCATGGGTTTTGGCCTCAGCACAAGGTCCCCGGTCCGTTTCGCCGACGCGTCTCGAACTCGGCGGGGCGTGACCGCCGGTGCGCGCACCTTCTCAGTGTACCCGCACCGGGGTCTGGATGGTATGCCGTCGCGTTGCCGCTTCTCACCTGACACGCGTGCGCAGAGATGCGTTTACGCACCGATAGGGCTAAAGTTAAGGATGACAGTTGAGTCGTGAAGCACGGACGGAGGTTACACTAGCCGGCAGCCCGGACCAGTGGTCCCCGTCACCCGCCATTTTTTCATTATCGGGGTCACCCTGATGAGGCCATCGTCAGCCAATGCCGCGTTTGGAACCAGGCCGTATTTCATGGCGGCGGTCTCCATCTCCCTGCTCCTCGCCGCCGCGGGATGCACCCGTTCACTCTTCTCCGAGGACCTGTCCCGGCGAGTCGCCGAGAACGCCTGCATCAACCGCTGCCAGAACGTCAAGGACCAGTGCGACGCCGACGCCCGCTACGACTATCAACAGTGCCAGGCCGGCTATCAGGCAGCCCAGCGCACCTTGCGCTGGTGTAACGCCTCCGATCAGGAAAACTGCGGCTACCCCTGGTGGTCATGCAGCGAGAACCTCTACGGCTTCTGCACCAACCGCTACTGGGAATGCCACACCGCCTGCCGACGACCGCGGAGCTAACCCGCTGCGCGTCATTCCGGCAGGATGCCGGAATCCCGCGCCATGGATGGTCCCTCGCGGCGGGCACGGACCCGCAAAATGAGACGCAACACCCCGCCCGTTCGCCGTTGAACGCCTGATCGCGTTGCCATGGACGGTCACGTGGCGCCCCCTGCCCCACCAGTCACGCCTCCGCCGCTGGCCCGCCCTGCCCCATAAGGGTTGTTTATGGTTTAGCCAGGAACCATAATGCTGCAATGCACAAAAAGGCACTGGGGCGACAATCGACGCCGCCCCTGGCCCAGAACTGCCCTCGCGGCAGGGGAACTGAATGTATGAACCACATCTGGTCGAACATGAAACCAATCACATAAACCCGGCGCCTCAGGCGCTGAATCTGCGGATTCGTCCCTCCGGAGCCGCCGACCGGGAACGGCTCAAAGCGTGCTTCGGCGCGCTCTCGCCCGAATCGCGGCGCCTGCGCTTCTTTGCCAGCAAACCCAACCTCAACGACGCGGAACTTGACCTCTTTTCCAACGCCGACGGCTGGGATCACATCGCCGTTGCGGCGGTCCGACTGGACGACCAGGGCCGGGAGACCGAGACCCTGGGTTTCGCCCGGTGTATCCGTCTCGCCCCTGGGGGTGACTGCGCGGAGTTCTCGATTACCGTGGCGGACGCCGCTCACGGTCAGGGCATCGGCACTGCCATGTCCCGCCAACTGCTGGAACTGGCCCGGGCGGCCGGCGTCCGGCACCTGCGGTTCGAGGTGTTGGCCGAGAATACGCCGATGCGCAAACTCGCCTTGGCGATCGGCGGTAAGCCGGATTGGACGGGAGATGGTATCGTCGAATACGACTGCGAACTGCTGCCGTCGGTCAACCCGCACCGCAGTCTGCCCTGGTTCGCCAGCCCGCATCGACTGCTCAGCGCCTACGTGGATCTGTGGCTTGCCTCGCTCGATCGCGGCCTGCACGCGGCGCGGACCGCCCAGCAGGGGTTTGCCCACTGGCTGGACCAGGTCGGGGGCCTCGATCAAGATTCGCCGGATGCGTAGTCAGGCCATCCTGGCCTGACACCATCAGGGCTGGAAGCCCTGACGACGCACGCCGCTGACCGGGATTATGATCACGGCCCCAGGTCGCACCGCAGGCGCGCCGCTGCCTGAAGCGGAACAGCCTCGTCACGCGTAAGCCCCATGACGAAATTGTCACCCCAGCCAACTGGCAGCGGGCCTCACCGGCCCATACATTGCCAAATTATCGCAGTCGATTACCGGAGACCTCATGCACCGACGCGCGCTCGCACTCAGCCTGCTCATCGTTCCGCTCCTGACGGCCGCGCCGGCGTTCGCCGACGCCCCCAAGGTCTTCGAGCGGCGGCTCGACAACGGGCTCAAAATCCTGGTCAAGCCGGACCACCGCGCCCCGATCCTGACCACTCAGGTCTGGTACAAGGTGGGGGCGAGTTATGAGTACGGCGGCATCACCGGCGTCTCGCATATTCTCGAACACATGATGTTCAAGGGCACCCAGACCCGCGGCCCCGGCGAGTTTTCGCGCATCATCGCGGAGAACGGCGGTGAGGAGAATGCCTTTACCGGGTCGGACTACACCGCTTACTACCAGAATCTGGCGAGCGACCGGCTGGAGGTCTCGTTCGCGCTGGAGGCCGACCGGATGCGCAATCTGGCGCTGGACCCGGCGCAGTTCGCCAAGGAGCTGGAAGTCGTCAAGGAAGAGCGTCGCATGCGCACCGATGACGACCCCCAGTCGCTCACCTATGAGCACTTCGACGCGACGGCCTTTCTCGCGTCACCCTACGGCAACCCGGTGATCGGCTGGCCCGGCGACCTGGAGCAACTCACGGCAGAGGATTTGCGCACCTGGTATCGCCTCTGGTACGCACCGAATAACGCGACCCTGGTGGTTGCCGGCGACGTGGACCCGGATCAGGTGTTCGCCCTGGCGGAACAGTATTTCGGGCCGCTCAAAGCGGAAACGGTCGCCCCGCCCAAGACCCGCGCCGAGCCGGAACAGGTGGGCGAGCGGCGTATCCGGGTCAAGGCGCCGGCCCAGGAGCCCTACCTGCTGATGGGCTATAAGACACCGGCCATCGCGGATGCCGCGGAGGCGTGGGAGCCCTTTGCCCTGGAGGTCCTGGCTTCGGTCCTGGACGGCGGCAGCAGCGCGCGCCTGACCCGCGAACTGGTGCGCGGCAGCCGGATCGCCGCCTCCACCGGCGCCTCTTACAGCGCGACCTCACGGCTGCCGGGGCTCTTCCTGTTCGACGGCGTACCCGCCAAAGGACACGACATTCCGGCCCTGGAGCAGGCCCTGCGCGCCCAGATCGAGCGACTTGCGCAGGAGCCGGTCGATCCGGCCGAGTTGGAGCGGATTCGCACCCAGTTGATCGCCGGCAAGATCTTCGCCAAGGATTCAGTCTTCGCCCAAGCCATGGAACTCGGACAATTGGAGAGTGTGGGACTGCCCTGGACCCTGGCCGATCAGTACGTCGACCGGCTGTCCGCGGTGACCCCGGAACAGGTCCAGGCGGTCGCCCGCAAGTACCTCACCCCGGACCGGCTCACGGTCGCGGTCCTCGACCCCCAGCCGCTCGCCGCCAACCAACCGCAACGCGCCCCGACAGGGCTCGGAGGACACGACAATGTACGTTAAGGCGATTTCCGAAGAAGGTCGTACTACCCCAGCCCGACCGCCGGCAACGCTGCCCAGGGCCGGCCTCGCCGCCGCCCTGCTGCTGTTGATCGGCGTGGTTCAGGCCGGCCCTCGGATTGAAACCTGGCAGACCGGCAACGGCGCCAGGGTGCTGTTCGTGGCTGCCCCGGAATTGCCGATGGTGGATGTGCGGGTCGTCTTCGACGCCGGCAGCGCCCGCGACGGAACGCGGCCGGGGCTCGCCGCCTTCACCGCCGGCATGTTGACGGAAGGCGCCCGCGACTGGGATGCGGATACCATCGCCCTGCGCATGGAGAACGTCGGCGCCAGCCTGAGCGCGTCCGCCGACCGGGATCTGGCCGCGGTCGCCATCCGCAGCCTGACCCAGGAGCCGGCGCTGGGGACCGCGGTCGAGACCCTGGCCGGCGTGCTGACGGCCCCGACCTTTCCGCCGACCGACCTGGAACGGGAGCGCGAGAACGCCCTGATCGGCCTGCGCCAGGCGCAGGAGCAACCCGCCAAGGTTGGCCAGAAGGCCCTGTTCCAACAGGTGTTCGGCACCCACCCCTATGCCTCGGACCCGGCCGGCACCGAGGACGCGATCCGCGCCCTCACCCGCGCCGACCTGCAAGCATTCCACCAGCGCTATTTCACCGGATCCAATGCCGTGGTCGCCATCGTCGGCGCACTGGACCAACCCGCCGCGCAGGCTCTGGCCGAGCGGGTGGTCGGCGGTCTGCCGGCCGGTGAGCGGCCCCCGGCCCTGCCGCCGGTCGCCGACCTCGCCGCCGCCGCGGTCGAGCGGATCACCTTCCCGTCGAGCCAGACCCATGTCCTGGCCGGTCAGCCCGGCATGGCCCGCGGCGATCCGGACTACTTCGCGCTCTATCTGGGCAATCACATCCTGGGCGGCAGCGGCCTGGTCTCGCTGCTGATGAATGAGGTCCGGGAGAAGCGCGGGCTGTCCTACAGCACCTACAGCTATTTCGTGCCCATGGCCAAACCGGGCCCCTTCCTGATGGGCCTGCAGACCAAGAACGCCCAGGCGGACCAGGCGCGGACGGTCATGATCGACACGCTCAAGCGCTTCGCTACCGAGGGTCCGACCGAAGAGCAAGTCAGTGCCGCCAAGAAGAATGTTACCGGCGGCTTCCCGCTGCGCATCGCGGAGAACTCGGACATCATCCAATACCTGGCGGTGATCGGGTTCTACGGGCTGCCGCTCGACTATCTGGACCGCTTCACCGATCGCATCCAGGCCGTCACGGCCGAGCAAATCCGCGACGCCTTCGCCCGCCGTGTCCACCCGGACCGACTCGCCATCGTCACCGTCGGCGGCGACGCCGACA
Source organism: Lamprocystis purpurea DSM 4197 (assembly GCF_000379525.1). Classification (GTDB taxonomy): domain Bacteria; phylum Pseudomonadota; class Gammaproteobacteria; order Chromatiales; family Chromatiaceae; genus Thiodictyon; species Thiodictyon purpureum. The sequence goes on along the minus strand of NZ_KB902564.1, from coordinate 90,559 downwards.
CCGCTCAAGTCCCCGCGCCCGGTGACCCGGGCTAAGGCGCCGGGCCGATCCCCGGCCGGATCCGGCGGCGGCTCCGGGCGATTGCGCATCATCGGCGGCCGCTACCGGGGCCGCCGCCTGCCCATCCCCGATCAGCCGGGATTGCGCCCGACCGCCGACCGGGTGCGCGAGACCCTGTTCAACTGGCTGGCACCCGTGCTGCCGGGCGCGCGCTGCCTGGATCTCTTCGCCGGCAGCGGCGCCATCGGGTTCGAAGCCGCCTCGCGCGGCGCCGGTGAAGTGGTGTTGATCGAGCGTAACGCCGCGGTCGCCCGGCAATTGCGCACCAACCTGCTGACGCTCGCGGCGCCGCGGGTCAGCGTCATCCAGGCGGACGCGCTGGCGTGGCTGGCCGCCGACGCCACACCCTTCGATCTGGTGTTCATCGATCCGCCCTTCGCCGACGACCTGCTGGCCCCGGCCTGCGCGCGACTGGCCGACGGCGGCTGGCTGGCGCCCGGCGCGCGGGTCTATCTGGAAACCGCGGCGCGCGCCGGCTTCCCGCCGCTGCCCGCGGGTTGGGAGCTGATTCGGGACAGCACCGCCGGCCAGGTCCGCTTCGGGATCGCGCTGATCCAACCGGCCGCGGGGATCGCGTCCGACTGAAACCGCCGGCGGCCGACGCACGGCTGATGACGATCGATGCCCCCGGCGCCGCGCCTGTGCTATCGTGCCGCACCTTTCGCGGTAGCGGCCCCCGGCCGCGTCGGCTCACTCATACCGGAGTCTCGATCCTTGCGTAGCGTGGTCTATCCCGGGACCTTTGATCCCATCACGAACGGTCATACCGACCTGATCCAACGCGCGGCCCGGCTGTTCGACCGGGTGGTGGTCGCGGTCGCGGCGGATACCCACAAGGCCCCCACGTTCTCGATCGAGGAGCGGGTCATCATGGTGCGGGAGGTGGTCGGCCAGGTGCCGGGCGTGGAGGTGGTCTCCTTCAGCGGCCTGCTCGTCACCTTCACCCGCCATCTGGATGTCGGGGTCATCATGCGCGGCCTGCGCGCCGTGTCGGACTTCGAGTTCGAGTTCCAGTTGGCCGGCATGAACCGCCGCATGGCCCCGGATATCGAGACCTTGTTCCTGACGCCGGCCGAGCAGTACGCCTATATTTCATCCTCCCTGGTACGCGAGATCGCGCGGCTGAAGGGGGATGTATCCACCTTTGTCGCCCCGAACGTTCAGGCTGCATTACGCGCGCGGTTTGGCTAACATCTGCGCCGCAGGAACCCGATGGACGCCGGGACAGGCACCGCGCGCAAACCATGGCCGACGGTTTGTCGCGGACCGGAAGGCCGCTCGGGTATGCTGCGCGGGCGCGAACGCCAAGCCAACACAACCGATAAGCGCATCCTGTGTTTTTTCACCAAGAGGAGTCATCCCATGTCACTACTGATCACCGACGAATGCATCAACTGCGACGTATGCGAGCCCGAGTGCCCCAACGGCGCCATCTCCCAGGGCGACGAGACCTATGTGATCGACCCGGACCTCTGCACCGAGTGCGTCGGCCACTATGAGACCTCCCAGTGCGTCGAGGTCTGCCCGGTCGACTGCATCATCAAGGACCCGAACCACGAGGAAACCGAGGCCGAATTGCAGGCCAAGTACGACCGCATGAAAGCGGCCTGAGGATCGGCACCGCCCTGACGGTGCCCGTCATGCCGCCCTCCCCGCTGGGGTGCCGCCTGGCGCCCCTCGGTATTTTTCTGGCCATCTGTCTCATCGGCCAATCACCGGCCGCTGAGCAGACAGGGCCGCCGCGCGCCGCGGTTGCCTCAGCCCACCCGGCGGCGACCCGCGCCGGGATCGACATCCTTGCCGCCGGCGGCAACGCCTTCGATGCCGCGGTTGCCGTCGGCGCCGCCCTGGCCGTCGTCGAGCCCTACAGCTCCGGTCTGGGCGGGGGCGGCTTCTGGCTGCTCCACCGGGCGGCGGACGCACGCACGCTCATGATCGACGCACGTGAGCGCGCCCCGCTGGCCGCTCACCGGGCGATGTACCTCGACGACCAAGGCCAGTTCGTACCCGAACGGGCACTCGACGGTCCACTCGCGGCCGGCATCCCCGGTCTGCCGGCCGCCCTCACCCACCTGAGCACCCGATACGGACGCCTGCCCCTGGGCACGACCCTGGCCCCGGCCATCGCGCTGGCGCGGGATGGCTTCGCGGTGGATCGGGTCTATCGGGACTATGCCGCCTTCCGGCGCGACACGCTGCGCGCGTCCCCCGCCGCCGCCGCGCAGTTCCTGGTCGACGGCGAACCACCACCACCCGGTCATCTGCTTCGTCAGCCGGATCTGGCCGCCACCCTGGATGCACTGGCTCGGGAGGGACAGGCCGGCTTCTACGCCGGACCCATCGCCGAGCGACTGGTGACGGCGGTCCGGGCCGGCGGCGGCATCTGGACCGCGGACGACCTGCGGGACTATCAGGCCATCGAGCGCGCCCCCATCAGCGGCACCTACCGCGGCTGGCACCTGGTCAGCGCGGCCCCGCCATCGTCCGGCGGCGTGCTCCTGATCGCCATGCTGAACATGCTCGACACCCTGGATGCCGCCGCCCTGACCGGGACCGAGCGGACCCACGCCCTGGTGGAGGTGATGCGCCGCGCCTACCGCGACCGCGCCCGCTCTCTCGGCGATCCCGACCAAACGGCCGTGCCCGTGGAACAGCTCACCCACCCCCTTTATGCGGCCGGGCTGATCCGCGATTTCGACCCGCGCCGGGCCACCCCGAGCCGCCTGGCCGATCTGGACTGCGCGCCCTGGACCGAGCGGCGCCCGGCGGACCAGATCCCGCCGCCGGAAAGTCACCACACCACCCATTTTTCCATTCTCGATCGGGACGGCAACCGGGTAGCCGCCACTCTGAGCATCAACTACCCCTTCGGCTCGGGGTTCGTCGCCCCCGGCACCGGCGTCCTGCTGAATGACGAAATGGACGACTTCTCCGCCCAACCCGGCGTCCCCAACGTCTACGGCCTGGTGGGCGGAGAGGCCAATGCCATCGCCCCCGGTCGCCGCATGCTCTCCAGCATGTCGCCCACCTTTCTGGAGTCCGAGCAAGGCATCGCCATCCTCGGCACCCCCGGCGGCAGCCGCATCATCACCATGGTCTTGCAGAGCGTGCTGGCCGTGACCGAGGGTGCGCCGGTGACCGACTGGGTCACCCGGCCGCGCATCCACCATCAATTCCTGCCGGACCGCATTCAGTTCGAGCCGGACGCGCTCAGCGCCGCGGACCAGGCCGCGCTCGCGGCCAAGGGCCATCGGCTGGAGCCGCTGCAACGGCCGTTCGGCAACATGCAGGCCATCTTCTGGGACCGCGCGCACGGGCGGGTGCAAGCCGCGAGCGACCCGCGCGGCATCGGCAGCGCCTGGGTCGAGTAACGCCGCCACCGGCCTGAACGTCGCGTAGCGCCCCCGTGCGCGTTGTAATCCCCTGGGCTCGGTATCAGAGACCCGGCACGTCGGTCGCGCACGCCGCATCAGGGTCGCACGATGACAACAAACGTTTACTCGTCAGGCGTCACCTTTAGCCTTGCGATTGGGACAGGCGTGCAGCTACGGGCATCCTCGTCGGTGCTCTCTCGGTGATAGTGGTCACGTCTATCCGGTCGGCTCTCGCCCATGACCGAGTCGGACATGGCCTTGATTCTCTGCATCCTGGCCGTGCTTCTGGCCGCAGGTGTCGGAGGGGGCACGGCGGGGATTGCGACGACGCTCATACGGACTCAAGCGTACGAACGACACGCTCGGCCACGAACAGGGCGACGCCCTGATCCTCGCCGTTGCGGCGGCACTGCGGGGATCGTGTCGTGCATCAGATGAAGCGTATCGCATCGGCGGTGACGATATCAGAGCGTTTACGGTCGATTGGGCGGGGCCGCCCCTACAGACTAAAGGACTACCCGCCTGGGCCTCGACCCGGGATCCGCTCACGCCCGGTTGTAGTATGCTGCCGTCGGTCGCTTCCACCATGAAGGGCATGTCGGCGTGCTGATTTGTCTCGATCGCCGCCTGCCGCGGCGCCTTGCCGCCGCCCGATCCATTCTTCTGCGCACCGACTGTTGCCGCTCCACAGGAGTCCCGCCCATGCCCATCCGTCACCGCGCCGCCCTGCTGCTCTGGCTGCTCTGGCTGCCGCTCCCCGCCTTTACCGGCGACCTGGACCCCCTGATCGACCAGCTCAAGGGGTTGGTCGGCAGCAAGGGTCGCCTGGAGGTCAGTTCTACGCCGGGTGGGGTCAAGGTGTTGGTCAACGGCGAGTGGAAGGGCAACACACCCACGGAGCCGACCCGCACGCTGTTGCTGACACTGCCCGTGGGGCCGTACCGGCTCGAGGCGGTCATCGAAGCGACGGGGCAGCGCGGCGTACAGGAGGTCTATGTGGCCGCCGATTCGATTCAGCCGGTGCAGCTACTGCTGTCCGCTCCCGTCCCCGCAACCGTCAACATCCCTGCCGGCAGCTTCCTGATGGGCAGTCCGGACGACGAACCGGTGCGCGACGGTAACGAAGGTCCGCAACACCGGGTGGAGGTGCCGGGCTTCGCCCTTGGCAAGTATGAGGTCACCTTCGCCCAGTGGGACGCCTGTGTCGCCGACGGCGGCTGTCGGCGTGAGCCTTCGGATTACCGCTGGGGCCGTGATGACCGCCCGGTGATCGACGTCGACTGGCACGACGCGCAGGAATATGTGAACTGGTTGAGCCGCACGACCGGAGAGACCTGGCGTCTGCCGAGCGAGGCGGAATGGGAATACGCCGCCCGCGCCGGCACTACCAGGCCGTTCAGCACCGGTGCCTGCATCGACACCACCCAGGCCAACTACGACGGCAGGAACGAGCACAAGGAATGCGGTACCACCGGCTTTATTTCCGATTCCAACGGCGTGCATCTCGAACAGACCCAACCAGTCGGTAGCTATCCGGCCAACCCCTGGGGGCTGCACGACATGCAGGGCAACGTCTGGGAATGGACCCAAGACTGCTGGAACGACACCTACAGCAGCGCGCCGGGTGACGGGCGGGCCTGGACCAGTGGCGATTGCCGGAGGCGCGCGCTGCGTGGCGGTTCCTGGGACAGCGACCGGTGGAGCCTGGCTGCCGCCCGTCGCGTCGGGAAGGCTACCAACATCCGGCGCAACGATCTCGGTTTCCGTGTGGTCAGGACGCATCCTCCCTGACGCGATCCTCCCTGACGACCGCCAGACAGCGGATTCGCGATCCCTCCATCCGGCCCACCTCATACGACACCGACATCTGAACCACCAGCGCCTGACCCTGACCGCTATCGACACCTGATCGCCCGCGAGCGCTGGAAGGACGGGCGCTCACGTTGGACAGCTATATCCGAAATCCAAGATGTATAGGCTTTGATCGACACTGGATCTGCAAACCTGATGCGTTTGACAATATGCGTCTCTCCGCATATTATCTGCGGCATACAGCAGTCTCGGACACGGCGCTCACCCCCTGAGATCGGCCCCCTATGCTCGACCCGCAAGCCTTCTTCGAGTCGCTCGCCGATCCCATCCGGCGCCGCATCCTGGCCATGCTCCTGGAGTCCGACGAGCGCTGCGTGTGCGACATTCATGGCGCACTCGACGTCCCGCAGCCGAAGGTCTCGCGCCACCTGGCGGTGTTGCGCGGCGCGGACCTGGTGCTCGCCCGACGCGACGGGGTCTGGATGCACTACCGCATCCATCCGCAACTCCCGGCCTGGGCGCTGCGCATCCTGATCCACATGAAGGACGGCATGGGACCCGACCCGTTGGCGCCGCCGCCCAGCCGCTGCGATCCCCGTGCCCGCTCCCGCACGACCACCGACTGCACCCCTTCAGCCACCCCCGAGGACATGCCCATGACCGCAGCATTCAAGACCGTCCTGGTCCTCTGCACCGGCAACTCCTGCCGCTCGCAGATGGCCGAGGTCCTGCTCAATCACGATCTGGCCGGACAGGTCCGTGCACTGTCCGCCGGCACCCGCCCCCAACCCAAGGTGGCGGACGGGGCAATCGCGGCCCTGCAAGCGGCCGGACTGCCGACCGATGGGCTCTATCCCAAGGACATCGATTCGGTGCTCGACGCATCCATCGACCTGGTGGTGACGGTCTGCGACAACGCCAAGGAGAGCTGCCCGATCTTTCCGCGCCCGGTGACGCGGATTCATCTGCCCTTCCATGACCCCCACGGCGAGCCGCTGGAGTCCTTTATTGAGGTGCGCGACGCCATCCGCGCCCGGCTGGTGCCCGCGGTGGCCGCGGCGCTTGGCCTCGCCCCGGCGGATGCGGGGTAAGCCATGTCGGTGCAATGCGAGGTGACGGCCAAGCAGGCGGCGGGCGCGCCCATGAGCGTCTTCGAGCGCTGGCTGACGCTGTGGGTGGCGCTCTGTATCCTGACCGGAATCGGTCTGGGCCAATGGTTCCCCGCCCCCTTCCAGCTCCTGGGCCGCCTGGAGGTCGCGCAGGTCAATCTGCCGGTCGGGGTGCTGATCTGGGTGATGATCATCCCGATGCTGATGAAGATCGACTTCGGCGCACTGGGACAGGTCAAATCCCATTGGAAGGGCATCGGCGTGACCCTCTTCATCAATTGGGCGGTGAAGCCCTTCTCGATGGCACTGCTGGCCTGGATCTTCATCCGCGGCCTGTTCGCCCCCTGGCTGCCGGCCGAGCAGCTCGACAGCTATGTGGCCGGGCTTATCCTCTTGGCCGCAGCACCCTGTACCGCCATGGTCTTCGTGTGGAGTCGGCTGACCGGCGGCGACCCCTATTTCACACTCACCCAGGTGGCGCTCAATGACGCCATCATGATCGTCGCCTTTGCGCCGATCGTCGCGCTGCTGCTCGGGCTCTCGGCCATCGTGGTGCCCTGGGACACGCTGCTGACCTCGGTGGTGCTCTATATCCTGATCCCGGTCGCCATCGCCCAGGTCTGGCGCTATCTCCTGCTCAAGCAGGGCGAGGCGCGCTTCAATGCCACCCTGGCGACCCTGGGCCACGCCTCCATCGTCGCCTTGCTCCTGACCCTGGTGCTGCTGTTCGCCTTCCAGGGCGAGCAAATCCTCGCGCAGCCGCTGATCATCGCCATGTTGGCGGTGCCGATCCTGATCCAGGTCTTTTTCAACTCCTCCCTGGCCTATTGGCTGAACCGCGCCGTTGGCGAAAAGCATAGCGTCGCGTGCCCGTCGGCCCTGATCGGCGCCTCCAACTTCTTCGAGTTGGCGGTGGCGGCGGCCATCTCGCTCTTCGGTTTCCAGTCCGGTGCGGCGCTGGCGACCGTCGTCGGGGTGCTGATCGAGGTCCCGGTGATGCTGCTGGTGGTCCGGGTGGTCAATCGCAGCAAGGGCTGGTACGAGGCCGGTCTTGCTCCCCGAGGGTGAATGCATGGAGATCCCGATGACCAACTGTCTGCAACCTGTCCGCGTGCGACTGCGCGTCCTCTTCCTGATCGCGGCGGCGCTCCTGCTGCCCGGCGCCCCGCAGGCCTCCCCCGCCTTTCTGGTCGACGCCCAGTGGCTCTCCGAGCAGATCGATGACACGAACCTGATCGTGCTCGAGGTCCGCTATCACCCCCATCGCTACTTCACCGTCGGCCATATTCCCACGGCGATTCAGGTACAGCGATTCAAAGATTTGGGTGATAACGACGGACGTCCCATCATGCGCTTTCCGTCCCGTGCGGCATTCCAGCGGACCTTACGGGGCTGGGGCGTCAACGACGATTCCACGCTGGTGCTCTACGACGACTCCCGCACCGCCCTGGCCGCGCGCCTGTATTACCTGTTGGACCTGTACGGCTTCGACATGAGCCGGGTCAAGATCCTCAATGGCGGCACCACCGAGTGGAGCGCCTTCAATGAGCTTGAGAAGGAACCGGCCAAGCCGCGGCCGGCCGGCACCGTGACCCTGAAGGACGCGAACCCGGACCGCTTCGTCGAATGGACCGCGGTCTATGACGACGTGGTGTCCCGCCGCGACCCCAATGTCGTCCTGCTCGATGCGCGTCCGGCCGATATGTACACCGGCAAGGTCATCCGGCACTCCATCATGGGCGGTCACATCCCGGGAGCATTGAATGTGTCGAGTCTCGACGGCACGGACGGTCAGAGCGAGCAATGGAAAGACGACGCCAGCCTGACCGCGCTCTACCGCTCCGTTCCCAAGGATAAGCGCCTCTATGTCTATTGCCACGACGGGTTCCGGATGGGCCTGGCGTACTTGCAGCTCAAGCACCTCGGCTACCGCGACGTGCGCCTCTATAACGGCGGTTGGTCGCACTGGGGCAACGAGCTGACCTTGCCGACGGTCGAGGGGGCCGAGCCCTACGACGAGGCCTATGCGTTGTGATCGGTGTTGTGCCCGAACGCCTCATCGTCCCGGCGAAGGCCGAATCCTGCGCCGGACGTCCGCGCCCAGCCGTCGCGCTGGGCTTACACGATAAAGTTTATCGTGCAGCAATCGACCCGCGGGCACTCACCAGGGTATCGAGCACCGACACCAGATTAAAGCTCCACCAGGATCGCCGCGGAGTCCAGCTAGCGGCCCAGGATCACGGTCAGCGGGTCGAAGAGGCTCGAACCTTTGGTGACGATTCCGTAAGCGATCGGCCGCTGCTTGCGCGCCTCCGGATCGCCCGGATCGACGGCGTAGAACCGGGCCAGGATGTTGGTATCAAAGGCGATCATCGGTCGCGTCGCGCATCGCGGTGGCGACATCGAAGTCGGCGAGGTGCCGTTCGTTCGGCTGATCGCAGGTCAGCATTCCGTACCCGTCTGCGGCCCGGGTTCGCTTGATTGCCCGCAACGGACTGACGCGGATGCTGCCACCTTCCAACTCGACATCGAGCCGGGTGCCCGGTGCGATCCCGAGCCGACGCCGAATCGCGGCAGGAATGACCAGTTGCCCCTTATCCGAAACGGTAACGGTCGACATCGTCGGGGACTCGCATCTTACGCAGTAAGAGGCATTGTCCGCGCAAACCGCCCCAATGGGCAAGATGTGTCACGCTCGATGCTATGGCGTTCCTTATCCGACGGGACTCCGACCCAGAGGTTGAATGCGCCTTGGCAGGAGCAGTCCAGCGGCAGCGGCGGTTAGGGATTTTCGTCGCACAGGGCACCGCGATCGGGCTTGCGGATGAGGGTCCCGCTCGACCGCGGCAGGCGCGCAAGCCCTTCTCCAGGGCGATCCACCGGCCGTGCTGCAAGCGTTCGGTGAACCAGGCGCCTGTCCACCACCACCAGAGCTCGGCGCGGGTTGCGCCCGCAACCAGGGAAACACCGCGAATCGGCAGATCCTACGAATCCGGTATGCGCTTATTCTCCTTCCCTCGTGGTCGCGCCCAGGCAAATCGAATCGGGTCTTCGCGAAGCAGAAAAGTTCGCATTTCCGACTGCTGGGCAGCATCCGCGCGGAAGAAAATGTTACGCAACTCGTGATCGATGACATCGAGGCTGGCGCCGCGCGCATGGGCTTTCTCGTACCATTCCTGGCCCAGACTGTAGTTGCCTGTTTCCATGTGAATCGCGCCAAGCAGCGTGCAGGGACGATAGTCCATTGGGCGGATGGCGTGCGCACGCTCGCCGAGCCGTAAGCCTTCCTCCCAACGTCTCAGGTCGCGCATGACACCGCCATGCGTGGTGCAGAGGGCGGCTTGGAGTTTCGGCGATCTTTCCCGATCGGCATCGATGGTATCGAGCAGCCACTTCGCCTCGCTCGCTTGGCCGCACTTTCGGTAGTGGCCGCTGGCGTTGACAGCCATCCATGGGTCGCCGGTTCTCTGGAATTTGCTGGCGAGGAATTCAGCCTCCAAGTGATGGTAGGCGTCCCACAGCTCACGAGAGAAATACTCTTTCGCGACGGTCGAGAGCCAGACGAAATCCTCTCCGCTCAGGCGCTGCCCGGCGTCGACAGATTTCAGCAGCGACATCAGACCAGCGAAGCAGTGCTGCTCGATAAAGGTATCGATGCCGTATCGGGCACGGAGTTCTTGGTCTTTGATCTTGGCGATGTATTTCGGGTCGCTCTCCCGCGCCCGGCGAGCGGACTCCGCCTGCTCACGCGCCAATTTCAGTTTGGCCTGCATCGCCGCTTCGCGAGCTTGTTGCTGCGCTTCGCGAGCCCGCTGTTGCGCTTCGCGCGCTTGTTTGGCGGCCGACGCGGCTGCGATACGCAGGGAGCGCTCAGCCAGCGCCAGCTCGCGAAAGGCGTCAAACGTTAGCCCACCCTTGGCGAATTGTTGTAAGGCACGCAAACCGTGCTGCTCCAGGTAAGCCGCTGACAAGGATGTCATCCGTCCACCAAGCCGCAGCCGTATGAGGATATTCTGAAGGCGAGAGCCGGGTGCACTGGCATCCGGCAAGTCATCCGCATAGTAATAGACTGCGGCGCTATCGCACTCTGGACTGACCGATACCTCGCGTTGAGGGTCGCAGAGGGGGCTTGACGGCATTCGAGGATTCCATTTTGTACGAAGGCGGGACCGCTATTTCATCTTGCAACTGGATTTTTCGCAAGCATTTCGCAAGAGTCGATCGGGGTTGGCCTGTTCGACGCCGGCAGATTCCCGCGGACCAGCGTCCGTTGGGTGTCCGACTCCTGAACCCAGCAGGGGCGTACCTTTTCCAAGGTGGAATGACCGGGCGGGTCGATGAGTGAACCGGCAGGGCTGTCGGCTCCCGCAATCGCTCAGTTGGCGTTGCGACGAGTCAGGATAAAGGTGGTTTCCAGTGTGCGGACGGCATCCATCAGGCGTTGGACCGGCGGTTATGGATGCGGCGGTCAGCGATTCGGCGGTCGAGGGGTCCGACGCTGGGCAGTCGCAGCGCCCGGTACTCGTGCACCAGTGCCCAGCCGCCAACCGCCAGGCCGGCCGCAAAGGCGATCATCGCCCAATTGGCCAGGGATAGGCCAAGGACGACGAATTGCGCTTCGTCGCAGAAACCGCCGGCGAGGAACAGGGTCGGGACCTGTTGGCCGAGCCATTCCACCAGGTCCTCGATCCGGGAGAGTTGGCCTGCGCTGCAGGAGACCGTGTTCGCGGGCGGGAACTGGAGCCAGCTCTGGTACCCGGCGACGGCCAGACCCAGGGTCGCCACCCCCAGGGTCAGGACGGCCGGGAGCCAGCGCCACCGCGCGCTGGCCGGGACCGCCGCGATCAGCGCCAACACGGCGATGGCCATGAACAGCAGGCGCTGGAAGATGCACAGTTGACAGGGCTGCAAGTTGAGCCAAGGGGTCAGAGCGAGGCTCGCGACCACCCCCGCCGTGCCGGCGAAAGCCACGATGCCCCACACCAGGCGCGGGGTAAGCGGGCCGAGCTTGAGCAACTGGAACCAGAGCACGCTGGCCAGTCCCAACCCGACGGCCATCGCCAGTTCAGCCGGCGGCAAGGGTGCGAAGCGAAAGACGCCGGACAGTCCCGGCAGGTAAAGCGCCAAGGCCAGCAACCCCAGCGCCAGCCCGGTGACAATCCACAGGGTGGCATTGGGTGCCAGCAGCGAGGCAAGCCAGGAGCGTGCGCGTGACCGATGGGAGAAGATCAGCGCCAGATTGGCGATCACGAGTGTCGTGAAGGCGAAGGCGCGGGCCGCCGGCTCGCTTAGTTGCAGGTGTGCCCACGTATAGGCGCCCATCACTACCGCGAGCACCCCCAGGCCTTGCAACAGCGCCAGCAGCAGCGTCGCGCCGCCAAACAGTTGCGCCTCGGGATCGCGCGGCGGGCGCTGCATGCTGTCAGGCTCTTCCGGTTCGTTCTCGAAGGCCAGCGAGCAGGCGGGGTCGATGATCAGTTCAAGAAACGCGATGTGCATCGGAAACAGCATGGCCGGATAGCCCAGCAGGACCGGGAACAGGGCCATGCCGGCGATCGGCACATGCACGGCCAAGATGTAGGACATGGACTTGCGCATGTTGTCGAAGATGCGCCGACCGAGGCGCACCGCACGCACGATGGAGGCGAAGTTGTCGTCCAGCAGCACCAGCGAGGCGGCCTCGCGGGCCACGTCGGTGCCGCGTCCGCCCATGGCGATGCCGACGTGGGCGGCCTTGAGCGCGGGGGCGTCGTTGACACCGTCGCCGGTCATGGCGGTGATCTCGCCGTCGGCCTTGAGCGCCTGGACGATGCGCAGTTTCTGTTCGGGCGCAATCCGGGCGCAGACGCTTACCGTCTTCATGCGCGCCTGCAATTGCGCGTCATTCAACGCCGTGAGGTCGTCGCCCGAGAGCAGGTCATCCGCCGCCAGTCCGGCCTGACGGGCGATGGTGCGGGCGGTGGCGGGATAGTCGCCGGTGATCATCACCACCCGGATGCCGGCCTCACGGCATTGGGCGACCGCCGCGGGGATCTCCGCGCGCAGGGGGTCGGAGAGGCCCAAGAGGCCAATGAAGGTGAAGTCGAATGCATGCTCGACCGCCGGCCAGTCCTCGCCGACAAAACGCGCCTGGGCCACCGCCAGCACCCGCAGGCCCGCGCCGGCCAGGGTCTCCACCTCGGCCGCAATCCGCGCCTGGACGTCCGGGTCGAGATGGCACAGATCGATGATCGCCTCCGGCGCGCCCTTGGCAGCGACCACGTGAGCAGCGCCATCCGCGGCCTTCCAAACCTGCGACATGGCGCGCAACTCGGGCGTCAGGCCATACTCCTGCACCAGGGTCCAGTCACGATGCAGATGTTCGGTATTGGCGAGAAAGCGCTGGCCCAGGCGCTGGAAGGCCTGCTCCATCGGATCGAAGGGGTCGATGGCGCTGGCGAGGATCGAGAACTCCACCAGCGGATGAAATGCCTCGGGCAGCGCGTCCGCCGCGGCCTCGTCCACCGCAAAGGCGTCCGCGCCGACCAGGAGCCGGGTCACCGTCATCCGGTTCTCGGTGAGGGTGCCGGTCTTGTCCACGCACAACACGGAGGTTGCGCCCAGGGTCTCGATCGCGGTGACACGCCGCGTCAGCACCTGTTCTTTGGAAAGCCGCCAGGCGCCCAGGGCCGGAAACACCGTCAGCACCACCGGGTACTCTTCCGGCAGCATGGCCATGGCCAGGGCAATGCCGGCCAATACGGCCTGCAACCAGTCCCCGCGCATCAGGCCGTGGACCAGGATCAACAACAGACTCATGCCCAGCGCGAGCAGCGCCAACGTGGTGATCAGGCGTGCCGTTTGCTTCTGCAGCGGCGAGCGCTCGGGCTTCAGCGTCCCCAGGGCGGTGCCGATGCGGCCAATCTCGCTGCGGGGGCCGGTGGCCGTGACCCGTGCAGTGCCCTGCCCCGCCACGACCAACGTCCCGGAATAGACGAAGGGCGTGTCGTCGCCGCCGGGCCGGGCGGCCGGGGTCTCTCCGGTGGCGATGACCTTGGTCACCGGCACCGCCTCGCCGGTGAGCAGGGACTCGTCCACCTGGAGCCCGCTGCCCGCGACCAACACCGTGTCGGCCGGCACCCGGTCACCCTCGACGAGCATCACCAGATCGTCGCGGACCACCTCACGCCCGGCGATGCGCTGGGCCGCACCATCGCGCAGTACCAGGGCACGCGGGCTGGTGAGGTCGCGCAAGGCCTCGATCGCCCGTTCGGTCTTGCCTTCCTGGTACAGGGTGAGGCTGAGCGTAACCAGCACAAAGCCGAACAGGATCAGCCCCTCCTGCAATTCGCCGAAGATCAGGTACAGGGTGCCGGCGGTGAGCAGCAGCAGAAACATCGGCTCCCGCGCCGTCTCCCAGACGATGGTCAACAAGCTGCGCCGCTGGCCGCCGGGCAGGGCATTGGGGCCATCCTCGGTCAGGCGTTCGGCCGCTGCCGCGGCCGTCAGACCTTGCGTACTGTCATCCGTGGAATTGGTCATCGGAGCACCGGTTTGGCGACTTATTTTCCTGGGCCGGACCCATTACCCGGACCAGGACCCGCGCCCATGCCGGGTCCCATCCCCGGGCGGCCCTGCATCCGTGCCTGACGTCCGGCGTCGAACTCGGCCGGGGTCATCTTGCCGTCAGCATTCTCGTCGAAGTCGGCGAAGCCCGGGGCGTTGGCCGCGCCGCGCATCGGGGCGCCCTGGGCCGCGCGGGCCGCCATCTGCTCGCCGTGGGCGGCGGCGAACTCCTGCGCGGTCACGGTGCCGTCGCCGTTCTTGTCCATCGCGGAGAAGCTCATGGGGCCCGGCGCCGACGCGGGCTGCGCCGCCCCGCCCGCGGACCAGGCGGCACACGCGATGACCAGGGTCGCGCCGAGCGAAAGGGTACGGATAGGGTGTGTCATCGTCTCACTCCGGTATTGCCATGGTCGCGCCATGGTCAGTCATGACAACCGTGCGCCGCCAACGTGGCTGGCGGCGGCACGGCGAAGGAGCAGTCTTTCAGCACTGCCACGACACTCTAAGCACAAGCACGGGCACACTCCGTGCGGCATCGTACAGAGGGCGTCCAGACCTCGGGCTCGCCCGGTCCCTCAGCACCCCTTGCCTACCTCAGACCCCCGCCGTACCCTTTGCGCTTGGCCTGCCACTGGCGGGCGCACGCCAGGTGCTCAGTGCCGGTGCATTGGTCAGCGAGCCCGACGTTGCTGATAGGCCATTGGCCACTGCCGTGGATACAGCCCAGCGCCCTAAGGAATTCGGCAGGGTCCCTCGACCCGCCCGGGTTAGAGGCATCGATCGCAAACCAACCCTTAAGGACGCACCCGCGATGACCAACGACCCGAGCTCCGCCAATGGCCACCGTGGCACCACCCTCGCCCACGCCCTCTGGGCCGACCCGCTCTATGTCGCCGAGAAGTATCGCTACCGGGAAGGCGCCATCTGGCTCGGCCAGCACAACTACGACCCCCCTCGACCGCTGGCTGCGCGCTATGATCGAGATCCTGATCGGCGGTATGCAGGAGCGCCAGGGCTTGGGCACCAACGGCGAGCGCGTGCTGTTCTGCATCGACGAATTCGCCAACCTGGGGCGCATGGACAGCATCGCCAAGGCCAGCAACTCAATCGCCGGGGCCGGGATCAAGCGCTCCATACCCGTCGCGCCTGAGAATGCGAGCGTCTGCGATTCCTACACTCCTGACCGCAATGTATCCTGGGACGACGCAGTACATTACTGTTGGTGGCTATCCGCGCAGACCGGCCAGACCTATCGGCTGCCCTCCGAGGCGGAGTGGGAATACGCCTGCCGGGCCGGGACGACGACCCCTTTTCACTTTGGCGAGACGATCTCCCCCTACCACGCGAACTACAACACCGAATACGACTACGGCGGCGGACCAACAAGTCCGAGCCGCAACCAGACTGTCCCGGTGGGAAGCCTACCGGCTAACCCTTGGGGCCTCTATGAGACGCATGGCAACGGTGATGAATGGACGGAGTACTGCTGGAACGAAAGCGACGTCGGTGTTGAAATAGACGGTAGCCTTTCCCGGAGTGGTGATCGCGGGCGGCCGGTGGTGCGCGGCGGCAGTTTCGGTTGTCCTCCGTGGATATTGCGGTCTGCGCGTCGATACCCGCCCAACCGCGATCACAGCTGGGCCATCGGTTTCCGCGTATGCAGAATGCTTATGCCCTGATTGACTCGCTTGAGGCTGACTCATTCCCAAGGTGTCCTTTGGAATGCTGCGAAGCTCCGCTTCGCGTCCCGCTGGTCGCGCTTGCGGCCAGCAAGTCGGCGTGAGGAGCCCTGCCGGCGAATCTGTGGCAGGGTCATAAAAGCCCATACCCGGCAACTCGGCAATGAAGATCTATCTTGACATGCGCTGCTTCAACAGACCCTACGACGACCAATCGCGTCCTCGGATCATGCTTGAATCGGAGGCCAAGCTGATGGTTCAAGAGGCGATCCGCAACGGCGCCTATGATTTGGTGTGGTCGTATATCCTTGACTACGAAAACAGCAAGAATCCATTCGAGGAAAGGCGGGAGCAGATTGCCAGATGGCGCACCTATGCCGCCGCGGACATCGAGGAAAGCCCCGGCGTGCTCGATCTGGCGCGCGGGTTTCGAGAACATGGCATCAAGAAGATCGACGCCTTGCATCTGGCTTGTGCCGTCCATGCCGGTGCGGGGTTCTTTCTGACGACCGATGACGGCATCCTCAAGCGGGCCGCGTTGATCCCAGGCACCCGCGTCACCGACCCGATCGGCTTCATCAAAGAGGTCTTCCCATGATCACAGACACAGAGATAAGGGCCAAGGGTCTGCGCGTCCTGACTCAATATTTGGGCGACATCGAAGCGGAGCGGTTTGTCGCACTGATCCAACGACAGCCCTTCGATTACACCGCATGGAGACAAGCGCTGGACGAAGACCTGAGTCTCGATGAAATAAGCCGTCAAGCAATGACTCTCAGGGCGCGGCGGGGTGGGGCATGATCTGTTGGCCTTGATCATACACCCGGCAACCTGTCAGCGATTAGCCTCAGCCGAGCCAGCCCTCGATCTTCTTGCGGTCCGGCACACCGCCCGCGTGGACCACGTGGCCATCGATGACCACGCCTGGGGTGGACATGACACCGAAGCCCACGATCTCGGCCATCGACTCGACCTTCTCCAACGCGATATCGACCCCCTTGGCCTTGGCGACCTCCGCGATCAATTGCGCCGTGGTCTGACAGTTACGACAGCCGGAACCCAGGACCTTGATGGTTTTCATGATGGAACGCCTCACAGAACGAGATTGAAGACATAGCCCACCAGCAGGATGCCGGTCGCCACGACCCCGATGAAGGTCGCAATCAGGGGCCATTTGAGTACCTTGCGCAGAATCAGCATCTCCGGTGCGGAGAGCGCGATGACGCTCATCATAAAGGCGAGCGTGGTGCCAAGCGCCGCCCCCTTGCCGATCAGGGCCTCGACGATCGGCAGAATCCCCGCCGCATTGGTGTACATGGGCACCCCGAGCACCACCGCCGCCGGCACCGCCCACCAGACATCGCGGCCCATGAAACTCGCCATGAAGTCCTGCGGCACGAAGCCGTGGATGGCCGCGCCGAGCCCGATGCCCACCAGCACATAGGGCCAGACCTTGCCGACGATCTCGCGCACATGGTGCCAACCGGCTTCGAAGCGCTCGACCCAGGTATACGACGTGTTGCTGGGGGCCGCCGCCGTACCCTGATGGATGGCACGCACCCAGTCCTCCAGATAGCGCTCCATCTTGAGCCGACCGATGATGAGCCCGGCGACGATCGCGATCAGGAGTCCCATCCCCAGATAGAGCGCCGCCACCTTCCAGCCGAAGAGGCCGAGCAGCAGGGCGAGCGCAATCTCGTTGATCATCGGCGCGGCGATCAGAAACGAAAAGGTGATTCCCAGCGGGACCCCGGCCGAAAGAAAGCCGATGAACAGCGGCACCGCCGAGCAGGAGCAGAAGGGCGTGACGATCCCCAGGCTCGCGGCCATGGCGTTGCCGATCCCCAGCCGTCGCCCGGCTAACAGCGCCCGGGTGCGCTCCGGGGCGAAGAAAGTCTGGATGACCCCCATCAGGAAGACGATACCGGTCAGCAAGAGCAGGACCTTGGGGGTGTCGTAGAGGAAGAAGTGGGTCGCCTCGCCCCAGTGCGTCGCGCGCGACAGCCCCGCGGCTGACACCAGCAGGTCGGCCAGATCGGAGAGATGCCAATAGACCGCCACCCACAGGGCGGCAGCCAGGGGTAGGCCCCAGAGCCAGGGGCGCAAGGCGTGGGTGTCGGTGGTGGTAACGGTTTCCGGGTGCATGGCGTAGGTCTTGGTCTCAGTCGGTGATCAGCGCTCGTACCCGGAGCACGGGATGCAGACGTGGTTCTCGCCCAGGAGGGTTTCACGGTCATCGTTCATGTTCGGCTCCTGATTCCGGGATGATATCGTTAAGACAAAGGGCCAATGCGCCATGTCGTATCAGGGCCGCATCAGGGCCGCATCAGGGCCACAGCAGATCCCACGCCGTCTTGGCGGCGACCGCGATCAGGACCAGGGCAATGGCGCGCTTCAACTGCGCGGCCGACAGGCGTTCAGTCGCCAGCCAGGCACCCAAGGCCGCGCCGACCATCGTCGCCAACGCGGTGACGCCGAGCAGGGCGGTGTCGATCCGGGCGACCTGGACATGGGCCAGAAAGCCGCTGATGGAGGCAAAGATCACAACGAATGAGGCGCTGGCCGAGGCCCGTTTGGGCTCCAGACCGGATGCCACCAGGGCCGGGACGATCACGTTTCCGCCGCCCACCCCGAGCAGACCGCCGATGAAGCCAGCCGCCCCGCCCACCGGCAACCCCAGCGCCAGGGTCGCCGCCAGGGAGGCGCGGGTCTCGCGCGGCTTGGGTTGGTACAACATCATCATCCCCGCGGCGAAGACCAGAAAGCCCACGAACAGCCACAACAACAGGCTAGGGTCCATCCCGTGGGCGGCCCAGACCCCGAGCGGCGACAGCCCAACCGCCAGCACCAGCATCGGCACGACCAGTCGCCATTCCACCAGCCCCTTGCGCACGAAGGTGATGGAGGCGATCGACATCCCCACCGCGTTGAGCAGCAAGGCAGTGGCCATGGCCGTCTGCAATTCGATCCCGAAGGCCAGAAAGACCGGGATCAGGATCAGCGCCGCACCGACCCCGGCCATGCTGAAGAGCGTGGTCAGGGCGAAGGTCAGCAGGGCGGTGATGACGAGCACGGTCATGGGTGAGACATCCTCGAAACAGGTCATGGCAAGCAGCGGATAGCCCCCGACATGGGAGGAGACGCAGGCGACCGCAAAAGGATGCACCTTCCGGCCATTAGGGCTCGCTGGGTGCGTAGTCTGGCCATCTTGGCCTGACACCGTCAGGGCTTGAAGCCCTGACTACGCACGCCGCTGGCCGGGATTATGATCAAGGCCGCATACCGCGAATACTTGCCCATTGCTCAGCCGCGACGAGACCTCGCGGGTTGTCCGAGTGTCGCGGGGCACCGCGGTCTCGCGTCGCGGCTAAAGCCGCTCCCACCGGGGGGCATCCCGCCTCGCGTCGCCTCAGGTCGGCGCCAGGGTCTCGACCTCAAAGCCGACCAGGGTCCGCCGCTCACGACTGAATTCGATGCCGATCAGATGGATCGGCAGGCCCTGCGCGCGGTATTTGTCGGCATAGCCGCGGTCTTTGAGTTGTTGCAATGCGCGGCCCGCGGGGGCGAGTTCCACCACCTTGAACTCGAATAGCCAGACCTGGGCGTTGAAGCGCAGTGTCAGGTCAATGCGCCCGTGTGAGGTGGCATCCTCGGGGGTCAGGTCCAGGCCCAGGGCGGCGATGTGGCTGTAGAAGACGCTGGCATAGAAACCCTCGTAACGGGCGATGGGGTTGTTATCGTGCCACTGATGGGGGATGGCGTCGAACAGGGCCTGGACATGGGCGCGCAGTGCCTCAAAGTCGCCGCCGACCAGGACATCGTAGAGTCGGCTGGCCAGCTCGCTGGCCTGGCCGGGCTCGCCGATCATGGCCTTGGCCAGGCAGTCGTTGAGCGCGGCTTCCACCTCCAGGTTCGGATAACCCAGGGTGTATTCCAGCCGCGCCCCGAGCCGTCGGCTGCCGGTGAAGGTGAGATAGCCGGTCTGCCACAACAGCGCCTCGGGGGCAATCTGGTCGACGTCGAAGGCCGACAGCAGAGCGTCGTCGGCGCGCAACTGGGCCAGCCGCGGGGTGAAGAACTGCCGCCGGGTGAGCAGATCGACCAGAAAGGTTGGCGTACCGGTCTCGAACCAAAACGCGCGAAACTCGCGCTTCGCAAAGAGCAACAGCAGGTCAAAGGGGTTATAGACCGCCTCCCCGGTCCAGTTGTAACCGTTGTACCAGCGGCGTACCTCGGCCCGGTCGAGCCCCGGGAGTTCCGGCGCGAAGACCTGATCCACATCCGCCTCGGTGTAGCCGCACAGGGCCGAATAGCGGGCATCGATGGTAATATCATTGAGATTATTGAGCCCGGAGAAAATGCTCACCTTACTGAACTTGCTGACCCCGGTCAGAAAGGCAAAGCGCAGGTGCGCGTCGGCGCCCTTGATGACCGAGTACAGATTGCGCAACCCATCGCGCATGGCCCGGGCGGTGTCGGGGTCGGTGAGATTGTCCAGGATCGGCTTGTCGTACTCGTCCACCAGGACCACGACCCGCTGGCCATGCCGGGTCTGTGCGCGGCGGATCAGGTCGCCGAAGGTGCCGGCCACATCAAGCCCCGGGTGCAGGGTCAGGTCCAGTGCCTCGGCGTTGATGCGCAGCAGGTCGTCGATCCGGGCATCGAGCGCCGCGCGGCTGTGCAGCACACCCTCGGCGAAGCTCAGCCGGATCACCGGGAAGCGCACCGACCAGTCCCAGTGGGGGTGGATCTCCAGCCCCCGAAAGAGCGGTTCGTTGCCGGCGAAGACCTCGGCGATGGTGTCGATCAACAGTGACTTGCCGAAGCGTCGCGGGCGGGAGAGGAAATATTGGCTGCCCGCGGCGATCAATTGCCGGATAAAGCCGGTCTTGTCGACGTAATAACAGTCGTCCTCGCGGATCTTGGCGAAGGTCTGGATACCGATGGGCAGCTTGCGGGTGTTCATGGTCGGTCTCGGCGGGGGCGATGCGGGCACGATGCCGCCGGGGCGCGTTGCGGTCAACCCCACCGCGTGGTTCCCACGCGCCGCGTCAATGCCATTAAGTTAAGCCGTTCTGGCTCCCACGCGGAGCGTGGGAACGAGAAGCCGCCCCGTCGGCGCTAAACTTACTCGATCCGCTCGCCGTAAAGCCCGTCGAGCGCAGCCCGAAGCCGTTGAAGTACGCAACGGCTGGCGGTCATCATCCGCGGGATCTCCGGCTCAAACGCAACGCTGGGCCAATGGATGTCCCGGCAGGTCTTATGTGCGGCGGACGGCGCTCGCCTGACCGGAGTATACCGCCGCGCTTTTTTCCGGCGACACCGCTCCTGCGCTGTCGCCCTCGCCTCCCGCGCTCTGCACCCATGGTGCGAGGCACCCCGCCGCGGGCGCGGGGCGCCGGGAAGGGTGAGAATACAGAATCGGCACGCCCGGTGCGCCTCCTTCGTCGGCACAGGCTACGGCGTTTCCATGACCGGCGCGGGAAGCCCAAGCTCGGCGGCAACCTGGAGGAGCTGCGGCCACAGGCCCCACTGATCGCGTGCGCGGAGATCCGACTCGGCACGAGCGAGTGCGGCGCGGGCCTCCGCGGGGCGGGCCTGATGGTGCTTCAGGCGCGCCTCCAGGAGGTGCAACTCGGCCTCGCGGCGACGATAGCCAGTCTCGCGGATCAGGCGGTCGGCCTGGGTCCAGTGCTTCGCCGCGTCGGGGACGGCATCCGGGGCGGCGGCGCGGTCCGGCGTAGGGCGGATGCCCGCAGGGCGATCCGCCATTGCCGACCAATCCACTGGCCGGTCCAGCTCAAGCTGACCGGCCAGCAAGGCGCACTCGGCGAGATCAGTCCGCATGCCGGACGGGGTGGCCAGGCACACCGCGGCCTCCAGGTCGGCGCGGGCGCCGGTCGGGTCGCCCCGGGTGCGGCGGTGGCGGGCACGGGTGAGGTACAGGATCGGCAGGAATTCCATCTTGCTGGCCCGACGCATGGTCTCGATAGACAGGTCCAGTGCGGCCCCGGCCTCCCGGATCTGGCCGTCGGGATCGGCCGCCGATCCGTCCGGTCCGACGAGCGCCTGGCCGATGGTGCAGTGGTCGAGTGCGATGGACAGCAGGTGATGCGTGGCCTCTTGGTGTTCCAGCGACGCCCGCGCCCGCTCCAACACCGCGCGCCGCGCGTCGCGGGTCCGGGCCTGCTCCAGCAGGAGCTGGGCGTAGTCGAAGCCGTCCAAGCCTATGAGCGTCGGCAGGTGCGGGGCGAGTTCCGCCCGCACGGACTCGGACTCAGCGAAGGTTTGTGCGGCCTCGCGAGATCGGCCCTGGCCGTGCAGCGCGCGGCCGAGATAGCCGAGGGCCGGGAGCCGGCCCTGCCGGGCCTCGTTCGGGTCCGCGACGCGCCCCGCCGCCTCGACCGCCTCGCGCGCCACGGACTCGGCCTCGCGCCAGTGCCCGAGCGGGGTCAGCAGGTCGACGAGGTTCCCCGAGGAGCGACAGGAGTTGTTCCAGTCCCCGGCCTCGCGCCGCAGATCCACGGTCATCCGCCGCGGCCCCAGCGCCTCGTCGAGTCGGCCGAGCGGGTGATCGGCGCAGCGCTCGGCCATCGCGTCGAACTCGGCCGGGGTGCCGTCGAGCCCGCGGGCCTCGATCAGCGCGACCGACCCCGGGCGCGGCAGCACGCCGAGCCGGATCTCCCGAAAGTGCGGCTGGGATTCGATCAGCGAGTCCGGGATCGGCAGTCGGGAGCTTCCGAGACACACCGCCTGGCCCGGTGCGCGTCCGAGCCCTTCAAGCAGTGCGGCGAGCCCTTGATCCTTGAGCTGGCCGTTGAGCTTGGGGTCGTTGGACGCCTGCTGGAGCGGCTCCAGCCCGTCGAGCGCGAGCACGGTGGGGGCCTTGTCCGCGCACTCGGCGAGCAGGCGGCCCAGGTCGGCGTCCGAAGCGGTTTGCTCAGGGTTCTCGCCGAGCGCTGCGAGCGCGCGCAGCAGAAAGGCGCGGGCGCTGACGGTTTGATCGCGGCTCCCCTGGGAATAGAACGAATGGCCGACGAAGCGGGTGCCGGGCGGCCAGTCGCGGCTTTCGAGCCACCGGCGGGTGAGCGCGGACTTGCCGACCCCGCCGGGGGCGACCCAGAGCAGGACGCCGCCCGGTCTGCCGCCGAGCCCAGCGCCAATCAAGCTGTCCATGCGGGCGATCTCCGACTCGCGGCCGAAGAGCCGGGGCGTGACGCCGGGGAGTTCGGCGAGCAGGGCGGCGAGCGCGTCCCGGGTGCGGTCGGTCGGCGCGGCGGCGGCCGGGGCAGCGTTCGGGTCGGGGACGCGGGGGCGCAGGCCGTGTTGGGCGCGGTGGGTCTCCAGGACAGTGTGGATCTCCTGCACCACGGCGGTATAGGCCCGAGAGCGCGGGTTGTGGGCGATGATGGGCTTGGCGTCGCGCGGGACCATCTGATGCTCGGCGATGGCGGGGATCGCCTTCCAGTAGCAGTGGTCGGCCAGCACGAAGAGGATCAGGACGCCGTCCTCGCGCCGGCG
This sequence comes from Lamprocystis purpurea DSM 4197, assembly GCF_000379525.1. Taxonomy (GTDB): domain Bacteria; phylum Pseudomonadota; class Gammaproteobacteria; order Chromatiales; family Chromatiaceae; genus Thiodictyon; species Thiodictyon purpureum. Next base: position 67,459 of record NZ_KB902564.1, on the reverse strand, counting down.
GCGAAGGAACGCGGCCAGCTCGGTGTCCATGCAGAACCCGGAGGCGAGGAAATGCTCGCAGACGACGAAGAGCGCGGCATCGGCCCGTTCGATGGCCGCTTCGATCTCCGCGCGCCAGGCCGCACCGGGCGGGATGGCGCGGTCGGTCCAGGTGGAGACCAGCCCCAGCCGCTCCAGCACGCGCAGGTGGGTCAGCAGCCGGTCCTTGACCGCCTCGCGCTGATGCGAATAGCTGATGAAGAGCTCGAACGGGCGCGCGCGATCCGGGCCGGGCATGGCATGGCATGGCGGTTTCCATGGTTACCTTGGTGCTTGCGGTTGTAGCCGTTGCGATGGCGGTTTGCAAGGCGCCCGACGCGGCCGCGGTGATGCCCTGTGCTCCGGGGCACCGCGGACTACGGCCGCCAGGTCAAGCTCCCTGCGGCTGGACTCCAAGGCGCTATCGTGAAAGTCGCGCAGCGACCCTGTGGGAGCGGCGTCCCGCCGCGATGGGGCCGGGCGTGTCGCCGCCAGCGTTCGCGGTCACCGCGGCACCGCATCGCGGCGGGACGCCGCTCCCACGGGGGACATGCATCGTCCGGGGTGGCTGATGTTCCTTCCACGGCCGTTAGCCTTGTCCTCCTCCAAGGCTGAAGCCTTCGACTCCATCGCTCCGGCTCAGGCCGGCGCCAGGGTCTCGACCTCGAAACCGACCAGGGTCCGCCGCTCACGGCTGAATTCGATGCCGATCAGATGGATCGGCAGGCCCAGCGCGCGGTATTTGTCGGCATAGCCGCGGTCTTTGAGTTGTTGCAGCGCCCGGCCCTCGGGCGCGAGTTCCACCACCTTGAACTCGAATAGCCAGACCTGGGCCTCGAAACGCAGGGCCAGGTCGATGCGGCCGTGCGCGGTGGCGTCCTCCGGGGTCAAATCCAGGCCCAGTGCGGCAATGTGGCTGTAGAAGACGCTCGCGTAGAAGCCCTCGTAGCGGGCGATGGGGTTGTTGTCGTGCCACTGGTGGGGGATGGCGTCGAACAGGGCCTGCACATGGGCGCGCAGGGCCGCGAAATCGCCGGCGACCAGAGTGTCGTAGAGCCGGCTCTGCGCCCGCTCGGCCGCCATGGGGTCGCCCATCAGACCCTTGAGCAGGGCGTCGTTGAGGGCGGTCTGCACTTCCAGGTTGGGGTAACCCAGAGTGTGCTCGATGCGCGCCCCGGTGCGCCGGGAGCCGTGAAAGGTCAGGTAACCGGTCTGCCACAGCAGGGCCTCGGGGGCGATGTGCTCCACATCGAAGGCGGACAACAGGGCCTCGGAACTGTGCAGCCGGGCCAGGTCCGGGGTGAAGAAGCCACGCGCGGTGAGCAGATCGACCAGGAAGGTCGGGGTGCCGGTCTCGAACCAAAAGGAGCGGAATTCGCGCTTCTGAAAGAGCAACAGCAGATCGAAGGGGTTGTAGACCGCTTCGCCGGTCCAGTTGTAGCCGTTATACCAGCGGCGCAACTCGGCCCGGTCGAGCCCAGGGAGCTCCGGCGCAAAAACCTCATCCACATCGGTCTCGGTATAGCCGCATAGGGCCGAGTAGCGGGCATCGACCGTGATGTCGTTGAGGTTGTTGAGCCCCGAGAAGATGCTCACCTTACTGAACTTACTGACGCCCGTCAGGAAAGCAAAGCGCAGATGGGCGTCATTGTCCTTGAGCACTGAATAGAGATTGCGCAGCCCGTCGCGCATCTCCCGGGCCGCCTCCGGGCGGGTGAGATTGTCCAGGATCGGCTTGTCGTATTCGTCGATCAGGACCACCGCCCGTTGGCCGGTCAGGGTTTCGGCCTCGACGATCAGCCGGGCGAGCTGTCCGGGCCGCGTGGGCGCGGCGACCCTGACGCCCAGCCGCCGGGCGTTGTCCTCCAGCAGTTCGCCAATGCGCTCATCAAGCTCCTGGCGGTCACGCAGGACACCGCCGCCGAAGCTGATGCGGATGACCGGAAAGCGCACCGACCAGTCCCAGTGCGGATGGATCGAAAGCCCCCGAAACAACGGCTCGTTGCCGGCGAAGACCTCGGCAATGGTGTCGAGCAACAGAGACTTGCCGAAGCGCCGCGGGCGGGAGAGGAAATACTGGCTGCCCTCGGTGATCAGCGCCCGGATAAAGCCGGTCTTATCGACGTAATAGCAGTCGTCCTCGCGGATCTTGGCGAAGGTCTGGATACCGATCGGCAGCTTGCGGGTCTTCATGGTCGGTCTCGGCGACGGGCAATGCGGCCACGATGCCGCCGGGGCGTGCCTCGGTCAAGTCCGGGTCAGGCGCGTCCCACCCGCCGGCCGGCCCGCCGCGGGCGAGGCCGCCGCGCCCGCGTCTGCCGCGCCCGGGCGGCCCTATCAAGATGGGGTAACCGGCGGTAGACGCAGGACGAAGCAGCACACCCGGCCGGTATCGTCCAGGCGCACTTGGCAGACGGTGGCGAGGTGTTCGCGCAGACGCTTGCGCGCCCGCTGCACCCGTGACTTGGCCCCGGGCAGGCTCAGGCCCTTGCGCTGGGCATAGGCTTCCTGGGTCAGCCCCTCCAAGTCGCACAAGGTCAGCGCCTCGCGGTCCTCTGCCGACAACTCCGCCAAGGCCCGCGGCAGGCAGGCGGCCAAGGCGTCCACCGGCACCGGCTCCTCATGGGGGGCCGGCAGGTCTTCCGGCAAGTCCAGGTGGTCATGACGCGAACGCAGACGGTCGGTCAGGGTGTTACGCGCGACCGCGAACAGCCAGGCGCGGGCGTTGACCAGCTCGCAGAACTGGTTGCTCCGGCCCAGGGCCTTGACGAACAGGTCTTGCAGCACGTCCTCGGCTTCGTGAATATCGCCCAGTTGGCGGATCAGCCAGGCGCGCAACTCACGCTCATGCCGGCCCCAGGCGGTCATCAGGCAGATCACACCATCACCCGGCGACCGCCGTATCCGTTGGTGGTTTGACCGCCTCGATCATGGCCGAGACCACATAGTCCGCGATAGCGCTCTCCGCCCCCCAGTCGCGGATGAAGGACCGGCTCGCGTCCTGCGGGTTCTGTGGCGTCACCCGAATCTGGATGAATCCGCTCGCCTCCAGCATCGCCTCCACCTCCGACACCAGCGCGGCGCCGGCGATGCAGCCCGCATAGAGGGCCAGATCCCGCCGGATCACCTCCGGCAGGTCCGTGCGCGCGACGATGTCGGAGATGGCCAGTCGGCCGCCGGGTTTGAGCACCCGAAAGACCTCGGCGAAGACCCGCGGCTTATCCGGCGACAGATTGACCACGCAGTTGGAAATGACGACATAGCGTTCGCGCACGGTGTCGTGAATCGCGTCAATCGTTACCGTGGTCATGGGAGTCTCCAGTGGTTGATGAGCGCGCCGCAGCGCCTGCGTTTATTGGGTCAACTGGGCGAGCCCGGCAACCCCCACCGGCGCCTCGGGCAGCCACGGGACCAGCGCACACCGTGGGCTGAGTTGGTCGGCGACTCGGCGAATGAAGGGGACCTCCGCGGCGCCGCGTTCGCGCAGCAGCGGGTGCCGGGTCCCGCTGGCCAGCAGGCTCTGGTTGATCACCCAGGCGAAAGGCGCGATGCCGGCCCGGCCCAGGTCCGCTTGCAGGCGTTCCGCCTCATGCACCGGGGTCGCCTCCGCCAGGGTGACGATGAGCACGCGCGTGAGCGCGGGGTCACGCAGCCGCGGCAACAGTTGCCGCACCGCTTCGGGCATCTCGCCCTGGGTGCGCGAGACCTCCCGATGGTAGGCCTCGGCGGCATCGAGCAGCAGGATGGTATGCCCGGTGGGTGCGGTATCGAGCACGACGAAGCCCTCCTGGCCGGCGTCCACGGCACGGGCGAAAGCGCGGAAGACCGCGATCTCTTCGGTACAGGGGGAGCGCAGGTCCTCCTCCAGCATCGCCAGGCCGTTGGCATCCAGGTTGGGCGCGGCCTTGGCCAGAACCTCGGCCTGATAGGCGGCGACCTCGGCCGCGGGATCGATGCGGCCAACGTGCAGGCCGGGGACGGACGCCCCGATGGCCTCGGCGACATGCGCGGCCGGATCGGTGGTGGACAACTGCACCGCATGACCGCGCCGGGCGAGCGCGACGGCGATGGCCGCCGCCACGGTGGTCTTGCCCACCCCGCCCTTACCCATGGTCAGGATGACGCCCCGCCCCGCCTGGGCGAGTGCGTCGACCAGCCTCGACAGCCGGGCCGGCAGAGCCGTATCGACCTCAACCGTCTCGACGCGCGACCCGGCTCGCTCAGGATTCGCCATCAGGCGCAGGGCGTGGAGACCAACGGTCCCCAGGGCCAGCAGCGGGGTACTGCTGACCGGCAACCCGGCCAGGCCGACCGGCATCCCGGCCAGGGCATCGGCACCACGCGCCATCATCGCCGCGGCGATGGCGTCATCGGTCGAGGCGACGGCCAAGACGCCGTTGAGCGCCAGTTGCAGATTGCTCACGCCGAGTGCCGCGAGCTCCTCGCGCGTGCGCTCGGCCTCACGCAGGGCCGAGACATCCGGTCGGCTGACCAGCACCACCGTGGTCTCCGACGGGTCCGCAAGGCGGGCAACGGTCGCGGCATAGAGCGCCTTCTGTTTCTCCAGTCCGGCCAGCGGACCGAGACAGGAGGCGCCGCCGGTGGCTGAGTCGATGAACTCGCTCCAGGCCGAGGGCAGAGTCAGCAGGCGCAGGGTATGGCCGGTGGGCGCGGTGTCGAAAATGACGTGGTCGAACTGGGCGGTCGCGGCGGGCTCACCCAGCAGTTTGGAGAACTCATCGAAGGCGGCAATCTCCACCGTACAGGCGCCGGAGAACTGCTCCTCCATGCTGGCGATGGCGGCGGCCGGCAGGATGCCGCGGTAGGGTGCGACCATCCGCTCGCGGTAGTCGTGGGCCGCGGCCTCGGGGTCGATGTTGAGCGCAAAGAGTCCCGACGCACCGGGGATTGCCGTCGGTGTCTGACCGAGCGCGACCCCCAATACCTCATCGAGATTGGACGCCGGATCCGTGCTGACGATCAGCACGCGCCGCCCGGCATCGGCCAGTGCGAGACCGGTGGCGCAGGACAGCGAGGTCTTGCCCACCCCGCCCTTGCCGGTAAAAAAGAGGTGACGGGTGTCCGCGACAGAGATGGCCATCAGCAGCAGCCACTGTCGGGCGTGCAGCAGCCGGAGCCGACCTGGACGGGGAACGAGCCTGGGGCTACCGGGGCAGCCACCGGGGCCAGCCCCAGCTTCTGCGCCAACTGGGCACGCGAGAGATAGACACCGGTGCCGACGACGCGGCCGTCGACCAGGGTCAGGGGCAGGCGTTCCATTCCCGCCTCCAACTCCTTGAGCACCGCGGGATTCGCGGCAAACGCCTGGGGCTCCTGAGACAGGTTGTGCCGGCTGACCTGAACCCCTTGTCCGGCGAGCCATTGCAGGTCGGCATTGAATGCCACCAGCACGGGGTCGACCTCGACCCCGCAGACGCCGGTCGAACAGCACATGGCAGGATCATAGATTTCGAGCGTTTTCATGAGGATCACTCCTTCGGCACGCAGCGGTTGAGACCACCGCCACAGCAGTTTTCGGTCAGGAAGGCTACGAGGGCCTCGATCGCGGCCATCTCGGCCCGGTAGCGGACGAACCGGCCCTCCTGGACCGTGCTCACCAGCCCGGCCTGCGCCAGGGTCTTGAGATGAAACGACAGGGTCGGCGCCGGCAGGCCGAGGTGCTCGCCGATGACACCCGCCGTCAGCCCCGCGGGGCCGTTCTGTACCAGCAGGCGGAAGACGGCCAGGCGGCTGTCTTGGGCCAGGGCAGCGAGGGCGGATACAGCGGTTTTACTTTCCATGATTCCAACATTATCGAAATTTTTTGACAAAAGCAACCGGGATTTCCAGCCTGTCGAGAGGCACCGACGGGCTTACCGTCTTGCCCGCGGACGCATTGACATCCGGGATGACGCCCACCTCCTGCGCTAGCGAATCTCGATAACGGTCTTTCCTTCTTCGAGGAGCTGCCTCAGGCTGGGAAGCAAAGCGCCGAAAGCCGCTAACAAGACAGACTTGCGGCAATTCCCGGTTCTGACCCAGACCACTTGCGGTGCCGTTGCACCTTCACGATCAGCCATCAACGCGAAATCCTGATCTTTCGTAACGATGACGAGTCGCTCGCTTTTCGCCAACCGCCATATCTCACAATCATCGCTCGCATCCATGCCGATATCGGCAACATGACGACAAGCAAACCCCTGATCGGCGAGGAACCGTGCCAGTGCCGCAGGCAACTGGTTATCTACCAGCAGCTTCATGCCGCGATCAGGATCGGGTGTTGGGTCTGAACGGCAGCATATTCCAGGGCCGCAAAAATATCCTCCTCTTCCAGAGACGGATAATCTTCAAGAATCTCAGCGTGTGATGCCCCAGCACTGAGAAGACTGAGGATATCGCTCACGCGGATGCGGTAACCGCGGATACAAGGGCTACCACCGCATTTGCCGGGTTCGAGAGTGATGCGTGCGAGTCGTTTCTGGTCCATATCGTAACCTCCGGGGGACGCTGTTATTGACAAAAACATCGGCGCCGTGTAGCCCCGCGGCGCGAGTCGATGATCAAGGCCAGCAAGAAGGCTCAATGTGCACGCCTAATGGGCCATATTTCAAACAGAGCCGACGACTGCTGAGATCTTAGTTCCACGATGCTATCAAAGGCCGACACCTCACATTCACTTAGGATACTGGCCCGATATTGGGCGCGGCGGCTACCCCGCACGGCTGACCATGTTGCTTCCGTGCCCCTTTTGCTCATCCTGGCGACGGGAGATCGCCTTGTAGCGCCAGGCCGCTTTGGTGCCGGGGACGGCCAGCCGGGTCAGGTCCGCGGTGTTCCCCTCATGACACCGCTCCAGCGGTGTCGCGCATGTGTTCGGCGCTCCGCGCCCCGACGCCGACGGGCGGCACTATGATCAAGGCTAAGGCTGCCGTTTACCATCACCCCGGCCATGACGACGGTGTTGATCCGGATCGGCTTGAATCCCGCCCGGCGGGCCGCCGCGAGGCCGCGCAGCACCTGGTCAAGCCGCCCTCCGGTCACCTGGGCGAAGACCTCGGGCCGCAGGCTGTCGAGGCTGGCATTCAGGCGCCGCACGCCGGCCTGATAGACGTGGTAGCCGCAGCCGACGATGCAGAAGTGGCAGGTCATGTTGGTGCGCTGCGCGTCCGGGGGCGGCAACGGGATACGGTCGCTGAATTGGGTCATGGGTCTCTCCTGGCTAAAGCAAGTTGCATTGACGGCCGTAGATCAACCCCTCGACCGCCACGGGCTTCTTGAGCAAACGCCTCGGGCGTACACTGCAAGGCATCCGGCAGACTGGAGGGGACTTGAACATGAATATGCATGGCGATACTCCCGGCGTTCAGATCAATTGAGCTTGGTAGTCTATTGGTTGGAGTGCGACACGACAGATTATTTGGGTTGGTTCCTTAAGCCACCGGCCCCGTGTTACAAGAGGGTAACGCCAGACCCCAAACCAGCCTTCCAGGCAGTGGACATCACCGCGGAGGGCCACGCCTGACCATGATCTCCCGTCGCGAACTGCTCGGCGCCCTCTTGGCCTTGGACGCCAGTCGGGCTGTCCGTGCGGACACGGACGTCAGATCCTTTTCCAGGCGACAGTGAGATCGGCCAACTCGGCCGCCGCTTCGCGGAGATGGTCGCCGCCCTGGCAGATTCGGAGGCCGACCATGACTGAGCCGCGGCCCTGCATCTGTCTGGTCGAGGACGACCCGATCATGGGCGAGGCCCTGGCGGAGCGGCTGGATCTGGAGGGGTTCGAGGTGCGCCGGCACCGCACCGGCCTCGCGGCCCTACCGGACCTGACCGGCGGGGCCATCGCCATCGCCGTCATCGCCAGAAAATGAAGCGCTATGGCATCACGCGACCGCAGTAACCCGGAGGCCTTAAATGCCGCGGCGCCCGGCCCTTTGTCGCCCTACACCCCATCGGTCGCGAGGGGGTGAACGGGTTCCGTGGTGTTCGCAGCGTCCCCACCCTCCGGCACGGACCCTGGTTCCGGCAGCCGGGTAGCCAGTACCTTGTCGATCCGCTTACCGTCCATGTCGACGATTTCCAGACACCAGTGCTCCCATTCGACCCGGTCCGCGGTCTGGGGCACCCGGCCGAGGAGCCACAGCAGCATGCCGCTCAGCGTGTGGTAACGACCTTTGTCTTCCTCCGGCACGGACTTCAGCTCCAACCGGTCCTTCAGCTCCGGAACGGGGATCAGCCCGTCCAGCAGCCAGGAGCCGTCGTTACGGGCGACGGCCCAGGCGTCCTGCGGGTCGCGCGGCTGAAACTCACCGGTCACCGCCTCCAGCACATCCTGCAGGGTCACGAGACCGAGCAGTTCGCCGTATTCGTCGATGACGAAGACCATCTGCGCGCCGTTGGCCCGGAACTCGTCGAGCAACTGCATTCCGGTGAGTGACTCGGGGACGTAAACGGCCGGTTCCAGGTCAGCGTTCAGATCGATCCCGGCGCCGCGCAGCGACTGACCGAACAGGTGTTTCATCACCGCCACGCCAACCACCTCATCGAGCCCGCCGCGGCAGACCGGAAAGCGCGAGTGCGCTGAGCCCGCGATGCGCGCCAGGTTCGCATCCAGCGCGAGATTCAGATCGAGCGAGACGATCTCGCCACGCGGCACCATCAGTGAACCGAGTTGCCGGTCATCCAGGCGAAAGACGTTGCGCACCATGTGGTGCTCGGTGGCATCGATCGCGCCTGCATCGGATCCTTCCTGTAACAGCGCATGGATATCGTCTTCAGTCACCCGCGGCGCGGCCTGCTCCCGCTGACCGAGCAGACGCAGGAGGCGCCCGGTGGACCAGGAGAGCAGCCAGACGAACGGGCGGGCGGCGATGGACAGGGCGTTCATCGGCCGCGCGACCAGGCGCGCAACCGCCTCAGGGTTGATCTGACCCAGGCGCTTGGGCACCAACTCGCCGATCACGATGGCCACAAAGGTGATCATGATGACGACCACCGCGGTCGCCGCAAGATGCGCCGAGTCGTCGTCCATACCGAAGAACACCAACAGGTCCGCCAGGGGCATGGCAATGGCGGCCTCACCAAGGATGCCGCTCAGCACCCCAATGGAGGTGATGCCGATCTGGATGGTGGAGAGAAAGCGGGTCGGGTCCTCGCCGAGCTTGATCGCCATCGCGGCCCCGGCATCCCCATCTTGTGCGAGCCGCGACAGACGGGTACGACGCGCGGTGACCAAAGCAATTTCGGACATGGCGAGCGAGCCGTTCAGGAGGATCAGGCCGATCAGAAACAGGATTTCCATCAAAAGGGGTCTCGGGGTAAAGCCGGCGGCCGGCAACAAAGGCAAGGATGTCATGTCGCGGTCGGCAGGTTCCAATGCCAACGCCGCCGGTGACCAGGCAGGCGGCACCGACGGCACGCGAGCGGCTGGCCGACCGGCCGACGGCTACACGTCGGGCGCGTTTACTCCACTCAATCGGAGCGGATCGGCGCGACTTTGAAGACTTCCTCCATGCTGGTCACGCCGCGGGCGGCCTTGAAGGCGCCGCTGATACGCAAGGGTCTCAGACCCTTCTGGTAGGCGAGACGACGCAGTGGGGTCTCGTTGAAGTCCGCGGCGATCAGTTCGCGCAGTTCCGCGTCGAGGGTCAGGATCTCATAGAGCCCGATCCGGCCATAGTAACCGGTGTTGCGGCACTCCAGGCATCCCTTGGGGTGCCACAGGGTATCCGGGGCGTGGAGTTTCCAGGGATTGACCAGCGACTCCCACAGGTCCGGGTCGGTCGGGGCGTCTTGCTTACAATGGGGGCAGAGGGTGCGCACCAGACGCTGGGCGACCACGCCGATGACGGTGGCCTTGATCAGATAGTGGGGCACACCGATGTCGAGCAGCCGGGTGATGGCGGCGGGCGCATCGTTGGTGTGCAGGGTGGAGAGCACCAGATGACCGGTGAGGGACGCCTGGACCGCCATCTCCGCGGTCTCGCGGTCGCGAATCTCACCGACCATGATGATATCCGGGTCCTGGCGCATCAGGGTGCGGATGCCGCTCGCGAAGTCCAGACCGATATTGTGCTGCACCTGCATCTGGTTGAAAGCGGGCTCCACCATCTCGATCGGCTCCTCGACCGTACAGACATTCACGAGCGGGGTGGCCAGTGTCTTGAGGGTGGAATAGAGCGTGGTGGTCTTGCCCGAACCAGTCGGACCCGTCACCAGGATGATGCCGTGTGGGCGGCCGACCATCGCCTGCCAGCGCTTGGCATCCTCCTCGCCGAAACCCAGGTCGGCAAAATCACGCAACAGCACGTCCGGATTGAAGATGCGCATCACCAGCTTCTCGCCGAAGGCGGTGGGCATGGTGGAGAGGCGCATCTCCAACTCGCGGCCGTCTTCCGAGCGGGTCTTGATCCGTCCGTCCTGCGGACGACGTTTCTCCGCGACATCCATGCGCCCGAGAATCTTGATGCGGCTGGTCACCGCGGTCATAACGAGTGCCGGCACCTGGTAGACCGGGTGCATCACCCCGTCGATACGGAAGCGGATATTCCCTACCTCGCGCCGTGGCTCCAGGTGGATATCGCTGGCCCGCTGATCGAAGGCATATTGCAGCAGCCAGTCGACGATGTGCACGATGTGGCTGTCGTTCGCGTCGATCTGCCCGGACTTGCCCAACTCGACCAGGGCTTCGAGGTTACCGAGCCCGAAGAGGCGTTTATTTCCCTCGGTATTGCTCGCCCCCTTGACCGAGTTGGAGACACCGAAGAACTCCTTGCGGTAGCGCTCGATATCCCGCGGATTGGCCACCACCCGCACGATCTCGCGCTTGATGATGCCGCCCAGCTCCTCGATCCAGCTCGTCAGGTAGGGCTCGGACGTCGCAAACACCACCTGCTCCGCGGTGATGGACACCGGCAGGATACGGTTCCAGGCCGCATAGGAAGCGGTGACCAGATCGCCGACGTTGGGGGCGTCGATTTTCAGCGGGTCGATCCGCAGGTAGTCGAGCCCGGTGCGCTTGGCCAGCCAGAAGGTCAATTCCTCCAGCGTGATGATGCGCTTGGTTGAGTTGGCGTGGTGGATTTTGGCATCGGCCACCAGTTCCAGGGCGTGACGCTCCGCCCGATCCTTCGGGGTCACGGTGAAGAGCAGGCCCTGGGCCACCGGCCGCGTGACCATGCCGTCCGCAACCAGATCATCCAGGACCTCATCGACCGTGAGTCGATGGTCCGGACGGCTTTCGGTTTGCTTCTCTGCGGCCATGTTCGGCTCCATTGGGGCGTACTGAGACCCTTCAGTCTCTATCCGGATAAGGAGATGAGGGTAAGAAGATGAACGACCGCGCACCAGATCGGTGCGAACCGGACGCACTGGCGGTCATCACCGATCAGGCGAGCGCGTACCCTGCTGTCAGAATATCGCAGATTGCAACGGTCAAACCGCCGATTGCGTCGCGATCACGCCGGCTCGTGACGCTTGTTACAGGGAGAGGATCGATGCGCTCGGAAGCGGTCGGTGGAGCGGTAGGATCATGCTGACGAACGGTCTCAGAGGTGTTGGCACGTTCAATGCTGCTCATCCTGCAAAAGGTCCCCGCTCCGGGGGCCAGGAGACGCAAAATGCATCCTGAGTTACTCCAGACGCTCATCGAAACCCTCCCGCCACAGGAGCAGGAACGCTCGCGGCGACTGCGCGGTGTACTGACGGAACTGTCGCTTCGTGACGAAAACGCGCTTTTTGAACTCAGCCGGGGAGTAAGCCAGAACAACGCTCACCTCGGCTTCGTACCCGCGTATCTCAACACGGCCACCGGAGAGCAGGTCCGCGCCCGGTTCGCCGACGGTTCTCCCGCACCGGTCCATCTGCTCGACGGGCTGCCGGAGACCTGGGTGAGCGCACGCGACAGCGAGGGGCATGTGACCCGGACCTGCTCCGGCTTGATCAGCGGTTTCATCCGCGACGGGCGCTTCTATACCCGCGACGAGGCCAGCCGCGCCGCCGCGCATTGACCCTGAACCCAACCCGGCTATGGAAACGCCACCATAGCCGGAACCCCCTAGATCGGGAGCGCCTTACCAGGGTTGAGTATCCCCGCCGGGTCGCAACACTGCTTGAGATCGGCCATCAGCCGCAAGGTGGGCGCATCGATTTCCCGCGCCACGAAGTCACGCTTTTCGAGCCCGACCCCGTGCTCCCCGGAGAGGGTGCCGCCGAGCCCCAGGACCAGCGCGAAGACCGCATCGAGACAGCCATGCGCACGCGCCAGTTCAACCGGATCATCCGGGTTGACCAGCAGATTGACATGGATGTTCCCATTGCCCGCGTGGCCGAAGTTGACGATGCGGACCCCCTGCTCCCGCGACAGCCGTTCGAGGCCGTCGATGAACTCGCCCAGACGCGAGACCGGCACCACCACGTCTTCGTTGATTTTCTTGGGTGCGATGTGGCGTAGCGCCGGCGACAGCGCCTTGCGGGTCTTCCAGAGGGCGGCCACCTCGGCCGGGTCCGCCGCATGGCGGCAGTCCAGCAAACCGGCATTGCGGGCCGCGGCCTCCACCGCCGTCACCGCGCTGTCGACACAGGCCGCCGGCCCGTCCACTTCGATCATCAGCAAGGCCCCGGTCGCGTCCGGCAGGTCGAGCCCGGAGTAGGCGCGCACCGTCGCAATCGCGGCGGCGTCCATGAACTCCAGGGCGCAGGGCGTGATCGGCTGCGCCATGATCGCCGACACGGCGGCGGCGGCACTATGGATATCGCGGTAGGCGGCACGCAGTGTACGGGTCGCCTCCGGCAGCGGGGTGAGCTTCAGCGTCGCCTCGGTGATCAAGGCCAGGGTGCCCTCCGAACCGATGATGAGGCGGGTCAGATCATAGCCCACCACGCCTTTGGTCGTGAGAACGCCCGTGCGGATCGACTCGCCGCGCCCGGTGATGGCTTTGAGCCCGAGCGTATGCTCGCGCGGGGTCCCGTACTTGACCGCCCGCGGACCGGCCGAGTTGTAGGCGAGATTGCCGCCGATGGTGCAGACTGCGGCACTGGTCGGGTCCGGCGGCCAGAAGAAGCCGTGGGCACCGATCGCCCGTTGCAGGTCGGCATTGACGACCCCGGGCTCACAGACGACATAGCGGTCGCCGGGGGCGATGCGCAGGATGCGGTTCATGCGCTCGAATGAGAGGACGACCCCACCGCGATCCGGCACCGTCGCCCCGGTGGTGCCGGTGCCGCGGCCGCGCGCGATCAGCGGCAGTCCCGCCTCGGCACAGAGGCGCACCAGCGCCGCGAGCTGATCGGGAACCTGGTCGTCGGCGGCGGCGAAGACCACCGCCTGCGGCAGCGCGTGGCGGCGGCTGTTGTCGTAGCCGTAGGGCCAGCAGTCCGCCGGATCGTTCAGCAAACGACCGGGCCCGGCGATGGCTGCCAGGCGCGCACGCAGGCCGGGTGTCAGTTCGGACAAGGGTTCAGACCTCGGGTTCCCGATACTCGAAAAGCTTCACCACCCGCGCGATCCCGGGCACGAAGCTGACCTGTTCGGCCGCCGCATCCCCTTCCTCGCTCGACACCAGTCCCAGCAAGTAGACCACACCATCTTCACTGACCACCTTGACCCGCGTCGGGTCGAAGCCGGGAACCTTGACATTGAAGAGCGCCAGTTTGGCGCGCGAGGTCAGCAGCACGTCTTCGCTCTCGCGCCGCAGGCTGATATCCGGCCCGACGGTCAGTTGATTGACGACTGTCTGCACCTTCGGCAAGCGGCTGACCACCCCGGCCGCGTGGGCCGCCACCGCGTCGGTCTGTGCCTGACCGGTCAGCAACACCTTGTAATTGTAACTGGTCACTGAGATACGTCCACGGTCCTTGAGCGCCGGTTCGGCCGCCAGGGCACGACCGGCATCGAACTCGATCCGCTGGTCGTCGATGAACGCCGTATAACCGCGGCGGTCATAGGCAGCCATCGCGCCCACCGCGGCCCCGCCAACCACCACAGCCGCACACCCGCTCAGGAGGGGGGCGCCCAGCAAAGGGGTCAGGGTTATGACCAGCAGCAGGACCGCGGTGCGGTACCGGGAGGGGTGCGGATGGGTGCCGTTCGGGCCGTGCCGCCACGCACCGGTCAGTGGCACAACGCAAGTGGCGCGCGGCGAGCCTGGTGCCATGCCGATACAGACAGCTAGAGAACGAACAACTGAGAAATGCAAACCCATCGGGTGTAGCAAGACACGTCACCACGCATAGTTGGAGGCTCGCTAAGTGCCGAACGCATCCTTGAGCCACAGAACCTGATCCTGGCCGGTCATCGCGACCACATCGAAGCGACAGGGTAACACGCTGGGGTGGGCCAGCAGATAGTGGTTCGCGGCGGCGACGAGGCGCCGCTGCTTGTGGTGATCCACGGTCTCGGCCGGGGTGCCGAACCGGGAGGAGGCGCGATAACGAACCTCCACGAACACGAGCACCCCGGCGTCGCCCATGATCAGATCGATCTCGCCGAAACGACAGCGGTGGTTTCGGGCGATCAGGCGCAATCCCTGACGCGTCAGGAAATCAGCGGCGAGACGCTCCTTGTCCTGGCCGATCGACGACCGGGCAGCGCCGTCCGGACCGCCGGTAGGCTTCATCCACCCGTGACCGCGGGCTGCGGCAACGGGCGCTTGGGTTCAGGCTTCGGCTTAGGCTCTGCCGCCGACGGTGACGGGGTCTTGGCTGGCGCGACGACCGCGGCCGGTTGGGCGGCCGGTTGGGCGGCCGCTGCCGGCCTGGCAAAGGGCATCCAACCGCGCTGTTTGGCGGCCGGCTTGGCAGTCACCGGCTGGGGACCGGTCGCGGTGAACTGCGCCAGGGTCAACTGACGCTGCACCCGCCCCAGTGCGTCGAGCGACAGCGTGCCGGTCGCGCCGGGGAAGGTGGCCGCCGGGTCCTTGGCGAGACCGGCGAGACGCGGTGCCAGCCGGTACGCATCGATCCCCATCGCATAGAGACGCAGTCCCAGGGGCGTCGCCAGCGCCGCCGATTTCCCCTTGAGATTGGCGCGGGCCACGGGGTCATTCGCCTGACCCACCCCGAGCACCCAAGGCAGATCGACGAAATACAGCCCGGCCAACGCCTTGTCGCGGGCGGCATCGGCCGCGCCGGAGTAAACCGCCGAGGTCGCGATCACCGGGAGGGCGTTCGCACCATCGCGGATCGGGGGGTAAAGCCGGCGCGCCTGGTCCGCATCGACGGCCAGAAAGAGGAAGTCCGCCTCGCCTTTTTTCAGCAGTGCATTCAGCGTTTTCGCAGCGTCCGTGGCGGCTGGATCGAAGCTGGCCTGGCCCACCAGGGTCGCACCGAGCTTTTCCCACTGGCGCCGGAAGGCATCGCTGCGCCGCTGGCCCGCCTCGCCCGCCGGGGCCAGCATCAGGGCGCGGGTGAAACCCATCGCCTTGGCCTGGTTGGCCGCATCCACTGCCTCGGTCTCTGGCGCCAAGGCGAACTGGTAGAGGTTCCCCACGGCCTTGCCGGCAGCGGCCGCTTGGTTGAGGGCCAGGGTCGGGACCTTCAAGGCCGGCCCCGTTGCCAGGACATCGACTGCCGGCTTCAGCAAGGGCCCGATCACCTGGGTTGCTCCGGCCGCTACCGCTTCCCCATGGGCCTCGGCGATCTTGTTGGGTTGCTCGCTCGCGATGAACGTCAGGGTCGGCTTGGCGGCCGTGTCGTCGGCGCCGTGGGCGGCCCGCAGCCCCTCGCGGACTGCATCGGCAACGTCCGCTACCGGCCCCTTGCCGGGCAGGATAGCGGTCACCTTATCGCCCGCGGCATACCCGCCGCGGAAGTTCGTCGGCGCCTTGTCCCACGGCAGGCCGGCGCAGCCGCCGAGCGTCCCGCTCAGGATCATTGCCATACTCAAGGTCAAGGTCCGAACCGAGCCGGGGAACCGACGGATGTTGGAGCGGAAGGACGCGACGGGGCGATCTTGATGCATGATACGGGTTCCGTTGCAGTGCGGGGAGCGATGAAGTGGAAGGAAGACGCGGGATACTATACGTGGTGGCAACACCGATCGGCAATCTGGGCGATTTGACGGATCGCGCCCGTAAGGTGTTGACTGACGTGGACCTGATCGCCGCCGAGGATACTCGGGAGACGCGGCACCTGCTCGCCTATTGCGGGATCAATACCCGACTCATCGCCTACCACGATCACAACGAGTCCAAGGCCGCAGCGCGCCTGATCGAATTTCTGGAGTCCGGTCTGAACCTGGCCCTGGTTTCCGATGCCGGCACACCCCTGATCAGCGATCCGGGCTATGAATTGGTCGCGACCGCGCGGGCGCGGGGGCTCGAGGTGGTGCCGATCCCGGGGGCCAACGCAGCAATCTGCGCGCTCTGTGCCGCCGGATTGCCCAGCGACCGCTTCCTGTTCCTCGGGTTTCCGCCGCGCACCAGCGCCCAACGACGGGCCTGGTTCGCGCCGCTGGCGCGCGAGCAAGCGACCCTGATCCTCTACGAGAGCGGGCGGCGTGCCATCGAGACCCTGACCGATCTGGGCGCAATCCTGGGACCAGACCGGCGCGTCGTGGTCGCCCGCGAACTGACCAAGCGCTTCGAGACCTTTCTCAGCGGCTCGGCGGACGAACTGGCCCGACGGCTGGCGACCGATGCGGAGCAGCAACTCGGCGAACTGGTGATCCTGGTCGAGGGTAACCGCTCCCCGCAGACCGCTGACGCGGCGGAACAAGGCCGCGTGCTGCGCGTCCTGGCCGCCGAACTCCCCCTGCGCCAGGCCGCGGGCCTGGCCGCACAACTGACCGGCGCCCGAAAAAACGACCTCTACAAACTCGGCTTGGCATTGGGGCTGGCAGCCGGGCCTCCCGATCAGTCAGCAGAACCGGATTGACAAGAGAGCCTCCTTACGTCTTTGCGTAAACGATCGCCGGATATTGGTTGAGCAGTTAGGTGATTTGCGCGAAATATCCAACCCGTAGGAGCCCGCTTGCGGGCGACGGGTGGGGGCACAATGACTCGCTTCCGGCAGGTCGGGTCGCCCGCAAGCGGGCTCCTACGGAGCTTGATTCTTGATCGCGTCCGATTCGGAAATCGCCTTAACGAATCGTTCCTGGGATATCATGAATTCGGGTAGACTGCTCATCGGGAGTCGGCCGGACAGCCGCTCCGCCCGCTTGCGAGCGGGGAGGAAAGTCCGGGCTCCATAGGGCAGGGTGCCAGGTAACGCCTGGGGGGCGCGAGCCCACGGAAAGTGCCACAGAAAATAGACCGCCAACTCCGTGTTCAGGCGACTGTCGGGACACGGAAGGTAAGGGTGAAATGGTGCGGTAAGAGCGCACCGCGCCGACGGCAACGTCGGTGGCAGGGTAAACCCCACCCGGAGCAAGACCAAATAGGGGGACGGGCAGCCCACGGGCTGCGCTGCGCGGCCCGCGCATGTCCCCGGGTAGGTCGCTCGAGGCGTATGGCGACATACGTCCCAGATGAATGGCTGTCCTCGACAGAACCCGGCTTACAGGCCGACTCCCTCCCCTTCACCGGTGACGCCCGCCCGCACCCAGCGGCGGCGCGCACCCGTCCCCGCCCCTTCAGCCGCACCAATCCCACGGTAATCAAGCTCATCTTACTGAGCGGACGCGCTTTTGTCCGACTTCGGATGACGCGTTGCGACTTACTTTTAAGTCGCTGAGCATTAACAAAAAAACTGGTCAGACAAACTTGACGCTCGCGCGGTCGCTGGCTAATATGGGCGCAAAGTGGGGAAAAGTGGGAAGAACGGGAAAATAAGCGCGACCCGGGGGGAGAGGAGTGTTTCGCGGTTCCACCTATCTCAGTCTCGATGCCAAGGGGCGCCTCGCGATCCCGGCCAAGCCGCGCGAGCGGCTGTTGGCCGCGGGCGATACGAACCTGATCCTGACGGTGGACCGGGCGCGTTGCCTGTTGCTCTTCCCCGTGAAAACCTGGGAGGTGATCGAGCGTGACTTTGCCGACATGCCCGCCTTCGATGAAGTCGCCCGTTCCGTACTGAGGCTCTATCTGGGTCACGCGGAAGAAGTCGAGATGGACGCCCAGGGGCGCATCCTGCTGCCCCAGCCCCTGCGTGAATTTGCCTTTTTAGATAAGCGTGTCGCCCTGGTCGGTCAGGGTGGGAAGTTCGAGATATGGGACGAACAGCGATGGAAGGACAAGACCCTGGCGGATCTGGACGACCGGAACATCGGCGAGCTGGCCATGTCGTCCGCGCTCGGCAAACTGAAGTTTTAACGCGCGCCGTGACGGACGCGACCCATCGACCGGTCTTATTGGAGGACAGCGTGCAGGCCCTGGCGATTGACCCCAACGGCATCTACGTCGACGGCACCTTCGGCCGCGGCGGCCATGCGCGCGCGATTCTTGCGCGGCTGGGCAGCGCCGGGCGGCTGATCGCCATCGATCGCGACCCGGAGGCCATCATGGCCGCGCGGGAGCTGGCCGCGACCGACTCCCGCCTGACCGCCGTCCAGTCCCCCTTCGGTGAACTGGCCGCCGCCGTCTCAAGTGTCGGCGTCAGCGGATGCGTACAGGGTATCTTGTTGGATTTGGGTGTCTCTTCGCCGCAACTCGACACCGCCGAGCGCGGCTTCAGCTTCATGGCCGACGGTCCGCTCGATATGCGCATGGACCCCACCCGCGGTGCGTCCGCCGCCGTCTGGCTGGCACAGGCCGAACCAAGCGTGATCGCCGCGGTACTGCGCGAGTTCGGCGAAGAGCGGTTTGCCGGGCGTATTGCCCGCGCCATTGTCGCGACGCGCGTGCACGCCCCCATCGAGACCACTCGCCAGCTCGCCGACCTGGTGGCGCGTGCGGCGCCGACCCGTGAGCCGGGAAAACACCCCGCTACCCGGACCTTCCAGGCCCTGCGCATTCAGGTCAACGACGAGCTCGGCGAGCTGACGCGCGCGCTGGCCCAGGTGTGCGACCTCCTCGCGGTCGCCGGACGCCTGGTGGTCATCAGCTTCCACTCGCTGGAGGATCGGATCGTCAAGCGCTTCATCCGCGACGAGGCACGCGGCCCGCAGTTGCCCAAGGGGCTCCCGGTGACCGCGGCCGAGACCCGCGGACGCCTGCGCGCGCTGGGCAAACCGGTACGTCCGAGTCCGGCGGAAACGGCAGGCAATCCGCGGGCGCGCAGCGCCATCCTGCGGGTTGCGGAGCGTTGCGCATGAAGCCGGCGCGTCATCCATTGATGAAGCGTACCGGCGCCGTCGCGGTGCTCCTGTTGCTCGGCCTGATCACCGCGTCCGGGGTCTGGGTAGTGCATACCAAGTACCTGACGCGCATCCATTTCGCTCAATTGCAGGACCTTCGCGCCCAACGTGACGCGCTGGACGTGGAGTGGAATCGGTTACGCCTGGAAGAGGCCGCCCTGTCCACCGATGTCCGGGTGGAACGCAAGGCGCGCGACCAACTGGGCATGTATCTACCCCGCGTCGATGACGTAATGCTGATTGAAGAGGCAGGCCATGGCGCTCCCTAAGCGGCGGATCAAACACGGCGGTCGAGGCGCACGCGACCCGGTCCCGCCCAACCCGCGGGTCCGTCGCCGCGTCCTGCTGGGCGGCCTGGCGTTCGCCTTCGTCATGGTCGCCTCCGCGGTGTTCTACCGCCAGGTGGTCGAAACCGAGTTCCTGCGCGGTGAGGGTGAGCGGCGCTACCTGCGCGTGGGTGAGATCCCGGCCCGCCGCGGCATGATCCTGGACCGCAACGGCGAGCCGCTGGCCGCGAGCACCCCGGTCGAGACCATCTGGGCCGATCCGCGCAAACTCGTGACCCAGCTCGAGGCCCTTCCCGAACTTGCCCGCTGCCTGGGACTCAAGCCGACTGAACTGCGTGAGCGCGTGCAGGCGAACGCCGAGCGCGGCTTCATTTACCTCAAGCGCCGGGTCAGCCTCGAGGAAACCGGCGCGCTGCGCGAACTGATCAAACGCCGCGGCATCGACGGCGTGGACTTCGAAACCGAGTACCGGCGCTTCTACCCCGGCGTCGAGGTCTTCGGTCACGTCCTGGGCTTCACGGACGTGGAAGACCGCGGCCAGGAGGGGATGGAATCCGTCTATGACAGCCTGCTGCGCGCCGAACCCGGTCTGCGGCGGGTCATTCAGGACGGGCGGCAGCGCATCGTGCAGGAGGTCGAGCAGATCCGCCCGCCCCGCCACGGCAAGGATCTGGTGCTGAGCCTGGACCGGCGGCTGCAATTCCTCGCCTATCGGGAACTCAAAGCCGCGGTGGCCGAGAACAAGGCGGTCGGCGGCACCGCGGTGGTGCTGGACGTGACCACCGGCGAGGTGCTGGCGATGGTCAACCAGCCTGGCTATAACCCCAATGCATTGAGCGGACGCGACGCCGAACGACGCCGTAACCGCGCCCTGACCGACGTCATGGAGCCGGGTTCCACGGTCAAACCGCTGGTGGTTGCCGCGGTGCTGGAGCGCGGGTTGGTGACCCCGACCACCCGGGTCAACACGGCCGGCGGCACCTATGCCGTGGCTGGCGGCATCGTGCGCGATGTGCATAGCTACGGCACCCTCGACGTGACCGGAATCATCACCAAGTCGAGCAACGTGGGCGTGGTCAAACTCGCCCAGATGATGGACTACGCCTCACTCTGGAAGGCCTATGACCAACTGGGGTTCGGACACCCGACTGGGGTGGAGTTCCCGGCCGAGACCCGCGGTGTCCTGCGCCATCACACCCGTTGGCGGCCGTTCGATCATGCCACCATGGCCTTCGGCTACAGCGTCTCGGTCACCGCCGTCCAGTTGGCCCAGGCCTACGCGGTGCTGGCGGCCGATGGCGTCAAGCGCCCGATCACCCTGATCCGGCGTGATCGCGCACCCGAAGGGACACGCGTCCTGAGCGCCAAGACGGCACGCGCGGTGCGGGTGATGATGGAGACCGTGGTGTCCGACAAGGGCACGGCCAAGCGCGCGAGCGTTCCGGGCTATCGGGTCGCCGGCAAGACGGGGACCGCCAAGAAGGCGTCCGGCAGTCGCGGCTATGCCGCCGGCCGTTACCAGGCGGTCTTCGCCGGGATGGCCCCCGCCGGAAATCCACGCCTGGTGATGGTGGTGATGATCGACGAACCGCACGGCGGCGCCTACTACGGCGGCGTGGTGGCGGCCCCGATCTTCGCGAAGGTCATGGAAGGGGCCCTGCGACTCTTCAACGTGCCCCCGGATGATCCCACGCCATCCATGCTGCTGGCCGGCGGACGGGCTGACCCATGACGCCCTTGCCCATGTGGACGCTGACGCAGGCTGCCGCGCGCGCCGGGGGTGAAACCCGGGGGGCCGACACCGCCTTCAGCAGTGTCGGAACCGACAGTCGTCGCGACTGCACCGGACAACTGTTCGTGGCTTTGCGCGGCGAGCGCTTCGATGGTCACGCCTACGTGGCGGCCGCGCGCGACCGGGGCGCCGCCGCGGCCATGGTGGATCATCCGCTGGCGCTCGACCTGCCCCAGTGGATCGTGGACGACACGCGTGCCGGTCTCGGACGGCTCGCCGCGGCGTGGCGTGATCGCTTCCCGGGCCGGGTGGCCGCGGTCACCGGCAGCAACGGCAAGACCACGGTCAAGGAGATGCTCGCGGCCATACTGTCCCAGGCCGGCCCGACCCGCGCCACCCAGGGCAACCTGAACAACGACATCGGGATGCCGCTGACCCTGCTGGCCGCCCGCGACGAGGCCTTTCTGGTGCTGGAGATGGGCGCCAACCACCCGGGCGAGATCGCCTACATGACCGCCATCGGCCGGCCGGAGGTGGCACTGATCACCAACGCCGGACGCGCCCATCTGGAGGGCTTCGGCAGCGTGGCCGGAGTGGCTCGCGCCAAGGGCGAGATTGCCGATGGATTGGCCGGAGACGGGGTCTTCATCGTCCCCGGAGACTCGCCCTACACCCCCCTCTGGCGGGAACTGGCGGCCGGCCGCACCCTGCGTACGTTCGCCCTGGACGCACCGGCGGATCTCAGTGCAGCGCGCGCCTCGGTCGAGGTGGGCTGGGCTGAGGACGGATTCCGGACCAGCTTCGTGGCGGTCCAGGATGGCGTGGACTACCCGCTGGAGATACGGCTCGCCGGTTTACACAACGTGCTTAACGCCCTGGCCGCGACAGCCGCGGCGCTGGCCTTGGGGGTTGGCTTCGCGGCGGTGCGCGCCGGGTTGCTCGCGTTGACCCCGGTCCCGGGACGGCTCTGTCCGCGTCTGAGCAACGGCCGGAGGGTCATTGACGACACCTATAACGCCAATCCGGATTCGCTCGATGCCGCCATCGCGGTGTTGATGAGTCTGCGCGGGCGGCCCTGGCTGGTCCTGGGGGATCTGGGCGAGTTGGGACCGCAGTCGCTGGATCTGCACCGCGCGGTCGGCACCGCGGCCCGGGCCGCCGGGGTCGAGCACCTGATCTCGGTCGGCACCCAGAGCGCCGCGGCGAGCACCGCGTTCGGTCCGGGGGCGCGGCATTTCACTGATCAGAGCGCGCTGATCACCCATCTGCAAACCGTATTACGTCCTGATGACCTGGTCCTGGTCAAGGGTTCGCGGACGGCGCGCATGGAACGGATCGTCACCGCCCTCTGCGGCGCATAAAGAGGTCTAGAGTGCTGCTTTTTCTGACTGAATGGCTGACGCGTTATGAAAGCGGATTCACGGTCTTCCGTTACCTGACCCTACGCGGAATCCTGGGCACCCTGACCGCCCTGGCAATCTCGCTGATGGTCGGCCGGCCCATGATCCGACGCCTGCGCGCCTACAAGATCGGCCAGACGGTCCGCGACGACGGGCCCCAGAGTCATCTGGCCAAGTCCGGCACGCCGACCATGGGCGGTGCACTGATTCTGGTGGCGGTGGGGGTCAGCACCCTGCTGTGGGCGGACCTGCATAACCGTTACGTCTGGATCGTATTGCTGACCACCCTGGCCTTCGGTGCCGTCGGCCTCGTCGACGATTACAAGAAGCTGGTTCTCAAGAACCCGCGCGGCCTGGCCGCGCGCTGGAAGTATCTCTGGCAGACCGTCTTCGGCCTGATCGCGGCGGTCGCGCTCTATGTCACGGCAGTCACGCCCGCGGAGACCGCGCTGCTCATTCCCTATCTGAAAGACGTCTCGTTTCAGCTCGGCCCCTGGTTCATCCTGCTGGCCTATCTGGTCATCGTCGGGTCCAGCAACGCGGTGAACCTGACCGACGGCCTGGACGGGCTCGCCACCATGCCGACCGTCCTGGTGGCCGGGGCACTCGCAATCTTCGTCTATGCCGCCGGGCACTTCGAGATCGCCAACTACCTGCGTATCCCGCATATCAAAGAGGTCGGCGAACTGTTCATCTTCTGTGGCGCACTGGTCGGCGCCGGGCTCGGCTTCCTCTGGTTCAATGCGTATCCGGCCCAGGTCTTCATGGGCGACGTCGGCGCCCTGGCCTTGGGCGCGGCCTTGGGCGTGGTGGCGGTCGCGGTGCGCCAGGAGTTGGTGCTGTTCGTCATGGGCGGCATCTTCGTCGCGGAGACCGTCTCCGTGATGTTGCAGGTGCTGTCGTTCAAGCTGACCGGCCGGCGCATCTTTCGCATGGCTCCCTTGCACCATCATTTCGAGCTGCAGGGCTGGCCCGAGCCGCGCGTCATCGTCCGCTTCTGGATCGTGACCGTGGTGCTGGTCCTGGTCGGACTCGCCAGTCTGAAGATCCGCTGATGAATCACGCGCCACTTCCCGCGGGCAAGACGCTGATCGTCGGTCTGGGCAAGACCGGCGTCTCATGCGTCCGCTTCCTGCGTGCCCGGGGCCTGTGGGTGGCGGTGACCGACACCCGGCCCAACCCGCCCGGACTCGCCCAGATCCGCGAAGCATTCCCCGAGGTGGCGGTCTTTGTCGGCGGCTTCGACCCGGGTGCCTTCGCCGCCGCCGAGCAACTGGTGGTGAGCCCCGGCGTCCCGGTGGCTGAACCGCTGATCCAGCAGGCGCTGGCCCGCGGGGTGCCGGTGATCGGCGACGTGGAGATCTTCGTCCGGACCGCGCGGGCACCGATCTGTGCCATCACCGGCTCCAACGGCAAGAGCACGGTCACCACACTCCTGGGGCTGATGGCGCAGCGCGCCGGACGGCGCGCGCGGGTCGGCGGCAATCTCGGCGAACCGGTCCTGGAGCTGCTCGACGACACGGCGGAGCTCTATGTGCTGGAGTTGTCGAGCTTCCAGCTCGAGACCACGGCGGGGCTCTGCGCCCAGGCTGCCGTGGTGCTCAATCTCTCGGCCGATCATCTGGATCGCTATCCGGATTTCTCCGCCTACGCGGCGGCCAAGGCACGTATCTATGACCGCGCCCTGGTGGCGGTCGTCAATCGGGATGACCCGCGGGTCGCGGCGATGGCGCGCACCAGCGCGCGCGAACTCGGTTTTACCCTGGGCACGCCGACCGCCGGTGACTACGGGTTGTGCGAGGTCGAGGGCGCGCACTGGCTATGCCGGGGCGACGCGCGTCTGCTGCGCGCGGATGAGGTCCTGATCACGGGCCGGCACAACCAGGCCAACGCCCTGGCCGCGCTCGCCCTGGCCGAGGCCTGCGACCTGCCGCTCGCACCCTGCCTGGAAGTCCTGCGGACCTTCCCCGGACTGGCCCATCGCAGTCAGTTGGTCTGCACGCACGCCGGGGTGCGCTGGGTTGACGACTCCAAAGGGACCAACCCCGGTGCCACGGTGGCCGCGCTGGATGGACTGATGACGCCGGGCAGTCACGGCCGGGTCGTGTTGATCGCGGGCGGCGACAGCAAGGGCGCGGACTTTGCCCCGCTGGCTCCGGCGGTCGCCCGGGCCGCGCGGGCCGTAGTCTTGATCGGACGTGACGCCCCGCTGATCGAACAGGTGATCGCCGGTCTGGCGCCGCTGGTCCAGGCGACGGACATGGAGGACGCGGTCCGTCAGGCCGCCGGCCTGGCGCACCCCGGCGATGCCGTCCTGCTCTCACCCGCCTGCGCCAGCTTCGACATGTTCGACAACTACGAGCATCGCGGCCGGGTCTTCGCCGACGCGGTCCGGAGGTTAGCGCGATGACCGCGGCGACCCGTCAGACCAAACGCTGGGGCAGCGCGGGCCGGCGGCGGCGCGAGCGCCCGGCGGCGTTCGACTTTCCGCTGCTGGTGGTCGTGCTGGGACTCTTGTCGTTCGGCTTCATCATGGTGGCATCGGCCTCGATGACCATCGGCGATACCTGCTGTAAAGACCCCTTCTTTTTCGTGGTCCGGCAGGCCATCGCCCTGGGACTGGCCCTGGGCGCCGCGACCCTCGCTTTCACGCTCCCGGTCAGTTGGTGGGAGCGCTCCGGGGTCTGGCTCTTTCTGCTTGGGGTCGCGTCGCTGATCCTGCTCCTGATTCCCGGCATCGGCCATAGTGTCAACGGGGCCAACCGATGGATCCCCCTGGGTCCGTTGAACCTGCAGCCCTCCGAGTTCGTCAAGCTGTTCGCGGTGCTCTACATCGCCGGCTATCTGGTCCGCCACGCGCAGTCGGTGACCACCGAACTGGCCGGCTTCATCCGGCCAATGATCCTGATCGGGATCGCCGCCGCCCTGATCCTGAAACAACCGGATTTCGGCACCACGGCGGTCATGCTGGCGACGGTCATGGGGATGCTGTTCCTCGGCGGAGTCAGCGTCATGCCCTTCGCCGTGCTGTTCGGCACCGTCATCACCGGGCTCGCCTTCCTGGTCCTGACCTCCGAGTATCGGATGCGCCGCATCCTGTCTTTCCTCAACCCCTGGGAAGACCCCTTCGCCTCGGGCTACCAGCTCAGTCAGGCGCTGATCGGCTTCGGACGTGGGGAATGGCTGGGCGTCGGGCTCGGCAACGGCATCCAGAAGCAGTATTTCCTGCCCGAGGCACACACCGACTTTCTCGCCTCGGTAATTGCGGAGGAACTGGGTCTGGCGGGGATGCTGACCATCATCGGCGCCTTTGCCTTCATCTCCTGGCGCGCCTTCGGTATCGGCGCCCGCGCGGAGGCCATCGGCCAGCGTTTCGCCAGTTACACGGCACAGGGCATCGGCTTGTGGCTCGGCCTCCAAGCCTTCGTGAACATCGGGGTCAACTCCGGCATGCTCCCGACCAAGGGACTGACACTGCCCTTCTTGAGCTATGGCAGCAACAGTCTGATCGTGGCCTGTGTGGCGATCGCGATCCTGCTGCGCATCGACGCGACCGTCCGCCAGGAGGCGTCCGAGACCACGCTGCCGCGGGGGATACCATGGCTGCGTGCATAGGCGTCATGGCCGGGGGCACCGGCGGCCATGTCTTCCCGGCCCTGGCGGTTGCCGAGGCGCTGCGCGCCCAAGGCGCGGACGTCTTCTGGATCGGCACGCGCCGCGGGATGGAGTCGCGCCTGGTCCCCGAACAGGGGTTCGACATGGAGTGGGTCGAGATCGCCGGCCTGCGCGGCAAGGGGCTCGGGGCGATCCTGAGCGGTCCGTTCAAATTGCTCGGCGCACTGCGACAGGCCTGGACCATCCTGCGCCGCCGCCGCCCCGCGGTCATCCTCGGAATGGGCGGATTCGTTTCCGGGCCCGGCGGATTGGCTGCCCGCGCCCTGGGAATACCATTGGTGATCCATGAACAAAACGCGATTCCGGGCCTGACCAACCAGTGGCTGGCCCGCATCGCCAGCCGGGTCTTCGAAGCCTTCCCCGGCAGCTTCCCGCAGGCCCGCAACGCCATCGCGACCGGTAATCCGGTACGCCCCGTGATCGCCGCACTGCCGCCGCCGCGCGAGCGTTTCGCCGGCCGCACCGGTCCGGCACATCTGCTGGTGGTGGGCGGCTCGCTGGGCGCCCAGGCGCTCAACGAGACCCTGCCGCTGGCGCTGGCCCGGCTGCCGACCGCGAGCCGCCCGCTGGTGCGCCACCAGGCCGGTGAACGGACGCTGGCGGCGGCTGCCGCCGCCTATCGCCAGGCGGGGGTTACGGCCGAGGTCACCGCCTTTATCGGCGACATGGCGCAGGCTTACACCTGGGCCGATCTGGTGGTGTGCCGCGCCGGTGCGCTGACGATCTCGGAGTTGGCGGCCGCGGGGCTTGGCGCGATCCTGGTTCCCTACCCCCATGCAGTCGACGACCATCAGGTCAGCAACGCCCATTATCTGACCGCGGTCGGAGCGGCCCTCCTGATCATCCAGCACGACCTCGATCCGGCCGGACTCGCCATGACCCTTGAGACATTACTCGCCGACCGCGCGCGGCTGCTCACCATGGCCGAGGCGGCGCGCACCCGTGCCACGCCGGCCGCCGTGGACCAGATCGCCGCCGCCTGCCTGGAGCTTGCCCGTTCATGAACCGCCATCTGCACCACACTGCCGCCAACATGGGCCGGGTCCGTCGCCTGCATTTCATTGGTGTGGGCGGGTCCGGGATGAGCGGGATCGCCGAACTGACGGCCAACCTGGGCTACGAAGTCACGGGCTCCGATCAGCGCGAGAGTGAGACCACCACGCGCCTGCGCCGCCTGGGTATCGCGGTCTTCATCGGCCATCGCGCCGAGCAGGTCACGCACGCGGATGCGGTGGTGGTGTCCAGCGCCATCGATGAATCCAACCCGGAGATCATCGCCGCGCGCGCACGCCGCATCCCGCTGGTACGCCGCGCCGAGATGCTCGCCGAACTGATGCGTTTCTATTACGGCGTGGCCGTGGCCGGCACCCACGGCAAGACCACGACCACCAGCCTGGTGGCCAGCATCCTGGCCGAGGGCGGGCTCGACCCGACCTTCGTGATCGGCGGCCGGCTCAACAGCGCCGGGGCCAATGCCAAGCTCGGCACCAGCAAGTATCTGGTGGCGGAGGCCGACGAGAGCGACGCCTCGTTCCTGTATCTCCAGCCCATGGTGTCGATCGTCACCAATATCGATGCCGATCACATGGTGACCTACGGCAACGACTTCAATCGGTTGCGCAATACCTTCATGGAGTTCCTGCACCACCTGCCCTTCTATGGGCTGGCCGTGTTGTGCATCGACGATGATGAGGTGCGCGCCATGGAGCCGCAAGTGCCGCGCCCGGTGCGGACCTACGGTACCCGCCCCGAAGCGGATGTGCGTGCCGAAAACATCCGGCAGGATGGGTTGCGGATGTATTTTGATGTGCACAGCGCGAACCTCGCGGCGCCCTTCCCCGTGGAGCTGAACCTGCCCGGCCGTCACAACGTCCTGAACGCCCTGGCGGCGATCGCCGTCGCACTGGAACTCGGCGTGGACGAGGGCGCCATTGGCCTGGCGCTGGCGGGATTCCAGGGGGTCGGCCGCCGCTTCGTGGTGAGCGAGGTACGCGATGCCATGGGCCGCCGCCTGACACTGGTGGACGACTATGGTCACCACCCGCGCGAAGTTGCCGCCACCCTGGCAGCAGCACGCGGGGGCTGGCCCGACCGCCGCCTGGTGCTGGTGTTCCAGCCGCACCGGTATACGCGCACCCAGGAGCAATTCGATGATTTCGCCCAGGTCCTCTCCACTCCGGACCTGTTGATCCTGGGTGAGGTCTATCCGGCGGGAGAGGCGCCGATCGCCGGTGCCGACGGCCGCTCCCTGAGTCGTGCCATCCGCACCCGCGGCGTCCTCGACCCGATCTTCGCACAGGACCTCAGCGAGGTCCCGACACTGCTCGGCAACCTCCTCCAGGACGGCGACCTGGTCTTGCTGATGGGCGCCGGTGACATCGGCAGCCTGGCGGCCCGCCTGCCCGGACTCTTAATGAACCATCCAGGCCACGCCTCGCTTGGGGACAGTGCGGGACTGGTCGATCGCCTGCCGCACCCGGAGCGGATCGGCAGCGGGGAGGGAGTGTAATGACAGCGCAACCGAAGACCTTCGGCAAGGTGGCCGTCCTGCTGGGCGGGCGCGCCGCCGAGCGTGAGATCTCCCTGAACAGCGGGAATGCGGTGCTCAACGCCCTGCGCGCCCGCGGGGTGGACGCGCATCCGCTCGACCCGGACGACACCGTTCTGGAGCAACTGCGCGCCGGGGACTTCGACCGCGCCTTCATCATCCTGCACGGACGCGGCGGTGAGGATGGGGTGATCCAGGGCTTTCTGGAGACCATCGCGCTGCCCTACACCGGCTCCGGCGTGCTGGGCTCGGCGCTCGGGATGGACAAATACCGGACCAAGCTCGCCTGGGCGGGCGCCGGACTCCCGACGGCGGAATCGGTCCTGCTGCGCACCGATGCGGACCTGGCGGCGGCCGCGGCCATCGGCTTCCCGCTGATGGTCAAGCCCGCGCGCGAAGGCTCCAGTATCGGCATGGCACGGGTCACGGACGCCGCGGCGCTGGCGGCAGCCTGGGAACTGGCGCGTACCTACGACTCGCTGGTACTCGCGGAGCGCTGGATTGCGGGCGCCGAGTATACCTGCGCGATCCTCGGGCATACGGCACTGCCGTTGATCCGGTTGGAAACGCCGCACGCCTTCTACGATTACGACGCCAAATACCGGGCCGACAACACCGGTTACCACTGTCCTTGCGGGCTGCCGGCAGCGCACGAGCAGGCGTTGCGGCAACTGGCCCTGGATGCCTTCGATGCGGTCGGTGCGAGCGGCTGGGGTCGTGTCGACCTGATGGTCGACGACGCGGGCCGCGCCTACTTGCTGGAGATCAATACGGTGCCCGGGATGACCGATCACAGTCTGGTGCCGATGGCCGCCCGCGCAGCGGGAATCGACTTCGAATCGCTGGTGATCCGCATCCTGGAGACGAGTCTGAACCGTGTCTGAATCTGTCGCCGCCATCCTCCCGAATCTCCAGGAACCGACGCCGACGGCCACCCGGCCGGCGCGTCTGCGCGCCCTGACCGGCGTCCTCCTGCTGGCGGTCATGGCCGGCGGCGTCTGGGCCTTCGGCTATTGGGAACCACGGCTGCTGCCGGTGCGGATGATCGAGGTGCAGGGCGAATTACATCATCACTCATCGCAGCAATTACGGCAGACCCTGGTCGAGCGGCTGAATGGCGGCTTCCTGACCGCCGATCTGGCGGATCTCAAGCGCGCCGCCGAGGAACTGGCCTGGGTGGGCGGGGCGAGCATCCGCCGCGTCTGGCCCGACCGGCTCCAAGTGCGGGTCAACGAACACAAACCGGTTGCACGCTGGAAGGGCGACGGGCTGGTGACGGCCGATGGCGTGGTATTTCGACCCAGTACCGGCACCATTCCGGCCGGATTGCCGATGCTTGAAGGCGACGAGCAGCGCGCCCCTGAACTGGTCCAGCGCTATCTCCAGTGGCGCGACCAACTGATGTTGGCGGGTCACTTGATCGACACCCTGGCGGTGGACGCCCGCGGGGCCTGGCGCGTCGGACTGGTCTCCAGAGCGCGCCTCGAACTGGGCAACAGCGATATCGAAGAACGGCTTGCGCGCTTCATCGGCGCGGCACCGCAACTGGATGCGGCCGGCCGGGCGGAGGTAGTGGACCTGCGCTACAGCAACGGATTCGCGGTGCGATGGGCGCGCCAGACGGCGCTGGAGACACCGGTGGAAACACCGGTGCAGACCAAGTCCCCAACCCGGCAGAAGTCGCCGACGAAGGCAAAGGCGCGGGGCCAGCCAAAGGCGCCGGGGCAACAGCGGGCGAAGTCTCAGCCGAAACCGGCAGCGCGTGCGAAGACGCCGACAGCGACCCCGCCGAAGGCGCGTGCACCGACAGCCCAGCCAAAGGCGGGCGCGGTCAAACCAAAGGCCGGGACAACAACCAAACCAAAAGTAGCGACACCGACCCAGCCGGCCGCGCGGGCCGCGACCCGGACGGCGTCGCCGGCACTAACACAGGTGGGTCCCGCACGCCCGGGGGCGACGCCGCAAGAGCGAACAGGCAAACGGGGTTAACAACGGCATGTCACGACGTAACGACAAGAACTTGCTGGTGGGCCTGGACATCGGCACCTCCAAGATCGCCGCCCTGGTCGGCGAACTGAAAGACGATGACCAGATCGAGATCATCGGGGTCGGGACCCATCCGTCCCGTGGTCTGAAGAAAGGCGTGGTGGTGGACATCGAGTCCACCGTCGCGTCCATTCAGCGCGCGGTGGAAGAGGCCGAACTGATGGCCGGATGCGAGATCCACTCGGTCCACGCGGGAATCGCCGGCAGCCATATCCGCAGCCTCAATTCTCATGGCACCACGCCGATCAAGGACCGCGAAGTCACCCAGGCGGATGTGGATCGGGTGCTCGACTCCGCGCGGGCCGTCGCCATCCCCGCCGATCAGCAACTACTCCACATCCTCCCTCAGGAATTCATCATCGACGACCAGGAGGGCATCCGCGAACCGATCGGCATGTGCGGCGTGCGTCTGGAGGCACGAGTGCACATGGTCACCGGTGCGGTCAGTGCGGCCCAGAACATCCTGAAGTGCATCCGCCGCTGTGGTCTGGAGGTCGATGATCTGGTCCTGGAACAACTCAGTGCCTCCTATTCGGTGCTCGGCGAGGATGAGAAGGAATTGGGGGTGTGCCTGGTCGACATCGGGGGCGGCACCACCGACATGGCCGTCTTCACCGACGGGGCCATCCGCCATACGGCGGTGATCCCGATCGCCGGCGATCAGGTCACCAACGACATCGCGGTGGCGCTGCGCACACCCACGCAGCATGCGGAGCAGATCAAAATCCGGCACGCCTGTGCCCTCACCCAACTCGCTACCGGCAGTGAGACCATCGAGGTCCCGAGTATCGGCGATCGCCCGC
This sequence comes from Lamprocystis purpurea DSM 4197, assembly GCF_000379525.1. Taxonomy (GTDB): domain Bacteria; phylum Pseudomonadota; class Gammaproteobacteria; order Chromatiales; family Chromatiaceae; genus Thiodictyon; species Thiodictyon purpureum. Next base: position 35,725 of record NZ_KB902564.1, on the reverse strand, counting down.
CGCGGCGGCTCTCGCGCCAGACGCTCTCGGAGGTGGTGGAGCCACGCTACGAGGAGTTGCTCACCCTGCTGCGCAATGAGTTGCGTCGCAGCGGCTTTGAGGACCTGGTCGCCGGCGGTGTCGTGCTCACCGGCGGCAGCTCCAAGATGCAGGGCCTGATCGAACTGGCGGAGGAAGTCTTCCACATGCCGGTTCGCCTGGGCACACCCCAGTATGTCATCGGTATGGATGAGGTGATGCGCAACCCGGTCTTTGCCACCAGCGTCGGTCTGCTGATCTATGCCCGCCAGAACCGCTTTGCCAAGCGTCCCGACCTCAGTGCCGGCGGGGGCATCAAAGGCGTTTGGTCACGCATGGGCAGTTGGTTCCGGGGCAATTTTTAGCCGTGGGCTGTGCCCAGCCGCCGGCCGTTGCGACCGGGCTCAGGAGCGTGCCGACGCCCTGTCGGACGCGCGCGGGCGGTACCGGCGATGCACGATGCACGTGCGGACGATCAGTTGAGGGGCCGCGAGCTGCGGCTCCGTGGCACGGGGGCGCGAGCGCCCGTGCCGAGTCGGGGGGGCGGTTCCGCCATGGGCGGGAACGAACGGGGTTTCAGGCTTTTTCGGTTACCTACAACACTCAGGGGAGATGCAACGATGTTCGAAATGATGGATACCCATAGCCAGAATGCGGTGATCAAGGTCATCGGCGTCGGCGGTGGCGGCGGCAACGCGGTCAATCATATGGTCGAGTCCACCATCGAGGGGGTGGACTTCATCTGCGCCAACACCGATGCCCAGGCGCTCAAGGGCCTGAAGGTCAAGACCATCCTGCAACTGGGCTCGGGAATCACCAAGGGTCTGGGCGCCGGCGCCAACCCGGAGGTGGGCAAACAAGCCGCGCTCGAGGACCGTGAGCGCATCGCCGAGGCCCTGGCCGGCGCGGATATGGTCTTCATCACCGCCGGCATGGGCGGGGGCACCGGCACCGGGGCGGCACCCGTGGTTGCCGAGGTCGCCAAAGAACTGGGTATCCTGACCGTCGCCGTGGTCACCAAGCCCTTCCCCTTCGAGGGCAGCAAGCGGCGGCGGATTGCCGAGGACGGCATCACCGATCTGGCCAAGCATGTCGACTCGCTGATCACGATCCCGAACGAGAAGCTGCTCGCGGTACTCGGCAAGGACATGACCTTGCTGGGGGCCTTCAAATCGGCGAACGACGTCCTGCTCAATGCCACGCGCGGTATCGCCGAGTTGATCACCCGTCCCGGACTCATCAACGTGGACTTCGCCGATGTGAAGACCGTCATGTCCGAGATGGGGGTCGCCATGATGGGTACCGGCGCCGCCAGCGGCGAGCATCGGGCCCGCGAGGCCGCGGAGGCCGCCATCCGCTGCCCCCTGCTGGAGGACATCGACCTGGCGGGCGCCAAGGGCATTCTGGTCAACATCACCGCCGGCGCAAGTCTGACCATGGGTGAGTTTGACGAAGTCGGCAACACCGTTCGCGACTTCGCCGACGACGACGCGACCGTCGTCCTCGGCACCGTCATCGACCATGACCTGGAAGACGAACTGCGTGTGACCGTCGTCGCCACCGGCCTGGGGGCGCGCCGCATCTCCATCATGCGTCAGAGCGGCGACGAACCGCACATGCGCCTGGTTCCCGCGGAAAGCGACGACAGCCGCCCGGACTATGCCGAAATGGAGCGGCGTCCGGCAATCTACCGCAAGGGGGCAACCGCGGGCGGCAATACCGCCGAGGCGATCGATAACGATCTCGACTATCTGGATATCCCGGCCTTCCTGCGTCGCCAGGCTGATTGACCCTCGGCGATTCCCAGGAATAAAGATCCCGACTGCGCATGCCTGCAAGATCCGCAGGGGCTGTAGGGGCTGTAGGGGCGACTTCAGTCGCCCCTCCACATCGCAGATTCTCAGGAATTTCGATCACGCTGCCAGTCGATCGCGTGCTGCTCCAACAGTCGATAGAGGGTCACCCGTGAGATATCCAACCGCCGCGCCGCCTTGGACACATTGTTGCGCACCGCACTGAGCGTGGTTTCGATCGCCTCCTTTTCCGCCTTCGCACGCGCCTCGGCCAAAGTCATGAGGGAACAGTTCGGCGCGTCCTGATCCAGGCCGAGATCACGCGGACTGATCAATCGTCCCTCGCACATCACCACCGCCCGCTGGATTCGGTTGATCATCTCCCGGACGTTTCCGGGCCAGGGGTAAGCGTTGATCGCATCGATCGACTGTTGACTGAGCCCTTTGAGGTTCGGGTTGATCTTGTTGGCGAACTCCCGAAAAAAGTGTCCCGCCAGCAACTCGACATCCTCCCCACGCTCGCGCAGTGGCGGCATGTCCAGATGCAACACATTCAGCCGGTAATAAAGGTCTTCGCGAAAGCGCCCCTCCTCCACGGCCTTTTCGAGATTGACATTGGTTGCAGCGATCACGCGCACATCGACTTGGATCTCGCTGGCCCCACCAATCCGATCAATCGTTTTTTCCTGCAGGAACCTCAGCAGATTGACTTGCAGTTCGATCGGCAGATCGCCGATCTCGTCCAAAAACAGCGTCCCGTTCTGCGCCGATTCGATCCGCCCTAATCGACGGCGATCCGCCCCGGTAAAAGACCCCTTTTCGTGCCCGAACAGCTCCGCCTGTATCAAATCCTTGGGAAGTGCCCCGCAGTTCACCGCGACGAACGGACCACTGCTGCGGTGCGAGAGGCGGTGCACAGCACGTGCTGTCAGTTCTTTGCCGGTCCCACTCTCGCCGCGAATCAGCACATTCAGATCGATGGCGCCGACCTTCTGAATGCTCTGAATCAGCGCACGCATCGCCGGGCTCCGTCCCAGAATTTCGTGATGGATTGCATGGAAAGGATTCGGCTCGGCGTGAAACCGCGTCATCTCGGCCATGCCGTAGGCGTGCCCCAGGGTCACCAGGAGCCGGTCCGGATCAAGCGGCAATGTGTGGTAATCGTAGAAGTGCGTCGTGATGACACGTGACACGGGCCGCGACGTACTCGCCGCATCGGCCAGCAATGCCACCCAGTTGATGTGGCTGTTCGCATCGAGCATCTGGAGCACATGCTCCCGTTCCGATCGCAAGGAGTGCAGATCCTCGTGCGATCCGTCCCAGTGGACCAAGCCCACCAGAAACTCATGCTGACTGATCAACTCAAGGGCCTCTTCGGGATTCGAGGCCGGATGGACACTCCACCCCCGCAGACTCAGCTCAGCGGAGAACGAATCCTCCGCGACCGGCGGCCTGAGATAGAGAAGCGCTCGGGATTCCGTGGCTGCCATTGCATACCCTCGCGAAAACGCGTGTTTGTGGTCACCGCTCCGACTTGTCCGGCAGTCAGATGACAATAAATCGTGTACAGTCGATCTGAAAAATTTCGGGCTCTGGTGGATTGGCTCCAACGAATGTGTAAACGTCTCGTGCCGCAGGCCCGCGCGACACCCGTTCGACACACCGGTGGCGTGCCGAACCGCTTCTGGTTGCACATACTCCGCTGACCCTGGCACCCGGCCATCCGCAAGACCTTCCGTCCGCCGACCAACCGCCAATAGTTGTAACGCCAATGAGTCAACTGCACAACTCTGTTACGTAACATACTAGTGCGAAAATCAGATCCGTGAACGTGCGCAGGTTCAAAGGCCGGAAACTTCCTTGCTGGCATGATGTTTGCTTTCTCGTTTGCCAACCTCCAGGTGCCGGCAGCAGCACTCAGACGAGACGATCGCTTGGCGCGAAGGAAAACAGTGTGTCTCAGGCACCAAGCAACACAGCGACTTCGATCACGTACTGCTAGCCGGGCGGACGATAACGCTCATCGCGGTTCGGAGCAATCCCTGGGCGTAGATGGGTTTCGGGCGAAGCCGAGTCCCGGAATTCTACGTAACAAACTCGCGGTCGACATGGAGTTTTCGCAAATTGCGTCGCACCTTTTGCGTTTTTTCAGAACCCGCTGAAAAGCACATCCCAGTCAGGGTGTTCGACTGCTGGAGAGGTTCGTCAGCCGAAGCCCAGCCTACGGGGCCTGTTTGAGGCTCAAACGATGTGCTCGACCGAAGTCCTGGACCCGGCCCCCTGGACACACGGAGTTCCGAAAATAGGGGCGTCATGGCCCTGGTGACGACGATATGGAGCGGGTGATCGACAGGGCGATTACCTGAAGAGCTAACACGTCCTTGGCGATATCCGACCGCCGGACTAGGCTCACCGAATTCTTGCAATGTGCAGTTGCCGACGCTTGAAACCGTCAGCCGAACCTGACCAGAGGAACTCACGATGTCGACTGAAAATATCATTGATTCCGCCCTGATCCGGGAGTCCAGCCGGGGGCGGTTGCGGTACCACCAAAGTACCCTGTCCATCGTTCACCGCATCGCGGACGCCTCTATCATCATGGCCAGCCTTTACCTGGCACGCGAGTGGACCGGCTTGCCATGGACGTCCTCGCTGGCCCTGACCGGTCTGATCGGAGTGCTCGTATTCTACTTCCTCGCCAGCGCAAAGAACCTCTATCGATCCTGGCGTACCGAGTCGATGACAACCGAGGTTTGGTATACGATCGAATCGTGGCTTGGCGTCACCGCGGTCTCCCTCGTAGCGCTCTACATGCAGCGGGACGCACTCAACTACCCCCCGGAAACTATCCTTTATTGGCTCTTCGGGACTCCCGTACTGCTGGCCACCGCGCGGATCGGTGTCCGCTTTGCCCTGCGGTGGGCCCGAGCGCACGGGTACAACACACGCCGGTTGGCAATTGCCGGAAACAGCGACCTGGGTCAGCACATCGCACGGTGGGCCGAGGAGAACCACTGGCTTGGATTTCGGATGGTTGGCATGTTCGACGACGCGGGCTCACATGCCACTCACGGCACGTCCGGCGCCAGTGCTCCGGCATCCCTCGATCGCATGGTTGAACTCGCCTGTCGTGGCGATGTGGACGTTGTCTACATCACCCTGCCGCCGGACCATGCAGAGCAACAGATCGAGTCTCTGATTCGCAAATTGGGAGACAGCACGTCTTCCGTGTATCTGGTTCAAGATCGCCGATCCCGGAACGCCGATGGGGCAACGAATTCGTTACAGTCCATGCCGGACATCGGCCGCGTTGACGCGCTGCACCGTCGGTGTGTGAATTTGGACGGCATCAAGGCGGTGAGTGTCTATGAGAGCCCGTTCCATGGCCCCGATGCGATGATCAAACGCATTGAGGACTTGGTGGTCGGCACCGTCGCCGTCATACTTCTCGCGCTGCCGATGGCGATCATCGCGGCGGGCGTCAAGATGACTGGGCCTGGTCCGGTTCTGTTCAAGCAGCGTCGCTTCGGCCTTGACGGCAAAGAGATCATGGTCTGGAAATTTCGCAGCATGACAGTCTGCGAGGATCATGGCGAAGTCACACAAGCGCGCAAGGGCGACCTCAGAGTGACCCGCTTCGGAGGCTTCCTGCGGCGGACATCATTGGATGAGCTGCCCCAATTCTTCAACGTGCTGCAAGGCTCGATGTCGATCGTCGGACCACGCCCTCATGCCGTCGCCCACAATCAATATTACCGCGGCCTGATCGGCGGCTATATGCTCCGCCACAAGGTCAAGCCCGGCATCACCGGATGGGCTCAGGTCAATGGCTGGCGCGGAGAAACCGATTCACTTCATAAAATGGGAAAGCGGGTGGACTACGACCTGGACTATATACGGAACTGGTCGCTCTGGCTGGATATTCAAATTATCCTGTCGACTTTCATCCGTGGGTTTGTGCACAAGAACGCCTATTAATCGGTCCAGTGAAACCCAATGCGGCCATTTGCCGGGTTGGGTGACATTCCTCGTCCTTAGACCGGTCGATAGTCGCGTGGTGATTCGTGGGCCTGCACTGGACTGGTCGACGACGGCCGCTATTCCGGTGTGCGCCTGGGCTGGGAAAGCCTCAGCGCACAGGCGGCCTTGGTCTCGCGGCTACGCTTGGATGCATGCTGATTCACGCCGCCCGCACCGCTGCCGCGGGGGCGCCGCGGCCCCAAGCCGAAGAAGGGCCAAGCCCTTGCCCAACTGACCAGGCGCGTAGAGGAGGCAGGCACCCCGGGCACCGCGACCACGGTTCAATGGTATCGCGGCGAATTCAAGACGCTACGCCTACTCAGCGAGACGTGTCTCTGGCGCAGCCAGGGGGTGGTTCGACCCTGCCGATCCGCTGTGTGTTGGTCGTCGATCCGCTCGGTACGCGTGATCGCCAACCCTTTTTCCCGACCGACCTGACGTTGGCGCCCGCACGCACGATCGAATGGTTCGTCTTCCAAGACTGAAGCCGACCGGGGGCCAAAAGGGCACACCCCTCATCCTCTCATTCACGTGACGCAGTGCCGTGATCGTTGTTCCGGTTCGGTGGAGACGCGGTTGAAAGTTCGCGCCAGCGCCAGCACGCGTCGAGTCTGTCGGAACCGATGTCATTCAAGAACATCGACACGATCCCTCATTTGCTTACCGAAGCACGAGCAAGGTGCCCGGTATCACGCCGACGCCGGAACAGCGCTTTAACGTGAATCCAGGCACGCCCAGGATTCAGGGCGACCACACCCATCGCGTGCAGTGGATAAGACAGCAGGCTCGGAAGCGCTGACAGCCGATGAGCGTCACCGAGAAACTCGGTTGGATATCCTAGCTCTTCCATTTGGCGCCGGCAGGTCGATTCGCAGATCCGCGCCTCTCCAGTGGAAAGACAGTCTCGCCACTTATTCACGACTTCAGCCGAGACACCTTTTTGCTCGCTGCTGTGCTCGACATTCGATGAACCCCAGCGCGGAATTTCGAGCATTTCCGGTTCGTATTCCAGATCCAGAAAACCACTCAGACGCTCCGCGCCCGTCTTTGGATCAGCAGCTAGGTCTTCGAATCGCAGCATCATGAAGCGCGGGTGCCCGACGAGGCCCAACGCCTCTTCAGTCGCCCTCGCCCACAGTTTGCCCATGGTCAGCGGGTGATAATTGACACGGTTACGAAGCATCTCCGACAAAGGCAGGTGATGAGCACCCAATCGCCTGAGTTGCCAGCGATTCTTTTGTGATGCCAGTACGGCGCGCGGGTCGCGAACGATGTGTATGACACGTGCGTTAGGGTAAAGATCCAGCAGCTGTCTGGCGTAGAAGATGTTCCGCGGCGTTTGCTCACACGCAATTGTTTTCCCGGCATCCTTGGCTAAACGCATCAGGACTGCTGCGAACACGCCGGCGGGAGTCCGCTCATGTTCGGCCAAGTCCCGCTCAAGGTGACGGCCCCAGGATTGTTCGTCCGTACTGGGACGACCGCCCCACAAACCGCGAGTTTGCCGTGCCAGCAGAATTGCGGCGATCTCAGCCAGTTTCCGCGATGTAAACTCCCGGCCATTATCGCTCGGATCCCAGAGTGAGCCGAAGTAGTGCAGCTCGTCGAACGCCATGATCGCACTGTGCGATCCAAGCATTCGGGCCAACATCGTGGTACCCGAGCGGGACGCCCCGGTAACGAAAACAAGCGGGGATGACAAAGCGACGGTCTGATCCGGGCCTGGGCGAACGGCCATCCCGGCGTTGATACCGTGCGCGACAAGCGTCAGTTCGGCACTGTGGGGCGGGTCGAGTTGCATCTGATTATCTCCTGCGGTCAACTACAGTGATTTTCCGGCCGAACTTGGAATCGACGCCTTGGTTGGTGGCCCTCGGGCCTTCGATCAACAATTGCCGTAGGGTGAAGGTGTGTCGCATCAGCGCGCTGACGACCACGATCTACTTGGATGGTTGCTGAGACAACGTCTCAGCACCTTGCGTGACCGCGAGGACACCCCGAAGTTTTGAACCGGCGAAATCGAACCTGCCGGGAACCGTTGTCTCCGCAACTGGAAGATCGTTCAAACCAACAGGCAAACCAACGAGTTCCGTGCGTTGTATCGAAGCTCCATCGGTCTCGACATGCGTCTCCATCTTGAGGTGGTGATAACCCCGGCTGGCAGCGCGGACAGTTAATTCAATCGATCCACGGCAGGGAATCACGCCTTCCCGAAGGCTGCTCTCAAGAGCGACCCCAGCACTTGGCGTAATGACGTACCGCCCGCTCTTACACGGCTCCCTTTGCCAGAATGCAACTCGGACCATCGCCGACTGACCGGCCTTGATATCGCCGTCGATCTTGAACTTCAGTTGTACCGGCCCCGGTGCCTCCGCCGGAAGCGCTTCCAACAAAGCATTAAACTCAGCCATTTCCGGATGAACCGCTGGATTATTACATCCGAGCGCAGGAAGCGTGCACAACAACAAGAGCCCAAGGAAGGAAGCCGACTGAACCCGCGGGATGAGCATCACCTTAATCTCCGTCATTACAAAATCATTTGACACTTTGCCTTCAGCTTTCACCCGACCACCGTCAGCAATGGCCTGTGACCTGGAGCGGCTTCCGATGATTGCCAATCACTAAAATATGCAATTATCATGCCACTTCGCGGTTTTCTCAGGCCAAGCCATGAATAGGCCGCGCTGTTTCCGAACCAGGTTCGCCCGCGGGCCTGATATCATCCCCCGCCGATCTTAATTGCATCGCAGGTCTTTCGCCAGACATCCGCAGCCTGTTGAATTGGCCTCGATCACAGCTCCGGCCATTTTCCCGGGAGCGCGGGCCGCCGGCCAGCACGGAGGCGGGAGGCGGGCGCCCCCCCCCCGGCGTGGACCTTGGCGCAATTGCGACCAAAGCCGTATCACTGACCCGCCCGCCTTACACCTTGCTCGATCAGGGCCGGGTTAGGGTACCGCGCTCACGCTTGAACAGGGCCAGCGGCGTGTTACCGCCAATCTTCAGAGAACTGCCCGATCGCAGTTCGACGACGTTAAAAAAATCGTCCTTCGGCCGAAATCCCGCGACCTGAGTCAACATAACGTCATCGCTGCCATCGAGCGTGACTAAAGAAGCGCCTGGCGGATGAGCGTTTCCGGTCATCCCGAATATCCGGATGTTACGGGAGCGTTCGATCAGTAACACGCCGGGAGGCGTTGCCCCCCGCCATTCATCGGCCTCCACTTTCAAGTAGAATAGGTCAATGTTGGCTGAATCACGGATGATGGCCTGCGGCCAAACGGCATCGCGCTCGATGTTCAAACCGTAGAACGCGAGTGCCTGACTCGTACCCTCGACCAGCAGGTGAGAGTAGTTTGGATCATAGGTGGCCCCATGCAAGTGACCCCATTCCGCGGCAATCGCGTACCAGCGCCCGCCGCCTGTTCCGGAGATACGGAATGTATGGCCAGGATTGCTGATCTTTTCTCCGTAATAAGACGCGATAGGACCCGCCATGATATCGCGCACGCTCGATGCGGACCCAGCACGCCAATCCACCGCCGCACGGGCAGTCGACAGGGTCTCAAGCAAGACAAATGAGAGCGATGGCCGCGCATTCGCGTCAGCAACCGTGGTAACCAGCGCCTTTCCTGAACCAGCCACCCAGCGGGTGCTCTCGCGCAGTACTGAGATGGTCTTTCCGATACCGAGCAACGCGTTGGAAGGCCCCAACACAAGCGGCCGATTCAAGAGAAAAACCCCTTTTGGCAACAATACCTTGGCATTCTTATCCAAGGCTTTCTGGATCGCATCGGTATCATCGATAAGGTCATCCGGGATAGCACCAAAACGGCGAACGTCCACCACCTCCGGGTCATCGAACGACGGAAAACCGACTTCCCATAAGTGGCGCCGGATCAGCGCGTCAGTCGCGGGTGGAGCACTCGCCGCGGCCTGAATGACTTCATACCCGGCGGAGTGAGTCTCGCCGTTGATCATCGACAAATAGCCGGTACCGGTATAACTGTACTCCAGGATCCGCGTCCACAAGCCCGCCGTCGGCACCGGCGGTTTGTACGCGCTCTTGACACTGGCCCCGTTGGTCTTGAAGTATACGTTGGTGAGCGTTAGGGCTTTTCCGGCCGTATTGTCGACGGCCAACGGACCCGCGGACTCTATCACCCCATCAACCAACACGAATCCGCGACTGAAGACCGGTCCGCGCTCCCGTAAGGTGAGCACTGGTCTGGATGATGCATTTTCGATCAGAAAGCCGACCATCACAAACACGACATTCCCGGACCAATCGATGGCGGCAGTATCCTGGCGGAGGAATCGACAGCCGACCAGGAGCGGATACCGGGAGGCCGCGGTCGCATAGACTCCATAACGTCCACCATACACGCGAAGGTCATAAACCCCGCCTCCTTGTCCAGGCGTGTCATACAGGCCGGAGAAGGCTCCATCCGCAAATATGCTGATGTCTTCAATGGTCGAACCTTGGGAACCCGCGTGGCGGATGCCGACGGCGCCTGCATTGCCCGCGGCACGGAGGTCGATGTCGATCCCCTTGATGACCTGATTGAACGAGATGCCCGGATCGCCGTCCAGTGGATCAACGCTGGCGGCCCGCGCTCCACGGTCGGGCTGCGCCCAGAACCAAACCAGCGGTTTCGGGCGCTCCGGATCGTTAAAACCCGGCGCTCCAGGAATCAAGCGCAACACGGACCGCTCGCCATTCCCCGCGCCGACCATAGCACACGGCTTGCGGCGCTCCAGCACGTGCCGGCGACCGTTGTGGGTCGCCCGCTGAAAGCAGGTCAGCGTGTCCGAGACCAGGTAGGTCCCGGAGGCAAAGTAAGTGACCATACCGCGGTCTCGTGCAGTCGCCAAGGCTTTGAGGATCGCCGCGGTATCGTCGGTATCGTCGTTCGCCGTCGCCCCGAAAGCACTGACCGAGACGAGACCTCGCTGAACCAGCGGATCGTCCGGGTCCAAGGCTTCGCCGGCCCCGAAACCGACACCGGCATACACCACGAGAGCCAGGAATGCGACCCAGCACCACGGTTGAGTTTTTGGAAATCGTTGCACAATCGAACTCCAGCATCAAAACGCAAAGCAATTTGACGAAGACCCGGCACGCCGGACAAGCGAAACGGCAAAAGATGTGACGAAATCACAACAGGCCTCGCGTACTCCTTGACGCTTAGCGACTAACCAGGCCCAAAATGTGAACGCAAAGGTTGCGCCACTAAATCCTGTGCCGCGGCGGGCCGCGACTGCTGACGACGCCTTGCCCGACGCCGAAACTTCGCGATCGGTAACAAACGAGCGAACTGAGCAAACTGCTTCATCAGAAACTGCTTCATCAGCGATACAGAATTGCAGTCGCCCGCGTGCGCGCCGGAAATCCGCCGGCGCCTGAGTCAGCCGGGGGCCTTGCTCACGGTTACGGCCACGCGGGATCCTAGGGTAGACAAGCGCCGCGCAGTCCACCAGCGGCGGCGCGGGCTGCGGTGGACTGCACTGTCGTTTGTCCACCCTAAGGCCGGAACGACGATCAAGGGCCCAACCGGGTCTTCATCCGTGACGGTTGGCTTGCTTTTTGCTAGATATAAACCAATAGCGTTCCCCCATCCTCGCTGCGGCCCGTCACACTGCCCCGACTCCTGATGTGTCACCGCCAGCTTGAGGTTGCGGCAGGAACGCCGTGATGGCGGGACCGCGAGCAGCCGCAACCCATCCGCGATGGATGAAAAACAGCGGCGGCCATTCCCGGTTCCCGCGAGCCGCCCATCCTTTGCCGTCAGCGGCTTTCGCCTCGCGGTCATCGAGTCACAATTTACGTAATCCTCGTTTACAGGGCCATACCATGATACTTAGAGGTTCTATCACCGGACGATCCCCGCTCACCGCGCTGCTCACCGCGGCGCCACTGTGCTCCCTGCTGATCTTTGGGGAGGGGGCATCCGCGCAGGTTCAGTTCGAAGACGTAACGCCGCAGGCAAACGTCATGTACAGCGGCGAGTCCTACGGTGCGTCCTGGGGTGACAAGAACAGCGACGGCTGGCCGGACCTCTTCGTCAACCATCATCGGGCACGGCCGAGCCTCTACCTCAATATGACTAACGGCAGTTTCGACGATCGCTGGTTTGAAGTCGATACCTGGCGAACCTCGCCCAAGGCCGACCAGCATGGCGCTGCCTGGAACGATTTTGACAATGACGGCGATCAGGACCTCGTCGTGTCGGTTGGCGCGGTCGACAAGACACAGTTCCTGGTCAACGACGGCCAGATACTCTCGGATCAAATGTTGGGTTATGGGCTTTCCGGGTACACCTGGGGTGCCCGCATGCCGATTTGGATCGACTTCACTCGCGACGGACATCTCGACTGGGCGATGTCCAACCATGGCGGCTCCACCGGGGCCGGCGTAAGCCAGTTCTTTGTTCAGGTCCCCTACGTCTCACCGGCGTCGACCCTGGTCCGCTCGAATGCGCGCGTGGCGCACCAGTGCAGCAACAATCAGTACATGCAACTGGCGGATCTGACCGGAGATAACGCGCTGGATATCATTTGCGCCGGGATGGAAGTATTCCCCAACAAAGTCTACGATATCAACCGGCTACCCTTCGCCGACAAGACATCGATCCTGCCGGCGACCAGCCTGGCGTCGGATTCGGTCGTCGCCGATTTCAACGGGGACTTGCAGACCGACATGCTCGTGATCCGGGGAGTGCAGCGCCCGAGCGGCGCAAGCATCACCGGGGACAACAATGACCGTCTCGAAGCGAATATCATCACGGATAATGCACGTGAGAAGGCGTTCAGCTTCGTCACTGACGGCGACCTGTCGTTCCTGATCACCTGGAACGCGCGAAATCCGTTCGATGTTCACATCGGCTCGACCGGCTACGCACTCGGTGCGCAGCCGGGCGGCGGTCCGATCGTGGCACAACTCTCCCCGGCGGACCCCGACAATGCCGGCATCCAGCCACATGACCCCGCGGTTGACAAGGGTATCTACATCGGATACGAGCCCCAAACCAAGACCTGGACCGTGCAGATGTCTCCTGGTGGACGGTGGAATTATGTCTATTTCGCCATCACCAGCACCGCCCCCATTTCCGACCTGACGATGACCGGCCGCCAGCCCGGCGATCTGCCCATCGCACCCGTGCTGTATGTCAATCAGGACGGCACTTTCACGAATGGCGCCGCCGCCGCCGGCTTGGGTACACCAATCTCCTGCGTCAGCGGCGCTTCCGGAGACTTCGACAACGATGGGGATGTCGATCTGTATCTCGTTTGTCGTGACGCGGTCGCGAACATCGAGAATCGCTTTTACGACAACCTGGGCGACGGCACCTTTGAACTGGCGCAAAACACCGGTACCGAGGGTCCGGTCGGGGTCGGCGCCGGACTGGGAGAGAACGTCGTCATCGCTGACTATAACGTGGACGGCTTCTTGGATCTCTTCGTGACGAACGGCTTGGCGGTCTACCCGGAGGTCGAAGCGAGCACCGGCGGCGCTGACCTCATGTTCAAGAACCAGGGGAACGGAAACCACTGGATCGAGCTCGACCTGGTTGGGATCACCACCAATCGCGACGCGGTTGGAGCTATCGTGTACGCAACGACTGGCGGCAAGACCCAACTGCGCGAACAGAACGGCGGATATCATCGGTGGGCTCAAAATCACCAGCGGATTCACTTTGGCCTGGCCGGCAACACGACAGTGGATATCGAAGTGCGCTGGCCCGCTCCGAGCACACTGATTGAAACCTTTCCCGACCTCGCCGCGGATCGCCTGTATCGCCTGACCGAAAACGGCGGTGTCGAGGAGGTCGTCTTGCCCGGGACTGTCCCTCCGTCCACCGTGCCAACGAGCTGCGCGGCGCCCACCCTCGATCTGAACACCGACGCGGGCACCTTCCTGTGGCAGGACTGCCCGGCGGGAACCTGGCATTTGCGAACCTTCGGAAATAGCCCGGTCAACAATTACCGGGGCAGCGTCTTATCGACTCAGGCCATTGGCGGCGTGACGGGTTTCAGTATCGAGACCACTGATTTGCTTGACTACACCACTGACCCCAAGCAAGTGAGCTACTCACTCAACGTCAGCGGTGCCGCGCAGGACGGATTCGACTTCACCCCGGCAGCGACGGCCGCGACCTGCCTGACGCTGGACGCGCCATCCGGCACTCCCGTGTACGTCGGATACCTGCGTACGCCGGTCTATCCGCCCTTCGATCCGCGGACCCTGGGCCCCTGCACCCTGATCTCGGTGGCGGATGTCACCGTAGCGGAGGACACACCGAGCGGCGCGGCGACCCTCACGGTCAACTTGTCGAAGGCGAGCGAGTCCTATGTCAGCGTGGACCTCGTAACCGCCGACGGGACGGCGACGGCCCCAAGCGACTACACGGCATTACCGCCGACCACCGTGACCTTCGCGCCGGGCGAGACGACGCAAACGCTGCAGATTCCAATTCGTAACGATGAGGACCGGGAGACGACCGAGGTCTTCACGTTAAATCTCAGCAACCCGGCCGATGTGTTGGTCGCGGACACGTCGGCAACGGTCACGATCACCGATGACGAGGGTTCGCCCTGCGGCGCGCCGACCTACAATCCGGCAACCAACCCCGGCATTTTCATGTGGAAAGACTGCGCGACCGGCGTGTGGCAGACCCGCGTCTCAGGGGGCGGGACCAGCAGCAAGACGTATCGTGGGCGGGTGATCGCTGATCAGAACCTACTCGGCGTGACCCGATTCAGCATCGAAGCCAATGATGTCCTGGATTACACGACTGATCCAACGCGGATCGCCTACCAGTTGGTTGTCAGCGGCAGCGGACAGGACGGCATGGGCTTCAGTTTCCCGGCGGAGGCGAACGTCTGCTTTACCGTTGACGCACCAGCGGGAACCCCCGTGTATGTCGGCGCGTCCCGGATGTCGGTCGCGACGCCGTTCAACCTGGAAACCTTGGGCGACTGCGGTTCGTTGCTGCCGCCTACCATTTCGGCGACTGCAGTCACCGTCGCGGAGAACGACCCAACCGGCGAAGCGGCCTTCACGCTCACCCTCTCCGCGGCAAGTTCAGCGACCGTGAGCGTGAACGTGGCGAGCGCCGACGGCACGGCAACGGCGCCAAACGACTACGCCGCATTGGCGCTGAGCACCATCACCTTCGCACCGGGTCAAATCAGCAAGACCGTGCCTGTGCCGCTGGTGGACGACGTCCTCGCAGAGGGTCCGGAGACTTTCAACCTGGTGTTGAGCGGTCCGACGAACGGCGTCCTGGGCAACCTCGTCGCGACAGCGACGATCGTCGACAATGAGGCGTCTCCATGCGGCCAACCGGCGTACAACCAGGCGACCGAGCGCGGCGTGTTCCTGTGGAAAGATTGCACTAACGGCCGGTGGCGTGCTCGGATGACCGGGGGTGGTACCACGGCCACTTACCAGGGAACCCTTGTGGCCGACCAGAACCTGCTCAACCCGCAGGGGTTCAGCATCGAGGCTAACGATGTATTGGACTTGACGTCGGACCCGACACGGATTTCCTTCCGGCTGAATTCGGGCGCAACCGGCCAGGACGGCGTTGATTTCACCCTCCCGGCCGCGGCGGATGCCTGTTTCACCGTCGACGCCCCCGCGAGCGTACCGATCTATGTCGGTGCGGTGCGCACGGCGCTTGCGAACTCCGTAAATCTGACAACCCTGGGTACGTGCAGCATCCCGTAACCGGCGGCGATCCACCTGCTCCAAGGCAGTAAACCTTGGGGCGAACTGGATCCTGATGCACGGCGGGACGTCCAGAACCACCTCGAATGAAACCGACTGACGGTGCAGGAAATGCTATTCCTGGACCGCCAGCCGGTTTTTTGCTATATCGGGGCGTGGCCAGGGACATCCTGGCATTCGCTGACGGCCCCGATCGCGACGCCCTCGCGGGAGCGGGTGTTATTATTTTTCACTGCGCTCGGTGCCCGGTTCCTCCGGTTTCCCCCGATGCGCCACGACTGCGCTGGGAATACCATGGGCGTTTACGGCCGTGTCGACAAAGACCTGGGGACTGGACTTGGCATCGGCGCCGCGGGTTTGGCAGCCGCCGGTGCAATCGGCTGGCTCGCCGCCCAAGGCAATCCGGGCATCGCTTTGATTGCCATCGCACCCGCGGCCGCGCTGATCGGACTCTTCTTCGCCATGCGCCCCGTGTGGCTGCTGTGGGGAACCGTTATCGGTGCATTGGTGATCAGCGGTCTGTTCAAGCTGTATCTGCCGCAACTGCAACTGGTCCGCTGGGCACTCTCGCCGATTGCCATCCTGCTCGCCTTGTATGCGGTATGGGGAACCCCGGGATTAGGGCCCAACCCCGGCTGGCGGCCGGTCCCCAGTGTGATCTGGTGGGCACTCGGCTTTTTCGCTGCCGTCACTCTCGCCAGCGCCTTTTCCCAGTTTCTCCCAACGCGATTTATCGTCGGATTCAAAGGCTATTTTCAGGTCTGGGGGTTGTTGATTGCCCTTGCCTTCATTCCGTGGCCGCCAAACGTGATCGATCGGCTGCCGCGCGTGTTTCTTGTGATCGCCTTCCTGCAACTGCCTTTCGTTTTACACCAGTTCCTGTTCCTCGTTCCGGCGCGCGCGCATATTGGCAACGGCATCGTTCCCATCGATGTCGTGGCAGGGAGTTTTGGCGCCAGCATGCAAGGCGGCGGGGCGAACGCAGTCCTGAATGCTTTTCTGGCGATGGTCATCGCAGGGCTGATCGCCGCGCGTCAACTCAACGTCATTTCAACGGTCAGACTCTTCCTGCTTTCCGCGCCGCTGACACTACCCATCTTTGTCAACGAGGCGAAGGTCTCCGTCATCTACCTACTGGCGGTCTTTGCGGTACTATATGGGAAGGACTTGATACAACGACCCCTTCGGTTCCTGCTGGCGCTGCTTCCCGTATCACTGCTGCTTATCGCCCTCATGACATCCTTCGTCCTCCATGCTCCGAGTACGGCACGACTGGAAAGCATTCAGGACCTGATTCACTGGACCTACCAATACAACATCGCAAATGATGAGGTCGGCGATGAACTGTCGCGCTTCGGCGGGTTTAAGTTCTGGATCGATCGGCATGGACTTGTCGACATCAAGGGCACGCTCATCGGACATGGCCTCGGCTATACGCGCGTCGGCGACATCGAAACACCTTATCGCGAGACAGCAAGCGCGCTGGCTGACGGCATTCCCGTGGTCATCAACCTCAAACAGAATATCGGTAACACCGCCGTCGTCGCCCTGCTGTGGGAGACCGGCCTGTTCGGATTGCTTTTGATCCTAGGCCTGCTGGCGGCGACGTTCCGTTCGGCTGGTCGCCTCGAACGTGCGTACGCTGACGTACCGGAGCGCGCTGCCGCCTTACGTGCGGCTCGTCCCGCCATCGCAATCATACTGATCACGCTTGCCCACAAGAATGTGTTGGTGTTCGACGTCGCTTATCAGACACTGCTCATGATCATCATCGGCTTCGTCGCCTATTGGGAGCGGCAGGCCAACATGGCGGGTCTCACTACATCCGGACACGCCGCTCCGAGTCCAAACGAACGCCGACCAGACCCCCAAACATCGTCCTTCAGTTAACGCGAAAGAGACGCCAAACCGTGCACTCAGATTATCGCAAACATTACGGCTGGAGCATGATCCGCCGCAGTCTGGCCCATTTCGCCTTAGGGAAGACCTTTCGCATCGTATCATCCCTGACCATTTTTTTTATCTTGGCGCGCATACTGCCCCTGGATGAATACGCGGCCTACGTTTCCTTTCAGGCAGTGATTGTCACGGTCGGTGTCATCACCGCGATTGGTATTCAAAAGGTTTTGTTCCGGTATTTGCCGGAACTGCGGGCCACCGGCAACAACCTTGCCGCTTATCGCTTGCTGTTCGGCGGCATGCTGGTCCGTACATTGATCGTCTCCCTGCTATTTGCCGCGTTGATACCTTTTGCTCCAACCATTGCCCGGACATTCAATTTCGAAGACTGGATATGGCTTTTTCCCTGGTATCTTCTCGTCGGCTACCTGCGGCTCAGCGCATTGTGGCTTTCGCAATGCCTGGAGTCGTTCTTATGGCAGAAAGAAAGCCAATACAGTCTGGCGCTGGGCGGTGCAGTGACGGCTCTGCTGTTGGTGGGTTTTGCGGTATTCGGAGTCTTGCATCTGCCGCTCGTGGTCGTTGCTGAAACCGCCGGCGAGGCCACATCCTTAACAGTCCTGCTGATCGGATGGCTACGCAAATGGCGGGGTGACAAACAACGGGGCGTCGGCGATCCGGGGTGGTGGCGCGCCAATCGTAGGCGTGCCATCAGATACGGTGCCTGGGGGTTCTTGCTCAGTCAGAGCGCGTTGTTCTACGGGAGTGCGCCGAATCGGCTGGTCGCCGCACACTTCCTGCCTACGGCGGATGTCGCTGTGCTTGGTGTTGCCGACAATCTGCTGAATTTGGTCCGCAGGTTTCTCCCGACCCGCATGCTGATGAGCATGGTTCGGCCACTCGCCATGGCGCGGTTCGCCGCCGAGGGGGATTTCCGGGCGGTCGCGGCAATCTCCGAGTTTGTTTATCGCATCAACCTGACCTTGCTGACCCTGCCGATTGTCATTTTAGCCGTGGAAGGTCCGACGCTCATGGACTGGATAACGGACGGTAAATACGGCAACGCCGCTTATCTCCTGATGGGATTCCTGATCGTGCTGATCTCCGAAGGCACGCGCAATCTCGTCGAACTGATGGTGCAGGCCCTGGAAAAAAATCCAATTTTCTTCTGGACTAATGTTATCCAGTCGGCCTCGCTACTGATCGCGCTCCCACTGCTACCCATCCTCGGGGTCTGGAGTCTGGTGATTGCCAACTTCCTCGGAACGGTCGTTGCCAACACGATCGTGATCGTGCGCCTCCGGCGGGAAGGCTATGGATACGATGTAAACCTCAAGCTCTTCGCTTGGATCGTGGTACACGGGGCAACCGCGGGCGTAGCGGGCTGGTGGGTGTGGGACACCACAATGTCCGTCATCTTGACGACCCTGGTCATCACAGCGACCTATGGCCTGCTGTTGCTGGTGAAACCACCGCTGCTCGACCGGGAAAAAGAGATCGTCGCGGCCCTGGTGCGCGGACGATCTGTGGATAAGAAAAAGTAATTGACGGCTGAAGAAACAAATATACCTGAGCAGTCAACGTGTTTAGGCGATTTCGCAACAGAATGGAAGTACCGTTCGTCGGCGAAAGCCTACCGCTCAGCAGAAAATCAGGTTAGGATTCGAGCGCGAGGGATATCAACCCTCCTCGCCGGTCACCCGGTGCAGACAAGACTCAAGGTCGTGTCGCGTGGGGCGATCGGCGAAAAGCAAGTATTTGGCCGTCACCAGGACGTGCTGCCAGTATTGGTTTTCCGTCGCGTTAACTGCGCACGAATCCGGGTATTTCGAACATGCTTATCGAGACTGCACTCGTTCACAAGAAAAGTCACCGACGCAGGCTGCAATCAGCCTTCGGCATTGGGTCGCTTCTTATTGGTCAGAGTCTGCTCATCGGCCAGGTGGAGGCGGCGACCTTGGCCTGCGGCACCCCCGCATACAACCCCGCCACCGAGCGTGGCACATTCCTTTGGCGGGATTGCCAGACAGGAGCCTGGCGACTGCGAGTCACCGCCGGGAACAGTTCCTCAGCGATCCGATACACCGGAAGCATCGCCTCCTCACGGCCGCTCGCGGCGACTGCCGGCGTCTCGCTGGAAGACAACGACCTGGTAACTACCTCCGTGCCGGGTCAGGTCGGCTACACGCTGAACGTCTCTCAAAATTGGGAGGACGGAGTCGACTTCTCGCTGGCTTCAGGTGCCACCGGCTGCCTGACCGCGGGTGGAGCCGTGATCGCCGGTCCGAACCGCACCACATTGCAGACTCCTGTCGACATCACCACACTCGGCGCCTGCGGCAGCGCCCCTCCCCCGGTCCCGAGCGGCTACGCCTACCTCAACGATGCGGATACCACCGACAGCGTCGAACGGAACGCGGACTCAGACCTGGGTGACCGACCATTCCCGCGGATCACGACCGGCCCTCTCCGCGTCAGCGGCTCCGCTGAGCAGTTCTCCAAGTACGACACGATTCCGCTTAAGTCGCACCGCTTTGCCTGGCTTGCATCAGTCCAAGCCGTCAACCCAGACACCAGAGGTTTGCGTGTGCATTCGCCGTTTGGCTATCAAGGCTGGGCCGAACGGGACTCCTGCTCACCGGGCAGCGGCATGCCCTTCGCCGGCACCGGACCAGCCACCAGCGGGTGCAATGTCTATGCGGGGCACTGGCTTTACGCACCGGGCGCGACCTTGCGCAGCGCCATTGCCGCTAACACGACAAGCGTGCAGGTGACCGACGCGACCCGTTTCAACGCCGGTCGCTATGTCGTCATCTACGACGGTAGAGCCGGGTCCTTCGAGAACGCGGAACATGCCAAAGTCACCGCCGTGAATACCACAACCAACACCCTGACCCTGAGCAATCGCGGGATGAAGTCGACTGCCCGGGCCCATCCGGCCGGCGCGATCGTGGCCGAGCATGTGATCGGCAACGGCGACGCTCTCGAGGCCGAGATCTGGGTCTACAATCACAGCACGACCTGTCCGCGGGACTCCAGTGGACGGCAATTGAACGTGATCATGGCCGAGTGGCTGGCCAATAACTACCAAAAGGATGCACAAGGCCGGGCGACGAACGCCAAGATCGACGGCATCTTGTTCGACACGGACTTTCATTTCATCCAGGACTCCGGCCATAACAAGAAGCCGGATGTCAATAACGACCTGGTTCAGGATGATGGTCTCTCCCCAACCGGCGAGAATTACTGGGGTCAGGGACTCGACGACTTCTACACCAGCTTACGGGAACGACTCCCGAACGCGGTGATCGTCGGGGGCGTCATTGAGTCCCGCGGCTACACCTCATTGAACGGAAGCGATTTTGAGGGATGGCCGCAGCGCAACATCGGGAGCGCCTCGCCGGATTATCGGGAAATCAATGGCCGGATGTCGATCTACAGCGCACAGATGCACCACGGCAGCGTCGGCCCCCGTTACACGGAGATCATTAACCGGGTATCGACCCTCGTCTATCAGTTCAACAAGACGCCGGGCACCAGCAATGCGCCGTTTCGCTTCAGCTTCGGGCTGACATTGCTGGAGGACGGCTATTACGGCCAGGAAAACAATACGGCGACGCCCGATCCCTGGTGGGACGAATATGCCGTAGACGTAGTACCCGGCTCGTCAACCTTCGGCCGGGCGATCGACTCCACTCCAAACAACGAGGCGCTGATCCGGCGCCACGCCGGCTGGATGGGATTTCCCCTCGGGCCACGCTATCGCATCTATGACGAAGCCACCTTCGCTGCCGCACGGAACCTGATGCCGAACGGAACTTTCGACTCCGGCCTGGGTGACTGGCGGGGCAACAACGTGTCGGTCGGGATAGACACCGCGCCGGCTAACCGGCTCGAAGGCACTGGCGCCCTGGCAATCGGTAAGCACCAGAGTTACGCAAGCACCTTATACGAGGCATCCGCCAACGGGCCAACGATCCAACTCACGGGCGGCGTTGAATACACCCTGGCCTTCGCCGTGAAAACGGACGAGATACGCGCCATCCAGGTGGCCATGGGCGACGTCACCCAGCAGTACTATGTCCCGGCGAAATGGAGTCGGCAGGTGATGACCTTCACCGCATCGCGCACCGGCAATTTCCAACTGAAGTTCAATGTCGGCAAAGAAAGCAGCAACGTCTGGATTGACTCGGTCTACTTGTTCCAGGGGAACGCCGATATCTTCCGGCGCGACTTCGACAACGCGATTGTAGTCGTCAATGCCACGCCGACAAGCCGCACCGTGGATCTGGGCGGCACCTTCCGGCGCATCCGCGGGACCGGGCAGGATGCGGTGAACGACGGCTCCAGCGTCACGCGGATCACCTTGCCGCCCTATGATGCCTCGGTGTTGATTCGGCCATAAGGCCATTGCCGAAAAACCCTGCACCAGTTCGTGAAGGATTATTGTCTGCCTTCAAGGAGCGCCGACCGGAGCATAGCCGAGCTGTGCAACTGTCGGCGCGACGCGAAAGCGGGCGAAAAACGAGCGGGATGGTGCAGGATTTGACGGAAATCGCCTGAGTTAAACCGCGCCAACTCCATCAATCGTCGAGTCTGCCGGGGCCAGCCAACCCAAAGACATCGCATACCGCGATCGGCGCGGTTTAGTCAAGTCCGTTAGAAAAGACCTGAAT
Source organism: Lamprocystis purpurea DSM 4197 (assembly GCF_000379525.1). Taxonomy (GTDB): domain Bacteria; phylum Pseudomonadota; class Gammaproteobacteria; order Chromatiales; family Chromatiaceae; genus Thiodictyon; species Thiodictyon purpureum. Next base: position 13,589 of record NZ_KB902564.1, on the reverse strand, counting down.
AGCTTCGCTGTCTGCACCTGGCCGGCAGCGCAACGCGCCGCCCCGCCCCGCATCAAAGATACCCCGTCCGCGCGAGTGTATCCTTCTGTATCGAAAGCACCCTCGCTTTCTGCTCGTCCGTCCATGCGGTCATCCACTTCACTTTCTCCGGCTTTAACATCAGCGCGTCAACGGATGCCCGATAGTGCGTATCTGTAGACGGCTCGACCCCCATAAACCGCAGTAGGCTATCGAGTTGCGCGTGGGGGTGGGCCAGGAAATCCTCGTAGCGTAATTCGCAGACCTTAGTCGCAGCGACCCCGGCCAGGCCCTGCTCGATATATTTCATCTCCTCGACCCAATTTCGAGCGGCCAAGTCGATTGCATCCTCACCCTGCGCAAGCATCTGCGAAGGTGTCATGCCGGACCAGAAAAGAATGTGGTCAGCCCACCAATTCACACGCAGCAATGAGTACGCAACACCGCGGCCGTCCCGCACCAGGTGCACGAACTTCGCCTCTGGAAAAATCGATTGAAGAAAGCCGATCCTGCGATTGTTCGCGGTGCGCTTGGAAAGCAACACCGCGCCGCCGGTATAACGAAAGATCTCCCTGAACGTCCGCCGCAAGCACTCCCGTGACTGCGCACTCACGTCCTGACGATCCGCCGGTGTAATCGGCACGCCGCAACGCTGATAGACCGACTCACATTCAGCCGGCTGGGGTATTGCCTTGATATACAACTCGCGCGCCCGATTAAAATACGCACTCCCGTCGTCTTTGAACCATGACTTGAGTTTGATGCCGGGGTATCGCCGAAAGACCCGCTCAATACCAGACGCCAGTATCGTGTGGGGATACTTATTGTGATAATTGCTCAAATAAGCAACGTTCTGATGGAGCGAAAGCGTCTTATAGAGTAACGTGGTCCCCGATCTACCGGCACCGATCAAAAATACGATCGGCAAGGATTCAATCTCTGGCATTTAAGTCACCGATTATCGTAGGCAGGAAGGACTGTCGTTTGCGGCAAGCAGCAGCGCCGCAGCACTTGCGTCGGAGTCAGCGGGCGCGGCCAGTCAAGAAGGCTGTCCCCCACTGTGATGGGGGAGAGTAGCACCTGAGTAGGCCGCCAATCCTGCCGCCTCTTCCGCTCCCCCGAACGTCGGAGATACCCTGCGAAGTCACTCGCTTCGAAGTGTATCCTCAGGAACTCATCGCCTTACAAGCGAGCGCCTCCGTCAGGATGGTGCCATCCAGTCGGACGGCGCAAGATGTTAACCTAGAATCAGCCGCTTGCGCCACCCCTGCCGACTCAATCGCACAGCGTTCGTAACGCTCACAGGGACTCTCCGGAGTCAAGCATTTCCATAAAGATCGTCAATACAAGTCGGGTCCGGTATCGTGCCCCGATGTTCGCCATGTTGCGCATGTGTCGTCTAACCCATGCGATTCGTTAAATTATTGATACAGAATTACAAAAGATTCTATTTTGTCTGTTCTTCAGAACCTTCAGGCACCCGACCACCGCACCCAAGACATCTTATGGTGTCCGCGAGAGGCAGCTTGCCGTCTTGCTTGGGATCGCCAGGCGTCACATTGGCCCATTTAGTGCTGCACTTTTGGTTGGCTGCCGTGGCCTGATCGACCTTCGCGAAAATTGATGCCGAGCATCGGAACAAGTAGACCCATTTGTTGGACTGCCAGCCCTTTGGATCACCAAGATACACAGGCCACCGGAGCGGCAATCGTACTCCCGGAGTCGAGAGGCCCGCGCGTGAACTGGTACGACTGCAACACCAAGAACTTGCATCTAAGGGCGATCGGGGGCGGGCGGCGGGCAGCGATCCAGGGCAGCCCGCCCGGCCTTAACCAGAAGGTCCTGGGTTTCCATCGAGTCAACAAAACGGCTGCCGCCGCCCGGCTTCATCGTCAACGTGACTGGGGCCGCGCAAGACGGCGTGAACTTCACTCTATCCAAAGGCGGCCAGGCGTGCTTAGATGGGGGACGCCCAGTGGCACACCGGTCCTGGCCGGGTACAATCGGATCCCGGTCAGCGGGTTGGTGATCTTGCCCGTTGATCAAGCACGCACCCCGCCCTGATCGGGCGTTCCAATGCATCTCGCCCGTCGGTGCGTTTTCAGAAGCAGATCGGCCGGAACTTGCATTGTTTAAAAGCGTCACAATCTTCGACAATCTAAACTTGGTGGATCGATACCAATGAAACAGCAATTCCATTTTATTCTCTGCTTACTGGTGGCTTTGGCACCATTCGCCGCATCGACGGAAGCAGCGCCCGCAAAAAACGTCCTGCTGATCCTCACCGATGATATGAACGACGAACTGGGCTGCTACGGCAGCCCGGTCGTCAAATCACCGAACATCGACGCGCTGGCCGCTCGCGGTGTGCGCTTCAACAATGCCAACGCCAACTACCCCGTCTGCAATGCCTCGCGAACGTCCATGCTCAGTGGGGTCTATCCGGAGTCATCACAGGTCTACTACAACACAGACAATCCCCGCGCCTACCTGGGGCCGGACTGGGTGATGCTTCCGGAGTATTTCCATAACCAGGGTTATTACACGGCACGCGTGGGAAAAGTCGCCCACGACACCTTCGTTCAGGAATTTCATTGGGACTTGGACCGCGAGAACGGCCCGGTGACCAAGACGCCTCCCCCTTACACCACGGTGGCGAAAGGCGGGATTGGGCTTCTGTCGTGGTCAGCCACCACCCAACTCGACGAACACACCCAGGACGGGAGAAACGCACGTTACGCCGCCCAACTCTTGGAGCAACGCAAGGGCCAGGCTCAACCGTTCTTCATTGCCATGGGGTTCCGCAAACCACATACGCCCTGGACCGTTCCGATAAAATATTTCGACATGTACTCGACCGCGCAGATCAAGGTGCCCCGCGAATTGGGTGAGCCCTCGAATGATCGGGCGGATATTCCGTCTGTCGCGCTGACCTACAACTCGGAATGGGCGACCCTAGGGTCCAACGCCGAACGCCGCAAGGCCATTCTGGCCGCTTATGCATCGCACTCTTTTGTCGACGCGGGTGTCGGTGTCCTCCTGGACGCCCTGACCCGCCTTGACCTCTGGAAGGACACGGTCGTCGTCTTTGCCAGCGACCATGGTCAACACTTCGGCGAGCATGGCGGATTGATTGCCAAGCACACACTCTTCGCTGAAGCCACGCGGGTACCTTTTATCATTGTCGCTCCGGAAAAAAGCGTGGCGGAGGTGGCTGACGCACCCGTGGAACTGCTTGACCTGTATCCGACACTGGCTGAACTCTGCGGATTGCCGATTCCCAATGAGAACGAAGGGGTTAGCTTGGTGCCGTTGCTGAACGATCCGGCAGCAGAGATCCACAACGGTCCCGCCTACAGCGTGGTGAGGCGGTCGGGCGGCGGCCGGAGTATCAGGAATGGTCTCTACCGTTACACTGAGTGGGGTTGGAGCAAGCCGAAGGCCGCGGAATTGTACGACCTGCAGGCGGATCCCAGCGAGTACACGAATCAGGCTAAAAATAGCGCTTATCAAAGCATTCTGACCGATTTGCAAGGGGAACTGGCGCTTGCCAAACAACGACCCTCGCTCAAATAGCGAAGGGGGGTCGAGCGCTTACCGGATGTGAATCGCGGTAACGCCTTGATCATCATTCCGGATCTACGATGTCCGGAATCGTGATCAAGGCGCCCGGCCTCAGCCCGTCACTTTGAGTTTGGGTCGGCATTCGGTGCCCGATCGGACTCACCGCCCGCCATCGCGTCACCGTTGACCGGCCAGACGCGGCTGGAGTCAACGATCGACACATCCACAGAGCACGTTTCGATATCACTGGCCTTGCCCCGCTATTACACATATTGTTAATATGTACCTTAAATTATACAAGATTACAATAAATTTTCTCAGTGATCGTTCGAAGCCAGGCGCGTACCAACACAGAACGCCGCGCCCGACTCCGCGAGTCAGGGACATATTAAACGCAACGTTATCGATCACAGCAGCAGTTGAGCGGAAAAAGCCCCAGGTTCGACGGCTTTTCCTCAAGCTCTAGAAGCGCGCCTCAGAATCACTTCAAAAGTTGGCTCGCACTTTGCAATTTAGTAGCTCGTCAGCCTTGGAGCGACATCAGAACTTTCTACAGACTTCATAGACTTAGTGCGAGGAAGACACATGTGCAAGAAATCCCGTTACGCCCGGCGTTCAGCTCGGGCCGCGGTGGCACTCCTGACAATCGGAGCCTCAACCGCCGGCGCAGAGATACAGTTCGAGGACGTGTCGGCACCCGCGGGAATCGCGGACACAGGGGAAACCTATGGTACGGGTTTCCTCGATACCAACGGAGACGGCTACCCGGAGATCTTTGCCAATAAGCATCAGTTCTTACCATCCGTTCTCTATCAAAACCAGGCGGGCCCGTCTGGTAGTCGCGTGTTCCGGGATGGCGCATCTCAGGTTCTGGGCGGCACCTTCGACGTACACACCGATAGCCACTCGATGGAATCCGCGGACTGGGATAACGACGGCGACACGGACATCATGGAGGTGACAGGCGCGGGCTGGACCTTCCCGCTGTGGCTGAACGACGGCGACGGACAATTTACCAATCTGGGCGGCCAACTGGGATTCGCCTACCCAACGACTTGGTCCCGCGGGGGGAGAATGCCCACCGGCGGACGTGCCCCGCTGTTCTTCGACTACACTGACGATGGCAAGTTGGACGTCCTGGTCGTCGCCAGGGATAATTTTCCTGCCTACCGTCAACCCTCAGCCATGTTCCGGCAAGATACCTTACCCGACGGGTCGCCACGGTTCGTCCTGGACGAGTCGACTGGAGTCGATCTGATCAACGACGTCGCCTGTCACTACGCACTGCTGGCGGAACTGACCGGCGACGGGGTTCAGGATGTGATCTGCGCCGACTCATCGTCGGTCACACGCGTCTGGGACGTCACACAGACCCCGTTCCGCGAACTGCGGCCGGTCATCGGTGATACGCTGTACACGTCCTTCCCCTTGGATCTTGCGGTGGGCGACTTCAACGGCGACCTGCGAACCGATCTGTTTGCGCCTCGCGGCGCGTCGTCGACAAACCTCGTCACCGCGGTCGACAGCAAGACGGCTCATGCCTGGCTCGACAATAATTTGGCCTTCGACAGTGGGTTCGCCTTCACGGCAAGCGGCGCCGTCACCTTCGAATTCGACTGGTGGACCAAGACCCAGGAAATCTATCTGGGGTCAGCGGGACAACATCCCGCGGGAAGCACTCAACTGCCAACCTTGCCCGGCCAACTGCCCGGCTCCTTTCCGCGTCACATCAAGTTCACCCTGACCGCGGCCCAGGCGCAGGGACTTGCGCCTCGCACCACAAACATCCCGCGCGGAATCTTTATCGGCGTGGTCAACGGTCAGTGGCAGGTCAGGCTGACCGGTACTGACGGCTGGGAAGTGGGCATGGTGATTCGCGCCGCAGACTCGCTGTCCCAACTGAGCGCGATCGGACCGGTGCGCGTCGGGCAACCGACCACCGGGACGCCGCTGCTGTTGGTGCAGAACCAAAATCACCAACTCATCAACAGTTCAAGCCAGATCCAGAGCGTGAATCGCTCCTGCAACTCGGCCGCTGCCGGCGATCTGGATAACGACATGGATCTCGACGTCTATGTCGGCTGCGCGGGCGAATTGTCAAATCTCCCGAATGTCATTTACGAAAACCAGGGTAACGGCACCTTTGTGCCCGTATCCCAGGCCGGCGGGGCTGAAGGGCAGATGCCTGAGGGACGGCTCGACACGGTCACCCTGGGCGATTACGACCTGGACGGCAAACTGGACGTATTCCTGGCCAACGGCTTCTTGTTCCGACCCTTCTCCTATGCCGGCAAGCAGCAGTTGTTCCGCAACACCGGCGCAACCGGCAACCATTGGATTCAGTTCGACCTGGAGGGAACGATCTCCAATCGCGACGGCATCGGCGCCATCCTCTACGCCACCACCCCGGACGGCAAAGTCCAGATGCGCGAGCAGGGCAATGGAATGCACAAGAAGGCCCAGGACTTTAAACGGATTCATTATGGTCTGGCAGGGAACACCAGAGTAAACCTGGAAGTCCGGTGGCCAAGCGGGACAGTGGACACCTTCACCGGCTTGCCGGCGGACCAGGTTCACCATCTGGTCGAAGGAAGCGGGTCAAACCTTCCCTTCACTGTCACCGTAACCGATCCATCCGTGGTAGAGACCGCGGGAACCGCCGAATTTGCCGTCACGCTGTCGCCCGCATCCGGACCTGGGGAAACGGTGGCGGTCGCTTATCAGACGGCCGACGGGACAGCCCTCGCCGGCGGCGATTACACCGCGACGAGCGGCACCCTGACGTTTGGCCCCGGCGAGACCGTCAAGACGATCTCGGTGCCGGTCATCGACGATGCCATCACCGAGGGGGACGAGACCTTCGATCTTACACTGACCGGTACCCAAACCGGCGAGGTCACGGCCACCGCCACCATCCGCGACAACGACACCGCGGTGACACCGCCGGCCTGCGGCGCGCCGAACCCGGCCTATAACAAGGCGACCGAGACGGCGGTCTTCCTCTGGAACGACTGCGGCACCAACCAGTGGCACCTGCGCGGCACTGGCGGGGGCCAGGTCGTCCGCTTCGCAGGCAGCCTCACCGCCACCCCGGCCTTTGCCAGCCTGTCAGCGTTCTCGTTCGAGTCAACGGACCGGCTGCCGCCGAACTTCGTTATGAATGTCAGCGGAAATGCGCAAGACGGGATTGACTTCAGCCTCCCGGCTGGTGGGCAAGCGTGCTTCAGCGTGACCGCACCGGTCGGCGCGACCGTGATCGCCGGGTCTGATCGGGTCCCCGTGACCAGTGCCGTCAGCCTGCCCGGCTTCGGGCCATGCCCTGAGTAGCCGGTCTGACGGCACCCTGAGGTGCTATAACATTCGGACGTGATAACCGGACGTAGGGGCGGGTTTCAAACCCGCCCCTACACCAAGGGTTTGTCTGGATGTCAAGCACGAAGGCTATAACCAAAGTCCTGCCAGCCCCTGCGGGCCGGCAGGCCTTGAACCCTGCGAACGGCAGCCGATGGATCGTCAATCACGCATGACCTTGTGATCCGCCCGGCTCATCGGTGCGGTCGAACAATCCTTTCCAGGTCATCATCAGCACCGGTTCGAACACCGTGGGCGAGACGATGATCAACGACGAATTTTGGCCCAGTATCGTTTTTGCAGACGCGCTTCAGTTGTCTTGGAAGAACTCGGGGCCGCAATACCCGGTCCTGCGAACGTTATACCGAACAGGCAAGACGCCCTCACTGCGTCGGGAAGAACAGCAATGAATACGTCAGAACCACGAAGGGTCTCAGCCAGGCCGTTTACCGCGGCAGCGCCGGGACGCGTCATCAAGCGCTACGGGCTGCTGGTTGGCAGTGCGGCGCTATTGCAGCTTGCGGCGGGAGCCCAGGCCGCCCTCACTGCCGATCAATTCATCGAGGCCAGGGACGGTACCGATCGCCCGGTGATCGACAGCGCCGGTGAGACCTGGGGAGCCGCCTGGGGCGATCTCGACGGCGACGGCTGCCCGGACCTGTGGCTGGGCATGCATCAATACACGCCGACCGGCCTGTTCCGTAACAACTGTGACGGCACCTTCGTGAACCGCATCGACTCCGCGGTGGTCGATGCCGCCGCGCACTACAACGACGACACCCACGGCGTCGCCTGGGCGGATTTCGACAATGACGGCGATCAGGACCTCCTCGAGGTCAGCGGCGGCGGCGCCGGCCAGGCGGCCACCGCGCCCGAGATCAACGAGACCTGGCGCAACAACCTGTTCGTCAACAGCGGCGGGCTCTTGACCGAAGCCGCCCAGGCGTACGGCATTGATAACCCACGCGCCCGCTCGCGCACCCCCTTGTGGGTCGATTTCGACTCCGATGGTTTCCTGGATGCGGTCATCGGCGCCCTGAAAACACTTCCCGAGCAATACCCATCGACCGTATTCCGTCAGTTCGCGGGAACCTTCGTCGATGCCCGGCTCGACACCGGGTTCGCCGCCGACACCTGTCAAATGATGATGACCGCGCACTTGGGGCCGGTCGGCGAGCCGGCGTTGATCTGCAGTAATACTCGGGTCACCCACATTTACGACATGTCCACGCTACCGTTCACCGATCTGCGTCCCGTGATCGGCAGCGGCATCTATAACGCCTACCTGCTGGACTTGGCGATCGGGGATTTTGACGGCGACCTCGACCCCGATGTATTCGGCGCCGTGACGCCGCCCGACGTGTCCGCGGCGATCCGCATCGGTCCCGCCAACGACCGGATCCATGCGTTCTTTTCCCCCGGCACGGACGAAAAAGGCTTTACCTTCACCGCCCCCGGCGACGTGGTGGTCGAATTCGACTGGGAGACCGAGCGCCCGGACATTTTCCTCGGATCAGGCGCGGTCGCCCCGCCGGGGAATTCGGATGTCGGGCTGCGCGGCCCCAATCTCTACCCGCATCACGTGCGCTTCACCCTCTCGGCCACGAATCCCGCGTACCTCGGCCTGCCGGCCAGCCGCACCGCGGGCATCTATATCGGGTTCAGCGCCAACGCCTGGCAGGTGCGCGTCGTCAATGCCGGCCGGGAGGTCAATCTCCTGGCCCAGGCCGACGCGATTTCGGCACCGACCGCCATCGGGTCCGTCCGCCTCGATCAGGGCAACACCACCGCCCCTTCACTCTTTCTCAATCAAGCGGGCGCCCTGACCCTGCGCACCACGGCCCAGACCTTCCCTAACGACGCCAACGCGGTGCGCACCTATGCCCGCTCGGTGGTCGCCGGTGATCTGGACAACGATATGGACCTGGATGTCTATGTCGGCGCCAGTGGCCGCGTCGCCAATGTGCCCAATCTGCTGTTCGACAACCAGGGCAACGGCACCTTTCAACTCGTGCCCGGCGCGGCCGGGGCGGCCGGTAGCACGCTCGGCCGTACCGACACCGTCACCCTGGTGGATTACGATCAGGACGGCTTCCTCGACCTGTTCGTCAGCCAGGGCCGCTACCCCGCACCCTTCACCTACGCCGCCGAGCAGCAGTTGTTTCGCAATCAGGGCAACGGCAACCACTGGGTGCAACTCGACCTGGAAGGGGTGACCTCCACGCGCGATGGCATCGGTGCCGTCATCTATGCGACGACTCCGGACGGCCGCGTGCAGATGCGTGAGCAGAATCATGGCGTGCACCGCTATGTTCAGGATGCCGTGCGCACCCATTTCGGCCTGGCCGGCAACACCGCGGTCGAACTCGAAGTGCACTGGCCCAGCGGCACCGTCGACACCTTTGCCGGACTGCCGGTCGACCAAGTTCACCGCCTGGTCGAGGGCTCCGGCAGCGGCGGCGCTTACGTCCTGCGCGCGACCGCGCCAACGGTGGATGAGTCCGCGGGTACTGCCGAGTTCACCCTGACGTTGAGCCCCGCACCACCGGTCGGTGCGTCGGTCCTGGTCAGCTATCAGACCGCCGACGGCAGCGCCCTGGCCGGCAGCGATTACATCGCCGCATCCGGCACCCTGACCTTCCTGCCCGGCGAGACCCAGCACACCCTCGCGGTCACGCTCATCGACGACGCCCTCCCGGAGGACAATGAGCAGTTCCGCCTCGACCTCACCGGCGTCGACACCCCGGTCACCGCCACCGCCACCGCCACCATCCTGGCCAACGACACTGCGCCCGCCTTGCCCGTCTGCGGTACCCCGGTCTACAACGCGGCAACCGAGTCGGTGGCCCTGATATATAACGACTGCAACACCAACCGCTGGCATGTGCGGGCCACGGCGGGCGGCCAGCCAGTGACCTATCGGGGTGGCCTGATCGCCGATCAGCCGTTCGTCAGTCTGACTGGGTTCTCCTTCGAAACCGGCGACCTGCTGCCGCCACCAGACTATGTCATGAGTATGGGCGGGACCGGGCAAGACGGGCTCGACTTCAATCTCGCAACGGGGTCCAAAGCGTGTTTCACCCTCACCGCTCCCAGTAACAAGGTGATTCTGGCCGGAGCGACGCGCCTGCCGATGGGGACGGCCGTGAGCCTACCCGACTTCGGCCCCTGCACCACCAGCCCGACGGTAGTCAGCGCTTCGAACCCGAGTGCCGCCGAGGCCGCGGGGACGGCGGTTTTCACCGTCACCCTAGCACCCGCACCCGCCAGCGGTCAGCAGGTGCAGGTGAATTACCAGACAGCGAACGGCAGCGCCGTGGCCGGCAGCGATTACACGGCCACATCCGGTATCTTGACCTTTGCGGCCGGCGAAACCCAGCGCACCGTCGCCGTACCGATCACTGACGATGCGCTCCCTGAGAACGACGAGACCTTCAGCCTGAACCTGACCAGCAGCGTCGCTGAGGCGGTGACAGCGACCGCGACCATTGTCGACAACGACAGCGGCAGCACCCTTCCCGCCTGCGGGACCCTGGTCTATGATAAGGCCAGAGAGTCAGGCGTCTTCTTATGGAATGACTGTGGAACCACCAGGTGGCACCTAAGAGCAACCGGGGGCGGCCAGACGGTAACGTTCCGCGGCAGCCTGACCGCGAGTCCTGCACTCACCAACCTGTCCAGGGTTTCCATCGAGTCATCGGATCGCTTACCGCCCGACTTCGTATTCAACGTGACCGGTAACGCGCAGGACGGCATCGACTTCGACCTGCCGGCGGGTGGCCAGGGGTGTTTCAGTGTCACCGCCCCCGGCACCGCAACGGTGCTGGCGGGGTCGAATCGGATCCCGCTCAGCGGGCCGGTAAGCTTGCCAAGCTTCGGTACCTGTACGCTGCCCTAGGCTGCACCGCCTCGCCGCTGAGTTGCATTCGCAGCGAAGCAACGGATGGCCCGCCGGCAACCTGAAACCCAGATTGCCGACGGGCCTTGAACCAAGGGTCGTAGGCGACCGACCGCCCATCCCACGGATCGGACACGATGTTCGTCACTCAGGACGGCAAGCAACCCTGTTTTCGTCGCTGAGTGACGCCTATCCGGAATCCGCGAGAATTTATATCGTAATACCGAACGGGGCTGGGGCATGCCTCCGACAGCGTCAGAAAACCAGTCCAACCCTTTTCGAGACGATAGCCTAGGCCATCGTCAACTAGACCTTGCTACCAAAAATATCCCGGCCCGCGAATTTCGCTGAACTCCGCGCCAAAACGGTTGCGAAACCCGCTTCTTCAAGCATTTTGGTCACCTGCACGTAGAGCGGCTCCTCGTTCTTCTTATGCAGCGAGCGGATGACCATGCGAATGCCCGCCATCTTCAAGGTCTGGGGCATACCCTTCAGCGCTTCGACTTCCATTCCGCTGATGGTCATATGTAAGTGGTCAACTCTCCTGATTCCATTTTCAAGCAGGATGTTATCGATCGTATCAATATCGATCTCCACTTCGCGAACGTAGTCCTCATCCGACAATCCATCATCGATCTCTTGATTCGCCAGCTTATTGTAATCGGCACGCTCGCCGATCTGAATCGACTTTCGGCCTTTCGCTGAATCAACCCCCTTGACCACATAGGTCACGTTGTTCAGCGGCCAATTCAAGTGATGCTGCAGATTGCGACGAATGTTCTCCACGTAGTCGGGTACGGCTTCGATCACCAGCACTTTTCCGCGGCCGCCGACCAGACAGGACCAGAGCATCACCGTGTCGATCCGATGAGTGCCAACCAGAACGACAGTGTCCCCGGGGTTGACGAGAAACTCGTTCGGGATACCCCGAAGGTACTTTGCCATCACCGCCCTCATTTTGAACTTCAGCGAACCCTCGGGGAGCCTGCAAAAAGGGACGCGAAGGATGCGCTTGCCAACTGTCTTCAATAGCGCTGTCGTGCTACAGGGATTCATTGATATTTCCTAGATCCAGTGGGAAAATGACCGCCCGAATTTCTGTTCGAGGAATGGCAACTGAGGCGCATAGTACGCCGCTAGGGCGCTGCGCACGGCCGGCGGAATATCGTCCGTCGGAACATCGTTGACACGCTCGGAGTGCCCCCCCGCAGTTTCGAGCGGCCCCCGGTCGACATGAAGGAAATCGCATACTCCCCGTAACACATCCTGCGCGTCGACCATGATGTCGTCGTAGAAGAGATAAAGAATGCGATTTGGGTAATGAGTCTCCCAACGAGTAATCACGTCCGCATAGTTGCCGCAGGCAAGTACCTGCGGACGCATCGCCATGCGCATCAGCGCCTCAGGGCTCGACACCTCATGAGGGTGCATATGGAAACGCCACCAAAGCTCCTTTCTGACACCGGACCAAGCCCGCGCAATCGGGTTGCGCATGATGTAAATCAGCTTCAGGTCCGGCAGATGCTCCTTCACGACAGCAATCCGGTCGGCATCCAACACCGAATAGACCGGAGTAATCTCGCCGCAGACTTTGTTGCCGCACTTGCCGAACAGACTTCGGTACCAGCGCCAGTGGTGTGGATTATTCAGATCATAGGGTCGGCGAATAAAATGACCCACATCGGGGCCATAAACGTAAGTTCCCTTGCCTTCGGGGATACTCAAAAAATGCACTTCCTTCTTTTCCGACAGACAGATTCCGGGATGCAACGACAACCTTTGGTATAGCCAAGTGGTCGCGGACCTTGGAGCGCCGATACCAAGAAAATCCGGATTACGGGTTGGGAGCCAATAAGCAACCCGCGCATAGTCGAGACTCAAACGTCGCCGCACGGAGCGATACTCTTCCCGCCCCCGCCAACGCATGTACTGCAGCAGTCGCGCTAAAGTCCAGTCCAACGAACCACCCCCTAAATAAAACCCGGAAATTCGAGGCCCCCAAACTGTAGGCGCTTTCCTCCCGCGGGGAAGCGCCGGCCGGGAACCACCCGCCATCCTGGCCAAAGCATGCTGAGCGTTCGTCCCTGTCGCGCGCGGCCACTGGTTCCCTGGTCGTCATCCTGCCGAAACGCTAGGCCCGCGCTCGAGACAGCGGCTACTCGTGCCCGCTCGTTTCCACGCCCGTCCGGCCGGAGGGCGATCCGCCGGCACCGGTTCCGATGCCGGCCCTGGTCCTGAACAAGCCCGTTACCTGCCGCACGCGCGATTCTATTTGCGCTGAAGGCTGTCGGCAAGGATTACTGGAAGTCGCGGGAGGACGGAGCGAAGGCAGGATGCGGAAAGAGACGTGCGGACGCTGACCGCGGGTGGATCAACCGATGGCGAATGCTGCCGGGGTGGCAGCATTCGCCTCGGATCAGTTCAACAGCGATTCCTAGGGCCGAACCAGCACGATGGCATCGTAGGCCGGCAAGGTGACTTGCGTGACGGCGGCGCCGTCATTGACGGGATCCTGTCCGGTGCCGCGGATGCGCTGGAAGGTGCCGCCAAGATCGACCGTCCGTGCGGTCGGTGTCGCATTGACCACCACCACCGCGTTGTCGAAGTCGCGCCGGAACACATCGGCATTGCCGGCGAACAGGTACACCGAGTCAACCCACACATCGGTGCTCTCGCGGCCCACGTTGAACTTCACCTGGAAATTGCCGGTGCGCGGGGCGGTGAACGTAAACACCTGCCGGCTCCACTGCGCGGGGAT
>NZ_KB902563.1 GCF_000379525.1 Lamprocystis purpurea DSM 4197 | reverse complement strand
CGCTGTCACTGGAGCATCGAGAACAGCTGCCACTACATCCTCGACTGGAACTGGGACGAGGACCGATGCACCATCCGCACCGGCCACGGCCCCGCCAACATCACCGCGCTACGTCGCTTCGCCATCGGCGCCATCAAGTCAAAATCCCGCGACACGGTCGCCGCCACCATCCAACGCCTGGCACGCAACGTCCGCCTGGTGTTCGACTACCTGGGCATGACGGAAAACTCCCGCCGCCGCCCGCGGGGACGGCCAGCCACGGTGGGCTAGAACGGATTCGCCGTGCCACCCGCGTGACCGCTCAGCGCAAGGGGTGCTGCGCCGTGATCAGTGCCAGGGCGCGCTCCAGCGCGGTCTGGTCGTCGGTGAGCCAATGGCCGTCAGTTTCGGCCCGCAGCCAGGTCATCTGACGCTTCGCCAACTGCCGGGTGGCGATGATGCCGCGGTGCAGCATTTCGTCGAAATTGTATCCGCCAAGGATGAATTTCAAGACCTGGCGATAGCCGACACAGCGCATGGCGGGCAAGTCTTCCAGCAAATCCCCGCGGCTCCACAGGGATTCCAGCTCCCCGACCAGACCCTGCTCGACCATCCCCCGAAAACGCCGCTCGATGCGCCCGTGCAGGGTCTGCCGATCCGCGGGGGCGCGCACCAGCTTGAGCAACCGGTAGGGCAGCACGGCACCCTGACCCTGGGTCCGCCGGATCAGGACACTCATCGGCTCACCGCTGATGGCATGGACTTCCAGGGCACGCTGGATACGTTGCGGATCGTTCGGGTGGACCTGAGCCGCTGTGGCCGGGTCCAGCCGCGCCAGCCGCTCGTGCAGCGCCGCCCAACCTAACTGCTGTGCTTCCTCCAGCAACGCCTGACGCACGCGCGGGTCGGCATCCGGCAAGGACGCCAACCCCTGCTGCAACCCGCGGAAATAGAGCATGGTCCCGCCCACCAGGAGTGGTATACGACCCGCGGCGGTGATCGCCGCCATGGCCTCCAGCGCATCGGCCCGGAAGCGCGCGGTCGAGTACGACTCACTGGGGTCCAGGATGTCGATCAGCCGATGGGGCGCCTGCGCCAACACCTCCGGACCCGGCTTGGCAGTGCCGATATCCATGCCCCGGTAGATCATGGCCGAGTCCACACTGATAATGGAACAGGGCAAGCGGCGCACCAGGTTCACCGCGAGATCGGTCTTTCCCGCCGCGGTCGGACCCATCAGCAGAATGGCCAGCGGGCGCTGGTCGGACTCCGGCAAGCGGTCAGGAAGCATCCATCAACCTCGCGTCAGGTTCCCAACACCCCGCTGCCCTGCCGCCGCAGCCTGGCGCCCCCGCTTCAGCGCCGCGAGTCTGCCGATAAAGTTGCCCGAGCAGCCACTGCACAGGTTCAGGGGCGTCAGAACCGGACCTGCACCCGCCAACTGAGCGTGGCGGCGCCATCGGCAGGCACTTGGACCTGCCAGCCGGCGAGGTTGGACGCCTCTTTGATATGGGGCTGGCTCTGCTGGATCATTTTCCAGTCGCCGGGGATGTCCTCGACGACCTTGACCGTCACCGCATCGGGTTTGGCGTTCTTGATCTCCAGCGCAAAGGCTGCCTCATACGCGTAGTTGTAGGCGCTCGCCCCGCTGAGTTTCTTGAACTCGGTCTGCTTGCGTCGAACGGTCACGTCGAAGCTCTCGCCGAGCTTCAGGGTGACCGTCTCGTTTTTCGGGGTGTGATCGATGCGGTCCTCCCCGATGAATTGCGCATTGCCGCGGCTGTCTTTGGAGTAGACCCGCACCACGCCTTCCGGCAAGGGGATACCGAGACTCCCGCCCTGATTGGTGAAGTTCAGGGTGGAGGCGACCGGCAGTTTGCTCCAGCCATCCGCGGACTGGGACTGGTAGCTGTAGGGCTGACCGCGAACCACCAGTTCCCGCGTCATCGGCACCCGCGGGGCGGAGAGCAGCGCCACCTGCTTGGTCTGATTGTTGAGCACGTCGGTGGGGCGCGCCAGCGTGTAGAGGTGGTATTCGTCCAGGGCCTCCTCCTGCGGCATCGGGGCGGGAGCCGGCATGGCCATGGCACGCGCCATCATGAGTGGCGGCGGTTCCGGCCGGACCTGATTGACCTCGCCCGCCACCAGTTGCAGCTTCGCCTGGCGGTAGGCGACCCCGCTGCTGTTGGTCAGCGTCACCCAGCCGCTGAGATCCATGGACGTGCCATCGGCGGCCAAATCGGCCACATAGTCGGCTTTCCAGGACAGCCCGCCGGTGAGATAGGACAACTCGAAGGTGCCGGTGCCGGCCTGCGCGGCCTCCAGGTGCAGGACCAGGGTCGGCTGATCCCGCAGGTCCGGGGGCAGGTCCGGGAACGCCAGATGGCCGACGACATCGGTTTCGATCCGGTCGGCATAGCGCAGGACCACACCGTCGTTGGTGGCGAGCACGGTGGCGTCCTCGGTCGTCCGTACCCCGTCGTCCGCGGTCCGGATGGCCTGCACTTTGCGGCCGACATATTTCTTGAGCAGGCTCTGCGGAGTCAGCAGGTCGAAATCGAAATTCTGCTCCAACAGGGTGACCGCGGCGGTCCCTGCGGTCGCGGTGAGGAGCGCCGTCTCGGGCCTGATCTCGCCGGAGCAGTTGCGCCAGGCGAGCCGGTTCTCGCCCTGGGTCAGGGTGAGTTCGCGCAGGTCCTTCACCAGGGCGAGATTGTCGTTATAAATCGTGACGGCCAGCGCCTGCTGCGCGGTGTCATCGATCCGCTGTTCCTGGATGGTTGCGGCGGTGTCGGTGGTCTCCATGGCGGCTCCCGAATGGACGATGAACAGCGCGGCCAGGGCAGCGGCCGATCGCAATGGGCTAGTGCAGAGTGAAAAAAGCTGGGCGTGCTGCATGGGGCTCCTGGCGCTGGTCGTGAGGGTGCGAACCTAAGATTGTGCCTCGATGAAGGCGCGCAGCGTGGCATCGTCATCCTTGGTCAGGGAGGTCTGGATCACCTTACCCTTGCCCTTGAACTGCTCCAGCCCTTCCAGAACCTTATCCGCCGTGGCCTTGCGCACCAGGATGAAGATCGCCGCGCAGCCCGGCTGGAAGCCCTCGGCCAGTTCCTTCATGAACTGGTCGTTGATGCCCAAATCGGTAAAGCGTCCGGATAAGGCACCGGCGCCGGCGCCGACTGCCGCACCCAGCAAGGGATTGAGGAACAGCAGCCCGACCAACAAGCCCCAGAAACTGCCGGTAGCCGCACCCGCGGCCGTCAGGTTCATCGCCTGATGCAGCTTGACCTTCTCTTTTGCGTCCTTGGTGACGATCACCACGTCTTCCATCTCGATCAGATATTCCTTTTGCAGATTGACGAGTGCGGCCCGCATCTCGAACGCAAGCTGCTCTTCCGGAAAGGAGATGACGATCAGATTGCTCACTGGTTCTTCCTCTTGGTTTGGGTTTCGTGTGGGTGATATCGAGGCACGGCGATGCGTGACGGTCGCACCCAGGGACTCTTTCACTCGTTAAGCTTCGGGAATGCCGTTGGCGTCTCGGTCGTTGTCGTTGTCGTAATCGAGTTGACGATACCCACAAGCATTCTCTCGCAACTCCGATAGAATCGGACTGATCATACTTCAACTGAATCTCTTAATCCGATTACGACAACGACAACGATTGGACCCTCTACTAGGCCGCCTCAACTTTGGCGACTGCATCGCGCAGGGCCTGCAGGATCAGGGCACGGGCGGCCGCTTCATCGAGCTCGGGCACATCCCACCCCATGATCCTGGAGTATTTCTTTACCAAGTGCCGGACATCGTCATCCAGTTCCGCCCGATAGCGATCCATTTCGATCTGCTCGATCGGCTGCATGTCAGTCTCCAGGTTGCGGTGAACCGGCCCCCGCCGTCGGGCGCGCCGGTCAATCGCTTTAGTTGAACGTGACTTTGCCGGTGATGGTGCGCACATAGGTCGCAATGACCCCATCACCCGGCTTGAGCTGATCAAGGATGGCCTTGTCCTTCACGGACAGGGTCACCAGCTTTTCCGGGCCGCGAATGGTGACCTGGGACGCGGCCCGATCGACCGACTCCACCTTGCCATAGAGCTTCAGCTTGGTGGTGATGGTGCCGGCCGGCTTGGTCCCCGCGTCCGGCTTCACCGTCGTCTTCTCGACCGAGCCCATGGAACCCGCGTCGCGGCCCTTTTCCACGTCGACCAGCACGGCCTCGGTTTCGGTGATCGCGACCTTGTTGCCGACCTCGATGTGGTCGATCCGCTTGACCTCGGCGGGGATGTCGAGAACCTCAAACGAGCCGTCCGGGGTCCGGATCGTCATCTGGCGCGACTCTTTGTTGATCGCCACGACCTCACCGGACAGTTCGGAAACAGTGACCGCACCGGCGAGCGGGGTCGTGGTATCGGCATCGGCAAGGGACACGAGACCGGCGGCGCCGAGCGACAGACAGGCCGCCAGCGCCAACGTCAGCGATTGTTTTTTCATGAGACATTTCCTTGAATCAGTTAGGTGGATCGGGGAACCGTGGACATTACGGTACACAGTAAAGCCGCACGCTGCAATAGCCTTGTTCTGACCAAAATTTAACCCGCCGGAAAGGTCGAAGACGCCGCAATGTCCCACACTTCCGGACCATGGCGCGCGGCCCATCGGCCCGCTGGCGTCGCTGACAACCCCGTGATAAGCCGATCACTCGGCAGGAAAGAGATCATGTCCTCGCAGACTACGACGAAGCATTCCCGGACCAGCACCGGCAACCCCCTGACCCGCACCACCGTCGCCGCCGCCGTGGCCCTGGCCCTGGCGATCGGCGGCGGGGTCGCTGCCCAGTCCCCCACGCCCCAGGCCGCCGCGACCGGCGCGGCCGCCATCGTCGCGCCCGCCATGCCGAGCTTCGCCGATGTGGCCGAGCGGGTATCGCCGGCCGTGGTCAATGTCACGGTGATCGCCGAAGGCCCGACCACCAGCCTGATGCCCCGGCAGCACCCGGGTCTGCCCGAGGGGGCACCGCTCGATGAATTCTTCAAACACTTCTTCGACCAGCCCAACGTGCCGGGGCGCCAGCGCGCGGAGGGGGCGGGTTCCGGCTTCGTGATCGACGCCTCCGGCCTGGTGGTCACCAACAATCACGTGGTCGAGGGCGCCAACGAGATCACCGTCACCCTCAACGACGGCAGCAAGCACCAGGCGCAAGTCGTGGGACGTGATGATAAGACCGACCTGGCACTGCTTAAGATCGACGCCGGGCGCACCCTGCCCTTCGTCGATCTGGCCGATGCCAGCGCGACCCGCGTCGGGGACTGGGTGCTAGCGGTCGGCAATCCGTTTGGGCTGGGAGGTTCGGTCAGCGCCGGTATCGTCTCGGCGCGCGGTCGCGACATCAATGCCGGCCCCTATGATGATTATTTGCAGATCGACGCCCCGATCAACCGCGGCAACTCGGGCGGCCCCTTGTTCGATGTCTACGGCCGGGTGATCGGCGTCAACACCGCCATCTACTCGCCCACCGGCGGCAACGTCGGTATCGGCTTCGCCATCCCCGCCGAAACGGTCAAGAAGGTCGTCGCCGATCTGCGCCAGGACGGCCGGGTCTCGCGTGGCTGGCTCGGCGTGCAGATCCAGCCGGTGACCGAAGACATCGCCGGTGCGCTCGGTCTGTCCGGGACCGAGGGTGTGCTGATCGCCGATATCCTCCCCGACGGCCCCGCCGCCGGCACCGAGTTACAGCCCGGTGACGTCATCCTCAAGGCCGGCGATCAGCCGATCAAAGATTATAAGGATCTGCCGAAGTTGATCGCCGACACCAAGGCGGGCACCCGCTTGAATCTGGAGTTGGTGCGCGGCGGCAAACCGCTGAGCGTTGCCGTGACCATCGGCGCCATGCCCGGCAGCGAGACCTTGGCGAAGAATGACGTTCAACCCGCCGCGATTCAGGACGAAACGAAACTTGGACTCTATCTGGTTTCCGTTACGCCTGAGCTACGGCAGGAAAAAGGGCTGCGTCCGGCGAGCAACGGCGTCTACGTGGCCCGGGTCCAGCCCGGCAGCCCCGCCGCGGAGGCCGGCGTCGAGTCCGGCAGTCTGATCTCGATGGTCGGCGGACAGCCGGTCGATTCCCCGACGCAAGTATACGAGGCGGTACGCGCCGCCGTTGCCGCCAAGCGCAGCGCGGTCATGCTGCGGATCGAGAAGGATGGCCGGCCGATGTTCATCGCGGTGCCGCTCGCCGCGTGAAGCCAGCCGCGGCCGTTCCCAAGGGCAGATCGCTCGTGGGAGCGGCCTCCGGCCGCGATCAGCCGCGGCCATTCCTAAGGGCCGATCGCTTGTGGGAGCGGCCTCCGGCCGCGATGAGGTCTCGCGAGATCGCGACCATGCCGTATCACCGCGGCGCCCCATCGCGGCCGGAGGCCGCTCCCACGGGGATCGCGAGGTGACTTTCACGGTAACATGCCGAGCTTGTGAAGCTGGCGGCTGGACGCTGGCCGCTCATTTTGGAATGACTCGCCCATGCGCGTACTCTTGATCGAAGACGATCGCCAACTGGCGGACTACCTGCGCAAAGCCCTGGGCGAGGTGGGTGTGCTCACCGACCACGCGGCGGACGGACGCGAAGGGCTGTTGCAGGCGGCCGGCGGCGTCTACGACGCGCTGATTCTCGACCGGATGCTGCCGGGATTGGACGGGCTCGCGATCCTGCGCACGCTGCGCGCCGCGGGCAACCGGACACCGGTGTTGATCCTGTCCGCTCTCGGGGAGGTGGACGACCGCGTGGAGGGTCTGCGCGCCGGCGGCGACGACTACCTGGTCAAACCCTTCGCCTTCTCGGAGTTGCACGCGCGCCTGGAAGCCCTGTTGCGGCGCGGTCAGGCGGACGCCCCGCAGACCCGGCTGCGCGTCCTCGACCTGGAGATGGACCTGTTGAAGCGTGAGGTGACCCGCGCCGGCCGTCCCATCCAACTCCAGCCGCGTGAATTCCGGCTGCTGGAGTATCTGATGCGCCACGCCGGCCAGGTGGTGACCAGAACCATGCTGTTGGAACAGGTCTGGGACTATCACTTCGACCCGCAAACCAACATCATCGATGTGCACGTCAGCCGCCTGCGCGGCAAGATCGATAAGGACTTCGATCCTCCCCTGCTGCAAACGGTACGGGGCGCCGGCTATCTGCTGCGCGCCCAATGACCGCCGTCGGCCGGCGCACCGGCGACTTGCGGCTGCGCGCGGCCCAGGTGCTGCGCAGTTCAAGCTTTCGGCTGGCCATCCTCTATGTGCTGCTGCTGTCGGTGTCGGCTGCCATCCTGCTCGGCTTCATTTATTGGTCGACCGCGGGCTTCATGGATCAGCAGACCGACGCGACCATCGCCGCCGAGATCCAAGGTCTGGCGGAACAATACCGGCAGCGCGGGTTGCCCGGACTGACCAACGTCATCCGCGAACGCATCGTCCGCGACCCCGGCGGAGCCGGCGTCTATCTGCTGGCGGACAAGGACTTCAAGCCGCTGATCGGCAACCTCGACCGCTGGCCCTCCGGAGTCCCCGACCAAGCGGGCTGGATCCGCTTCCGACTGCTCGATCGCGGGCCGCAACACACCGACGAACACGCCGCCCGTGCCCAGGTCTTCACATTGCGCGGCGATCTGCGCCTGTTGGTGGGACGTGACGTGCGCGATCTGGAGGCCACCCGTGAACTGATCCTCGAGGCTCTCACCTGGGGGCTCGCGCTGACCGCGGCGCTGGCCCTGCTCGGCGGCTGGGTCATGAGCCACCGGGTGCTGCGGCGCCTGGAAGCGATCAACCAGACCAGCCGCGACATCATGGAGGGCGACCTGTCCCGACGCATTCCGCTGGCCGGCAGCGGGGACGACTTCGACCAACTCGCCGCCGGGCTCAATCACATGCTGGCGCGTATCGAGACCCTGATGGCCGGCGTCCGCCAAGTGTCCGACAACATTGCCCACGACCTGCGCACCCCCCTGACCCGCCTGCGCACCAAGCTGGAACTGTTACGGACCGACCTCGGGGAAGGCCACCCGGCCGCGGCCGCGGCCGAGGAGATCATCGCCGATGCCGATGAACTGCTCGGCACCTTCAACGCCTTGCTGCGCATCGCCCGCATCGAGTCCGGCGGACAGCGCGCCGCCTTCGCGCCCCTGGACCTGGTCCCCCTGGTCGCGGACCTGGCCGAACTCTACGAACCGGTCGCGGCGGAACGGGGCCAGCAGTTGACCCTGCACACCGCGGACACGGCCTGGGTGATCGGCGATCGGGACCTGGTGTTCCAGGCGCTGGGGAACCTGGTCGACAATGCCGTGAAATACACCCCGGAAGGCGGTCTGATTGCGCTGTCGCTGACCTCCACCGAGCAGGCCGTTGTTATCGCAGTCGCGGACAACGGACCCGGCATCCCCGACGATCTCCATGGCGAGGTCTTCAGGCGGTTCTTCCGCGCCGACGGCAGCCGCTCCACCCCCGGCAGCGGCCTGGGGCTCAGCCTGGTCCGGGCCGTCGTCGAACTCCACGGCGCTGCCATCGCGCTGCTGGACAACCACCCCGGGCTGCGCGTTCAGGTGCAGTTGGCGCCGACCACGGCGGCGAGCAAGGCGCCGTCGGCGGCTTGAGGCCGGGACACGAAGCACCACCGTGGGAGCGGCCTCCGGCCGCGATAGGACCTCGCAGGCCATCGCGGCATCGGCGTTCACCGCGGCGCCGTATCGCGGCCGGAGGCCGCTCCCACGGGATCGCTTCGCGATCTTGGTGGTAACGCATTGAATTGTAATGCTGATAAGGCGCGCGCTCGGTGTCGGGAATCCGGCACAGCGGTCGCGCGCGCCGCATCCACCAAGGGTCGCGCGATGCCGCCCATATTTGGAATTGCTGAATCAGCGCTCCCCATGTTCCATACAGGTTCCCACGATTTTTCAATGGTTGACATTTAACATTGCAATTTTTTAGCCTTACGCGCAACCCGACGGCGATGAGAAATCAGGAGCGTCCGTATGAGCGGGAAGGCAAGCGGCATCGGGGACCTGATCGCGGTCCCGCAGGGTGGGGGTGCGCAGAAGGGATTGGGTGAGAAGTTCGCGCCCGATCTCCACACCGGCACCGGTAACTTCTCGGTTCCCATCGCCCTGCCGCCAGGGCGCAACGGGCTCCAGCCGCAGCTCTCGCTCGGCTTCAGTACGGGCAGCGGCAACGGTCCTTTCGGGCTGGGCTGGTCGCTCGGCGTTCCGGGCGTCTCGCGACTCACGTCCAAGGGCATCCCCCGCTATCGCGACGACGCCGAGGCGGACATCTTCGTCTTGTCCGGCGCCGAAGACCTGGTCGAGGTCGCCCGCACGCAGCCGACCGACACCAGCACCGTCACCACCTACCGTCCGCGCACCGAGGGGTTGTTCGCGGGGATCGAACGGCACACCGGCACGTCCGACCACTGGGAAGTCCGGACCAAGGACGGGCTGATCAGCACCTACGGCACGCCGGGTCCGGTGCCTGGCGACTTGGCCGACGACCAGCGCGCGGTGGTCGCCGATCCGACCGACCGCCGCAAGGTCTTCGCCTGGCGCCTGACCGAGACGCGCGACCCCTTCGGCAACCGCATCGTCTACGAGTACGAGCGCGACAATGTGACCGGGCAGGGTCACAACGGCGAGCAGATCGACCTGCGGACCATCCGCTACGTCGATCTGACCGGCCCGGACCAGGCGCCCTTCCTGGTCTCGGTCGCGTTTCTCTACGACACCGACGCGCAGGGCATCCCGGGCCTTGAGCCCGAATTTCCCCGCCGCACGCGTCCCGACGCCTTCTCCGATTACCGTGCCGGCTTCGAGATCCGCACCCGTCGCCGTTGCACCGGCATCGTGGTGCGCACTCACCCCTCGGCCACCGAGACCACGCTGGTCCGCGCCTACGAGCTCGTCTACCTGGACGAACAAACCACGGATCCCGCCGCGCTGCCGCCGAACGGCGCCTCGCTGCTCAGCCGCATCAACGTCATCGGCTACGAGGACGTCGGCCGTCCGGTGCGGGAGCTCCCGCCGCTGGACTTCGGCTATTCCCGCTTCACCCCGGAAGCACGCCGATTCTTCCCGCTCGCGGGCGCGGCCCTGCCGATGACCAGCCTGGCCAACCCGGACCTGGAGCTGGTCGACCTCTTCGGCCACGGCCTGCCCGATATCCTGGAGCTGGGCAGCCAGCCGCGTTACTGGCGCAATCTGGGCGACGGGCAATTCGACCGGCCCCGCGGGATCCCGGAGGTCCCGGCCGGGGTCAGGCTCTCCGACCGCGGCGTGCAGTTGATCGATGCCAATGGCGACGGCCGCGCCGACCTGCTGGTGACCAGCGACGCACTCTCCGGCTATTACCCGCTGGATTTCCGCGCCGGCTTCAGCAAGCGGTCGTTTCAACCCTACCAGCAGGCGCCGAGCTTCGACTTGGAGGACCCCGAGGTGCGTCTGGTCGACCTCACCGGGGATGGCGTCACCGACGTGCTGCGCTCCGGCACCTCATTCGAGTGCTATTTCAACGACCCCGCGGACGGCTGGCTGCCCCGCAATACCGCCCGCGTGCAACGCCAACAGCTCGCGGCCTTCCCCAACGTCGACTTCGCGGAGCCGCGGGTCAAGTTTGCCGACCTCTCCGGCGACGGACTTCAGGATATCGCGGTGGTTTACCAGGGCCGCGTCGACTATTGGCCCAACCTCGGCTACGGCCGCTGGGCGCCGCGCATCGTCACGCAGATCCCCGGCGGCCTGCCATTCGACTTCGACCCGAGGCGCGTTCTGCTCGCGGACGTGGACGGCGACGGTCTGGCCGACCTCATCTATGTCTCCGACCGCGAGATCACCCTCTGGATCAATCGCACCGGCAACGGCTGGAGCGCGCCCAAGGTCATTCGCGGTACCCCGGCATTGACCGATCTGGACACCGTGCGCGTCACCGACCTGCTGGGTACCGGCGTCGGCGGCATCCTCTGGACGCGGGATGCGGACGGCAGCGGCCGGCCCAGCCACTTCTTTCTCGATCTGACCGGGGGTACCAAGCCCTATCTGCTCGAGCGGATGGACAACAACCTGGGTGCCGTCACCGAGGTCGCCTACGCCTCATCGACCAAGTTCTATCTGCACGACCAGACCCGGGGGAACACCGCCTGGGGCAGCACGCTGCCCTTTCCCGTCCAGGTGGTCGAGCGTGTCAAGGTGACCGACGTCTTCAGCGGCGGGACCCTGACGACCGAATACCGCTATCACCACGGCTACTGGGACGGCGCCGAGCGCGAGTTCCGCGGCTTCGGGATGGTCGAGCAGCTCGACACCGAAGTTTTCACCGCCTACGCCGGTCGTGGGCTGGACGCCAAGCCGGACCTCCTGCGCGACCTGCTGGCGCAGGAGAGTTACGCACCGCCGATGCTCACCCGCACCTGGTTCCATCAGGGCCCGGTGATCCCCGACAGCGGCGGGCGTTGGCAGGCAATGGACTATCACCGCGAATACTGGCAGGAAGACCCCAACCGGCTCGACGCCATCCCGACTGCCCTTCCGGAACTCCGGTCGCAGCGCGACGCCCAACGCACCCTGCGCGGCAGCATCCTGCGCAGCGAGGTCTATGCGCTGGACGGCTCCCCGCTGCAAGAACGCCCCTACACCGTCACCGAGCACGCCTACGACCTCACCGAGGTCGATCCGCCCGCGCCCGGCGCCACCCGCAAGCACATCTACTTCCCGCACGGCATTGCCCAGCGCACCACCCAGTGGGAGCGGGGCCATGACCCGCAGACACAGATCACCTATACCTCCGGATTCGATGACGTCGGCCAGCCCGCACGTCAGCTCGCCATCGCCTGCCCGCGGGGTTGGGACGGATTCGCCGACACGCCGGCCGCCGGCTACCTCGCCACCCTGTCCCACACGGCCTATGCCAAAGGCGACCCCGCGGGTCCCTATCTGCGCGACCGTGTGGCCCGCACCCGCGGCTTCGAATTGCAGTCGACCGGCGGCCTGACGGTCCTGCAACTCCTCGCCACGACTGAAACCAGCCCCGGCCTGCGCCTGATCGCCGAGTCCCTCAACTACTACGACGGCAACAAGGACCCCGCCGCCGGGTATGGCGCCTTCACCGGGTTACCCTTCGGTCAGCTCGGCGCCTTCGGGGCCTTGGTGCGGACCGAGGTGTTGGTCATGACCCAGGGGGATCTGAATACGGCCTATGGCAACGCCGTACCGCCTTACCTCAGCCCCGGCGGCGGCGTGGCGCCCTCTGCCGACTATCCGGCCGCCTTTGTCGCCGCACTGCCCAACCGCGCCGGTTACCTCTATCAACCGGCATCGGACCACAACACCGCGGGCTATTACACCGTCGCCGCGAGCAAGCGCTACGACTTCCACAAGCCCGAAGGCACCGGCCGCGGCCTGTTGCTCGCCCAGCGTGACCCGCTCGGCCATGAATCGACCATCGTCGAATACGATGCCTTTCAACTGCTGCCGACCCAAGTCCGCGACCCCGCCGGGTTCGAGACTAGCGCCACCTACAACCAGCGCACCCTGCAACCCGAGCAGGTCACGGACCCGAACGGCAACGTCACCCGCGTGGCCTATTCGCCAACCGGCCTGGTCACGGACACCTGGGCGCTCGGGAAGCCCGACGCACCGGCCGGCGACCCCGCCAATGCCGGCGACCGCCAGTCCCCCGGCATCCACATCGAATATCACCTGCGCGCCTTCCACGACAGCCGGCTGGCGGACCCGGCCAACCCGCAGCCCGTCTATGCCCAAGCCATTCGGCGCTGCTTCCATGACAGCGACCCGGACGACACCGGCGAGACCATCGAGGCCCGCGAATACTCCGACGGATTCGGCCGGCTACTGCAAACCCGCACCCAGGGCGAGTCCGTCCGCTTCGGCGAACCGCCCTTCGGCGGCGGCAAGTCGCTATTGCCGGCGAATCAGGACCACCCGTCCAGCGCGGCCGTCACCGGCACCGAAAACACCAGCACCGACACACCCAACGTCATCGTCAGCGGCGACCAGCGCTACGACAACAAGGGCCAGGTCATCGAAAAGCGCGAGCCCTTCTTCGACGCCGGCTGGCACTACCAACCGCCCACCAGCGCGCAGCGGGGCCGATCGGTCCGGATGTTCTATGACCCGCGCGGCCAGGTCGTCCGCACCCTCAATCCGGACGGCTCCGAACAGCGCGTCATCCACGGCATCCCGCTGGACCTGGCCGATCCGCCGCTCTCGCCGCTCGACACCGCCAAGTTCACTCCCACGCCCTGGGAGGCCTACACCTACGACGCCAACGACAACGCCGGCCGCACCCACCCCGACGTCAAGCCGCACAATGGCTACCCGCACCACTACAACACCCCGTCCAGCATCGCGGTCGACGCCCTGGGCCGCACCATCCGCGCCGTCGCCCGCCACCGCGAGGCACCGCCTCCGGACAACCCCAGCGCGCTGCCGCCCATCGAGGAGCATGTCACCCGCTCCGAATACGACATCCAGGGCAACCTGCTGGGTATCCGCGATACGTTAGGCCGACTCGCCTTCGAGTATGTCTATGACCTCGCCAAGCACCCGCTGCGCACCGAGAGCATCGACGCCGGCCGCAAGCTGGCGGTACTGGACGCCGCCGGCAACCCGGTCGAGACCCGGGACGCCAAGGGCGCCCTCGCGCTGCATGACTATGACCTCCTCAACCGTCCGACCCGGCTCTGGGCGCGCGATGCGGCCGGCGAACCAATAACCCTGCGCGAGCACTTGCTCTACGACCGCGACCACACCGCACCGGGCTCCGCCGCCAGCCACAACCTGCTCGGCAAGCTCTGGCGCCACCACGACGAGGCCGGTGTCGTCACCGTCGCCGCCTATGACTTCAAGGGCCAGGTCCTCGGCTCCAGCCGCCAGGTGCTCTCCGACGGCTTCATGCTCGGCAATTACCGAGCCCATGCCGAGGGCACCGATTGGAACCTCCAGGCCCCGCGCGTCGACTGGGCCAATCCGCCTGCCGATTTGCTCGACCCAACCGTCTACGCAACCCAATCCGCCTATGACGCCCTGGGCCGTATCAAGTGGTCCGAATACCCGCGGTGCGCCAATGGCGAGCGCTATCGCCTGCAGCCCGAATATAACCGCGCCGGTGCATTGGAACGCGTCGACCTGGCAGGCCCGCTGGCCGCCGACGGCTCGGGCCCGGTCCAGCCCTATGTCCAGCGCATCGCCTACAACGCCAAGGGCCAACGCACCCTCATCGTCTATGGCAACGACCTGATCACGCGCTACGCCTATGACCCGGACACCTTTCGCCTGGTCCGCCTGCGCACCGACCGGCTCGACCCCAACCCGCCCAGCCCGCTCAGCTACCAGCCGCAGGGATTGCCGCTCCAGGACATCGCCTACGGCTACGACCTGGCCGGCAACATCCTCAGCATGCTCGACCGCACCCCCGGCTGCGGTGTGGCCAACAACCCCGAGGCCATCTTCAATCAGGGCCCCCTGGGTAACCTGCTGAGCAAGGGCGACGCACTGCTGCGCTGCTTCGACTACGACCCGCTCTACCGGCTGGTCTCCGCCACCGGACGCGAGGGCAAAGGCATCCCCAGCCCGCGCCCCTGGGGCGACGCGGCGCGCGAGGGCTACAACAGCGGCCGCCACGGCACGCCCGATCAGGACAACGCCCCCAACCTCACCGCCCTGTATTGGGAGGAATACGCCTACGATGCCGCCGGCAACATGCTCACCCTGCGCCACAACCAGTGCGTCCAGCAGGACGGCGCCGTGGGCTGGAATGTCGCCTGGTCGCGCCGCTTCGGCATGGACGGCCGCACCCCCGACCAGTGGCTCCACGAGAGCGCCGGCCACCTGATCGGCGATTGGGCAAGCCCGGCCAGCAACCGTCTCACCCATGTGCAGAACCGCTCCAGCGGCGTGCCCACACCACCTACCGTCCCGCAAAGTCATTTCTATGACGCCAATGGCAACATGGTGGGCGAGCACACCGAGCGGCATTTCGAGTGGGACCATGCGGACCGCATGAAGGTCTTCCGCAACCAGATCGAGGCATCTGCGCCGACGATCTATGCGCTCTATCTCTACGACGCGGGCGGGCAGCGGGTGAAGAAGCTGGTCGTCAATGGCAACAGCTACCGGACTACCACCTATCTGGGCGCTGCGTTCGAGCATCACGCCGAATACGACACGCTGGATGGCAGCGGGAAGACTGAAAACTGCTCGCTGCATTTGATGGACGATCAGAGTCGGATTGCGATCAAGCGGGTCGGTCCGGCGTTTGACAAGGACGGCATGGCGGATCATCCGGTGCAGTACCATTTGGGGGATCATTTGGGAAGTAGCGGGCTGGTTGTCAGCTATGCGGGGGAGTGGATCAATCGGGAGGAGTTCTTTCCGTATGGGGAGTCGAGTTTTGGGAGTTTTGGGAGGAAAAGATTTAGGTTCACGGGGAAGGAGCGGGACGAGGAAAGTGGGTTGCTCTATTTTGGCTCACGCTACTTGTGTGCGCCACTGGTGCGCTGGTTGTCCACAGAACCGGGATCGAAGAGTCAGACAGGGAACCTCTACCAATTCGTTCGATCCAGCCCAATGCGGTACTGCGAGCACGACGGTTACACCTTTTCTGATCTTGCTGGCGGCTTCGCAAGTGGCTTTGTCAACGGATTCGTGAGTGGAGTGGTCATTGGCGTTGCCACCGGTGCGGTCCTGGCGGTGGCTTCACCAGCTGTCGTTACTGCAATTGCCGCAGTCGCAGTCCTCGGGGCGGTTGCGTTGGCTGCAAAGACCGCGAGTACGGTCGTGCAGCATGTGCGCGGCGAGATCAGCGATGCGGATGCTGGTCGCCAATACGGCGAGACTGTTGGTGGCTTGTTGGGAGGACTGGCCGGCGGGGCAGCAAGCGGAGGTCTTAAGGGTGCGGCTAGCGCCATGGCGCGTCAATTCCCAACTTTGGTCCCCGTCGAGGGCATGGTGGCCCAGACCGCTATCGCTGCATCCTCGGTGCAAGCAACGGCGATTCCCGGCGCTGCCGGCGGCCTATATGCCGCGATGTCAACACCCAAGCCATCCGGGAATGCCACATCGCCGGAGCTTCCCGACGTGACGCCCAAGGCTGATACCCGCGCCAAGCCTCTCAAAGGAGATGCCAGCACCATCCACTCGGCCGACCGGCACATGGGAGGGCAAACCGTGGTTACCGCAAACGCCAAGCTTCCTGGTGGCGTCAAGGTGAAAGTCGCCGCGGTCAACGATGGCGCCGGATGGCGACCCGAGGTAAGAGAGACGGCTAACGAGCTTGGCTACAAGACACTCGATTCAGGCGGACGCGAGTCGCCCATTCATGCAGAAAAAGTACTTGAAGAGTGGCGCAACTTCTATGACGCCACGATCGAGGGCTGGGCTATCACCCGAGGCAAGAGCCCAAACAGTGTTGTCTGCAATGAAGGCTGTAAGTACGTCACCGAGAACTGGGGCCCGCAGCAGTAGTGAATATGCAGGCAGAACAAATAGGGGAAAGACCCTGAGGTATCCCCAGAATATCTATTTATAAAACAAACAGTTGCCGGCGTCTCGCGAGCCTTGGAATTGAGCATGCATGGGGCTATATGGCTACCCGGTAAGCAACCAAACCCACCAGGAGCCACCCCATGCATGCGATCACCATTTTACGCCAATGCCTGAACCCGTTGCTAACGCACATCCATGCGCGCCGCCTGGCGACGCTGTTCGAGCCCGTAGGTTGGGGTGACGAAGGAACCCCAACGAGCTAGTAGGGGACACAAGCTATTAGGGGACAGACCGCAGGCGAGGTATTGTGCTCCTTGAGTTCGCATTGGTCTCTTTTCTGCAGAGAACGAGACAAGCGTGAATACCGAAATCCGTTTCATTGGCCCAGAACAGAGGAATTCGACTATGGCCGAAATCACTCAAGAAAAAATCTATACAGAGCTGTGCACAAGCTACCGAGCAATAGATGATTTCCGTCAGAAGCTGTTGAGTATTCTACCATTAGCCAGTGGTGGAATATTGGCCTTCCTCATCGATCCGAAGTTCCTCAGTGGCGATGGGTCCGCCATATTTGGATCCCTGCTGCCAGCAATTGGCGCGTTGGGATTTCTGGTCACCCTGGGCCTGTTCTTTTACGAAATATACGGGATTCGAAGATGCACCTATTTGATCTTCGTGGGAGCCTATATTGAGTCGAAATCGGATGTTCAGCACGGGCAGTTCAGAGACCGCCCACCCGCAGTGCTCGGATTCATTGCCGAGCCGATGGCCGCAGGCATCGTCTATCCGGCGGTCATGGCAGCGTGGAGCTACTTGGCGATGTATTTTCTTGACAATTGCTCTGCGTCTCGCGCGGTCCCAGTAGCAGCAGGAATATTCTTCTCGTTCGTTGCTTTCATGGTGTGGTACGTCGTTCGTTTGAAGAAGGAGTGGAAGTGCTGGCGCGATACGGCGGGTATCGAGGAACCCGACACGACATGCTGTGCCGAAGATCCATCATTCTCGACAACAACGCCTCAGCAAGCGCGCACAACCGACACCGCCAAATAGCCAGAGTCGCTAATATGGGATCAACAACGTTGTTTAGCTCGTGCGCACTAATCCGGAAGAAATAGAGAAGCTGGGGCACGACCTCACATCGCCAAGTACGACAGCCTTTCGCGGGACAAGAAGCAATGGCTCACTCGATCAACATTGACGCGACCAGGCTCGCCAGCCCGAGCTTCCTGATTCCCGGAAACAGCGGCTCGCTGTCGACCGGCGCGATTCAAAGCGTGCAACTGGAGCCGGGAAGCTACATGATCCAAACCCACGCCACGCCGGACCAGAACTGGAGCTTCGTGGTCACGGCGCAAGGCGCGATCGACTACGCCCCGGCGCTCGATGTCAGCCAGGGCGGCTTTCTAACCGGCCGGAACACGTCCACCCTCGGCGTCTCCGGTTTCCCCATCACCCTGGATGCGCGCGCCCTGGCCACCGTCAGCTACGCCGTCTCCGGCATCACCGGCTGGCTGGCGAACACCGCCCCGCACACCCTGAACCTGCTGCCCGGCGCCTACGGCTTCCAGCAACCCACCGGCGTCGTACCCGGGGCCGATTTCCAGGTACGCCTGGACGGTGCTATCGACTACGCCGCCGCCAGCGATGCTTTCCTCACTGGCCGCGGCAGCAGTACCTTCACCCTGCTGGGCTATACGATCACGGTCGATGCCACCGCACTCACCGCGCCGCAGTTCCATCTCTCCGGCATCACCGACTGGCTGGCGAGCACGCAGCCCCGCCCACTGCGCCTGCTGCCGGCCACCTATCTCTTCGTGCATGGCAGCGGCCGGGTGCCGACGGCCGACTTTACCGTCACCGTCGCCGGACTGGTCGACTATCCCGTCACCGCCGACGGCTATCTCGCCGGCCGCGGCAGCGGTACCTTCACCCTGCTGGGCTATGCGATCACGGTCGATGCCACGGCACTC
>NZ_KB902562.1 GCF_000379525.1 Lamprocystis purpurea DSM 4197 | reverse complement strand
CTTAGAGGATATCCGGCACACAATATGCTTGCATCTACGAACACGCGGCTTCAAGTTTCCCGGATAGAATCAGCGCACAGGCCAAATCAACCAACGCCCTAAAATTCACGCCCAAACACGTGTAGCGGGTACGAATCGCCCGAAATCCTTTCAACCAAGCGATCGTGCGCTCGACGACCCAGCGCCGCGCCGGTTGGGTGGTCGCGCCCGCGGTCGTTTTCTCTTCGCCAATCCGGCGAATGTGCGGCACATAAGCCTTCTCCGCGACTTCCGTGTCGACCCGGGCGTAGTCGTAACCTTTGTCCAAGCACAGATGTTGGGGGTGTTCGGTGGTCGGCGCGGGCCGCGGCAACACATCCAATGCCAACGTCGGGGACACCAACCGACTGTCATGCACGTTCGCGCCGACCAACTCGATCGCCAAGGGGACCCCCTGTTGCTCGACGTGTAGATGGAGTTTGCTGCCGCTGCGCCCCCGGTCCGTCGGATTTCGCCCCAGCCCCTCCTCGGCCAGACACACCGGTTGGCCACGGACGGGGGCTTGCAGCAAGGTCCCATCCATCGCCTGCCACTCCCACTGAATGCCCTTCAGTGCGTGATACTCCTGAGCATACAAGCGGAAAATCTCCGCAAACACGCCGGCGTGCGCCCAGCGCTGAAAGTGCTCGTGGACGGCACTTTTCGAACCATAGCACGGCGGCAAAAAATGCCACTGGCAGCCCGTTTTCAGGACGTAGAAGATGCCGTTCAAGATGCTGCGGAAATCACGGGGCGGACTGCCACCGGATTTTGTTCGCTTAAAGGGAGCCAACAAGGGTTCAACCTTGCACCAGAAATCATCCGAAATTTCATGGATTATCATCGTCTCCTCCGTGGTTGGATGGACAGCCCTCAAAATTTTTCCACTAGTTACATTATAGGACATAAGCATCTGCTGTGCCGGATGTCCTCTTAGAGCTTCGACCCTTTGACTTGGGAGAGACACCGTTGCCTAAATTCACCGCCCTGCGCCTCGCTCTGCCGGCCCTGATGGCCGCTCTGCTGTCCGCAAACACACCCGTCAGCGCCGAAGAGACGGTTCATCTGTATAACTGGAACGATTATTTCGCCGAGGACACGCTGGCCAAGTTCCAGGAACGTACCGGCATTCGGCCGGTCTTGGACCTCTACGACGCCAACGACGTGCTGGAAGCCAAACTGTTCGCCGGCAGCAGCGGCTATGACGTGGTGTTCCCCACCGCGCGTCCGTTCGGCGCGCGCCAGATTCAGGCCGGAATTTACCAACCGGTCGACAAGTCCAAGTTGCCGGGCCTGGCGAAACTGGACCCGGCGGTCTACGCCACGCTGCAGGACATCGACCCGGACAACAAGTACCTGGTGCCCTATCTGTGGGGCACCACCGGGCTGGGCGTCAACGTCGCGAAGGTGAAGGAAGCCTTGGGCGCAGACGCCCCGACCGACACCTGGGCCATCGTCTTCGACCCCAAGCAAGCCGCCAAGCTCAAAGAGTGCGGCATCAGTATGCTGGACGATGCAACCGAGGCGTTTTCCGCCGCACTCGCCTATCTTGGCAAAGACCCGAACAGCCGTTCGGACCAGGACCTGGAAGCCGCGGCTCAGGTCCTGAAAGAGGCGCGCCCGAACATCCGCTACTTCCATTCGTCGCAGTACATCAGCGACCTGGCCAATGGTGACCTCTGTGTTGCCCACGGCTACTCCGGGGACATCCTCCAGGCCAAGAGCCGTGCGGAAGAGGCCAAGAAGGGCGTCGAGGTCGGCTATCGTATCCCGCGGGAAGGGGCGGTGCTGTGGACCGACGTAATGGCGATCCCCAAGGATGCCCCGAATCCGGCGGCGGCCAACGCCTTCATCGCCTACGTCCTGGAGCCGCCGGTGGTGGCCGACATTTCCGACTATGTGATGTACGCGAATCCCAACCTGGAGGCGACTGCGCTGCTCGACGAGGCGGTGCGCACCGATCCGGGCGTCTATCCGTCGGCCGAGGTGAAACAGAAGCTGTTCGTGCTCAAGACCCCGACCGACAAGGCGCAGCGCAAGCTGAACAATCTGTGGACACGGATCAAGGCCGAGCGCTGATTCGACAGGAATCCGGAAGTACTATGACGAACCCCGCGGAACGGCGCAAACTGGAACCCTGGCAGGACCCCAAGGCCGCACCCTATGTGCGGATCGACCATGTCACCAAGAAGTTTGGTGATGTCTACGCGGTCGATGATGTGTCGCTGGACATTTTCCAGGGCGAGTTCTTCTCGCTCCTGGGGAGTTCCGGTTGCGGCAAATCCACCCTGCTGCGCATGCTGGCGGGACTGGAGCGGCCCTCGGCCGGGCGTATCTATATCGACGGGGCTGATGTGACCGATATCCCGGCCTATTCCCGGCCGGTCAACATGATGTTCCAGTCCTACGCCCTGTTCC
This sequence comes from Lamprocystis purpurea DSM 4197, assembly GCF_000379525.1. Lineage (GTDB taxonomy): Bacteria > Pseudomonadota > Gammaproteobacteria > Chromatiales > Chromatiaceae > Thiodictyon > Thiodictyon purpureum. The sequence goes on along the minus strand of NZ_KB902562.1, from coordinate 17,381 downwards.
CCCACATGACGGTGGAGCAGAACGTGGAGTTCGGCCTGAAACAGGACCGTATGCCGCGCAAGGAACGCGCGGAACGGGTCGGCGAAATGCTGGCGCTGCTCCAGATCTCGGAACTGCGCCGGCGTAAACCGGATCAGCTTTCCGGCGGCCAACGCCAGCGCGTCGCGCTGGCGCGCACCCTGGCCAAGCACCCCAAACTGCTGCTCCTCGATGAACCCCTGGGTGCACTGGACAAGCGACTGCGCGAGAGCGCGCAATTCGAATTGGTGAACCTTCAGGAACGCATCGGCATCACCTTCGTGACCGTCACACACGATCAGGAGGAGGCGATGACCATGTCCACACGCATCGCGGTCATGAATGCCGGCCAGATCCTGCAAGTGGACACTCCCACCGCCATCTATGAATATCCCGAGTACCGGTTCGTCGCCGATTTCATCGGCCTCGTGAACCTGTTCGACGGCAGAGTGATGGAGACGCAGGACGACCAGGTACTGATCGAGTCCAGCCTGGGTCGGCGACTGCACATGCGCGACCTGCACCCTCATGCCATCGGCACCCCGGTCACGGTCGCAATCCGCCCGGAGAAAATGCAAATCTGCTCGACCTATCAAGAGAATGGAATCAATCAGGTCAAGGGTGTCGTTGAAGACATTGCCTACCTGGGAGACGTCTCGATCTACCGTGTGCGGGTGAGTCCGGAAATGCTGGTGGAGATGACCCTCACCAATGTCCATCCGCGGACCGAGCAAGCCCTGACCTGGGGGCAAGAGGTCGCGATGGAGTGGTCACCCACCAGCGGTGTGGTCCTGACGGAGTAGGCGAACGACAACGATTGTATTCATGTTTAACATATTTCTGACTCGTTATTAACGGAAGAACGCTATGATTCGGGAGCTGTTCAAGCGGCTGCACCTGCGTGACCGGCAACTGGCGCGGGTGGTGAACATCGGCACGCCCTATCTGTGGCTGGGGCTGTTCTTTCTGGCACCCTTCGCGATCGTGCTGCACATCAGCCTGGCGGAGACAGCGCTGGCCCAACCACCCTACACCAGTCTATGGGAATGGGTCGACGACGGCGTGCTGCAGGTGCGGCTCAACCTCCAGAATTTCGTCACAGTCTTCAGTGATGAACTCTACCTGGCCGCCTTCCTCAATTCACTCTGGGTCGCCCTGGTCTGTACTATCCTGTGCCTGCTGATCGGCTACCCCATGGCCTATGCCATCGCCACCGCGCCCGAGCGGCGGCGGGTCATCCTGCTGATGCTGATCATCCTGCCGTTCTGGACCTCGTTCCTGATCCGCGTCTATGCCTGGATCGGCATCCTGAAGCCGAACGGTCTGTTGAATAATCTGCTGCTGTCGCTCGGACTCATCGATCAGCCCCTGACGATTCTGCACACCCAGACTGCAATCTATATCGGGGTGGTCTATTCCTACCTGCCCTTTATGATCCTGCCGCTCTTCGCCAACCTCACGCGGCTCGATTTCAGTCTGCTGGAAGCGGCGGCCGACCTGGGATGCCGACCCTTCAAGGCCTTCCTGAAGGTCACGCTACCCTTGTCGCTGCCCGGCATCGTGGCCGGCTCCATGCTGGTTTTCATCCCGGTGGTGGGCGAGTTCGTGATCCCGGATTTGTTGGGCGGCCCCGACAGCCTCATGATCGGCAAGATGCTCTGGACCGAATTCTTCAGCAATAAGGACTGGCCGCTCGCCGCCGCGCTCGCCATCTGCTTGCTCGGCATTCTGGTGGTTCCCTTTGTAATGATGCAGCGCCTGGAGCAACGCATCGGAGGCGATGAGCTATGAACCGCAGCCGCTGGAAGCTGTATCTGTTCCTGGCGGTGGGGCTCGCCTTCCTCTATATCCCGGTCCTGCTGCTGGTGATCTATTCGTTCAACGAATCCCGGCTGGTCACCGTGTGGTCCGGCTTCTCCACCAAGTGGTATGGGGAACTGCTGCACAACCGGCAACTGCTGGACGCGGCCTGGTTGTCCGTGCGCATCGCCGCCACCAATGCCACCTTCGCGGTGATCTTGGGAACCCTTGCCGCCAACGCCCTGGTGCGGCATGGCAACTTCCGCGGCCGGACCGGATTCCAACTCCTGCTGACCGCGCCGCTGGTCATGCCCGAAGTCATCACCGGCCTGTCGCTCTTGCTGCTCTTCGTCACCATGGAGCACACGGTGGGTTGGCCGGCCGGCCGCGGCTTCACCACCATCACCATCGCTCATATCACCTTCAGCACCGCCTTCGTGGCCGTGGTCGTGCGCTCGCGCCTGTCGCAGATGGACCGCTCTTTGGAGGAAGCGGCGATGGACCTGGGCGCCCGCCCGCTACGGGTCTACATGAGCATCACCCTGCCGCTGATCGCCCCGGCGCTGCTCTCCGGCTGGCTGCTGGCCTTTACGCTGTCGTTGGACGACCTGGTGATCTCGAGCTTTGTCGCCGGCCCCGGCTCCACCACGCTGCCGATGGTGGTTTATTCCAGCGTCCGCATGGGCGTCTCACCGCAGATCAATGCGCTGGCCTCGATCGTGGTGTTGATTGTCTCGGTGGCGGTCCTCGTCGCCGGGCTGTTATCCATGCGGCAGCAACCGACGGCCAAGGCGAACTGAGCGCAATATCCAAGGCTTCCGCCTTGGATTGACGTTTCGCGTGTTCCGCCGGAGGCTCAGGTGTTACTTTGAGCCGCTCAGGCCGGCACCCCCGGCCCCGCCCGTTGACATCTCCGGAGAACGTCCATGAACTATGTATTTGGTGTAGAAATCGATCTGCCTTTCGACGCCGCCCTGGAGCAGGTGCAGGCCGCTCTGGCGGCAGAGAAGCTGGGCATCGTGAGCGACGTCAATGTCGCGGCGATCCTCAAGGCCAAGCTCGGCGAGGAGGCCGGCGCTTACCGGATCCTCGGCGCCTGCGCCCCCGGCCTGGCCAAGCGGGTGATCCAGTCCGAACCCGCCGCCGGAGTGCTCCTTCCCTGCAATCTGGTGGTTCGGGAGGTCTCCGCCGGACGGACCGCGGTAGATTTCATGGATCCGATCACGGTACTCGGGCTGGCCGAAGATGCGGCGACCAACGCGGTGGCCGCCGAAGCGCGTGTCATCCTCGACCGCGTCGTCGCCCGGCTCGGCGGCTGACCCTTACGCGCATTCCCGCATCACCCGCGCCAGGGTCTCGCCCAGGACGCGGGGCTTGACCGGCTTGGTGATGACGTCATCCATGCCGGCCTCCAGGCACAGTTGGCGATCGGACTCCAGGGCGTGGGCGGTCATCGCGATGATCGGCAGGTGCCGCAAGCCGGAGGTCGGCTGGAGCGCTCCCGACTCCTCCGCCGCGCGGATGCGCCGGGTGGCCTCCAGCCCGTCCATCTCGGGCATCTGGATGTCCATCAGCACCAATCGATAGGTCTCGCGGCCCACCGCCGCCACCGCCAAAGCGCCGTTGTCCACCGCATCCACCTGGTAGCCCAGCTTGTCGAGCATCGCGAGCGCCACCTTCTGATTGATCTTGTTGTCCTCCACCAGGAGGATCGACGCACGCTCGCGGTCCGGCACCGGGATCGCGAGCGGATCCGCCGGCGGCGCCTCCGGACGGCGCAGGCCGAGCGCCTCCAGCAGGGCCGCCCGGTGCACCGGCAGGGTCAGGACGCGCACCGGGATCGCTTCGTCCAACCGCAGGTCGCGACGCCGGGACTGCGCAACCAGGACCAACATCCGGATGGGTTGTTGCCAGGGCTGCTCGGGTAACAACTCCAATAGCCGGTCAGCCTCGCCCGCCGGTTCCCGCAGGATGATGACGACGTGCTGATAGGGCTCACCACGATCTTCGGCCAGCAGCAGTTCATCCATCGCGGCCGCGACCTCGTCCACGGCGACGGCCGGGATCTCCTCATAGGCGAGGGTCTCGATGACCGCTTCGCGTGAACTGGCCAGCGTGTCCATGATCAGGACCCGTGCTCCTGCGATCCGCGGCGGCATCGCCGGGCTGAGTCCCGTGGCCGGCCGGCCCGGCAACTCGAACCAAAAACGCGAGCCCTCCCCTTCCCGACTCTCCATGCCGATGGTTCCGTCCATCAGTTCCACCAGTGCCCGGCAGATGGCGAGCCCCAGGCCGGTACCGCCGTAGCGGCGGGTGAACGACGTATCGACCTGCGAGAACGACTGAAACAGGAGGCCCTGGCGATCCGAGGCGATGCCGATGCCGGTATCCCGCACCTCGAAGCGCAGCCGCGGCGCCTCGCCGCCATCGGGCGAGAGGCGCACCCGCACTTCCACTTCCCCCCGCTCGGTGAACTTGACCGCATTGCCGATCAGATTGATCAGCACCTGGCGCAACCGTCCGGAGTCCGCGTGCAGCCGATCGGGGACCCGCCGGTCACAGATGCAGGCGAAGCTCAGTTCCCGGCCTTCAACCTTGTCGGCAAACATGTCCGCCAGCTCTTCCATCAGGTCGCGCAGACTGAAGTCCGACGCGTTCAGGCTGAGTTTGCCGGCCTCGACCTTCGAATAGTCCAGGATGTCGTCGATCACGTTGAGCAGGGCGTCCGCCGAGTTGCGTACCACGTTGACGTATTCCTGCTGCTCCTGGTTCATGCGGGTTTCCAGCAGCAAATTGGTCATCCCCACGACGCCGTTCATCGGGGTGCGGATTTCGTGACTCATGTTGGCGAGAAACTCGCTCTTGGCCCGGTTGGCGGACTCGGCGGCCTCTTTGGAGTCGCGCAGTTCGCTCTCCACGCGCTGCCGTTCACGAATTTCCTGTTCCAGTTGCAGGTTTTTTTCCTGCACCGCCCGCTCGCGCAACCCGCTCTCGCGCAGGTGCGCCTGCAACGCCACCGCACGGATGTTGAGCCGCAAGATCAGGAAAACCCCGAGCAGCACCACCACCGCCAGGCTTGCCATGCCAAAGAACAGGTGCCAGGGCTCCAGCCGGCCGTGAAGTCGGACCGCGGACATGATATCGAGCAGGACGAAGTCGGTGTTGGGGACCAGCCGGGCCAACGCAATCATGCGCTCACCCTCGCCCGCCGGGCCGTCCCTGAACTCGAACACCTTCCCGTCCGCCAAGTCGGGAGTCAGCACCAGGCGGCTCAACTCGGGGTTCAAGACACCGCCCAAGCCCTGCAGAGTGCCATTGACGATGGTCGCCACCGCGGTATCGTCGCCGCTCCGACCCAGGTTGAGGACCTCACGAACCACCAGACCGGCATCGAGAAAGGCGAGGAGCTGGCCCGCATAAACACCTTTGAACTCATGGGCGAGGGACACCACCAGGGTCCGTCCGTCGTCCAGCACCAGGATGTCCCCGTGCTCGTGTCCAGGGCTGAGCAGGGACTTCCAGGAGCGCTCGTGCGGGTCACCCGCACCCTCATCGACCGCATCGACCAACACCGCGCCGGACTCATCGAGCAGGACCAGGCGCTGGTAGATCGCCTGACCGCCAATTCGTTTACGATCGATCAGTTCGGAAAACCGGGTGTTGATGGGGACCAGACTCTGGCTGAGCCCATAGCGCATACTCATCCCCAGCGCCCGATTCTCGAAGAATCCCGCCACCTCGCGGGACAGGGCCAGATTGGCCAGATCGTCGCGCCGTTCGCTGAAGAAATACTGAAGCGCCGCCACGCGGCGCCCGCTCTCCAGGCGCCGCTGCTCCTCCATTGTCTGGCGCAGGTTAGTGGCTGACCAGTAGTTGGCCACCAGGAGAAAACCGACGTAAAGCGTCAGGACGACACTGATCAGGATCGTGGCAACGCCATACCTGGGTCTCAGATGACTCAACGGACCCCGTGACTTGGGCTCGTACATACTCGTTGTCGCACTCCGGCACGAATGGCTGTTCGTCGTCGCTGAACGCGGGGCAAGCACGGTCGCCGCGTCGGGCCGACATCCACCCGTTGATACCGGGGGCGGCCTGCGACACTAGGCTAAAGCATAACCTCAAGCGACGGCGATCAGGTGCCGGATTGGCGGATTCTTTCCCATCAGGGTGTGCCGCGCCGAGGCGAATCCGTGATCACGGGACGCGGGCGGACGGGGAGTAGTGTGACGGACCACCGAAAACCGGAACGGGGCCTGGCGTGAGCGCAACGGGCGCGACATGACCGCGAAGGTTGCAGCAGGATGCGGTCGGAGTGGCCGACAGCGACGTTGGGCCGTGCCGGTAACCGCGGACACCGCGGACACCGCGGACCGGCCGCCGCGCCGGCCTTGATCATCGCTCCAGCCCCGGCGTCGCCCACTGTCGCGGCTTTAGGCGAGTTCCGGGAAACGATCGACCGACCTGTAGGGGCGAAGCGCCTGCGGATCAGTCGGCAATCGCCGCCGGCGATTCCGGCAGATAATCGGGGAAATAGTCCACCACAAAGGGATAGTAGGCCAGTGCGATCCGCCTGAACTCCCCGCTTGCCTTCAACTGTGCCAGGAAGTGATTGAAGGCGTCGCGCAAATCGTTGTCGCCGGGCCGAAAGGCCGGAGCCATGTCCTGACGCTCACTCACCGGTCCGATGACCTTGATCTCCCCCGGCCATTTCTGGAGGGCGACCAGCGCATCCGGAACATCGAGCAGGGTCAACTCGGACTCGCCGTTGATGACCGCCGGGGCCAGTTCGTTGAGGGTGCCTTTGAAGAGCGAGACCTTGGCGCCGGTCGCCTTGATGTCGTAGAGGTCCGGATCGAGGCAGGTGTTTGCCATGCCGAGCAAAGTGCGTTTGGGCATCAACGCCTTGGTGGCCAGGATATCCTGCGCCAGGATCGGGCCGGGGTCAATGGGTGACACCGGCAGATCGGCCCGCGACACCAGCCACACCTGAGTCGGGAAGGTCGGCTCCGCGAAACTGACTACCTTGGTCCGCCAGGGGATCACGGTCATGCCGTTGGCGATCACATCGCCACGGATCGGGACCTTTCCAACGACCTCGAAATCGTCACCTTTGCTCTTCACGGTGCGCCCGGTCAGATCGCCGATGATCTCGGCCCAGTCGCTTTGCACGTATTGGTAACGCACGCCCAAGTGCCCCGCAAACGCGCGCATCAGTTCGACATCCATGCCGTCCCCGGCGCCGGTGACGAAGTTGGCGTAAGGAATGCCCAGATGGCGCAGGACGCCACGCTCTTTGACCTGCGCAAGACCGCCCGCCGCGACGGCGGCCGCCGCGAGCAAGAGCGCCACCCCTAAGACCCAGTGGCACGGAACAGCACGACGTCGTAAACAACTCAGCGATGGCCGGATCATGATTAGGTCTCCACTTCGGGCCTGCATAACGTTAAGCTTAGCTTATATGCAAGATACAGCCCGCGGCACCTGTCTTCTGTGCCCCTGAGCGAAAAACCCGCCTGAGACCCTCGACGCGGACGGCCCGAGTCAGGCCGAACCCGCCGCTCTTGCACATTGCAACGCAAACCGAATCGCGATTCGGAAATCCGGGATCGCGTACGGGCGCTGCGCCCCCGCATCGCAAGCCCTCGCATGTCGGTCAGGCGGCAATGGCCATCCGATGACGGCGCGTGGGCTCCAAGGCCGTGACCAATGACTCGACTTCCCGCGGAACGCGCAGGACCCAGCCGCGGAACGGGTCATCCAGGCTGCCGACGCGCAGCCGCGGCGGCCGATCGTGACTCACCTCGACCAGGATGAGTCCGAACTCGCCCACCAGCCCGTCCGATTCGACCAGCCGCACCACCTTGGCCAGGACGCCCAGCCGCGTCAGCGTGTCGGGCTGGAGACGGTCCGGCCCGACGAGCTCCGCCAGCAGGCCGATCAGGAGCAGTTGCTTGTAGGCTGACTCCGGATCGAAGGCGTCGTCACTCAACACCAGTGAGTCACCGTGCAGCCGCACGCTGCCGCGCATCACCAAATAGACAAACAACTCGTGCAGGGACTGCCAGGCGCCCGCGGGCCACAGCCGGCCGTCGCGAACCGCGCCGAGGATTTGGCGGCCAAGGAACTGAAAGGCATTCCGCACGGCCCACTGACGGGACTGTACCAGACTGTCGGCGTAGCCGGTGTGACCACGGCCCAGCTCGTGCAATAAGTGCAGACAATTATTTGCCATCGCGGCATACAGCCGCTGCTCCAGCGAGAGACCGGGGCCGGGGGTCGGGCCACCCGCCGCTGGACGCGTCATTGACAGCGCCTTGGGCAGGGCCGCGGCAACATGGAGAACGGCTCTTTTCAGCACGCGCAACATCGCATAACGGGTCTCCGCGCTCACTGTCGTATGTTGAAGATTCTCCAACTCAAGAATCAAGCCGGTCAAGGCACGGCTCAGACCCAGGCTGCGAAAGCGCTTGATCCGCGCCGCGAAGGCCGCGTCAGGCCCCAGGCCATCGGCACCATAAACCGACGATCCGGAACCGGCGTCATGCCAGTCGGGACAGGCACTGTGGTACATTGATCAGATCTCCTAGCTGCTGTACAACGCTGATGGCGTCTTTATTTTTCGGTCGCAATTGCGGTATGCCGATTTCCCTCTACCCTAACGCTAACAACTGGCGCCGAAATAGCCAGCCTCCCGCGACGAACGCGTCAATAAACGCGACGAACGCGGCTGCGGGACTGCGTCAGACCGGTTCGCCGGGCCGATGCGTTAGGCATGACCGGGACTTGCGCGCCACCATGCCGCCCCATGACAATCCGCCGCGACCCGGTTGGCCCGAGGAGCGAACCCAGGCACCATCGCGCATGAACACGTCGCGCAGACCTTTTCGGTCACTGCCTCGCGCATGGTTTTCCACCCAGGAACCCTTATCTAAAAGCGAAGTCGAACCACGCACCGAAAGATCGACCGGCCAATGGCAACGCTCACCGGCAGCACCAAACCCGAGTGCCGCGGCGCCGGGCCGCCGCCGCGTGAGATCGCACCGTTTTTTCGTTGTCCTGATGCCACCCGCAACCTTCCACCCAACCCTCTGAAAACCTGAGACGGCCATGAAGCTCAACACACTCCTCTCTGCCGTGCTGACACTGATAGTCGCCGGCCTCGTGACCTTGCCCCAGACCGCGGACGCCCGGCGCATGGGTAGCGGGGGCAATGTCGGCAAGCAGTACAGCACACCGGCCCAGACCCAGACGCCCCCGGCGGCAGCCCAGCGTCCGGCCCAGACCCAGTCCCCGGCGGCCGGCGCCGGGGCGCGGGCACCGCAGGCCAGCGGCGCCAGCCGCTGGCTCGGCCCCCTGGCCGGTCTCGCCGCGGGCGGACTCCTCGCGGCCATGCTCTTCGGCGACGGCTTTGAAGGATTTCAGATCATGGACTTCCTGATGATCGCCGCGTTGTTGTTCGGCGGCTTCATGCTGTTCCGCATGTTGCGCCGCGGCCGGGCGACCCCGCTGCCGGCCGGTGCCGGAGCCTACGCCCGTACCGCCGCGGGCGGTAACCTGCGCGATCCGGGCGGCATGTCGGCCCAAGGCGTCCGCGGCGGCGCGGCGCCGTCCCGCAGCGCGCCCGCTGATCAGGCCCCCACCTGGTTCAACGGGGCCGAGTTCGTCGCCGGCGCCAAGAGCCACTATGTCAACCTCCAGGCCGCCTGGGACAAGGGCGATTTCGCCGATCTCGAGGAGTATCTGACCCCCGAGATGGGTGCGGAACTCAAGCGCGACCGGGCGCGGCTGAGCGGTCCGCAATTCACCGAGGTCGTCCGTCTCCAGGCGGAACTGGTCTCGGTGCGGCGTGACGGCGACCAAGTCGTCGCGAGCGTGCTGTTCTCCGGGCTGATCCGCGAGGACCAACAGGGCCCGGCGCAAGACTTCCGCGAGATCTGGCATGTGCAGCACGGCTGGGCGAGCCCGGACGGCAACTGGTACGTGGCCGGCATCCAACAGGCTTGACGGGGTTTAGTCCATGGCTCCTACCGACGCCCCGCGCCACGGCAAGACCGGCAAACCGATCGACACGGCAAAACTCGACCGCGTGGTCGCGGAGGCCCGCAAGGCGACGGACGAGCGGGCCGCCGGTTACCGCGAACAGGCGCTCAAGCTCTACCCTTGGGTCTGCGGACGCTGCAGTCGGACCTTCGACCGCAGCAACCTGCGTGAGCTGACTGTTCACCACAAGAACATGGACCACGACCACAACCCGCCGGACGGCAGCAACTGGGAGCTCCTGTGTCTGTACTGCCACGACAACGAGCACCAGAAATACGAGGAACACCTTGCCGCCCTGGCCGCCGGCCGCGGCGGCCGGGCTGCGGGGGGCGGCGGCGGCGGGACTAAGCAGACCACACATAACCCCTTCGAGGCGCTGGCGGACCTGTTGAAACGAAACGAATGAGCATTGCCGATGCGGGTACCCCGTCGCGTTACACCTTTTTCGCGACCGCGCCGCTCTACCTGGGCAGCCTGCTGGCCGAGGAACTGGATCGTCTCGGCCTGGCCGGGGCGGTCGAGGCACGCGGGGGTGCACGCTTCACCGGCACCCTGGAGGACGGTTATCGGGCCTGCCTCTGGTCGCGGGTCGCCAACCGCATCCTGCTGCCCCTGGCGCAGTTCGCGGCACACGGCAGCGAGTCACTCTATGCCGGCGCCATCGAGATTCCCTGGGAAGACCACCTGACCCTCGAGCGGACCTTCGCGGTCCGCTTCGACGGCATCCTGGCCGGGGCCAACAACAGTCAGTTCGCTGCACTCAAGGTCAAGGATGCCATCGCCGACCGGTTCGTGCGCCGCTGCGGACGCCGCCCCAGCGTGGACCCGGATCGCCCCGATCTCCTGATTCACTGCTATGCCTTCCAGGACGCCGCCACCGTCGCCCTGGACCTCTCCGGCGGCTCCCTGCACCGTCGCGGCTACCGCGAGGAAGGGGCCGCCGCCCCGCTCAAGGAGAACCTGGCCGCGGCCATTCTGCTGCGCGCCGGCTGGCCGGCCATCGCCGCCGACGGCGGCGACCTGCTCGACCCCATGTGCGGCTCCGGCACCCTGGTCATCGAGGCCGCGTTGATCGCCGCGGACATCGCACCCGGCCTGCTGCATCAGCGCTTCGGCTTCCTGGGCTGGTCGGGGCATGACCCGGCGATCTGGGCGCGGCTCATCGAAGAGGCCGAGATTCGGCGTGACGCCGGACTGCACCGCCTCCCGTCACTGCGCGGCTATGACGCCAATCCGAGTACCATCCGCGCCTCGCTGGCCAATCTGGAGCGGGCCGGTCTCGCCGGGCGCGCCCATTTCGAACGGCGCGAACTGGCGGACTGCCACCCTGGGCGGGACGGCGACCGGGGCCTGGTGGTCATCAACCCACCATACGGCGAACGACTCGGCGCGGACACCGACCTGCCCGCGCTCTACGCCCGCATCGGCACCACGCTCAAGGAACGCTTCACCGGCTGGCGCGCCGCGCTGCTCACCGGCAATCCCGACCTCGGCAAATACATGGGTCTGCGCGCCACACGCATGCACACCTTGTACAACGGCCCAATCGAGTGTCGGCTGCTGCATTTCGATGTGGATCCGCGCTATTTCGTCTCCAATCGGCCACGGGTGCTGGCTCCGGAGGAACGGGGTGAAGGTGCGGTGATGCTCGCCAATCGCCTCGCCAAGAACCTCAAGGCCCTGCGCAAATGGCGCGACCAGCAGCAAATCACCTGTTACCGGCTCTACGACGCCGACCTGCCCGAATATGCCGTCGCCATCGATGTCTACCAGGGGGAGCAGCGCTGGGTGCTCGTGCAGGAATATGCCGCCCCCGCCACCGTCGACCCGCGCGACGCGCGCCGCCGCCTGCGCGAGGCCCTGAGCGTCATTCCGGAAGTCCTGGAGGTTCCCGCAACGCAACTGTTCTTCAAGGTGCGCCGACAGCAGAAGGGCGACAGTCAATACGAGCGCCTGGGTGAGACCAATCGTTTCTACGAGGTCGCCGAAGGCGGCCACCGCTTCCTCGTCAATTTCGAGGATTACCTGGATACCGGACTCTTCCTGGACCACCGCGACACCCGCCGGATGCTGGGCGAGCTGGCAGTCGGCAAACGCTTCCTCAACCTGTTCGCCTACACCGGCACCGCCACCGTCTATGCCGCCCGCGGTGGAGCCGTCACCACCACCACCGTGGACATGTCGCGCACCTATCTCGACTGGGCGCTACGCAACCTGGAGCTCAATCAGATCCCCACCGTGGGACATGAGGTGATCCAGGCCAATGCACTCGACTGGCTGCGCCAGGTCGAGGGCCGGCGCCGCTTCGACCTGATCTTCCTCGACCCGCCCAGTTTCTCCACCTCCAAACGCATGGACGAAACGCTCGACATCCAGCGCGACCATGTCGCCCTGCTGCGCGCCACGGTGCGCCTGCTGGAGCCGGACGGACTGCTGATCTTCTCCAACAACCTGCGGCGCTTTCGGATGGACCTGGAGGCCATGCCCGAATTGGACATCGTGAACATCAGTCCGGAAACCCTCCCCCGCGACTTCGCCCGCAACCCGCGCATCCACAACTGCTGGCGTATCCGGGTAAGGAACACCCCACTAATCACTTAAATCAGGCCGTTAGGATTTACCAAGGGTGATGAAACGATGCCAGTCCCACGCTCCAGTTATCTGTCCATCGGCAGCCACGAGATTCATCTGACCACCTGGGGCGATCCCACTGCACCTGCCCTGGTGCTGTGGCACGGCCTGGCCCGTACCGGCCGCGATTTCGATACACTGGCCCGCCATTTCGCCGACCGCTACCAGGTGCTGTGCCCCGATACCATCGGCCGCGGCCTGTCGAGCTGGTCGGCGACACCCGACGACGACTACACCATCCCCACCTATTGCGGGCACGCCATTGCCTTGCTGGATCAACTGGGCATCGCCCAGTGCCGCTGGGTCGGCACCTCCATGGGCGGACTGATCGGCATGGCCTTGGCCGGCACCCCCGAGACGGCGGCGCGGATCGAGCGGCTGGTGCTGAACGACGTGGCGCCGCGTCTCAACCAGTCGGCCATCGAGCGCATCCTGGCCTATGTCACCATCGTCCCCGAATTCGCGAACATGAGCGACTTCGAGACCTTCTTGCGCACGGTCTACGCCCCCTTCGGCCGCCTGACCGACGCCGAATGGCGGCTGATGGCCGAGACCTCCATGCGCCGCCGCGACAGCGGGCGCATCTCGTCGCATTACGACCCGGCGGTGATGCGGGTCTTCGCCGAGCAGTTTCAGGACTTCGACATGTGGGCGGTCTTCGACGCCATCACCTGCCCGATGCTGGCCCTGCGCGGTGCCCAGTCGGACCTGGTCGAACTCCAGGTCGCCGAAGAAATGACCCAACGGGGTCCCAAGCCGCGGCTGGTCACCATCCCCGGCTGTGGGCACGCCCCCGCCCTGAACACGGCCGAGCAGATCGCGGTGCTGGACGAGTTCCTGGCGGGGACCTGAGGCGCCTGCTGTCCGACAATCGCCTGAGTTATAGCTATCGGACGTGATAACCGGACGTAGGGGCGGGTTTCAAACCCGCCCCTACACCAAGGGTCTGTCCGGACATGCGGATCGAAGCTGTGGAAATCGCTGTCAAATAAGGAAAAAGCGGCGAACAGGGTACTGCTCCGGCGCGCGACCCCGCGCGCGACGTCACGATTGTTTCATTTGAACTGCACGGCGTTGTCAACTATCGTACCTAAGATAATAAAGAGGTTGGATAAACTGAAAGGAGGAGATGCTTATCATGATGGCCGAACGCAGATACAGTGCCCGCCACCCGATCGACCTCAAGGTCCAGATCCTGTACCGCGGGCGGCGCTTCCTGGGTGCCCAGGGGCGCAACCTGTCCAATCAGGGGATGTACCTCGAGGTGCGTAACGTCACGCTGCCAACCGGCACCCTGATCGAACTGGAGTTGGAGTGTCTGAGCAGGGAATGGCTGCTGGAGGCGGTGGTGACACACCGCTGCCGCTCCGGGGTCGGGGTTATGTTCCGTGAGCCCCAGCCGGAGATCTACCAGGGGTTGACCCACCAGGTACCGGTGATGCCCCCGCCGCAGGGAATGAACAAGGAGCGCACCCGCCTGGCGCGCGGCTGAGGGTCGCATTTCATTGGATCACCGGTCGCGGGCGCCCGCAGGGTGAAGTCTTACCGTGAAAGCCCAGCCGAGACCTTGTGGGAGCGGCCTCCGGCCGCGACGGGGCCTCGCAAACTGCCGCAGGTCGCAGGTGACCGCGGCCTCGCGTCGCGGCCGGAGGCCGCTCCCACGACAGACTTTCATGGTCCGGCAACCCGCCGGACTCCGGGGTTCGTCAATCCCAGGTAAACAACACCCATTGCGGGATGCTGATGTTCTTGGGCGAACTGTCGCGCACGTCCAGGGTGCCGTCCCCGTCGGTATCGACCAGGAAATAAGGCGGCCCGAACTGCGGCTGGATCTTGACCATATAGAGCGCCCCGCGGACCCGGTACTCGTAAATGGTTTCATCGCCGCTCTCGCGGATGGTGATCTCGGGCTCCACCGCGTCGCCGGCGACCGGCGTCGGCTCGACCGTCGGAGCCTGGAGGAAACCGCCCGCACCGTCGGCCGCCGGCGGGGCCGGGTCCTGGGCGAACACGGGAAGGCCAAATGCCGGAAGCAGCAGGGCCAGGAGCAGCAAAATGGGCGCGGCGCGGTGTTTCATCTGGGAGCGTTTTCACCTGGTCGATAAAGAGGACCATGGTAGTACGAAAGGCGCCGAAATGCCTCCCCGCAGGCTGACATCGATCCATCGCGATACCGGCCGGGCTCGGGCATAATCAAACGCCCTCCCCCTTCACTCGGCAATCTGTCCCGGATCACGGATGAAAGGCCTCAACCCCAGCCAAGCCGAAGCCGTCCGCTACACCGCGGGTCCCCTGCTGGTGCTGGCCGGCGCCGGCTCGGGCAAAACCCGGGTCATCACCCGCAAGATCGCCCATCTGATCGGTGTCTGCGGCATCGCCCCGCGCCATATTTGCGCCGTCACCTTCACCAACAAGGCGGCGCGCGAGATGCGCGAGCGGGTCACCAAAGAACTGCGGGGCCGTGACAGCCGCGGCCTGACGGTCTGCACCTTTCATACCCTCGGCCTGGATATCCTGCGCCGGGAACACGCGGCAGCCGGTCTGCGCCCCGGCTTCTCGCTGCTCGATGCCCAGGACAGCGAAGCCCTGATCAAAGAGCATCTGCGCGGCACCGCCAACCCCGACGCGCTCAACCCGGCAGCGGTCGCGCAGCGGATCTCGCGCTGGAAGAACGACCTGATCGACCCCGCCGCGGCGCTGAGCCATGCCGAGGACGATTACGAGGCCCAACTCGCCGGACTCTACGCCGACTACGAGCGCAGCCTGCATGCCTACAACGCGGTCGATTTCGACGCCCTGATCCTGGCACCGGTGCGGCTCTTTGCCGCGCACCCGGACCGGCTGGAGCACTGGCAGGGACGCATCCGCTATCTGCTGGTCGACGAATATCAGGACACCAACGGCGCCCAGTACGAACTGGTGCGCCAACTCGCCGGACCGCGCGGCGCCTTCACCGTGGTCGGCGACGACGATCAATCCATCTACGCCTGGCGCGGCGCCCGCCCCGAAAATTTGGCGCGCCTCAAAGTCGACTATCCGCTGCTCGAAGTCATCATGCTTGAACAGAACTACCGGTCCAGCGCCCGCATCCTGGGGCTCGCCAACCACCTGATCGCCAACAACCCGCATGTCTTCGCCAAACGCCTGTGGAGCGATCACGGCCCCGGCGACCGGCCGCGCGTGCTGAGCTGCCGCAACGAGGATCACGAGGCCGAGCGTGTCGTCTCCGAAATCCTGAACCTGCGCTTCACCCACGGCGCACCCTGGGGTGAGATCGCCATCCTCTACCGCGGCAACCACCAGGCCCGCCCCTTCGAGAAGACCCTGCGCGAGCACAGCGTGCCCTACTTCCTGAGCGGCGGAACCTCCTTCTTCGCGCGCACCGAGGTCAAGGACCTGATGGCCTATCTGCGCCTGCTCGCCAACCCGGACGACGACGCCGCCTTCCTGCGCGTCGTCAACACCCCCCGCCGCGAGATCGGCCCCACCACCCTGGAAGCCCTGGCCGGCTATGCCCGCGGCCGCGGCATCGGGCTCCTGGCCGCCAGCGGCGAACTGGGCCTGGCCGAACACCTGGGCGAGCGCCAGCGCGAGCGGCTGCACGCCTTCACCAACCTCATCCAGACCTTCGCCCAGCGCGCCGCGAGCGCCCCGACCACCGCGCTGCGCGCTCTCACCGACGCCATCGACTACGGCATCTGGCTGCGCGAAAACGCCTCGAGCCAGGCCGTCGCCGATCGCCGCATGAGCAACGTCAACGAACTGATCGACTGGCTCGGCGCCCTGAACAAAGGCGATCAACCCGAACGCACCTTGAACGAAATGGTCAGCCATCTCACCCTGATCGACGTCATGGACCGCCAGGAAGAAGCCGCCGGCGGCGACCGCGTCCACCTGATGACCCTGCACGCCTCCAAGGGACTCGAATTCCCCCACGTCTTCCTGGTCGGCATGGAAGAAGAACTCCTCCCCCACCGCACCAGCATCGAAGAAGACACCATCGAAGAAGAGCGCCGCCTCGCCTACGTCGGCATCACCCGCGCCCGCCAAACACTCACCTTCAGCCTGGCGCGGCGGCGCAAACTCTACGGCGAGCTGATCCGCACCGAACCCAGCCGCTTCCTCGCCGAACTGCCGCAAGACGCCCTGGAGCGCGACGACCAGCACGCACCCGACCCCGCCGCCAGCCGCTCGCGCGGCCTGGCGCATCTGGCCAATCTGCGCGGTATTCTGGGGCAGGATTGACGTTCCGGCCAGCGACGACCTGTTCGCAACTGGAGGTCGAGGCTTTAGCCGGTGGCGATTCCCGAGATCTTGAAGAAAATCGGTGGTTCCTGCACGCCGGATCGGCTAACAGCCATAGAAGGAACATCAAACCACCCCGAAAGATGAAGGTCCCCCGTGGGAGCGGCGTCCCGCCGCGATGCGGTGCCACGGTGACCTCGAACGCTGCGGCTGCGCGCCCGGCCCCATCGCGGGGGGACGCCGCTCCCACGGGGTCGCTGCGCGACTTTCACGGTAAAGCCTTGGACTCCACAGGACGCGTCGGCAACGCATCAGCACCCAAAATCTCTCGGTGTCGAAACGAAATCAGAGCCTCTAGCGGTGTCCGCAACCCCCTGAACTGAAAAGCCGCCCGGCGGTGGAAAACTTTCGTTTACCCCAGCCCGGAACGAACAATCAGTCAGTTGCGCGGGTGGGCTGGGGCGGCGGGCGAAAATTCACCCCAGCGTAGCGGCGGGGTCGTGCAAAAAGGCGGCCGCCAAGGGATCATATCGTTATCGAGACGATCCTTTGCAGGAGGACCCCATGGCGGCCATTGAACCGAGCTTATTTGACTGGCGCGATGTTGACGCGCGCAGCGACCTGGAGCGGTTGTATCTGGTGCG
>NZ_KB902561.1 GCF_000379525.1 Lamprocystis purpurea DSM 4197 | reverse complement strand
CTAAGAGGACATCCGGCACAGCAGATGCTTATGTCCTATAATGTAACTAGTGGAAAAATTTTGAGGGCTGTCCATCCAACCACGGAGGAGACGATGATAATCCATGAAATTTCGGATGATTTCTGGTGCAAGGTTGAACCCTTGTTGGCTCCCTTTAAGCGAACAAAATCCGGTGGCAGTCCGCCCCGTGATTTCCGCAGCATCTTGAACGGCATCTTCTACGTCCTGAAAACGGGCTGCCAGTGGCATTTTTTGCCGCCGTGCTATGGTTCGAAAAGTGCCGTCCACGAGCACTTTCAGCGCTGGGCGCACGCCGGCGTGTTTGCGGAGATTTTCCGCTTGTATGCTCAGGAGTATCACGCACTGAAGGGCATTCAGTGGGAGTGGCAGGCGATGGATGGGACCTTGCTGCAAGCCCCCGTCCGTGGCCAACCGGTGTGTCTGGCCGAGGAGGGGCTGGGGCGAAATCCGACGGACCGGGGGCGCAGCGGCAGCAAACTCCATCTACACGTCGAGCAACAGGGGGTCCCCTTGGCGATCGAGTTGGTCGGCGCGAACGTGCATGACAGTCGGTTGGTGTCCCCGACGTTGGCATTGGATGTGTTGCCGCGGCCCGCGCCGACCACCGAACACCCCCAACATCTGTGCTTGGACAAAGGTTACGACTACGCCCGGGTCGACACGGAAGTCGCGGAGAAGGCTTATGTGCCGCACATTCGCCGGATTGGCGAAGAGAAAACGACCGCGGGCGCGACCACCCAACCGGCGCGGCGCTGGGTCGTCGAGCGCACGATCGCTTGGTTGAAAGGATTTCGGGCGATTCGTACCCGCTACACGTGTTTGGGCGTGAATTTTAGGGCGTTGGTTGATTTGGCCTGTGCGCTGATTCTATCCGGGAAACTTGAAGCCGCGTGTTCGTAGATGCAAGCATATTGTGTGCCGGATATCCTCTAAGTCCATCCACCGTGCGGGCGGATGGTTTATCCTAAGAAGCGCAGTCAGCGATCAGCATTTCGCTCTGATTGACCATTGATCTCCGCTTCGCCTGCCCGACCAGGAAGGTGGTCGTGCCCCGCGCCAAAACCGCTCCCAACGCCTTATTCTAACGCAAGCTGACCACTGCCCAACCCTAACCCCAATTCCGGAGCACACCACGATGTCCACCACCAACCACCCCGACCGTTTCACCCTTGCCGGCCAGGAATACAGCTCGCGCCTGCTGGTCGGCACCGGAAAATACAAGGACATGGAGCAGACCGCCCTGGCCATCGAAGCGAGCGGGGCGGAGATCGTCACCATCGCCGTGCGCCGCACCAACATCGGCCAGACCCCGGGTGAGCCCAACATCCTGGACGTGCTGCCGCCCGAGCGCTACACCATCCTGCCCAACACGGCCGGTTGCTATGACGCCGAGACCGCGGTGCGCACCTGCCGGCTGGCGCGGGAACTGCTGGACGGTCACAATCTCTGCAAGCTCGAGGTGCTGGGCGACGAGAAGACCCTGTTCCCGGATGTGGTCGCCACCCTGGCGGCGGCGGCTGTGCTCGTCAAGGACGGGTTCGACGTGATGGTCTATACCAACGATGACCCGATTATCGCCAAGCGTCTGGAGGAGATTGGCTGCGTGGCGGTGATGCCGCTGGCGGCCCCGATCGGCTCCGGACTGGGGATTCGCAACCCGCTGAATATCCGTACCATCGTCGAGAATGCCAAAATTCCGGTCCTGGTCGATGCGGGCGTCGGCACCGCTTCCGACGCCGCGGTGGCAATGGAGCTGGGTTGCGACGGGGTGCTGATGAACACGGCCATCGCCGCCGCACAGCACCCGGTGCTCATGGCCAGCGCTATGCGCAAGGCGATCGAGGCCGGGCGCGAGGCTTATCTCGCCGGCCGCATGCCCCGCAAGCGCTTTGCCTCGGCCTCGTCGCCGATCGACGGATTGTTTTTCTAGCATCGCGGTCGGTTGCCGGGCCGACCACGACCTCATCACCCCATCAGCGGCGTTTGCGGACGTCCGAGACCGAACGATGAAAAACGCGGTGATCCTGTTGAGCGGCGGTCTGGATTCGACGACCGCGCTGGCCATTGCCAAGGCCGAGGGCTTCGCCCCCTACGCCCTGTCGTTCCGCTACGGCCAGCGGCACGCGGTGGAACTGGCGTCCGCCGCGCGGGTCGCGCAGGCGTTGGGGGTGGTTGAGCATGTGATCGCCGATATCGACCTGCGCCGGTTCGGCGGTTCCGCGCTCACCGCGGACATTGCGGTACCCAAGGCGCGCAGCCTGGGGTCGATCGGCGAGGGCATCCCGATCACCTATGTGCCGGCGCGCAACACCGTGTTCCTGTCCTTCGCGCTGGCCTGGGCGGAAGTGCTGGGGGCGAGTGATCTCTTTATCGGAGTCAATGCGCTGGACTACTCCGGTTACCCGGACTGCCGCCCCGAGTACATCGCGGCCTACGAGCGCATGGCCAACCTGGCCACCGCGGCCGGGGTCGCGGGGCGCCAGCGGCTGCGCATTCACACGCCGCTGATCCACCTGACCAAGGCGCAGATCGTCGCGCGGGGCTTGGCGCTCGGTGTCGATTATGCGCTGACCAGCAGTTGCTATGATCCAGGGGAGGACGGACGCCCCTGCGGTGAGTGTGACTCGTGCCAACTGCGGGCCAAGGGGTTTGCGCAGGCGGGAGTCGCCGATCCGCTGCTCGCCCGGTTTGCCGCGGCGCACCGATCTCAGTAGGTCTTGGGCTGAAAGTCGTCTGGAACATCCAGTGCGAAGATCTGATCGTGAATGCGCGCGACATAGAAGCCGGCGCGCAGGACCCGCTCGCGCATCTCCGCCGACATGTCCACCGCGGCCAGGATGCCGTGGAGACGTTTGTCGTTGTCGTTGTCGTAATCGTAATCGGAACGATTCAGATTGGACATGAGCAGCCCGATGCCGATCGGGTTTCGATTCCCGACACACCCTGGGCATAAGAAGCCGCCAAGCCTCTGAAATGTTTCGATCACCGCGCCTAGGACTAACGAACCGTTGCGCTGCTGACAAAGCTCGGAGAGCGAAACGACGCGGTGCGAGCGCATCCTCGCGGGTATCATAAACTCGATTACGACAACGACAACGATGGTGTTTAAGTTGTTGTCGACTCGTTACCTATCCATTATCCACTATCCACTAACCACTCCCTCATGTTCGAACACCTCTTCCACCTCGCCGCGGCCCCCTTCGAGGCCGCCCGGCGCGTCGCCATTCTTCCCGCCGGACACCGTGCCCGGCGTCTGCATGGGCATAGTTTCACCGCCCGCGTGCGCGTCCTGCTGCCGGCTGGTTGGGCGCCCTTTCCGGGTGGCGAGACCGCCGCGCTGGCGCGGACGCTGCAGGCGTGCGTGGCCGAACTCGACTATCGCGATCTGAACGAACAGTTGCCGATCCCCACGGATGAGAACCTGGCCCGCTGGGTCCGCCGGCACCTGGCCGTGCCGGGCATCGCGTCGGTGGGCATCCGCAGCACGCGTGATCAGGGGGCGGATCTGGACGCCGCGGAGCATGCACACCTGTGGCACCGCTTCCGCTTCGAAGCAGCCCACCGTCTGCCCCGGGTCCCGGCGGGTCATCCGTGCGGGCGGATGCACGGCCACGGCTTCGAGGTCATCCTGCACGCCGACCAGGATCTCGCCGGCCAGGCCATGGGGGTGGATTTCGATCAACTCGCCGCCGCGTGGGCGCCGCTGCATGAGCAACTGCACCTGGCCTGCCTCAATGACCTCGCCGGTTTGGAGAACCCCACCAGCGAACTGCTTGCGCACTGGTTATGGCAGCGCATCAAGCCCGGTCTGCCGCCGCTGTCCTGGATCACTGTTTACGAAACCGCCACCGCCGGTTGTCACTATGACGGCAGTTGCTACCGCATCTGGAAGGAGCAGCGCTTCGAAGGTGCCTTGCAGCTCATGAGCGCTCCCGCGACTGATCCACGGCGCCGCCTGCACGGTCACAGCTATCTCCTGCGCCTGCATTTGAGCGCGCCCCTGGATCAGGTCATGGGCTGGACGGTCGACTATGGCGACGTCAAGACGCTGTTCAAGCCCGTTTACGAGCGCCTCGATCATCATCGGCTCAACGACCTGCCGTACCTGCGCGATGCGGACCCCGCGAGCATCCTGCTGTGGCTGCGCGAAGCAGCGGCCGCGCGTCTGCCCCAACTCGACCGCATCGATCTGCATGAGACCCCCGGCTGCGGGGCTAGTCTGTGTTGGGGGGCGTTGGCGCCTGCTTTGCCCACATGAGCTACGCGGTCAAGGAGATCTTCTACACACTCCAGGGCGAGGGCGCCAACACCGGGCGCCCGGCCGTCTTCTGCCGCTTCGCGGGTTGCAACCTGTGGTCCGGGCGTGAACCGGACCGCGCCCGGGCGATCTGCACTTTTTGTGACACCGACTTTCGGGGAATGGATGGGCCCGGCGGCGGCCGCTATCCGGACGCGGAGCGGCTGGCCGAGCGGGTGCGCGCCGCCTGGACTGCCGCGCCGGATCCCCGATCCCGTCCGCTGGTCGTCTGCACCGGCGGCGAACCCCTGCTGCAACTGGACAAGCCGCTGATCGACGCGTTGCATGTCCGTGGTTTCGCGGTCGCCTGCGAGACCAACGGCACTTGCCCGGCCCCGTCCGGCATCGACTGGGTGTGCGTCAGCCCCAAGGCCGCGGCGCCCCTGGTACTGACCGCCGGCCACGAGTTGAAGCTCGTCTACCCGCAAGCGGCAGCGCCGCCCGAACGCTTCATCGGGTTGGATTTTCAGCATTTCTTCCTGCAGCCCATGGACGGTCCGCGACTGACCGCCCATACCGAACAGGCTATCGCCTACTGCAAGGCCCATCCGCTCTGGCGACTGAGTCTGCAGACGCACAAGCTGTTGGGTATTCCGTGATTTACCATCACCGGGTCGATTTCGATCAATCCGGGACCCGTGGGTTCAGGCCGTCTCCCAGGCGACCCGATCCCGGCCATCGCGTTTGACCTGAAACACCAGATCGTCGACCCGCTTGAGCCACTGGTCCAGGGTCTCCGCGGGGCGGTACTGGGCCACCCCGAAACTTGCGGTGACCGGCCCAATCCCGGAGTCGGTCAGGGTGTGTAGTCCGATCCGGAGAAACTCCGCCAAGGCCGCTGCCTGGGCCAGGGTGGTCTCGGGCAGCAGGATCATGAATTCCTCCCCGCCCCAGCGCGCCAGGATGTCGGTGTGGCGCAGGCGCTCGCGCACTTGCGCCGCGACCGCGGTGAGTACCGCATCGCCCTGATCGTGACCGCGGGTGTCGTTGATCGCCTTGAACCCGTCGAGGTCGAACATGATCAGCGCGACCGGCCGACCATGGCGGCGGGCGCGCCGCGCCTCGATCTCCATCGTTTCCATCAGATGACGCCGGTTGAAGACCCCGGTGAGCGGGTCGGTGACGGCGAGTCGCCGCAGTTCCTCTTCCAGCAGTTTGCGCGTGCTGATGTCCTGATGGGTGCCGCAGACCCGCAGCGGTCGCCCCGCCAAGTCGCGCCCGATGACCTTGCCGCGCGAGGAGACCCAGACCCAGTGGCCGCTCTGATGGCGCAGGCGATACTCGCTGCGAAAAATGGGCCGGCGATCCTCGATCAGGTCCGCAAAGGCCGCCCGCAGCGCGGGTAGATCGTCCGGATGCACCAGGGCTTCCCATGTGGCGCGATTGGGCGGGGTCTGGTCCAACCGGCAGCCCAGAATGCGCCCCCAGCGCGCGTTACCCACCAGGGTATCGCTGGTCACCAGCCAATCCCACATTCCGAGGTCGCCGCCATCCAGGGCCAGGCGCAGCCGCTCCTCGCTCTCGCGCAGGGCCGCCTCCGCACTAGCGCGGGCGCGCTGTTCCGCTGCTTCCCGCAGACAGCGCCGAATGGCGGGGACCAGCCGCAGGAAGTGGTCCTTGAGCACGAAATCACCGACCCCGCGGCGCAGCAAATCGATCGCCCGCTCCTCACCCACGGCACCTGAGACCAGGATGATCGGCACGCCCGGCCGATACCGGCGGATCAGTTCGAGCGTGGGATCGAAGTCCATGCCCGGCACGAAATAATCGGCCAGGACGGCATCCCAGGTGGCGGCCGAGAGCGCCGCCTCCAACTCCCTGGTGCTTGCCACCCGCGTGCAGGCCGCCGCCATCCCCTGTTTGCGCAGCTGCCGGGTCAGCAGCAGAAAATCCGCCGGATCGTCCTCGATCACCAGCAGTTTGAGCGGCGTATTCGTGGTAATTTTTTCGTGCTCATGGGTCCGGTCGTTCATTGAGTGACGGCCGTGCGACCGTCCTGCTCAGGACCCGGGCTGATGTTCGGGGTCGAAGGCCAATGATACCGAGTTGATGCAGTAGCGCAGTCCGGTCGGGCGGGGTCCGTCGGGGAAGACATGACCGAGGTGGGCACCGCAGCGGTTGCAGTGGACCTCGGTGCGCTGCATCCCGTGGCTCGCATCCACGGTGGTGCCGACCGCCTCGGGTTGCGCGGGCTGCCAAAAACTTGGCCAGCCGCTGCCGGAGTCGTACTTCTGCGCGGAGTCGAACAGCACCTCTGCGCAGCAACTGCAGCGGTAGCGGCCATCCTCCTTGGTCGCATAGTATTGGCCGGTAAACGCCGGCTCGGTACCCTGCTCGCGGCAGACACGGTATTGCTCAGGTGTCAGTTGCGCCCGCCAGTCGTCCGCGGTCTTGTGGATCTTCTCGTTGTGCTCGCTCATGGGAACCTCAGCGTCGTTGGATGGCCGGGACAGATGGTCAAGCAGGATGGGTGATGGGCCGCGCGGCCGTCGGTGCGCCGACCGGCGCGCCTGCGGCGGTCCATTGGCCGGAACACCGGTCCCGTCCCGTCATCCTCTCATGTGGGTACGAGGTAAAAAATTGTGAAGAAAATCGATCCTAACCGCGGGGACGCTCGACTGCCGGCGCCTGGGTCCGTAAGATCATCTTAGGTTTCCTGCATCAGGAGCGGCTCTTCACTGCCGATTCAGACCGGGCGGGAATCGCCGCGGACCTGGCGGCGCTCCATCAATATCTGGACCTGTTGCTGCCGGACGGAACATGAACGATCGGGAATCAAGCGTCGGTGCGCGGCTCTTCGTCGGTTTTCAGCGCGTGCTGCCCCAGCACCTGCTGTCGCTCCTGATGTACCGCTTTGCGCGCATCGAGTGGGTGCCGCTCAAGAACCTGATGATTCGTGCCTATGTGCGCCTGGTCGGGGTCGACCTGAGTGCGGCGGCACAGCCCGAGCCGACGGCCTACCCGCACCTCAATGCCTTTTTCACGCGTGCGCTGCGCCCCGATGCCCGACCGCTCGATCCGGACCCACGGGCGGTGCTCTCACCAGTGGACGGTACCATCAGTCAGTTCGGCACCATCACCGACGGCCGGATCATCCAGGCCAAGGGCCTCGACTATTCGGTGCGCGATCTCCTGGGCGGGCGGGGGGAAGCGCATCACCTGTTCGACGGCGGCCGCTTCGCGACCATCTACCTCTCGCCCCGCGACTACCACCGGATTCACATGCCCCTGGCCGGGGAACTGGCCGAGATGACCTACTTCGGCGGGCGCCTGTTCAGTGTCAACCAGGCCACCGCCGCCCAGGTACCGGGGCTGTTCGCCCGCAATGAACGGGTCCTGTGTCTGTTCGGCACTGAACTCGGGCCGCTGGCGGTGGTGTTGGTGGGAGCGATCTTCGTGGGCGGCATCGAGACCGTCTGGGAGGGGGAGGTCGCACCCGCCCTGCCGGGTCTGCGCAGCCGACGCTGGCACTATACCGGGGCGACGGCGCGGGTGCATCTTGACCGCGGCGAGGAACTGGGACGCTTCAACCTGGGCTCTACGGTGATTCTGCTGTTTCCCGCCGATACCCTGACCTGGGACCCGGCGCTGATGCCCGGTCAGACGGTGCGGCTGGGTCAGCGTATCGGCACCTGCAACTGATCCCCCTGCCGCCGGGGCGGCGCGTCGGTGTCGTCGACCGCGGGCGGTTCCGGGTGACCGCCGCCAAGGGGCTGACTGAACCCGCCCGGTTTTGCTGTATCCTCTCGTCCATGAACGCACCATTCACCGAATTTCACCTGCCTGAGCCATTGCTGCGCGGACTCGATAAAGCGGGTTTCGACACGCCGACCCCGGTCCAGGCACAGGTCATCCCGCTGGTTCAGGAGGGTCTGGATCTGCTGGTGTCCGCGGCCACCGGCTCCGGCAAGACCGCGGCCTTTCTGCTGCCGATGATGCAGCACTTCCTGGACCATCCGGCTCCCCGGAGCGCGACCCGTGCCCTGATCCTGGTGCCCACCCGGGAGCTGGCGCGGCAAATCCAGATCCATTTCATGAACCTGGCGAGCTTCACCCGGCTCAGCACCGGCGTGATCATGGGCGGTGAGCGGCGCGACCGCCAGATCGCCACCCTGCGCCGCAATCCCGATATCCTGGTCGCCACACCGGGGCGGTTGCTGGAATACATCGAAAGCGGCACCGGGGTGGCGGATCTCGCCGATCTTGAGTATCTGGTCCTGGACGAGGCCGACCGGATGCTCGATCTGGGTTTCGCCGACGACGTGCTGGCCATCATCGAGCGAACCAACGCGGCGCGTCAGTCGCTGCTGTTCTCCGCTACCCTGAACCATCGCGGCCTCGGCGCCATCACCGACCGGCTGCTCCGTGACCCGCGGGTGGTGGTCGTCAATCCGGTGCGCGAGCAGCATCCGGACATCAGCCACCAGGTCATCCTGAGCGATGACACCGAGCACAAACAGCGCCAGTTGCTGTGGCTGCTCCAGAACGAGCCGGCCGCCAAGACCCTGGTCTTCGTCAATACCCGCGAGCGTACCACGAGTCTGTGCGGATTCCTTCAGGGTCAGGGCCAGCGGGTGGGCGCGCTCCACGGCGAGCTCGATCAGCGCGAACGCAACCGCATCATGGGGTTGCTGCACGGCGGCCAGATCAGCGTCCTGATCGCCACCGACGTGGCGGCGCGGGGGCTGGACATCCCCGGGCTGGATCTGGTGGTGAACTTCGAGCTGGCGCGCAGCGGCGACGATTATCTGCACCGCACCGGCCGTACCGGGCGCGCGGGTGAGAAGGGCCGGGCCATCGCACTGGTTGGTTCCAAGGAATGGAACCGCATGGAGAGCATCGAGCGTTACCTCAACCTCAGTTTCGAGGCCAGGGCCATCCCGGGATTGAAGGCTGACTTTACCGGGCCGACCAAGCGCAAGGGACCGAGCAAGGGCAAGCCCAAGCCCAAATCCAAGCCCGGCGCCGCGGTGGTTGCCAAGCCCAAAGAGAAGGTCCGGGAGCGCGAACGCAAGAACATCGGCAAACGGCGGGCGCCAACGGGCGGCGTGCCAATTGATGCGGGCTTTGCACCGCCGCGCGGCAAGCTGCCTGACGGCGGCTAGCCTGAGTCGCGCCGGCGCTCTATGGACATCGGCCCGATCGTCGTCTTCGCCGGCTCCTACTTCCCGGCCTGGATCCCCAGCGTTTTGTTGGGCATGGTCGTGGCCGCGGTCACTTACGGCCTGCTCCTGAAAGTTGGTCTGGCGCAGTCGATACCGCTCCCCGGTTTGTTCTACACGCTCCTCTGCGGCCTCGCGGCCATGAGCCTCTGGGCCTTGTTGTTCTCCCGGACCCTGGCCTGACATGAGCGAGCAGGCCGTTGCCGCTGACCCCGACGGTGCCGCCCCGGCAGCGCCATCCGCGTCCACCGCGGTTGGCGACGGCCCCGCACCGAGCCCTTCCGGCCCGCCACCGAGCGGTGCCCGACCCGTGCATTTCTTGGCCGATCGCGGTCCCCTGCTGCGCACCGTCCTGGGTCGCCTGCTGTTCGTCGCGGTCGCGGTCGCGACCCTCATCGTCGGTTACCGCCTGGCCGCGAACCTGGCGCTGTCTCCGCGCACCACCGATGCCGAGATCGACGCCGATATCGTCCGCGTCTCAGCGCCCGTGGCCGGCCGCCTGGTGGAGTTGGCGGTCGCCGAGAATCAATCGGTCACGGCCGGACAGTTGTTGTTTCGCATCGATCCCGAGACCTATCGGCTGCAACTGGAATTGGCTCAGGCTGAGCTCGCGGTGGTCGAAGGCAGCCTCGCCGACCAACGGCGCCTGCGTGAATCGGAGCGTGCCAATGCCGCGGTGGCGCAGGACGAGGTGAGTCGCGCCCAAACCAATCTGGACCTGGCAACGCGCTCACTGGAACGGCTTCAGCCGATGGAGGCGGCCGGTTATGTGTCCCGGCAGACCCTCGACGAGGCGCGCACGGCGGTGAGCGACGCCGCCGTCTCGCTGCGTCAGGCACTGGGTGCCTCCAAGGCGGCCCGCAACGAAATCCAGACCACGCTCGCACTGGAGGCGCAGGTTCGCGCTAACCTGACCCTGGTGGCCATCGCCCGCCGCGCGCTCGAACAGACCGAAGTACAGGCACCGGTCGCGGGTAAGGTGGTCGGGCTGAAGATCGCCGAGGGTGAGAACCTGGTGCCCGGTGTTCCCCTGTTCACCCTTATCGACAGCGCGAGCTGGGTCGCCAACGGGCTCTTCCCCGAGACCGTGCTGGCCGGTATCCAGGTGGGTGACAGCGCCGACGTCTTCGTCATGATCGACCAGCGTGTCCGCATCGCGGGAACGGTCGACGGCATCGGCTGGGGGGTCGTCTCCGATGACGAGATCGCGGCTTTCGGCGGTCTGCCCTATGTGGCGCGCACGCTGAACTGGGTGCAGGTTGCGGCCCGCTTTCCGGTGCGCATTCGGCTGCACGCGCCGCCGGAGCCCTTGATGCGTATCGGCGCCTCAGCGGTCGTGATCCTGCATGAGCAGCAACGCGCACGCTGAGTTGCGGCAGCGCCCCGCGGCGCCTTCCGGCGGCGCGGTGTTGGCGTTGCTCAGACGCGAACTGGCGCCCTTTCCCGGCCGCCTCGACCGGGCGCTGCGCATCACCCTGCTCTGTGTCGTGACGGTCATCGTCTGCATGGCCTTCCACGTCCAAGAGGCCGCGCTGGCCGCCTACCTGATTTTCTTTGTCAGCAAGGACGATGCCGGTTCCAGCGCCATCGAAGGCTTCGCGCTGATCATCGTCGTGATCGTCGCCGTCGCGCTCGCGTTCGTCGTCACGGCCGCCACGGCCGGCACGCCCCTGTTGCGGGTCCTCACCATGGCCGCTTTGGTCTACGGCGGGATGTTTCTGTCCAGGACCTCCAAGTCGGGCCCCCTGGCCAGCTCACTGGCCATGGTCCTGGCGATGGCGCTCACGGCCCCGGACCTGGTCGGCTATCCGGAATTGATCACCCATGCCTTTCTGTGGATGATCCCGATGGTGGTGGTGCCGATGGGCCTGCTGATCCTGCTCAATCTGCTGGCTGGACGCGATCCCGTGCGACTCTATCAAGACACCCTGCGGCGGCGGTTCGCGGCGGCGGCGGCCCTGCTCGCATCCCCTGGGCCGTCGAGCCGCGGCGACCTGCTCGCGGCCATGCGTGCCGGCGACGGCGATACCGCGACCTTCAACAAGATGGCGCGGCTGTTGCGCCGGCTGCCGGAACCGGCGCTGGCCGGCCTGGAGGCGCTCGAACGGCTCTCCATGCGGTTGCTGACCGCGCTGGCCGTGATGCCGGCCGGCGCGCTGAGCGCGCCGGCCTGGGCGCGGCCGCGACTGAGCGCCATGCGGGCCGCCCTCGATCACCGCGACCGCGGTGCGGCGCGGCCCGCGGCGGACGTCCCGCTGGTCGCGGCATCGGCCGCCGACCGCAGTGCCGACGCCGCCGGACAGGAGGTCGATCGGGTACTCGCCGAGCTGGCCCAAGTCACCGCCGGCGACCCCGCTGCCGTCGCACGCGCGCGCGGCGAAACCCCGCCGCGGGAGCGCGAATCGTTCTTTGTCGCCGATGCCTACAGCAATCCGGAGCACGCCCGTTTCGCGCTCAAGACCACCCTGGCGGTGATGCTGTGCTATCTGTTCTATGTCAGCTTTGACTGGCCCGGCATCCACACCTGTGTCATCACCTGTTTCTACGTGGCATTGAGCTCGGTCGCCGAGACGCTGCACAAACTCACGCTGCGCCTCATCGGCTGTTTCATCGGCGCGGTACTCAGCTATGCGGTCATCATTTTCGGCTTTCCGCACATGCACTCGGTTGGCGACCTGGCCCTGGTCATTGCGCCCCTGTCTTTCGTCGCCGCCTGGATCGCCATCGGCAGCGAGCGTCTGTCCTACATCGGCCTGCAACTCGCGCTCTGCTTCTTTCTGGCGACCCTGCACGGCTTTGGTCCCTCATTCGATCTGACGATCGCCAGGGACCGGATCATCGGGGTCGTCATCGGCAATCTCGCTATCGCCGTCCTGTTCGTCTCGCTCTGGCCGGTCAGTGCCGAGGGCAAGGTCCGTGGGCATTTCCGTGCGGCACTCGAGTGCGTCCGCGACCTGCTGAGCGCATCTGCCGGGCGCGCCGCCATTGCCCGCGTCGGTGATCGCTTCAACACCGAGTTGAGCGCTGCCGCTTCGACCCTGGATCTGCTGAACTTCGAGCCGCGGCGGATCCGGCCGCGACCCGAGCGAAAAGCCGCCGCGCGCCAGTTGCCGGCGCTGTGCGAGACACTCTATCTGACCGCGGCCATGCTGGCACAGCAGCGGGTGGTCGACGACGGCAGGCCGGCGCTGCCGGATGCGGTCGTGGATACACTGCGCCGCTGCGATCAGGCGCGCGCCGACACCCTGACCGACTTTCTCGACTGGATGCGGGTGAACGCGGCAGCGGGGCAGGGGGCGTCATCGGGCGATGATCCGTCCGCAATGGGTGCCGATCCGCCCTTGCACCCGCGCTCCGGCAACGCCGCGGCGCCGTTCCCCGACCGGACCAGCCTGCCGGATCGCGCCGGGCCCGACCTCATCCATCTGCTCGACGAACGGGAGCGACTCTATCGAACATTCGATGCACTGCTCGCCGACCTGTTCGCGGAGGCGCGCCATGCCCGCTGAACGCACCGCTGGCACCGCGGCCGGACTGCTGTTGACTCTCGTTCTGCTGACCGGTTGCGGCGGCACCGCGCCGGTGGCCGGGCCGACGACACCGGACCAGCCCTGGGTCTTGCCGGACGCCGTGCGGGCCGATGTCAAGATCGCGTTGGCGCGTTCCGGCGATCAAGAGGTGCCCGATCGGGCAGCCGCCGGGAACCGCGTCGACCCGAACCGCGACTACGCGCTCAGCGAGCTGATCGACATCGCGCAGCGGCACAACCCGGCGACCCGCGTGGCCTGGGAGGAGGCCCACCAGGCGGCGCTGGCCACCGGGACCGCGCGCAGCACCTTGCTGCCGCGACTGGCCGCCAGTGTCGTCGGCGGCTATCAGCGGCTGTCGACACCGGTCACCCTGCCGTTGGTCGGCACCAGGACGCTGACGGCCGACGTGCAGGAAATCATCCCGATCCTGACCGTGGAATGGCTGTTGTTCGACTTCGGCGAACGGGCGGCCGCGGTCGAGGCCAGCCGCCAGCTGGCGACCGTGGCCAATGTGCAGTTCAACCAGATGCACCAGCAGATCGTCTTCGACGTCAGTCGGGCCTTTCATGCCGGCACGGCGGCCGAGCACAAAGCGGCCGCCGCCCGCCGCGCGCTCGCCGCCGCCCGGCAGATCCTGGCCGCCGCCGAGACCCGTGAGCGCCAGGGTCTCGACACCCGGATCGAGATCGCCCAAGCGCGGTTGCAGTTGGCCCAGACCGACTTATCGCTGGTGCAGGCGCAGGGCGAGGCCGCCACCGCGCGCGTGGCGTTGAACGCCGCGCTGGGCTTGCCCTACAGCACCCGGATCCGGCTGCGCGATCCCGGCGAGCGCTTGCCGGCGGCGGCGATCGACAGCCTGGATCAGGTGATCGAACGCGCGCTGGTCGAACGCCCGGACATCATCGCCGGCGTGGCGCAACTGCGGGCCGCGGAGGCCGGCGAACGCGTGGCTGCCGCCGGTTATTGGCCCAAAGTGGGGCTCATCGGCGCCCTCTCGACCGACTACAACCAATTCAGCTTCAACGGCGGCAGCACCTTCGGCACGCCCGTGCAGCAAACCGGCGTGCTGATCGGCGTCACCCTGCCCCTGTATCAAGGCGGCCTGCGCGACAGCACGCTGCGCAGTGCGCGCTCGCGCGTCACGGCGGCGCAAGCCGCGGTGGCCGGCACCCGCGGTGCCGCCGCCGCGGAGATCGCCGCCGCCTACGAGGCGCTGCGCACCAGCCTGGCCGCGCATCAGGCCGCCGACGCGCTGGTCGCCGCGGCCGGCGTCACCGCCGCGGCCGCGCGCAAAGGACTGGACCTGGGGCTCGCCGACCTGACCACGGCGATCGCCGCTGAAAAGGATTTGCTCGAGGCCGAAGAGGCACGTGCCGATACCCGTCGCGATGCTTTCGACGCTGCCGCTGCGCTGGCCTTCGTCACCGCCGCGTTGCCCGCGGATGCACCGCGTCCGGACCCGGCGGCGAAGCTGCAGATTTGAACCGATCGATCACCGCACCGTCCTCCCGTTCATCGTCGACCGGCTGGCGCGGCACATCAGGGGCGTGACGGTGATCGGCGCCGGTCAGCGGGTCGCTGGGCGGCACCCGGTGCGAGTCGCCGGTGCTGATCGATGCCGAGGTGCGCGCGTCCGAGTAGGTGAATCCCCGGATAGTCGCGGTCGCGTGCCGCGCGTAAGGTTTCGGCTCGACCCGGTTATCAGTTATCGGGCGCAGACGACAACCAATGGCGGACCCGCGCTCCACACGCGTGGACACAGGTTGCAACAATCTCAATCGAGGAAAAGTCTCATGTCTTCAGTACAAACGGCCAGCCGGACAGAGAAGCACGGCGGCAATGGCGGATATCTCCAGTCGGTGATCGAGCCGGACCTTCAAACCACGGATGATCAGTCCCTGGATGATCCGCTGTCGCAGGCGATCAGCGCCGCCGCGTATTATCGTGCCGAGGCGCGCGGCTTTGAGCCGGGACATGAGCTGGAGGATTGGATCGAGGCCGAGCGCGAAGTCGCCGCGGCACATCAGTCCGGCACATCGCAATAGCTGAGATCCAGATACCCGGCCGCCGCTTTGCGGTGGCTGAAATTCCAGGCCGTGATCCAATCATAGCTCAACCGATACCAGAACCGCTGCACTCCGGCGTAAGCCACAGCAGTTCCAAATTTGGGTGGCCGCCGCCAACAGCGTGCCGGCCGCGAGGCTGATGGTGGATGCGCTGCGCTTATCCACCCTACAAAACCGGCTCGCTGTAGGGTGGATAAGGCGCGCCGCTCGGTGTCAGGTGCCCGGCACGGCGGTCGCGTGCGCCGCATCCACCAGGGATCGCGCGATGCCGCCCAAATTTGGAATTGCTGCGTAAGCCAGGGGATCGTCATAAGGCAGGGCCGTGCCGATGATGACCACCGGCTCGCCCGGCGGGGTGGATGACCGTACCAGACGGAAGTGCGTCTGTGGGTCCTCTTCCAGCACGATGGAAGCCAGATAGACATGGTCGTAGATGTAGCGCGAGACCAGTCGACGGCGCGGGTCCGGATCGTTGAAGAAGGTCTCCCAGCGCGCCACCGCCTCCGGGTGGGCGGGCCGCGCGGCGGCTTGCCGCTCCGGTTCGGTCGGACCCGGTGCGCCGGCACCGATCCAGCGTGTCAGGGTGTCGAAGTCCTGACCATCGAGCGCGGGTAGTCCGAACGGCATCCCCTGTGCCGGGTTCTGCGCCAGTTGGGCGTCGAGCGCGGCGACAGTGGACGGGCACCCGTAGGCGTAGCGCCCGGCATAGACCGGGGCCAGGGCTTCGCGTGAGAAACCCGGCTGATTGAACGCGCTGCCCGCGGCCAGCACCCGATGCATCAGCGAGCCGTTCAGGTTCCCCGTGCTGGGACGGTTCTTCAGTCAGCACCGGATAGAAGCCCAGTGCGCGCCATCCGGCGAGGGTGCCCACGGCATCCATGTCGGTGCGTGGATAGTCCACGAGGTGAGCCGCGTAGGGATTGAGCGCGAAGGCGCCGCGCTGCGCGCCCGCGAAGGAGTCCAGCTTCAGGTTGCAGGGCGAACCCAGGCACCCATGGCAGGCGATACAGCGTCGATCGAAGATCGGCTGGATGTCCTGTCCATAGTGCGGCGTTGCGGGAGACTGCGACTCGGCGGTCGGGGGCTCGGTCGGGGGTGTTGGGGCCGTGCCGGCCAGTGTCGGCGCGCTGCCGATCAGCGCGGCCAGCAGGATCGCGGAAAGCCAGGCGAATCGACGGGTAGACATGGTTTGCTCCGCTTGGGACCGGTTTGGAGGGCCGACATCCTGGGGCCTTGATTTTCGGCCTGGGCAGTGGTGCGCAGTTCCGTCTTCGGACAGTGCGTTGGCCAAGCGGGTCAAGCGCTGCTGGCCGTCGACGACCCATCAGCCGTCTTCAAACTGTCGCGCCGGGATGTGCAGCTCGCCCAAGTGAATGGTGGCCTGCGGTGCCGGCCGAATCCACAACAGCAGGTTTCCGATGGGATAGCCCTTGACGATACTATCGAACAGCCGGCGCACATCCTCCCACTGCCAACGCAGCGGCCTCTGAAACTCAGGGATGCGGATAGGCCTTGATCATAAATCCGCCCAAGACCTGATGAACAGTGCGGACTTTCGCACGCAAGACCATGTTCTGTAACGGGGCGGCAACTCCGGGGCCGAGCGAGGTGGGCGGATTTATGATCAAGGCCTGCGGATACGTCCCCGAGTTCAGGCGAGTCTGCTTCGACGCCCACTACCCATGAAGCAAGCGATCATATTCTTCGTGGGTGCCGATCCAGACTCAGACATAACCGCTTTCGTCTTCCATGGCGAGCGCTCGATGATCACGGCCTACCCGAGCAGACCAGAGTTTTCCAACTTTCTTAAAGCGCAATGACGGGTGACGCGGGTTCTCCTTGAGGATCTCGTAGTTCCTGCGGGCAATTTCCTGGATCGGCAGCGGCAACGCATAGAAGCGATTCCAGAAACGCGCGGTCGTTTTATGCTTCACAGGTCGCCTAGATTCCCTGCTCTTTTCTCTTCAAGGGCTTCTTCGATAAGGAAATCAAGCTTTCCAGCGTCAGAATCGCGTTCGATTTCTTCGTCCCAAGACTGCCAGTCACGCTCGGACAACCAGTGTGATAGCTTCATGTACTCCCGGTGCGGCAAGGCCTCGATCTCTGATTTGAGTTCTTCAAATGTTTTCATGCGGGAAACCTCATTTGCTCTCGGGGGTTTTGGTCAAAGAAACTCTTGAAGAACCCAGGCTGACTCAACGAATCAGGATGCGAATTCGCTTCCCCATCAGCGCCAAACGCGGTAACCGAATCTGAAGGGCGCTGCGGATCAATAACTGCGAACAGATCTGCGGGATAGAGGTAGGGCTTCCCTTTATCATTCAATACTCTAAGATCACCTGCTTCTTTCAATCTTGTAAATCGTTAATCCTGTCAAGAACTTTCGGAACAGATCAGGTTCGCGATCGGAACCATAATCAAAGCTTGTCGATGTTAGGAGCCGAACGCAGCGATATATACAAAATAACTGTCGCTGTGTTTGCCGCCGGTGCTCGCATGGTATGTGCCATCTCGCTTTTCATGATGATATCTTTTGTACGTAGCTGATTTCTTGTCCCCAACCAACTTGGCAAAAATTTCTTTCTCCAAAGAGATGGCCTTGTCCTTATCTAATCCAACCTCTAGCACAAAGAAGAAAGGGAAACCGCGTGATTTATAGTCTTTCCGACGAGAATTGACGTTGCATGTGATCCCTACCAAATATTGATCCAGTCACCGCCTCGCCGCTCCACACTTGGTATCCTATCATTCGTGAGCCGTCGAAAAAGCCTAGTCCCTGCCGGACAATCCGTCAACCGGTAAAGTCGAGGTCCGTGCGTTTCGGAACAGCGAGGCAAAAATAATCCACGAAACAGACGTAAGCACCGGAGCGACCGACGGATGCTTTCAGGCGCCGAGCATAACGATGGGGCGACTGAAGTCGCCCCTACAGTTGCTCCGGCCTTGATCATCGTTCCGGCCAGCTTTGGGGCGGAAAGTGATCCACAGATGAACACGGATGTGTTTCTTAATCTGTGTACATCTGTGACATCTGTGGATAATTCCGGGCGGTCACTTTGACCGGAACCGGGATCAGGGCCGTCGCCCCTACGGGTCTTGCAGGCATGCACAGTCGGGATGTCTAATCCTGGGAATCGTCTTGGCCGAACAAGGGCCGTGCAGACGCGAGGTCGACCGGTAAAGCTTCGACCTCCGGTCTTCTTGCGGCCGAAACGATGATCTAAGGCCCGGCTGGTTCATGGTCGGCTGGATAGAATAGCCGCGTACAACGAGGATATCTCAATGACAAGAACCGATGCGAATCTGAATCTGCAAGCGATTTATGGTTCACCCAGTCAAGCGGGCTTCGGCAGCGCGGTGTTCTGTGACCGCGTGGCGCGGGCGGAAGACCTGGATGCCGCGGCCCTGAAGTATTACCGCCATTTCGTTGGAGCGCACTGGGAGCAATTTGGCGAGGATGCCTGGATGTCGGGCTGGAAACCGATCTATGGACGTCAAGCCGTTGACCAGCCGGCTATTCTAACCGAGTTACGGGGCATCACCGAGCGGGATGCACGAGCGTCGGTCGAGTTGCTGCTGGATACCATCGACGATCCCGCGGCCGGGCAGAAGGCGCTGTCGGCCGTCTACGACGACGCCGCCGTGGAGAACCTGCAGGTGTACACTCTGGGTGACGGTGCGGCGATGTCGGGGTTGCTGATTGCCGGGCGAGATCGCGGCGGGGACGCGACTTTTCTGGTCTTTCTGCTCGATTGAGCGGCGATCTCGTCAGGAAATTCCTGACGCGGATACCCTGGTATTGCTGGAACGCCGAACAGGCTTTACCATGGCGCGCCCTGATGATCACCGAAGGTTTTACTGGACCATGAGATCGCCTGCGCTCGTGTTGCTTTGTTGTCTCGTCGCGGCCTGGCCGGTCCTGGCCGCCGACGGCATTCGCACTGAACGGGTCCACTTCAAGGCCGGGTCGACCGGTGCCACGGTCACCGGCCGGTTGCACGGCAACCAGGACGTCGATTACCTGCTCGGGGCCAAGGCCGGGCAGCACATGAGCGTGCAGTTGCACTCGGATAACCCTCAGAACTATTTCAATATCCTGCCTCCGGGGTCGGAGGAGGCGCTTTTTGTCGGGAGCAGCTCCGGCGGCCGCTTCGATGGCACGCTGCCCGATACCGGCGACTACCGGATTCGGGTCTATCTGATGCGGGCCGCGGCGCGCCGCGGCGAACAGGCCAACTACAGTCTCAAAGTCCAGATCGGCGGCGGACATCCTCAGTCGGCGGCCCCCAAGCACGACTTCGCTGACAGTCTCGCCGGCGGACCGGATTTTTGGGAGGTCAGCGGTGTGGCCGCCGGTGATGCGCTCAATCTGCGGCGCGAGCCTACCAGCAAGGCGGGGGTGATCGTGGCGATGCGCAACGGCACCGTGCTGCGCAATCACGGCTGCGAGATGCATGGGGGCCAGCGGTGGTGTCAGGTGTCCATGCGCGATGATCCGCAGCGCCGCGGCTGGGTTGCGGGGCATTATCTGCGCGAGTCGTCACAGTGATTCCTCGTCCATTCATCATTAGATGTCACAGATGAACACAGATTCAGACCGCGCCCGGATCGGTGCGCGGCACGGCTCATGGTCATCGCTCCGGCCAACCGGATGGACGCGACTTGTAGGGTGCGGTGAGGAACGAACCGCACCGCACCGCGGACAGGTGGTGCGGCTCGCTTGCCCACCGCACCCTACAAGAGACTTGGTTGCCGGAACGATGATCAAGGCCGTTCAGGCTAACGGCCATGGACGCGTGTAGGATGGGCAGAGCGAAAGCGATGCCCATCCGGCGACTGAGGTGCTTGATGATGGGCATCGCTCTCGCTCTGCCCATCTTACCGAAAGGCCCGGCCCAAACAAACCGCACCAGTTCCAATCACACCCAATGATCGGAACCCGTTTGGACTTACCGCCTCTGATGGGTTAGGCCCCCGAATCGAAACCCGTGTTGTTGGGAGCATACCGCATGTCCACAGTCGTTGTTTCCTCCAATGGGCGGATCGCCTTGCCCGCGGAATTACGCAGGCGTCTCGGATTGGGCGTCGGCGCCCGGATCGAGGTGTCCGAGGAGCCCGACGGGTTGCGCCTGCGCATCCTGCACCCCCAGTCCGCGGACGACCTTGCGGCCCTCGCCGGGATCGTCAGGGCGCCATCGCGCGGGGCGCCGCGTTCTCTGGATGACTTCGATCCGGCTTCGCTGCTGGCGCGCGGGCAGGGGCGGGCAGGGTGAAGTCGCTCGATACCAATGTACTTGCGCGATTCTTCATCGACGATCCGGACGATGCACAGGCCGCCCGGCAGTGGCCGGCGGCGGTCGCCGCCATGTCCGGACGATTCCGACGACCGTGTCTTTCCGGCAAGCCTGCATGAAATCCCGTCTCTAGCCCAGTAGCCTGGGAGCCCCGTATGTCGTCATCTGGAGGCTCCACCGCATGTC
>NZ_KB902560.1 GCF_000379525.1 Lamprocystis purpurea DSM 4197 | reverse complement strand
TCGGACCGCGGCCAGGTAACTTTCGTGGGTGCGCGGCGAGAAGCCATGCATCTGCATGGCGGTGATCATCTGCTCACGTAAGGGAGTCATCGTCCGGTTCTCTGTTAACGACCCGGAGTGGGCCGTTAAAAGTGTGGACGATGGGCGACGGGGCGGGGCTGGAGGTCAACCGCGGGGCGGCTGGGGATATCCGCGCGTTGTTCGCGATTCAATGGCGCTATGGGATGGCCGCGGTAGGCCCCGCGGAGCGGATTAGTCCAACTAGATTTCGGCAGACGAACTACCCCATAACTCGTCGCCTTTTTAGGATTGGATCAGGATTTTTTCAGAGTGTCAAGCGCTTGCGCGCAGTTCCTCGCTGCACCGTTCGTGCGATATGAGGCAAGATTGCCTCATATCCCACGAACGGATCGAAGGTACACCGCATAAACCGGGGGATGCCCGCGTGGTTCTCACAAGAGAAAGGCAGAAAATACCATCGTATGAAGTGCCTTTCTCGACGAATGCTCAGGGTGTTTAGAGGCACCGGCAGGGAGGCCGCGCTCAGACTCGCACCGATTACGCGCTATGAGGCGATCTTGCCTCATAACGCCCGAACCGGTCCGCATAAACCGACCGGTGCTGCTGTAGCAAAGGCAATAAAAAGAGTAATAAAACAATATTCTGTAACATCTTTTCCGAAGGTTTGTCAGGGTGTTTCGGAGGCATCGACAGGGGGCCGCGCTCGGCCTGGCGTCGTTCAGGCGCGCATCGATCATCGTTCCGACCAGAGCCTTGGCCTGCCCGATCCAAGGCTGAAGCCTTGGACTCCAACCGGCCAGCATGACCAAGCGCGTGGCTTTGACGCGGCTGGAAGTCGCTGCTACGGCCGACGCGACGATGATGGTCAGCCGTCGGGTGCGTTCCCGCTGGGCGGAACGGGCTTGCCTTTTCTGCGTGGACTGTCTATTTTTACAGTTATGGATGTCACCACGACGCAGATTTACACCCATGTGTTGCAGCGCGGCGNCTCGGCGGTGCAAAGTCCGGTGGATGCGTTGCTGGGGGTCGGGGTGCGACACGTGGCAGCGTAGGGCGGAACGCCAAAGGGAGGCGCCAGACCGGCGGGTACACCAACGGCTTGTCGCGGATTTGGGGCCTTGGTCATGCGGTTGGTCGTCTCGCGATCGGAGCGGTTGTCGGTCCGCGCAGCGGACCCTACGGGCTGGAGATCTGCCACGCCGTAACAGGACTGTTCCCGGTGGGCGTCCCGCCGCGATGCGGTGCCGCGGACACCTTTAATGCCGCGGCGACGGGTTCAGGCCGTCGCGGCGGGACGCCGCTCCCACAGGGTCGCCGCGTGACTTTCAAGGTCAACTGAGTTTTGGGAAACGATCTGCAGATTTGAAGTGGCGACTGAAGTCGCCCCTACAGGGGGACCCTAAAGGCACCCCCTACGGGTGGATGTTTATAGCGTTCGCACCTGAGATCCAAACAGGCCTTCGTGTAGGGTCGGGTTTAAAACCCGCACCTACGGCCTTAAGCGTCGACCTCCGGTCGCGTCGCCCCAGTCCCCGGAGGTTGAGCTCGCGTGGTACGAAGTTCGTCGCCTGAAATGTCGGTCATCACACGGTCAGGTACTGCCTGACCAGATCGTCACCCAAGTCGGCGATGCCTCCATCGGCGACCAGTCGGCCCCGATCGAGGATCACGAAACGATCGGCCACCCGGCGGGCAAAAGGTAGCTTTTGTTCCACCAGAATGACGGTAAGTCCGAATTCGCCGATCAGACGGCGAATGATGTCGCCGATTTCATGCACAATGTTGGGCTGAATGCCCTCGGTCGGTTCGTCCAGGATGAGGAGCTTGGGATCGATCACCAGCGCGCGGCCGATGGCAAGCTGCTGCTGTTGACCACCGGAGAGGTCACCCCCGCGGCGGCCAAGCATCTGTTTCAAGACCGGGAAGAGTTCATAGATATAGCCCGGCACCTGACGCAAACCATCGCGCCGGGCCGGCAGCCCGATGCGCAGATTCTCCTCCACGGTCAGCAATGGGAAGATCTGCCGACCTTGGGGGACAAAGCCCAGCCCCAATTCGGCCCGCCGCTCGGCGGGCAGTCGGGCCAGGTCCTGCCCCAGATAGTCCATGACCCCGGAGCGCAGCGGCAACAGGCCCATGATGCATTGCATCAGGGTCGTCTTGCCGACCCCGTTGCGGCCCATCACACAGGTGCATTGACCGGCCGGGATCGCGATAGTCAGATCCCAGAGAGTATGGCTCTGACCGTAGAATTGATTCAGTCCGCTGATCGTCAACATGAGGGTGCGGCCTCGGCGTCCGGCCAATAGGCCGTGAGGATTTGCTCGATAGTCCAGGGACAAATGACCGGAAAGTGTTCGTACTCGAAGGGCGTCTCAGCGACCGCCAGGTCCAGCGCATCGGGGTAAGCTTCGGCGATCAATAGATCAACCTGCCCCCGCAGACTCGGATTCTCGTCCAGGAGCTTGGCGACTGCACGGCGCTGGGTGTTGATGGTCGCGCGCCAGGACTTGCGATAGGGATAGTCCGGCTGGTATCGCCATTTCAGCAGGTGCCCCAGCAAGACGGCCAACCGACTGACCAGCGCCCGCCGCTCCCGTTTTCCCAAGTCTTCGATCTCCTCTGCCAGATGGGCGATATCGAGCTGGGCGAAGCGGCCCATGCGCAGCAACTGCCCCTGCTCGCGCGACCAGGCAACCAGATCTTGATCGTACTCGGCGCTCACGCATCACTCCCCAAGATAGACTTCCACCACCCGCGGGTCATGCTGGACCTCGTCCATCGACCCCTCCGCCAACACCGACCCCTGATGCAACACGGTCACCCGTTTGGCGATCGAGCGCACGAAGTCCATATCATGCTCCACCACGACCACCGAGTGCTTGCCCTCCAGGGACAGCAGCAACTCGGCCGTGCGGTCCATTTCCTGGTGAGTCATCCCGGCCACCGGCTCATCCACCAGCAGCAGCAGCGGGTCCTGCATCAGCAGCATGCCGATCTCCAGCCACTGCTTCTGACCGTGGGAGAGTGCCCCGGCCGGGCGCCAGGCGTGATCCCGCAGCCCGATGATCCCCAGCACCTCGTCGATCCGGTCGCGCTGCGCACCGGAGAGCCGGGCCGTCAAGGTCGGCCAGACCCGCTTGTCGCCGGCCATCGCCAACTCCAGGTTCTCATAGACCTGATGCTGCTCGAAGACCGTGGGTTTCTGAAATTTGCGCCCGATCCCGGCCTGCGCGATGCGCGGCTCATCCAATTCCAGCAGATTGATGCTCTGACCGAAGAAGACATAGCCCGCGTCCGGCCTGGTCTTGCCGGTGATGACGTCCATCATGGTGGTCTTACCCGCGCCATTAGGTCCGATCACGCACCGCAGTTCGCCGACATCGACATAGAATGACAGGTCGTTCAGGGCGCGGAACCCGTCGAAGCTCACCGTCACCCCTTCCACATAGAGCAGGGTCGTATGCGAGATATCCAGGGTCTCGGCCAGGGTCTTGCCGGGGTTAAGATATTGCCAGCGTTCAACTTGCCCGCCCATCAGCCGGCCCTCCGCGCGGGCAGCCAGCCCGCGATCCCGCGGGGCAGCAGCAGTGTGACCAGCACGAAGAGTGCGCCCAGGGCGAACAGCCAGGCTTCCGGGAACATGGCCGTGAAGGTGCTCTTGCCGTAATTGACCATCAGGGCACCGACCACGGCGCCGTAGAGGGTCGCGCGGCCGCCGACGGCCACCCAGATCACCAGCTCAATGGAGTTGAGCGGTGAGAACTCACCCGGATTGATGATCCCCACCTGCGGCACATAGAGCGCCCCGGCCACCCCCGCCAGCATGGCCGAGAAGGCGAAGATCGCCACCTTGACCCGTTCCACCCGATAGCCGATGAACCGCGTACGCGACTCGGCGTCGCGAATCGCCACCGCCACCCGTCCCAGGCGGGAGGTGACAATCATCCGACAGGCCAGATAGCCGAGTGCAAGCGCTGCCGCGGACGCCATGAAGAGCCCGGCGCGGGTGCCGTCGCTTTGCAGATCGAACCCCAGCAACTCCTTGAAATCGGTCAGCCCATTGTTCCCGCCGAATCCCATCTCATTGCGGAAGAAGGCGAGCATCAAGGCATAGGTCAGGGCCTGGGTGATAATGGAGAGATAGACACCGGTCACCCGTGAGCGGAACGCGAGATAGCCGAAGACATAGGCCAGCACGCCGGGGACCAGAATGGCCATCAGCGCGGCAAACCAGAACATGTCGAAACCGTTCCAGAACCAGGGCAGTTCTTTCCAGTTCAAAAAGACCATGAAGTCGGGCAGGATCGGATCACCATAGACGCCGCGATCACCGATCTGACGCATCAGATACATGCCCATGGCATAGCCGCCCAGTGCAAAGAAGGCACCATGCCCCAGGCTGAGGATCCCCAGATAACCCCAAACCAGGTCGACCGCCACGGCGAGCAACGCATAGGTCAGATACTTGCCGAGCAGCGTCACCGTATAGGTTGAAACGTGCCAGAAGCTCGTCTCCGGCACCGCCAGATTCAACACCGGGACCACCAGCGTCACCACCAGCAGCACGGCCAGCATGACTTGGCCGCCGGTATCGCCTTTGAGTGCCTTGACTATGCCCATGCGGGTGTGTCCGAGTCGTTGGAGAAAGAAAAGCGGACCTTGATCGTCATCCCGGCCAGCGGCGTGCGTCGTCAGGGCTTCCAGCCCTGACCGTGTCAGGCCAGGATGGCCTGACTACGCACCCGGCGAGCGCAAGTGGCCGGAATCTTGATCGAGGCCGAAAACCGGTTACGCGGTAGATGGTTGATCTTGCTGTTCATCGCCTCATCCGTCAGCCGCCCGGCCGCGCTGCGGAAAGAGCCCGCGCGGACGTTTCTGGATGAACAAGATGATGAATACCAGCACCAGAATCTTCGCGAGGACCGCGCCCGCCCAGGGTTCCATGAACTTGTTGGCGACGCCCAGTGTCATCCCGCCGATCAGGGTGCCCCAGAGGTTCCCGACCCCGCCGAACACCACCACCATGAAGGAGTCGATGATGTAAGCCTGGCCCATGTTGGGTCCGACATTGGTGAGTTGAGACAGCGCGACCCCGGCGACTCCGGCGATGCCGGCGCCAAGGCCGAAGGTCAACGCATCCACGCGCGCGGAGCGCACCCCCATGGCACGTGCCATCGCCCGATTCTGGGACACCGCCCGGACCTGCAGCCCCAGGGCAGTGCGCTTGAGAATCAGCAGGAGGGCGACGAAGACCAGCAACGCGAACGCCAGGATATAGAGCCGGTTGTAGGTCAGCGCCAGCGCCGGATTGATCTGCAGCGAGCCGCTCATCCAGGACGGATTCTCGACCGCCACGTTTTGCGCCGAGATGGTGGTCCGCACCAGTTGTTGCAGGATCAGGCTGATCCCGAAGGTCGCCAGCAGGGTCTCCAGGGGCCGGCCATAGAGGAAGCGGATGACCGTTCGCTCGATGGCGATGCCAAAAAGTCCGGACACGATGAAGGCCGCCGGGATGGCGACGAACAGCGAGTAATCGACCCAACCCGGCAGCGCCTGCTGAACCAGATAGGTGGTATAGGCCCCGAGCATCATCAACTCGCCGTGAGCCATGTTGATCACGCCCATGACCCCGAAGGTGATGGCGAGGCCGATGGCGGCGAGCACCAGGACCGAGCCCAGACTCAACCCGAAGAACAAGGTCTCGGCCCGCGCATTCCAGGTCAGGCGGGCGTCGATCGCGGTCAGCGCACGCTCGGCGGCGGCTTTCACATCCGCGTCGGTTTCATTGGCGATGAGTGTCGTCAGGCCGTTGCGGGCCTCCGGGTAGAGACTGCCCTCCAGGGTCGCAACGGCCGCCAGCCGTGCCTCGGGCGTCCCGACGCGCAGGTCCGCTACCGCCACCGCCAGCACCAGGGTCGTGCGCACCGCGGCGTCCTGTTCCTGTTCCAGGCGGGCGCGCAGCGCCGTGACGGACTCGGGGCTCGGGTCACGCATCAGGTCCTTGGCCGCGCGGCTGCGCACCGCCGGGTCCGGGCTGCTGAGCGTCAGGGCGGCGATGCCGCCGCGCAGGGCGGTGCGCAGCGCGTTATTCAGCGGAATCTTCTTGACCGTGGCCCGCTCGACCTCACCCAAATCTACCCCGGTAAGCGGGTCTGAGAGGCGCAGGCCGGCGGCGGAGGGCCGCGCCAGAACCAGCGGCGGGTCGGCGGCCTCGCGCGTGTAGAGGTCCCCCGCGAGCAGGGCCTCCAGGATCGGCAAGGCCCGGCTGTCGCCGGTCGCGGCCAGCGCCTGCACGGCCTGCTGCTTGGCCGGGAAGGCGCGGTCCGCCAGTCCCGGCAGGGCCTCCTCCAAAGCGCCCGCCGCCGCCGTTCCCCACCAGGTCATCCCGGCCAGGATCATGCAGAAGAATGCGCCGGCGAGGTGTGGGCGGCGGCGGCGTGACGGCGTCATACCCATGGATTACTTGGCCGCGGAACCCAAGCAGGTCTTGGTCTTGGTGTTGTAGTTGCCGCAATTGATCGGCGCTGTCCAATCGCCTTCCAGATCCTTGGAGCCCGGCAGAAAGTCGGACCAGGCATCGCCCGGGACCGTGCCCTCGGTCTGCCAGACCACGGCAAACTGACCATCATCCTGGATCTCACCGATCAGCACCGGCTTGGTGATATGGTGATTGGGCAGCATCTTGGCGATGCCGCCGGTGAGGTTGGGTGTCTCCAGGCCGACGATGGCCTTCACCACCTTGTCGGTCGCGGTGCTGCCGGCCTTCTCGACGGCCTTCACCCAGAGGTCAAACCCGATCTTGTGAGCCTCCATCGGGTCATTGGTGACGCGTTTCGGGTCCTTGATGAAGGCGTGCCACTGCTTGATGAACGCGGCGTTCTCCGGCGTGTCGACGCTCATGAAATAGTTCCAGGCGGCCAGGTGCCCGACCAGCGGCTTGGTGTCGATCCCGGAGAGTTCCTCCTCACCCACCGAGAAGGCGACCACCGGGATATCTTCGGCAGACACCCCCTGG
Source organism: Lamprocystis purpurea DSM 4197 (assembly GCF_000379525.1). Taxonomy (GTDB): domain Bacteria; phylum Pseudomonadota; class Gammaproteobacteria; order Chromatiales; family Chromatiaceae; genus Thiodictyon; species Thiodictyon purpureum. Next base: position 14,295 of record NZ_KB902560.1, on the reverse strand, counting down.
TTGCCCAGTTCCTTATAGAAGGGAACATTGGCATCGCCGTTGATGGTGGAGACCACTGCAGTCTTCTTGCCGGCGCCGCCAAACTTCTTGATGTCGGCGACGATCGACTGCCAGTCGGAGTGACCGAACGGCGTGTAGTTGATCATGATGTCCTCGGCTGCCACGCCCTTCTGCTTCAGGTAGGCTTCGAGGATCTTATTGGTGGTTCGCGGGTAGACATAGTCGGTACCCGCCAGGACCCAGCGCTTGACGCCCAGGTCGTTCATCAGATAGTCCACCGCCGGAATCGCCTGCTGGTTGGGCGCGGCGCCGGTATAGAAGACATTCTTTGAAGATTCCTCACCCTCGTACTGCACCGGGTAGAACAGCAACCCGTTGAGTTCCTCGAAGACCGGCAGGACCGATTTACGCGACACCGAGGTCCAGCACCCGAAGACCGCCGCTACCTTATCCTTGGCGATCAGTTCACGCGCCTTCTCGGCAAACAAGGGCCAGTTGGACGCCGGATCGACGACCACCGCCTCCAGCTTCTTGCCGAGCAAACCGCCTTTCTTGTTCTGCTCCTCGACCAGCATCAGCACCGTATCCTTGAGCGTGGTCTCGCTGATGGCCATGGTTCCGGACAACGAGTGGAGGACCCCGACCTTGATGGTGTCGTCGGCGGCAGTCGCCGGGAGGACCGCGGACAATCCCAGAGCCAGGCCTGAACCCAGTACCAACCGCTTGATCAAGTCGCGCTTCCGCATAAGAGTTGACTCCGAACGAGTGAGTGTTGAAAGTTCGCGGCGTACGGATGCCGCCGGCAAAGGTGCAGCAATCCTCAGGCCATCACGCGGATCCGACGCCGGTCAGCCCAAATTAGGTGATTGTTCACACAAAGACACAAAGAACACCAAGAAAAACAAATCAGTGAGAACGTCAGACCAATCACCGCGCGGTTGACCTGCCAGACCAACTATCGCGTTGAAAATCTTTGTGATCTTAGTGTCTTTGTGTGAGAACTGCCGTTTTCGGGGTCAGGGGATTCGCAGGCATAGCGAAACGCTGATCGCGCACCGCAGGACAGACGCACCATCACGGTGCTCATCTCCGAGACTTTTGCCCGGATACGATCCAATTCGGGGCAGATCGCGCTTTCGGCAAGCACTACCTGCGAACACACTGGCGCCCGTCCGCGGGTTCAGCTATCTTCAGCACGCTTCACCACAACACGAACGAGGAGACATCGCATGAAAAAGACCCTGATCGCAATCGCCACCTCCGGGATGCTGTTCGCCGGCCTTGCTGCCGCCGCCGACATGGCCACCCCGGACGAGGCCAAGGCCATGTCCCAGCAGGCTCAGGCGGCCGTCAACACGATGGGCAAGGATAAGGCCTTTGCGGCCTTCTCCGCCGACGGCGACTTCAAAAAGAAGGATCTGTATGTCTTCTGCATGGACATGGACGGCGTGATGCTCTCCCATGCCACCAAGCCGGAACTGGTCGGCAAGAATCTGCTCGACTTCAAGAAGTACGGGGATGAACTGTTCAAGAACATGATCGCCACCGTCAAGGCCTCGAAGGAAGGCTGGGTGGACTACAAGTGGCCCTATCCGGGCACCGAGGAGATCCGCGCCAAGACGAGCTACGTGATGGCTAACAAGGAAGGCTTCTTCTGCGGGGTCGGCGCTTATAAGTAAGGAATCCGCGAGCACGGCGCAGGGAGGCGCCCTCGTCGCGAGCGGCCGGCAGCCTGATCCAGGCCGCACCGGGTTCTATAGCGTTCGCACCTGATATCCAGACAGACCTTCGTGTAGGGGCGGGTTTGAAACCCGCCCCTACTATAAGATGCGCTCGTCAGCCGTCAGATTGACCCAAACGCACGAGCCCCAAGGGGCTCGCGACTGAAGCCGATTTATTCGTAAGCCCGGAAACGGCACCGTGCGGGTGTCCGAGCCGGTGCGCGGTCGACCATCAACACACGACGCGCAAGCGAATCACCGGTTTGTTGAGCAGTAATCCGCGATGATCGTCGCACTAAAAACGCGCGCGCCGGAACACGGCGAAGTTCGAACGGCTGGCGTGCAGCCCACAAGAGTGCCGATACGCCAGCCAATGTAAACACAACAAGTGATCGCATCGGTAAAACTTGTTGTGTAAGGTTCCTCTATCCGCCCTCCGCCGACCCCGCGAGGCCTTCCCCATCGACCGCAACCGGCGACGTTTCGACCCGGTAAACGGCTTGTCCCTCCGCCGCTTTCAGGATGGTATCCCGCCCGCGCACGTCGGTATTGCGATAGCGCTCGACCAGTTCGCGCTCATCCTTGGACAGGGGATCCGTGTCATCCAGACACATCAGATAGATCGGTGTCACAGTGCCCAAGGCCAGCGCCAGTTCCTGGGCCTCTTCAAGCCCCATCCGGCGGATTCCCTGCTCATAGTTGCTGATCCGTGACTTGGACAGCGAGCCGGTACGGCTCGACAACTCAGAGAGGCTCAAGCCCTGCGCTTGGCGTGCAGCACGGAGGCGTTGGCCGATTTTTTTCGTTAGGTCCATGGATACAGGTTAGACAACTCGTAGTGGTGACTCACGACCACGCCGTGAGGCCCCGCAACGCCGATCGGACAACCCGCCACGCTTTGGCATCGCTGCTGTCCTTCGCGCCCAGCGTTCGCCGGTGTCCGACCTGTGATGACAGGTGCAGTGGAAAAGGATAAACAAGCAGGTTGCTCATGTGGTACACGATTATTACAAATGCAGGGGAACGGAACCGCTGCCTGGGACAGGCATTCACGGTGGCATTGTGTACATTTCTGCGAAGGATTTCAGATGACCCTGACGAATGGGCAGACGAACGGCTGTTACTCGTCACGGACCCGTAACACAGCACACAATTGGTCTTATCGCTCCACCTGGCTCCTCAATCGTGGGATCATCGCCGCGGGATTCCAGACCCAGGGGGCAGGCCTCGCGGGCGGACTCGAGTAAACCATGATTCAGAACCCGATCGTCTTTACCTTTTTCCTGGTCTTCACCGGCGCCGCGGTCCTGGCCACCGCCGCGCTTGCGGCCCGGCAGTCGCTCCTGGTCGCCTATATCGGGCTCGGTATTCTCTTCGGACCCTGGGGTCTCGGTCTGGTCGCCGACGCCCGCCTGGTCTCGGAATCCGCTCAGGTCGGCATCATGTTCTTGCTGTTCCTCCTCGGACTCGACCTGACCCCTCAGGATCTGGCGCGCAGCCTGCGCCGCACCACCCTGGTGACCTTGGGCAGCGCGCTGCTGCTGCTCATCATCGGCGGCACCATTGGTCTCTTGGCCGGTTTCACGCCGCTGGAGTCGCTGATCCTCGGTGGTGCTCTCGGCTTCTCCAGCACCATCATCGGTCTGAAGCTGCTGCCGACCACCGTACTGCATCATCAGCGCATGGGCGAGGTGATCATCAGCATCCTCCTGCTGCAGGACCTGCTCGCCATCGCCCTGCTGTTGCTGCTCCAGGGTGCCGGGACGGGAGCCACCCCCTGGATCAAAATCGCCCTGCTCATGCTGACCCTACCGGGGTTGGCCATTTTCGCCGGACTCACCGCACGCTACGTCCTGATCCCACTGATCCGCCGCTATGACACCTTCCGCGAGTACATCTTTCTGATCGCGATCGGCTGGTGTCTGGGGATGGCCGAACTGGCCGGCGTACTGGGTCTCTCCCATGAGATCGGGGCCTTCATCGCCGGGGTGGCGATGGCCTCCAGTCCCATCGCGCTCTATATTGCCGAGAGCCTGCGTCCGTTACGGGATTTCTTCCTGGTGCTCTTCTTCTTCGGCGTGGGGGTGCAGTTCAACCTGGCGATGGCCCCCGACGTGCTGGTGCCGGCCCTATTCCTCGCGACGGCCGCGCTCCTGCTCAAACCGGCCATCTTTCGCCTGCTGCTGGTCCGTACCGGCGAACCCTCGGCCCGCGCCTGGGAGATCGGCTTCCGGCTCGGCCAGATGAGCGAGTTCTCACTGCTCATCGCCGCGCTGGCACTGACCACCGGCAGCCTGAGCGCGCGGGCGGCCTACAGCCTGCAGTTGGCCACCATCCTGACCTTCCTGGTCTCGTCCTATCTGGTGGTTCTGCGTTTTCCGACTCCCATCGGCATCTCGGACGCGCTGCGCCGGGATTGAGCGCCAGGCAAGCGAGCCTGGCCAAGCATGCCTAGCCAAGCATCGCGTCATCCCACTCGGCCTCACCGACGGTGCGCTGCTGCGGCTCCACCACGTGATCGGCAAAGGCCTTGTCGAGAATCTTCACGAAGCACTTGGTCTGCGGTGAGAGGAACTTGCCGCGGCGCTGCACGATGCCGTAGCTGCGCTTGGGGAAATACTGATCCAGCGGCATCCGGGCGAGCCGTTCGTCCCCGGTCAAACAAACGTCGGTGACAATCGAGATCCCCTGCCCCAGCGCGACGTATTTCTTGATGACTTCCCAGCCGCCGGCCTCCAGGGTCACACGGTAGGCGAGATTGTGCTGCTTGAAGACCAGATCGACCATGCGCCAGGTGCTCAGATGCCGGGGCGGCAAAATCAGCCCGAAGGGCGCGATATCCTCGAGGGCGACCTTCTCCAGCTTGGCCAGCGGGTGATCGAGCGGCGTAATCAGGGTCGGCCGGTAGGTCACGAAGGGGCGGTAGTTGATGTCGTCCGGAACCTCCAGCATCGAGCCCACCGCCAGGTCAGCCGCATCCGAGCGCAACATGGCGAGCCCATCACGCCCGGTCACATTGTGGAGCTTCAATTCGATGCCGGGGTATTGCGCCACGAAGGTACGCACCGGTTCCGGGAGGATATAGAGGATGGTCGATTCACCGGCGGCGATATTCAGCACGCCCTGATCGACCCGCCCGCACTGGATGGCGAAGGCGTCGTGCAGCCGATCCATGCCCTCGACCAGCGGTTCCGCCATCTGGAAGAGGAGTTGACCCTCGGGCGTAAGACGAATCTTGGGTCCGCGCCGCTCGAAGAGCACGGTATCGAACTCGCGCTCCAGCGCCTGTATCTGGAGCGAGACGGTCGGCTGGCTGAGAAAGATCTTGTCGGCCGCGGCGCTGACGCTGCCGGTGCGCGCCGCATGACAAAATGCCCGCAGTTGCTTTAAGCGGTTTTGCTTATAGTGGATCTGCGATCCGGAGCCCATGGTTCATCCTATCGTGTCCTGTGGTGGTGAACCTGATACTAACCGATGCTGTCCATTGAGAAAAGCAATACGCTAGGTTTCATCGATCTGACTGAGGATATTGCGCGCCACCTGCCGTTGAGACGCGTCACCCTCTTCCAGAACCTGATAGAGAATCTGACGAGCAGCCAATGGGTTATCGAGCTCGCGCAGGCGGTTGGCCCGGTTGATCTTGTCCTCGATCGGATCGATCCGGGCCCGCGGCGGCGCGGTTCGGGCCGCTTCGGCATCCTCCAGGTCCAACTCGGTCTCCATCTCCTCGTCGGTGAGCGGACTCCAGCGCGTCGGATCATCCGGATCGCCCGGTTCCAACTCGCGGCCGACCTCCAGGCCGCCGCCGGAGCCGCCCGTAGGGACGACCGGGGGCGCCGCGGTGCCGGCCCGACCCCCGCCCCCGGCCCCGTCAGGCGGCACCGGCGGGACCAAGGCGGCCTCCGCCGCCTCGCGCGCCGCCCGCTCACGCACCAGAATGCGTGAGGCGAAGACCCCCAATTCGAACAGCAGCCACATCGGCACGGCCAGCAGCGTCTGCGAGAAGACATCCGGCGGGGTCAGGAGCATGCCGATCACAAAGGCCCCGACGATCACGTAAGGACGTTTCTCCGCCAGGGCATCGGGCGTCGTCAGACCGGTCACGACCAGCAGAATGGTGGCGATCGGGACCTCGAAGGCGATGCCGAAGGCGAAAAAAAGGGCGAGTACGAAATCCAGGTAAGCCGAGATGTCGGTCATCATCGACACCCCTTCCGGAGTGGTCGCGGCCATGAACCCGAAGATCAGCGGAAACACCAGGAAATAGGCAAAGGCCATCCCGACATAAAAGAGCACGACGCTGGAGGCCAGCAGCGGCACCGCCAGGCGTTTCTCATGGCGGTACAACCCGGGCGCGATGAACGCCCACAGTTGGTAAAGCAGATAGGGCATAGCGAGAAACACCGCCGCCACGAGCGCCAATTTGAAGGGCGTCAGGAACGGCGAGATCACCTGGGTGGCGATCATCGTGCTGCCCTCCGGCAACTTGGCGATGAGCGGGGCGGCCACGTAGGTGTAGATGTCGTTGGCGAAGGGAAAGGTCACCAGCAAGGCGATGCCGACGCCGATCAGCATGCGGATCAGCCGATCACGCAACTCGATCAGGTGGGAGATGAAGGGCTGTTCGGCGCCCGGTTCATCGGGCTCAATGGACGGGGCCATAAGGGGTCTCGGGGCGAATCTTTAGGCCCGGCCCGGCCGGCCCGCAAGACCGTCGGGCGGGCAGGCTGAGCGGATGAGCCGGTGAGCCGGCGCCCGTGGGCGCTGCCTCATCCGACCGCCTGATCCGCATTGGGCTTGGCGGTCTCGGCCGCAACCGCCGGAATCTGGGCCGGCGTTGGCGTGACGTCAGCGGGCTTGGACCGGGCCGCCGGCCGCGGTTCTTCGATCAGCGTCTCCAGCGGGTTGCTGCGCGCCTGCTTCTTCAGGATATCCTGCAGTTCCTGGGCTTTGAACTCGCGATCGATCTCCTCCTTGACGGAGGACAGGGTGCGCCGCGCCCGGCCGACCCAGAGCCCGGCCATCCGCGCCGCCTTGGGCAGACGTTCGGGGCCGATCACCACCAGGGCGACCACGCCGACCAGGACCAACTCCCAGAAGCCGATGTCGAACATGACGCGAGTCTAGGCGTGATCGTTCAGGACTTGGACCGATCGGTCGGCTGCGCCGCGGCGCCGGGCGCCGTCGTTGCCGCCCGCGCCGGATCGGTATCCACTGTCCGCCGCGCCGGGTCCTGATCGAGTTGCTTCGGGTCCGCCTCATCCTCCTTGTCGTTGCCCCCCATAGCGCTGCGGAAGCTCTTGATCGCGTTACCCAGATCCCCGCCGATGCCCTTCAGCCGCTTGGTTCCGAAAATCAGGAGGACGATCACCAGGATGATCAGGAGTTGCCAGATGCTGATACCGCCGAGTCCCATATTGCTCTCCGCACCGCCGCCCACGCGACAGCGACATGACTGTGATGGGCCGCGCCGCGGGCGCAGGCCCCGATGTGTTCTCCGGCCGGCGAGCAGATCAACTTACCCGCCGCGGCCAGGCCGTGATCTTAACCCAATCGACCCTGTGCCGTCAGTCCGCCAGCAGTTCCAATTTCGGGTAGCTGCCCGCCGACAGCGTGCCGGCAGCGAGGCTGATGGTGGATGCGCTGCGCTTATCCACCCTACAACACCGGCCCGCTGTAGGGTGGATAAGGCGCGCCGCTCGGTGTCAGGGACCCGGCACGCCGGTCGTGCGCGCCGCATCCACCAGGGGGGCTGCGCGATGCTGCCCAAATTTAGAATTGCTGTCAGTCCGCGCCGGGGGACGCGCGGCTGGCCTTCTCATCGATCCCGGACAGCCCGAAACGCCGCTCCAGCTCAGCCAGCACTAATTCCGGCCGCAGGCCCCGCTGTGCCAGCAGCACCATGCAGTGAAACCAGAGATCCGCCACCTCGTAGACGATCTTCTCCGCCACCCCGTCCTTGGCCGCCATCACCGTCTCGGTCGCCTCCTCACCGATCTTCTTCAGGATCGCATCCGGACCCTTGGCATACAACTTGGCGACATAGGAGGAATCCGGGTCCGCCTGCTTGCGGGCCTCCAGGACATCGGCGAGGCGGGCGAGGATATCGGACATGGCGGAACGCTACCGGCGGGAGCTGACTGCTGACCAGCGGGAAGTCTAACCGCATCCGCGTTCGGGCGCGAGATGGTGGGCGATGCCCATCCTTCAGCGTCGCGATGGCCGGATGGGCTAAATTCGGCAATTGCTCACGCAAAGACACAAAGAACACGAAGAAAAACAGATCACTGGAAACGTTGGGCCGATCACCGCGCGGGTGACCCGCTAGACCAACTGATCGCGTTGAGTATCTTTGTGATCTTAGTGTCTTTGTGTGCGCACTGCTGCTTCTGGGATGACCAACTGCCGCCATCCGAAACTGCACGGCGGCAGTTCTACGGCATGCGGACCTTCACCGCCGACCACCGAGATCGCGCAGCAACGGGGGTAGACTGAACGCTGCGCGGACCCCAGCGACCTGCTGGGCCTGAGTGCGGTGCATGATCGCCCGGCGGGGCCTCGTTGATCACCCCCGCGGGCATCACGCGTCTGGTTCGGCTGGTCAGGTAACGCGGCGCCGACATGCCCGGTCTGGGCGCGCCGCCGCGGCCATTATTCGCTGGGGCTCTTAGGGATGAGCGGTTTGTACCATAGTGCGTTGCTGGGGGTGCCTTCCCAATTGTAGACAACCAGCGGGCCGGCCTTGAGGCACGATTCTACTTCCACCTCAATGGATTCGTTGGTGAACCTAAAGACCGTGTCGGCCGCCCCCACGTCCCTGACTTCCACATCGGCCGCCCGCCGATAGTAGCCGAAGTTCCTCCCGGTGATGATGATCGTCGGAACGGTACCCCCTCCTGCAACCGGTTGTTCGCTATAGGTGTATCCCGTGACGACGGGGGTATCGGGTCCACCGGGGACCATGATCGAACAGTCGCGGACGTACCGGCGCACATAGGCGTAGCTCAGCCACAGATACCCGTGCATGGCGCCATTCCATCTCGGCCCACGTGAGCTCACCATCAGGAAGCCGCCCCGATGCTCCGCCCCGCGTCCGGAGGGGTTGATCTGATCGTGGTAGCCGACGAGTGCGACCCCGAAGCTTGGATCGATGCCCGGTTGCGTGGCGGGATCGAAATAGCGGGCCGGCGGGTTGGTGTCGCCCGGGAAACCGGGGTGGCTGCGGGGGTCGAGGCGACAACTCAGTACGAATCCGTCCGCCAGCCAGGCCTTGGCGTTCTCGGTCGGGTTGTCATACGGCCTGGTGGGGATGGCATCGCCGTTATCCCACAGGGCCGCGTGGCGGCTGATGCGATAGGGCAGCGCCATTTCAAGCTGGTTGGCAGTCGGTTCGACGATCGGTCCCAGCGGGTTGTAGGGCATCTCGGCCCGGTCGACCGTGCCATCGTTCTGGAGGATCTGATAGACATCGTCGGGGCCGCCGGCCCTTTGCATCGCGCGGACAAAGGCGACGCTGCCCTGATGCTCCGGGTTGTTCAGGTTCCATGCGGGGTGTCTGAAATGTTTCAGCGACTGCGACATCTGGTAGTAGGCGGTGGCAAAGATGACGGAGGTTGACACGCCCAAGTCACCCCGGTCGGCGACGGGGGGCAACTCACCGCGCAGGTCCACGGCCTTCGGCAGCCGGGTCCCGAGCCGCCTGGAGGGGGGGGCGTAGGGCGAGCGGTCGATGATCCGCGTGACTTCGTCCAGTATCCTTTGGGCCTCCTGCGGCGACAGCGGCCGGCTGAGGGGTCCGGGGTCTTGATCGTCGATCACCGCGGCACCGGTTGCACTCGGGTCGAGACCAGACAGGTCGGCGACCGGGATGTCCGCGGCTGCCGTCTGACCGGCTGACCAGGCCAGGGCGGCCAACAGCAGTCCGGTCTGGGCGATGGACAGGACGGCGGGTTGTTTCATTATCGGGCTCCTTCGCGGATTGTGCGTATCTGGCGGATGCCTCAGGCAGAACGCCCGGTCTGGGCGCGCGGCCACGGCCGTCACTTGCGGGTGCTGATGCGGGGCGGTGTGAAGCGGATGGCCTTACCGCGGGTGCCTTCCCAGTTGTAAACGACCAGCGGGCCGGCCTTGATGGGCGACTGCGGTGTCACCTCGATGGCGTCGTTGGTAAAGCGCCAGACCTTCCCGGCCGCCACGCCGTTGAACTCCACCCCGGCCAATCGCCGCAGGCTGCCGAAGTTCGTGCCCGTGATGATCACCGTTGGCTGGCCTTCTTGGTTGCCATGGGTGTATCCGGTGACCTCCGGGATCGCGGGTCCGCCCGGTACCATGATCGAGCAGTCGCCGACGTACCGGCGCACATAGGCGTAGCTCAGCCACAGATAGCCGTTCATGTCGCCGTTCCATCTAGGTCCATGGCTGTTCACCATCAGAAAGCCGCCCCGATGCTCCGCCCCTTGTCCGGCAGGATGGATCTGGTCGTGGTAGCCAACCAAGGCCACTCTGTGTCCGGGCCAGAAGTTGGATTGCGTAGGGGGATCGAAAAAGGCGACTGGAGGGACGCAGCCGCCCGGGAACCCATATTTTGCGTCGGGGTCGACGCTACAACTCAGCACGAATCCGTCCGCCAGCCAAGCCCTGGCGTTCTCGATGGGATTATCAAACGGTTTATTGTGGGATCCTCCGCCATTATTCCACAGCGTGGCGGAGGGGCCGATCCGATAGGGTTTCGCCGCTTCAAATTGGTCGGGAGTAGGTTGGTTGCCGGCAACAGGAATTTTCGAGTCGAATGGCATCTCGGCGGTGTCGACAGCGCCTTGTTCGCGGAGTACCTCATAAACGTATGCAGTCATGCCTTGTCCCCCCTGACTGGCGAGAAAAGCGACGCTGACCTGGTGTTCCGGGTTTTTCAGGTCCCAGGCGGGATGTCTGAAATGCTTCAGTGATTGGGTCGCCTGGTAGTAGCCCGTGGCAAAGGTGACACATAAATTCGACCCTCCATCCCCCTGTATGGCGACCGGGGGTAGTTCGTCGCGCAGGTCCACCGATTTCGGCAGCCTGGTTCCCAGCAGCCTGGACGGGGGCGCGGAGGGCGAACGCGCGATGATCCCGGTGACCTCCGCGATAATGCGATCGGCCTCTTCCGGTGTGAGCGGCCGTCGGGCGGGACCGCGAAACAAGACCGCGGGGTCTTGATCGTCGATCACCGCGGCATCGACGGCACGACAGTCGCGGCCCAGGCCGGATGAATCCGCATCCTGGGGAGCGGCGGCAGACGGACCGTACGGCAAGGCCAGGGCGGCCAGCAGCAATCCTGTCCAGGCGGTGGACATGGCGGTCGGCTTGCTCATCGTTCGACTCCTTCGCGTGTTGTGCGTGCCTGGCAACTGCGCCATCGCAGCCGCCGGGTTGGCGGATCCCGGCGGTGTCATCCAAGCGGCTTGGCGCCGCTTGCCCCAGGCTTCGGATTCCAGCCTGAGAAGTCTATTAGCCCAAAGGCGAGAGGCGATCCGTGACCCAATTCACAACAGCGAGCGAAAGTGGAAATGACCAGTCCACGAGAGCGCACCGCTTTGACCTGGCCGAAGACCACGGCCGCGCTGGGCGCGCGGAAAAAGACCGCGCCCGGCACCAAGGTGTCGAGAGAGATCGCAGGAGGTCTTGCTCGCGCTGGGTGTGATCGCAAGTGATGTGGTTTGTTTGGGCCGGGCCTTTCGGTAGGATGGGCAGAGCGCGAGCGCGCTGCCCATCCTCGAGCGTCGCGGTGGCGGTGACAGACCTGCGCTCGGTTCGGGTGTGCGCCCGACACGTCACGCTGCCCCTTGATATCGCCTTCGGACGTGATTACCGGACGTAGGGGCGGGTTTCAAACCCGCCCCTACACGAAAGTCTGTCCGGATATCAGGTGCGAACGCTATACCACCCACCTTGGTGAGACTGCATGATGACCCCCGAACACGACTGGAACCGTTTAGCCTGGTGGCAGTGGGCGGCCCCGCTGGGCGGCGCCATGCTTGTCGGTGCCAAGGCCGGCGGACTGGCGGCCCCCGGCAGTGCGCTCTTCATCGTCGCGGCGGTGGCCTTGCTGGGCGGCGCGGTGTTCGCAGCGGTGCACCATGCGGAGGTGCTGGCGGTGCGGATCGGCGAGCCCTTCGGCTCCATCCTCCTGGCGCTGGCCATCACGACCATCGAGGTGGGCCTGATTATCGCGCTGATGATCGCCGGCGCCGCGGGCAGCGACACGGTGGCGCGCGATACAGTCTTCTCCGTGGTCATGATCGTGCTCAACGGAATCGTCGGGCTGTGTCTGGTCATGGGCTCCGCCCGCCACTTCGAACAGGCGTTCCGCGTCCAGGGCGCGGCGGCCATCCTGAGCGTGATTGCGACGCTCGCGATCATGGCATTCGTGCTCCCGAACGTGACCCGAACGACTGCCGGGCCCACTTTCGCTTCCAGCCAGTTGCTGTTCGTGGACATCGCCGCGCTGTCGCTTTACGCGTTGTTCGTTTACGTGCAGACCTTCCGCCATCGTGAGGATTTCCTGATCGATGACGGGGCGACCCTGCACGGCGCGCCGCCGACCAACCGCAGCACCCTCATCAGCGCACTCTTTCTGACGGTCAGCCTGGTGGTCGTGATTCTGCTGGCCAAGGCACTCTCGCCGGCCGTCGAAGCCGCGGTCGCACAGGCCGGACTCCCGCAGACCGTCGTGGGCGTGGTGATCGCCATGGTGGTGCTGCTGCCCGAGGGGCTGACCGCCGTCAAGGCCGCCCGGCGCAACCGCCTGCAAACCAGCCTCAACGCCTCTTTGGGTTCCGCCCTGGCGAGCATCGGGCTGACCATCCCGATCGTCGGCGCCGTCTCGCTCTATCTCGACGTGCCCTTGGTCCTGGGGCTCCCGCCCGAGTCCACCGCCCTGCTCCTGCTGACCCTCTTTATCAGCACCATCACCTTCGCCACCGGCCGCACGACGATCCTGCAGGGTGGTGTGCATCTGGTCATCTTCGGTATTTTTGTGCTGTTGACCGCTGTGCCCTGACCGCTGGATTTGCTCAGGTGCAGACAGGTTGCGGTTAAGAATCGGCCCTTCGCGCCTGTTCGCCGATGATCCGGTCAGGCCGCAGCACGATCGTAAGCAAAGGCTTGGGGGTCGGGGCGATGCGCATCAGTGGACTTCAAGCGCGTCTATCGACCAGACGCGGTGCCTGAGACAACCAGGCACGTCCAGGCGTAGAGTAGTAGGGAGACCCGGACCCGAAGAGGACTCCGACCATGACGCCGGTGACTGCAGTTCGTCCCGTTTGGTGGAACTGGATCACGCTCGGGAGCGGAGTCCTCCTGACGCTGGTCGCGACACTCGAGATGCGATCCGACGCGCAGACCACAGACCGCCGCGAACTCGAGCTGGTCGGCAACGAGATCGCCGCGAAGGTCCGCACCCGGCTGCATGCTCATGCCCAAGTCCTGCGCAGCGGCGCAGCCTTCTTCGCCACCGCGTCTCCAGTCACGCGCGCACAGTGGCGGACCTTCGTCGAGCAGAGCAAGGTCAGTCTCAACCTGCCCGGCATCCAGGGGGTCGGCTTCGCTCTGCTGATCCCGCCAAACGGGCTCGAGGCGCACCAGGAGGCGATCCGCGCCGAGGGGTTTGCGGAGTATCGCGTCTGGCCGGAGGGAGACCGGCCGGTCTACTCCTCGATCGTCTACTTGGAGCCCTTCAGCGGCCGCAACCTGCGAGCCTTCGGCTACGACATGCTGTCCGAGCCGGTGCGCCAGGCCGCCATGGAGCAGGCCCGGGATGAGGACGTGGCCGCACTGTCGGGGAAGGTCCGCCTGGTTCAGGAGACAGCGGAAGATATCCAGGCCGGTACCCTCATGTATGTTCCGGTCTACCAGCCTGGCCTGCCCACCGGCACCGACGCGCAGCGCCGGACGGCCCTGCTGGGTTGGGTCTACAGTCCTTACCGGATGACGGATCTCATGCAGGGCATCCTCGGCGGGGAGGATCGGTACGACAGTCAGAGTGCAGAACTGGCCATCTATGACGGGGATCGGATCGCCCCGGAGACCCTGCTCTATGACAGCCGCCCCGCCGGGGCCGCGAACGATCCTGCGGCGCCTCGCGCGACGACCCTGCCCCTGGACTTCAATGGACACCGCTGGACCCTCTCTGTCGCCCGTCCGCCCGGGTATCCTTCCCCCAGCCGTACCCTTCCCGTGCTCTTGGTGGCCACCGGCGGTGGCCTCATCAGCCTGCTGGTGGCCGGTCTGCTCCAGGCCCTGATGCGCTCGCGTTTACGCGCCGTCCAGCTCGCCGAGGAGTTATAGTGGACCCTGAAAACCGGACAGTAATTTAAGCTCGCGTCGAACCAAAAGGGGCATATCATAATGGGCGAAGCGAAGCGCAAGACGTACACGGCATCCTTCAAGGCCAAAGTCGGCCTGGAGGCGATCCGCGGGGTCAAAACGACGAACGAGATCGGACAGGAGCATGGAGTCCATCCGGTCCAGGTGGGGCAGTGGAAAAAGGAGATCCTGGAGCAGGCCGGGACGCTGTTTGAAACCAAGCGTGGACGTC
>NZ_KB902559.1 GCF_000379525.1 Lamprocystis purpurea DSM 4197 | reverse complement strand
GAATGTCGCAGTAGCGACCGTGTGGACAAGCCGGGGACAACGCGCCGTGGGCGCGTTGCCCCCACCTTGCCCACACTCATTCACCCTTTGCCCACACTGCGCCGCACGGCCGCCGGAGCTGGCTGAGAACGCCTGCGGCGCAACAGCAACAGATCTTTTCTTAATCGCTGCGCGGATGCCGTCTTAACGACCGCTCCGCGGTGGCTGGGGCAGCGCCAAACCGCTGCGATGAACGTCGGCACGACAACTTAAATTCGGGGGAAAACTGTCCTGGACATGGGGTCCACTATACCGTGACCGATCGCATAAACCCGGTGATGGCGGTATTGAAGCTCCAGTTCCTGTTCTTCGTTACTCAACAGGCGGAAGTGGACGCCGGGATAGGGGCCGACCTGGCCCGCATCGATAACGCATTCGAGCTCGGCCTCGAACAGCGCCTTTTCGTTGCGTTCCGCGGCCGATCTGTTGATATCGGGGATCTGCGACAGCTCTTGAATGTTGCTGAGCGATGCGGTCACCAGCCAGCCATCGGCCAGCGGGCGCCAGAGGATGAACAACTCGCCGCGGCCGTCAAAAACGGGGTGACGCTGAATCGTGGTACCCCGATGGTGAGGAGCAAATAGGTCGCAAGCTTCAGCGTCGGCGGCGCCGAGTTCGATGCGCTTCCAGTGATCGGCGCGACCTGCTTTGGTCGTGTCCTGCCCTGGTTCGTAACGGATCGCTTGTGGGAGCAGTTGCAGGCGGATCATCGTGCCACAGACGAAAAACGACAGACCGACCGAGGACGGCGGCACATAGCGCCGCCTGGGTTGGTTCGCGGGACTGGTCGTGGGCCTCGCCGCGTCCTCATCCCCCGGCAATGGGTTTGTATCATCGGCGTCCTCGCTCTCCTCGGCTGCCGGATCAAACCCATTCTCGCCCTTGACGATCGGGAAGAGGATACCCGTCTGGTAACGCTCCAGCGGCTTGATACGATGCAGGTCTCCCGCGTCGGCTGCCGAACCCTCACCTTTATTTGGTCCAATCAGGCAGCTGCGCAGCCAGCGATAGAGATCCTCACGATGGGCGTTGTAGTCCATGCCGATTTCCTGGTCAAACCATTCATCTCATTAGTACAAACTACCAGATACGCCGGACACCGTACTCCGACAGGATCGCATCGATACTGAGCAGCGCCAGGTCTTCCTCCAAAGCTTGGGCGACGAGCAGGCGGTCGAACGGATCGCGATGATGAAACGGCAATTGAGCCAGGCGATAGCTGTGTTCGAGGGTCACGGCGAGGGGTTTGAGCGCGTTGTGGCGTATCCGCTTTTCCATGAACTCGCGCGGTGGCTCGGCGAGGTCGAGTTTGCCTAGACTAAACTTGACCGCGATCTCGAAACCGACGACTGCACTGCACAATAGTTCATTGTCGCCGTCAAGGAACACCGATTTTGCACGCTCCGACAGCTTGGGGTCATCCGTGACCAGCCAGAGAAAACTGTGCGTATCGAGCAGGACTCTCAACTGAACTGCTCCAGAAAATCGTCCGGCAGTTCGTCGAAACCGGGTTTGATCGTGACCAGGCCCTTGGCCTCGCCAAGCCGCCGCCGGCGCGGCGGCGGTGCCACCGCGACCAGTCTGGCGACGGGCTTGTTGGCCCGCGCGATGATGATTTCCTCGCCGGCTTCGGCACGGGCTATCAGGGCGGACAGTTGCGTCTTGGCCTCGTGGATGTTGATCGTGGCAGGCATCAGGCATTCCCGCTTAGCTAACAAGTCGGACCAAGTGTAGTTGCAGCCGTGCAGCCTCGCAATTGCGTTTGGTTTCGGTCCATGCCGGGTTGCCGCCTCTGCGAGACCTCAGCCCCGCCGCCGCAGCACATCCACCCGATGCGGCTTCAGAAAATGGGCGCCGGTCGGGGTCAGATGGCGCTCGAAGGCCGCGCGGATGATGGCCAGGCGCTCGGCATCCAGGTTACGCTCGCTGTGCGTGACGTGGATGAAGCGCGCCTCGAACGTGGGCCAGTCCGGGTAGGTGCCTGCCGATTCAAAGAAGACCTCGGCGTCCAGATCGAACAGCCCCTGGGCGACCGCCCGCTGCAAGGCGGCGAAGGCGGCTTCCCGCACCACCCGCTCGTCGTCGATCAGGCGCATGATCTCATTGAAGGGGCCCCAATAGACCGGCTCGGAACAATAGAGCCGCCCGCCGGGTTTGAGGACGCGATGGACCTCGATCAAGGCGCGATCCATCAGCGGCACTGGGACATGGTGCAGTGATTTCAGCATGACCGCCAGGTCGTAGGTGCCGTCCGGATCGGCGATCGACTCGGCGCCGCCGTAGCGGAAGGTGACCTGGGGCAGGTCGCTGATCAGGACATGTTTCGCGTGCTGGATCTGGTCGACCTCGGTGGCGGTGACCGCGCGTGCCCCCAGCCGTTCGACCAGCAGCCGGGTCGTCCAGGCGGCTCCGCAGCCCAGTTCCAGGACAGCGCACCCCGCCATGGGGACTAGTTCGGCCATGAGGTCGATTTCTTCCAGGCGTCGGTAGGCTTCGGGGCGGTTGATGGACATTGCCTGGGCGGTCTTGGGTGGGTCGGCAGGGGTCGGCATGGCAGGGCTCTTGGTTCAAAGTGGTCGATTTTCCCGATTATCCGCCCGTGGATTGGCCCTGTCGCTTGTTGTCCAATCACCACCGAACCGAGCGGTGCGCGCGATCCGCCGCGCGGCAAACTATAATCGCGGCTTAGTCCCGTCAATGACCCCGATGCTTGGTCCTGCCTGGCCCGCGGTCCCGCTTTCGGAAAGGCTTCCATGTTCTTGCGCTTCGTGCTGGTGTTGCTCGTTCTACTCGCCGTGGTCGCCGGGCTCGCCTGGCTCAAGTACGGCCAGATTCAGGGGGAGATCGCCATGTTCTCCCAACCCATGCCGGCCCCGATGGTTGCCGCGGCAACGGTGCGGGAGACCCGTTGGGAGCCGACGCTGGACGCGGTCGGCTCGGTCGCGGCGGTGCAGGGGGTTGAGGTCAGCAACCAGGTGGCCGGGCAGATCGAGGAGATCCGTTTCGATTCCGGGATCACCGTGACCCAGGGCCAGATCCTGGTGCTGCTCGATGACGACGTGGATCAGGCAGACCTGGAAGGGCTGCAGGCGGCGGAACGCCTGGCTGTGCTCAAGCTCGGGCGCAACAGTTCGCTGTTGAAAGGGCAAGCGGTGTCGCAGGGCGATGTCGATGAGGTCAGCGCCCAAGTCGATCAGACCCGCGCCCTGGTCAAATCCAAGCAGGCGACCATCGACAAGAAAACCATCCGCGCGCCATTCGCCGGTCAACTCGGCATCCGCAAGGTCAATGTCGGACAGTTCCTTCCCGAGGGGACGCCGATTGTGTTGCTTCAGGCGCTGGATCCGGTCTACGTGGATTATTCGCTGCCCGAGCGGGAGATCGACGAGATCCGGGTCGGGCAGCCGGTGCGGGTGCAGGTCGCGGCCCATCCGCAGGATCAGTTCGATGGGGCGATCACGGCCATCACCCCCGGCGTCGACAAGGGCACCCGCAGTGTCCAGGTGCGCGCGCGCTTCAAGAATCCGGGTCTGAAGCTGCGGCCCGGCATGTTCGCGCGGGTGCAGACGGTGCTGCCGGTTCAGGAGCGGGTGCTGACGCTGCCGCGGGAGGCGGTCACCTTCAACACCTACGGGGATTCGGTGTTCCTGGTCGAGGAGAAGGACGGAAGAACGACGGTGCAGCGGCGCCAGATCAAGACCGGCACGGTCCGTGGGGACGAGGTCGCGGTGCTGGATGGACTCAAGGCGGGTGACCGGGTGGTCTCGGCCGGGCAGGTGAAGCTCACCAATGGGCAGGAAGTGCAGATTCAGGCCGAGACCGCGACTGAGATCCAGACCGAGACCAAGCCGCAATGAAGTTCACCGACAGCTTCGTCTACCGCCCGGTGCTTGCGAGTGTCGTGAGCCTGCTCATTTTCATCCTGGGCATTCGCGCCTTTCTGGATCTCGAGGTCCGTCAATATCCCAAGACCCAGAACACGGTGGTGACCATTACCACCGCCTATCCGGGGGCGAGCAGCGAGTTGGTCAAGGGGTTCATCACCACGCCCTTGCAGCAGGCGATTGCCGAAGCCGACGGTATCGACTTTCTGTCCGCCACCAGCACGCCGGGGGTATCGTTGATCGAGGCCAACATGCGCCTCAACTACGACCCCAAGGCGGCCATGGCTGAAATCCAGGCCAAGGTGGCAAGCCGCATCAACGTGCTGCCGGAGGCGGCGCAGAACCCGGTGATCGACTCCACCACCGGCGATTCGACTGCCCTCATGTATCTCGCGTTCTACAGCGAGGAGATGGACCTGCCGCAGATCACGGACTATCTGTTGCGGGTGGTCCAGCCGCAGTTGCAGGCGCTGCAGGGCGTGGCCAAGGCTGAACTGATCGGCAACCAGACCTTCGCCATGCGGATTTGGCTGGATCCTGCGCGCATGGCCGCGCTGGGCGTGACCGGTGAGGATGTCGCCCGCGTTCTGCAGACCAATAACTATCTTGCCGGACTCGGTCGGCTCAAGGGCAATCTGGTGCAAATCGACCTCTCGGCCACCACGGACGTGAGCCAGGTGGAGGACTTCCGCCAGCTGGTGGTCAAGTCGGAGGCCGACACCCTGGTGCGTTTGGATGACATCGCGCGCATCGAGCTGGGCGCCGCGGACTATGATTCCAGCACACTCTACAAGGGCATCCCGGCCATCTTCATCGGGGTGGAGCAAACGCCGGGGTCCAATCCGCTGGACGTGGCCGGGCGGGTCAAGGCGCTGCTGCCCAGTCTCAAGGCCGATTTCCCGGAAGGGCTCAATGCCTTCATTCCTTATGACGCCAGCGAGTTCATCGAGGCGTCGATCCGTGAGGTGTTCAAGACCCTGGCCGAGGCGGTACTGATCGTGCTGTTGGTGGTCTTCCTGTCCCTGGGGTCCATGCGTGCCGCGCTGGTGCCCTCGGTGGCGGTGCCGCTGTCGATCGTGGGGGCCGGTTTCCTGATGCTGCTGATGGGCTTTTCCATCAATCTGCTGACGCTGCTCGCCATGGTGTTGGCGATCGGCCTGGTGGTGGATGACGCCATCGTGGTGGTGGAGAACGTCCATCGGCACCTGGAGATGGGTAAGTCGAACATTCAGGCGGCAGTCGACGCCGCGCGCGAGCTGGCCTTGCCGATCATCGCCATGACCACGACCCTGATCGCGGTCTATGCCCCCATCGGTTTCATGGGCGGCCTGGTGGGAACCCTCTTTACCGAATTCGCCTTTACCCTCGCCGGGGCCGTGCTGGTCTCCGGCGTCGTGGCGCTCACGCTCTCGCCCATGCTGGCCGCCCGGGCCTTGCGCGCCGGGGGGCAGCAGGGGCGTTTCGAGCTGGCGGTGGAGCACGCTTTCGAGTCACTGGCACGGGGCTATAAGTCACTGCTGCACGGCTGGCTCAAGTTCCCCTCGATCACCCTGCTGGTCGCGGTGGTGGTGATCGCGGCCACCTATGCCATGTACGGCATGACCAAGAAGGAACTGGCCCCCACCGAGGATCAGAGCATCCTGTTCTTCATGGCGACCGCCCCGCAGACCGCGACCATCGACTATGACCTGCGTTATATCAAGGAGATGCTGCCCATCTTCGAATCCATTCCGGAGTATGACGAGTCCTTCCTGCTCGCCGGCTTCGGCGGTGATCAGAGCATGACTTTCGGTGGCTTCAAGATGCCCCCGGCGGCTCAGCGCGAGCGCTCGCAGGACGCGGTGCTGCCGCAGTTGCAGGGTGCCTTGTCGCAGATTACCGGCCTCAACACGGTCGTCTTTCCGCTGCCCAGTCTGCCGACACCGGGGACCGGTATTCCGGTGGATTTCGTCATCGTCTCCGACCGTGAGTACGCCGAATTGGACGGCTTGGCGGAGCAGTTGCTAGGCGCCGCCATGGCCAGCGGCAAGTTCATGTTTCTGCAAAAGGATGTCAAGCTGGAACGCCCGCGCACCGTGCTGGAAATCGACCGCGATCTGGCTGGCGACATGGGTATCAGCATGGCGGATCTCGGCGCCAGCCTGTCCGGCATGTTGAATGAGGACTATGTGAACTGGTTCAGCCTGGAGGGGCGCAGCTACAAGGTCATTCCCCAGGTGGAGCGGCGTTTCCGTAACGATGTCGGTGAGTTGGGCGATTACCATGTGCGCAACCGCGCCGGTGAGCTGATTCCATTGAGTGCGCTGGTGACGATCCGTCACGAGGTCGAGCCGTCCAAGCGCACGCAGTTCCAGCAATTGAACTCGATTACGCTCTCCGGTGTGCCGATGCCGGGTGTCACCTTGGGCGATGCGCTCGGCTATCTGGAAGAACAGGCGAAGACGCTCTTCCCGCGCGGTGTGCGCTACGACTTCAAGGGCGAGTCGCGTCAGTTCAAGGGCGAGGGGACGGCCCTCGAGGTGACCTTCTTCCTGGCGCTCCTGATCATCTATCTGGTGCTAGCCGCCCAATTCGAGTCCTGGCGCGATCCATTCGTCATTCTCATGTCCGTCCCGCTCACGATTGCCGGGGCCATGGCCTTCCTGTTCCTGGGCTTTGCGAGCATCAACATCTATACGCAGGTGGGGCTCATCACCCTGATCGGACTGGTCGCCAAGAATGGCATTCTGATCGTCGAATTCGCCAATCAGTTGCGCGAGCGCGAGGGGTTGTCCAAACGCGAGGCGGTCGAGCAGGCGTCGGCGATTCGCCTGCGGCCCATCCTGATGACCACGGTTTCCATGCTGGTCGCCATGATCCCGCTCTTGATCGCCAGCGGGCCGGGCGCGGTGAGCCGGTTCGACATCGGGCTCGTCATCATGACCGGTTTGGGGATCGGGACGCTCTTTACGCTGTTCGTGGTGCCGGCGTTCTATATGCTGTTGTCGCCGGTCGCGCATCGTGCACATGGGGTGCCGGACCAGGACTCCAGGGTGCTCTCGTGACCCCGCTCCCGAGATGCTCTTGCTCTTGTGACACCGCTCCTGCGGTGTCACCTATCCCCTGGCGCTCTGCGCCGCGACGCTCGATTCTCCTCACAACGGCGCTCGTGGGCGCGGAGCGCCAGCTCGCCGCATAACACCGCGGAGCGGTGTCACGAGGATGATCAGACCGGCCTTGACTCCAACCATCGCAACAGGTGAACCAAGATGGCTGACAAAAAAATCATCGCGATTCTGGGGGCCACCGGTGCCCAAGGCGGCGGATTGGTCCGGGCGATCCTGGATGATCCGCAAGGGGGATTCACCGCCCGTGCGATCACCCGCGACCCGAACGCCCCGAAGGCACGGGCGCTTGCCGCCATGGGGGCGGAGGTGGTCGGCGCCGATGTCGACGACCCGACGAGCATGGAGCGCGTGGTCGCGGGTGCCTTCGGGGCCTACTTCGTGACCTTTTTCTGGGACCATTTCTCCCCCGGCCGGGAGAAGGCGCAGGCGCGTGGTCTGGCCGCGGCCGCCAAGTCCGCAGGGCTGCGCCACGTGATCTGGTCCACTCTGGAGGATACCCGCCGCTGGGTCCCGCTCGGGGACACGCGCATGCCGACGCTCATGGAGGAGTATAAGGTGCCGCATTTCGATGCCAAGGGTGAGTCCAACGCCTATTTCACCGGGCTGGGCGTGCCTACCACGTTTCTGTTGACCTCCTTCTACTGGGACAATCTGATCCATTTCGGGATGGGACCCAAGCCGGGGCCCGACGGCCGGCTTGCATTCACCCTGCCGATGGGCGACAAGAAACTCCCGGGCATTGCTGCCGAGGACATCGGGCGTTGCGCCTACGGTATCTTCAAGGGCGGTGGCCCGCTGATCGGCAAGACCATCGGGATCGCCGGCGAACATCTGACCGGTGCCCGGATGGCCGAGGAACTCAGCCGTGCCTTGGGTCAGGAAGTGATCTATAACGCCGTCACCCCGGCTCAGTATCGCGCATTCGGATTTCCGGGAGCCGATGACTTGGGCAACATGTTTCAGTTCAAGGCGGATTTCGAGTCCGACTTCTGCGCGGCGCGCGATCCGGCCGTTGCGCTCGCGCTGAATCCGCGACTGCAGGACTTCCGCACCTGGCTGGCGCGGAATAAGGATCGAATTCCGACGGAATGATTTGGTCGCGGATCCGGCCACGCGACATCGTAGGCCGGAACGGGCATTGATCATCGTTCCGGCCGTAGGGTGGACAAGCGCAGCGCAGTCCACCAGAAGCGACGCGGGATTTGGTGGACTGCGCTATCGCTTGTCCACCCTACGATGTCCCGTGGTCGGAACCGTGATCAGGGCCCCGGAACGATAATCAACGCCCACCTGGGTCAGCGTGCGACCGTACTCATTCGAAATAGGATTCCTCCCGGATACTCGTCAAACAGTCGTCGAGCGTCAGGTTGGAATGCAGCAGCACCCACTCGCCGGTGTAACGCATGAAAGATAGATTGAAGCGGTTGGGGTCAATATATTCCAGTCGCGCCAATTTCACTTCGAAAAACGGCACAAGCGCATTGGGGCCGGGAACGCAATATTTCGCCAAAAAGTAAAAATAGTGGCGATACCACTTGGTATAGATATCGACAAGGTAGTTGCGCTGAAACTCGTCAGCCGCCGGAGGGGGATGAATGCGCTTGCGTTTGAGCTGCGTCACCAGCTCGTTCGCCCTCGTCTCGATTTCGGCCTTGACGTTTGCTGGTACTTTGGGGGCGGGTGTTTTCGGCGGGCTAAAGACCCACATTTTCTTTGCTTTGGCCATCGTATCCGGACCCTCTTGACGATTGGCGGCCATGACGGAATAGAGCAACGACGATAGCGAGTCACAGGAGCGAGCGCAACGTATTTTGTACTGGTCGGATGCGATTTGCGCCGAACCGCTGCCGCCCTTGGCGGTCAGTGCCCGACCGCGACTCCGGGCCGCAGCATGTCGAGCAGCTTGGGTCCGATGCCGCGGACGCGCAGCAGGTCATCGACGCGCCGGTAGGGGCGCTTCTCGATGATGGCGTTGGCGGTGACTTCCCCGATACCGGGCAGGCTCATCAGCTCATCGCGTGACGCGGTGTTGATGTCGAGGGGTGTCGTGGGCAGCGCCTTGCCGGTCTCAAGCCTGCCGGCTTCGCGCTCGGCGCTCAGGGCGCTGCGCTCACCGGGTAACGCACTCCAGTCGGTGTAGGCCCAGATGCCTTGCCCGCCGTGTGCAGCCAGCAGCTCGGCATCGCGCAGTTGGTCTTGGTACTGTGCCTTGCTCAGTCCTCGCGGTGTCCCGCGATAGACCCCGTGGGCGCGGGCGAGGCCCTTGGTCACCAGGACCGTTGCCAGATCCTCGTTATCCGCGGTGGTGACGAAAGCATAGATTCGCCGATATTTGGCATCGCCGCGCGCATCGGCGAAGGTGGTATGGACGGTGAAGGGTTTGGCCAACCGGGTGCGGACCTCGAGCGCGGCCGCCTCGCCGAGCGACTTGGCGAGCGTGATGGACGCGGCCGGCGTGCCGCCGTAGCCGGTGATCCCGAAATACCAGCGTTGGTCGCGCAGTCGCCGCGCGTCCGTGCCGTCCGTGACATGCCACTCGAGGCAGTCCGCGCCGTATAGCCGCACCGTATGCTCGGTGCCGTCCGGAAACCGGACGCGGAAGCTGTCGCCGTCGGCCCAGTGGGTCGAAACCAGTTCGACCCCTTCGATGGTTTGCAGGTCAAGGGCGTAACAGGTCCAGGAGACGAGGATCGCTGCGCCGAAGAACAGCGCGCGGATGAGCGGGTTTCGCAATGCAAGACTCCACGAACGCCGAGGTTGGAACAGGGGTGCAGGGCGCCGGCAGATGCCGGGGGCGTCCGGCAAGCTTGACCTCCCGATGCGGGGCCGGCAAGCGGCGTCGCGTCGCACCTGGGCGTGACCGTTGTCCCGGACCGAGTTTCCGACGCTGATTTCCCCGACGAAAATTGATGGTTGAACAACGCGGGTTTGCGCAGCACCGCGGAAGAACATTAGAATCCGCTGAAGTTAACGCTCCATGCCCAGGTCGCCTTCATGCAGGATCCCATCACCTACTCGGACTCCACCGTCGGCCGAGTCGAGGTCAAAGAAACCACCTGCTACATGTGTGCCTGCCGCTGCGGCATCCGGGTGCACCTGCGCGACGGCGAGATCCGCTACATCGAGGGTAACCCCAACCATCCGCTGAACAAGGGTGTGTTGTGCGCCAAGGGTTCCTCGGGGATCATGAAGCAGTACTCGCCGGGGCGCCTGACCAAACCGCTGCGGCGCAAGCCGGGCGCGGAGCGCGGGACCTCGCAGTTCGAGGAGATCTCCTGGGAGGCGGCCTTCGAGCTGCTCACCGAGCGGTTGGGCCGGCTCCGTGCCGAGGACCCCAAGCGCTTTGCGCTGTTCACCGGGCGCGACCAGATGCAGGCCCTGACCGGTCTCTTCGCCAAGCAGTTCGGCACGCCGAATTATGCCGCCCACGGCGGTTTCTGCTCGGTCAACATGGCGGCCGGCCTGATCTACACTATCGGCGGCTCTTTCTGGGAGTTCGGCGGGCCGGATCTGGACCGGGCCAAACTGTTCGTGATGATCGGCACGGCTGAAGACCATCACAGCAACCCGCTGAAGATCGCCATCTCCGAGTTCAAGCGCCGGGGTGGGCGTTTCGTCTCCATCAATCCGATCCGCACCGGGTACTCGGCCATCGCCGACGAGTGGGTGCCGATCAAGCCCGGCACCGACGGCGCCCTGCTGCTCGCCATCATCCACGAGATCATCAAGCTCGGGCTCTATGACCGGGACTTCCTGATCCAGTACACCAACTCCGCGGAGTTGGTGGTCGACGACAGCACGCGTGCGGATCACGGGCTCTTCCATCGGCGGGTCGACGTGCCGATCGAAGAAGGGTGTATCGATCCGGAAAACAAGCTCTGGTGGGACCGGGCCAAGGGTCCGGTGCTGACCCACACTCCCGGTGCCGATCCTCGGCTGATGGGCAGCTATACCCTGGACGACGGCACCGCGGTCAAGCCCGGCTTCCAGCTCCTGAAGGACCGGGTGGAGGACTACACGCCGGAGTGGGCGGCCGGCATCACCGGCATCCCGGCCGACACCATCCGCCGGCTGGCCCAGGAAATGGGCGTGACCGCGCGCGATCAGAAAATCGAGCTGCCGATCCAGTGGACCGACTGCTGGGATAACGAGCACGACTCGGTCACCGGCAATCCGGTGGCCTTTCACGCGATGCGCGGCATGGCCGCCCATTCCAACGGCTTTCAGACCATCCGTGCGCTGGGCATTCTGATGACCCTGCTGGGGACCATCGACCGGCCGGGCGGCTTCCGCCACAAGGCGCCCTTCCCGCGGCCGATTCCGCCCTGTCCCAAGCCGCCCCATGGGCCCGAGGGGGTCCAGCCCAACACCCCGCTGGACGGCATGCCGCTGGGCTGGCCGGCGCGCCCGGAGGACTTGTTCGTCGATGCCGCGGGTGAGGCGGTTCGTCTGGACAAAGCCTTCTCCTGGGAGTATCCGCTGGCGGTGCATGGTCTGATGCACAATGTCATCACCAACGCCTGGCGCGGTGACCCCTATCCGATCGACACCCTGTTCCTGTTCATGGCCAACATGGCCTGGAACTCGACCATGAACACGGTCGAAGTCCGCAAGATGCTGGTCGACAAGAGCGAGGACGGGGAATACAAGATTCCCTTCCTGGTCGTGTGCGACACCTTCTCTTCCGAGACGGTCGCCTTCGCCGACCTGGTGCTGCCCGATACCAGCTATCTGGAACGGCACGACGTGTTTTCCATGCTGGACCGGCCGATCTCGGAATTCGACGGCCCGGTCGATGCGGTGCGCATCCCGGTGTTGCCGCCCAAGGGCGACTGCAAACCCTTTCAGGACGTGCTGGTCGAGTTGGGGTCGCGGCTCAAGTTGCCCGCCTTCGTGCGCGAAGACGGCAGCCGCAAATATCGCGACTATCCGGATTTCATCGTCAACTACGAGACCTCGCCGGGGTCCGGCATCGGCTTCCTGGCCGGCTGGCGCGGACGCGGCGGCGAGAAGTTCCTCAAGGGCGAGCCTAATCCCCGCCAGTGGGAGATGTACGCGAAAAACGGCTGTTTCTATCACCATGAACTGCCGCGCTCCTACCAGTACATGCGCAACTGGAACAAGGGCTATCTGCACTGGTCGCGGGCGCACGGCATGACTCGGTACGCCGAGCCCATCCTGCTGAACGTCTACTCGGAAGTGCTGCAGCGTTTCCGCCTGGCCGCGCAGGGCAAGCGCCCCGGCCGCCAGCCGCCGGAGCGGCTGCGCCGCCGCGTCGAGTCCTATTTCGACCCGCTGCCGTTTTACTACGAGCCGCTCGAAACCAAGCTAACCGATACCCACAAGTATCCGCTCAATGCACTCACCCAGCGCCCGATGGCCATGTACCACTCCTGGGACAGCCAGAATGCCTGGCTGCGCCAGATTCACAGCCATAATTACCTGTTCGTCAACCCGAAGGTGGGCGCCGCCAACGGCTTCGATGACGGCGACTGGATCTGGGTGGAGTCGCCGCACGGCAAGGTGCGCTGTATGTGCCGTTTCTCCGAAGCGGTGGAGCCCGGCACCGTGTGGACCTGGAACGCCATCGGCAAGGCGTCCGGCGCCTGGGGTCTGAGTCATCGTGCCGACGAGTCCCGCAAAGGATTCCTGATCAATCATCTGATCAGCGAGGAACTGCCGCAGACCGGCAACGGTGAGCATCTGTCCAATTCGGACCCGATCACCGGTCAGGCCGCCTGGTTCGATGTGCGGGTGCGCGTGTATAAGGCCGGGGCGGATGAGCCCAAGATCACCTCGCCCCAATTCGACCCCATGCCCCTGTTGCCTGGTCAGGAACGGCGGCGCGGGCGCTGGCAAGCCTATGTTGCGGGACTCTTCGGCAAGCGCTGATACCCGGTTTTCTCCGAATCATCCGTAGGGTACGCGCTGCGCGTACCCGCCAACCAGGCAAGCACCATGAGCGACCTCAGTCCCGACTATCAAGACCACCATGAGCGCTTTGTTACGCGCGTGCGCGAGACGGGGCAGGTATGGGGGCTCAAGTCCGATGAGGGCTGGGCCATCTGTGAGTCGAATGAATACGAAGATACGGACGTCTATCCCTTTTGGTCGGACGAGGCGGCCGCCGCGGCCCACTGCACCGACGACTGGGCCGGCTTTGTGCCGACCAGCCTGGATCTGGATCTGTTCATCGATACCTGGTTGGCCGGCATGAGCGAGGACGGCGTCCTGGTGGGCACCAATTGGGATGAGGAACTCATGGGGCTGGAGGTGGAGCCCTCCGATCTGGCCGAGGAGTTGCTGATCGAAGAGTACGAGGAAGAACAAGATGACGAAGATGACGACGACGATGCCGACCCGGACACTAATCGCCGGGATCGTAACTGAGCGAGAAACGAGCTTATGAGCCAGTTGGCCCTGGTCATCGACCTCAATGTCTGCGTTGGCTGCCATGCCTGCGTGACCTCCTGCAAGCAGTGGAATACCTCCGGTTGGGCCGGACCCCTGGTCGATGAGAACCCCTATGACGCGGACCCCACGGGGACCTTCTTCAATCGCGTTCAGACCTTCGAAGTCGGCACCTTCCCCGACACCGAGACGGTCCATTTCCCCAAGAGTTGCCTGCATTGCGAGGATCCCCCCTGCGTGCCGGTATGCCCCACCGGGGCCTCCCATAAACGGGCGGACAATGGCATCGTGCTGGTGGACTATGACAAGTGCATCGGGTGCAAGTATTGCTCCTGGGCCTGTCCCTACGGCGCCCGCGAGGTGGACGAACAGCAGAAGGTGATGAAGAAGTGCACCCTGTGCATCGACCGTATCACTGACCTGACCCTGCCGGAGCGCGAGCGCAAGCCCGCCTGTGTGCTGGCCTGCCCGACCAGTGCGCGGTTGTTCGGCGATGTGCAGGATCCCGACTCCGAGGTGTCAATCGCCATTCGTGAGCGCGGCGGCTATCAGTTGATGCCGGAATGGGGCACCAAGCCCGCCAACCATTATCTGCCGCGGCGCAAGACCCGCATCTACATCGATCCCGAAGAGCTGATCCGGGCGGACAATCCGCTGCGCAAAGAGGACCTCACGACCTACAGCGGTGAGGAAACCCTGGACGATGTGACGTGGTAACCGGGGCGCAAGTCGTCCGCGATCAACCGACTGCCGGCGTTGACCGGCGGCCCGCGGCTGGTCGTCGGCGGCTGGTTGCTCACTGAAGGAAACATTTATGCATCCCGCCTTCTCAGTCATCTTTCTTACCACCCTGATCGGCGCCGGACAGGGGCTGTTCCTGGCCCTGTATACCGGGCAGATCTATGCCCTTGCCAATCTGCTGCCCGCGCAGGGGGATGAGTTTTATGCCTTCGGCAGCCTGGTGGCACTGGCCCTGCTCGTCGGCGGGCTGATTGCCTCATTCTTTCACCTGGGACGGCCGGAGCGTGCCTGGCGGGCGGCGGCGCGCTGGCGCACCTCCTGGCTCTCCCGTGAGGTGCTGGTGCTGCCCCTGGTGATGGCTCTGGTGTTCGCCTATGGTCTGGCGCACTGGACCGGTCACACGCAGCCCTTGTTCACCCTGGGGAATTGGCTGGCGGTCGATGCGACACTGCTGATCGGCTTGGCCGCGACCCTTGCGGTCTTTGCCCTGTTCGTCTGCACCGCGATGGTCTATGCGGGTGTCCGCTTCCTGGAAGAATGGTGCTCGCCACTCACGGTCGTCAATTTCACGCTCTTCGGCCTGGCTTCCGGATTCATGCTGGCGGCAGCCTACTCGGCCTTTATCGGCAATCAACTGGTCGCGTTCTTCGGCACCTGGTCGGTGATCTTTACCGTCATAGCCTTGGTCAGCCGCTTCGCCTCGCTCACCCGTAACGCCCACTTACGACACAAGAGCACGGTGCAGAGCGCCATCGGCGTGCGCCACCAGACCGTGAGTCAAAAGGCTCAGGGCGCGACCGCCGGATCATTCAACACCCGCGAGTTCTTCCACGGGCGTTCGGCGGGCACCCTGCGTACCGTGCGTCTGCTGTTCCTCTTCCTGGTCTTTCCGCTGCCGATGCTGCTGATCGGCGCCGCCTATGCCACGCAGTCGCCGACGCTGCCGATCGTCGCTTTTGCCGTGCAATACCTGGGTCTGTTGTTCGAGCGCTGGTACTTCTTCGCCGAGGCCCGGCATCCGCAGAATCTCTATTACCAATCGGTCGCTTAAACCGCGCCCTGCGCGGTATGCGATGTTTTTGGATGGGATCGGCCCCGTGGGAGCGGCGTCCCGCCGCGATGCGGTGCCGCGTTGACGTCGAACGCTGCGGTTGACGCACCCGGCCCCATCGCGGCGGGACGCCGCTCCCACAGGGTCGCTACGCGACTGTTACGGGACGCCTCGACGTTCGGTTTTCCTGTGACCGGAACGCGCTTATTCGATCAGCCCCTTCAATCGGTAAAGCGCCTCCAGCGCCGCCCGCGGGCTCAGTTCATTGGGGTCGATCCCGCGCAAGGCGTCGCAGACCGGATGCTCAGCCGGCGGACTCGGGGGCGGTACCGCCCGACTTGGCTCGGGCAGGAAGAGCGAGAGTTGTACCGCACCCTGCTCGGCATGGCGGCGGGCGGCGTCTTCGAGTTCGCGCAGCCGTCCGCGGGCGCGCGCGATGACTTCCGGCGGGACGCCGGCCAGCGCGGCGACCGCCAGTCCATAACTCTGATTGGCCGGCCCTTCCAGCAGCGCGTGCAGGAAGATAATGGAGGCACCGTGCTCCACCGCGTCCAGATGCACATTGGCGATGCCGGGATATTCGTCGGGCAGGGTCGTCAGCTCGAAATAATGGGTGGCGAATAGTGTGTAGGCGCGGATCCGGGTGGCCAGTTCCACCCCGCAGGACCAGGCGAGCGACAGCCCGTCGAAGGTGCTGGTGCCGCGGCCGACCTCGTCCATCAAGACCAAGCTCTGCTCGGTGGCGTTGTGCAGGATATTGGCTGTCTCTTCCATCTCCACCATGAAGGTGGAACGTCCACCGGCCAAGTCATCGGAGGCCCCGATGCGTGAGAAGATTCGATCCACCGGCCCCAGTGTGGCGGAGCGGGCGGGGACGAAGCTGCCCGCATAGGCGAGCAGCACGATCAGCGCGCATTGGCGCATATAGGTCGACTTGCCGCCCATGTTGGGTCCGGTAATGACCAGCATGCGCCGCCGCCCGTCAAACCGCAGACCGTTGGCCACGAAGGGGCCGTCGATCACCCGTTCGACCACCGGGTGGCGGCCGTCCTCGATCGCGATCAGGGGTTCCGGGGTGAAATCGGGCCGGGACCAGTTCAGCGCCTGCGCGCGCAGAGCCAGATTCACCAGCACGTCCAGTTCGGCGATGGCCGCCGCGCTGATCTGGAGCCCGCCGATGGACTCGGCCAGGGTCGCGATCAGCGACTCATAGAGCGCCTTCTCGCGCGCCAGGGCACGCTCCCGGCTACTCAACACCTCGTCCTCGAAACGCTTGAGCTCCGGCGTGATATAGCGTTCCGCTCCCTTCAGGGTCTGGCGCCGCACGAAGTCCGGCGGCACCTGATCGGCACGCGCGCGGCCGAGTTCGATGTAATAGCCGTGGACGCGGTTGTAACCGACCTTGAGCGTCGTGATGCCGGTGCGCTCCCGCTCGCGGCTTTCCAAGTCCAGCAGAAACTGATCGGCGTTGGTCGAGAGTGCGCGCAGTTGGTCCAACTCGGCATCATAGCCGGGGGCGATGACCCCGCCGTCGCGGATCAGCACCGGCGGCTGCGCCAGGATGGCCCGTCCGAGCAACGCCACCAGGTCCGGATGCTCGCCGATGCGGTCATGCAGGTCGCCCAGGAGCGGATCGTCGATGCTCGCCAGCAGGGTGCCGAGGTCAGGGCACAGGGCGCAGGAGTCGCGCAGGACGGCCAGATCCCGGGGTCGGGCGGTGCCCAGGGCGACGCGGGCCAGGATGCGCTCCAGATCGCCGATGCCGGTCAGGACCTCCCGCAGCGGCCCGCCAGTCGCGGTGTCGATCAGGGCGGCGAGTGCCTGATGACGCGCGCGTACCGGCGCCTGATCGCGCAACGGACGGGCCAGCCAGCGGCGCAGCAGGCGGCCGCCCATCGTCGTGGCCGTCTGGTCCAGGACCCCGGCCAGGGTGTGCTCGGGGCGGCCGGACAGGCTGTCGGTGATCTCGAGGTTGCGGCGGGTGGCCGCGTCCAGGATCACCGCGTCGTCGCGATGCTCCGTCGTCAGGCCGCGCAGGTGGGGCAGGGCGGCGCGCTGGGTGTCGCGAACATACTGCAACAGACAGCCTGCGGCCCCGACCGCCAGGCGTAGCGCCGCGCATCCGAAACCGGTCAGGTCGCGGGTGCCGAATTGTCCGCACAGGAGGCGTTCGCCGCTGTCCGCGTCCAGGTGCCAGGCGGCGCGGCGGGTGACACCGCGTCCCAGACCCAGTTCCTCAGGGAGCCGGCTGTCTTCGTCCACCAGCACCTCGGCCGGGCGCAGCCGCGCCAACTCGCTCGCCAGGGCCTCGCGGGTCGCCACTTCCAGGACCGAGAAGCGCCCGCTGGCCAACTCCAGGGCCGCCAGACCGTACCCGTCCGGACCCTCGGCCACCGCGGCCAGCAGGTTATCCCGCTGCTCATCGAGCAGCGCATCATCGGTCAGGGTTCCCGGTGTGATGATGCGCATCACCCGCCGCTCGACCGGTCCCTTGGTCTTGCTCGGGTCGCCGATCTGCTCGCAGATCGCGACCGAGACCCCCTGGCGAACCAGCTTGGCCAGATAGCCCTCGGCCGCGTGGTAGGGCACCCCCGCCATCGGGATCGGCTGCCCGGCCGAGGCCCCGCGCTTGGTCAGCGTGATATCCAGCAGCGCCGCGGCGCGCTCGGCGTCCTCATAGAACAGTTCGTAAAAATCGCCCATGCGGAAGAACAGCAGCATCCCCGGATGCTCCGCCTTGAAGCGCAGGTATTGCTGCATGACGGGCGTGTGGTCTTTGTTATCGATCATTCAGATGGAGTGGTGGTTCGCGTGGGCGTTAGTCTACGCCTCGCCGACGGCGTTGGCTTATTCGCGCGTGCGCGGTTGGCCGTCAAACTCAGGGGTGCCGTGACGATGGGGTCGATAAGTCGTAGTAACGGGTTGCTGGACAGGCACCCAGGTCGTTACTACACTCTGCTGATGATCACCTTCGACGCGGCCAAACGCCTCGACAATCTTGCCAGCCATGGCATCGATCTGGCCGCGTGCGAGCCGGTCTTCGACAGCTTCATGCGCACGACGGAAGACCGGCGCCTAGCCTACGGCGAGCAGCGGTTGCAAAGCCTGGGCTGGCTGGTTGATCGGGTGGTCTTCCTGGTGTGGGTTGATCGGCCGGACGGCCCCCACGTTATATCCTGCCGCGCGGGAACCAAACATGAAACGCAACGCTACTTCCAAGCCATCGATCAGCCCTGAGCAGATGGCGGCGGCGCTGGCCGCGGCTCCCGACCGCGTGGACGATCCAGATTGCCCCTACGATCCCAACGATCCGGCTGCCGTGGCGCAGTACTGGCAGGACCCCATCACGAGTCATTCGCTTACCGAACTGCGGGGTAAAGTAGCGGCGCGCCGACGCGGCCCGGGGCGTGCGTCAGCTAAGGTCTCGACGACGATCCGGTTCGACGCCGATGTGCTGGCGGCCCTGAAGGCGACCGGTCCCGGCTGGCAGACGCGCATCAATGACGTGATGCGGGAATATATCGAAGCGCGGCGGTCCTGAGGTACAGGATTAACATTCAGATGGTGTTGTCGTTCGCGTGGGCGTGAGTCTACGCCTCGCCGGCAACGTTCGGCATCGCTCGTCAGCATTTTGGGGCGACACTCAGGGCGTGCGCGACCTGCTCGGGCGCTTGGTGTGCCAAGTCACCGCTGGCGGGAGCGCGGCCGTCAAGCGCGAGGCACGCGCACGCCAGCGGGTACAGTCGGGGTCGTGTTGCGGGTGGACAAGCGCAGCGCAGTCCACCAGCGACGGCGCGGGATTCGGTGGACTGCGGCTCGCGCTTGTCCACCCTACGGCCGGAGCGATGATCAAGGTCCCGCCATCCACCTAACGTCACCGGCTTGTCAAATGGGCGTCCGGCTTGGCCTTGACCGCCCCATGGCGGCGCAGATCGCCGCGGGCGCGGCGCTTCTCGACATACTGTTGCGCGGCGGTTGTGGCGGTGAAGATCTCCAGGCGCTGCTCCTCACCTTCCGTCACCGGCTCCATGGCGGCGTCCGGGTAGGCGCCCAGCGGCTCGGCCTGGACCTGTTTCAGGATGCGCTGGTAACGCCGGTGCAGGGCATAGGCGCCGCCGTACTTGGTCACGAACTCCCAGATCAGCTTGGGGTAAAAGCGCAGGGGGCTTTCGATCGGGTAGCCCGGCCGGCGTTCGCGGCGCCGCTTGATGCGGATCAGACCGCCCTCCAGCGGGTGGATGCGCTCGAAGATCATGGGTGCGTGGAAGGCGAACAGCTTGCCCATCATATGCTTGGGGTCATAACCCCAGCGTCGGGCGCGGCGCAGCACGGTGGCGACGTGCGCCGGACTGTAATACAGGTCCCAGGCCTCGCGGAAGATGCCGGCCCATTGCGCCTTGGTCATCCGCGGATGGTCCATGGTGACATGCTGAGTATCATAGTTGTTCATGTCCGGGTCCAGCGGGGCGCCGGCCTCGACCAGACGCTGGTGGTCGACCGACCCGGGCAGCGGGGTGAGCACGAAGAACTCCAGGATGTCCACCGGCAGTTCGTTCTGGATGATCGCGATGTCGCGCCGGATGGTCTCGGGGGTGTCGTCCGGGAAGCCCAGGATGTACCCGGCATAGGTGAGCACGCCGGCGTTGTGCCAGGCCTGGAGCATGGCGCGATAGTCGGTGATCTTGTTTTGACCTTTCTGCGCGCCTTTGAGTGAATCCGGGTTGATGTTCTCCATCCCCAGGAAGGCGCGGGTGACACCCGCCCGTCCGGCCTTGTCGATGAAGCGCGGGATGCGGTGTGACTGGGTGTCGACCTGGATCACCAGGGTGATCGGCGTGCCGGACTCGCGCATCGCGATCAGCCGGTCGAAGATGGGCTCCCAGTGGGTATTGCGTGCGAAGTTGTCGTCGGTGATGAAAAAATTGCTGATCCCCAGTTGGGCGTTGGCGCGCACCAGGCGCTCTACGTCGTCGGCATCGCGGTGACGCGACTTGCGGCCCTGCACATTGATGATGGTGCAGAAGCTGCACTGGAAAGGGCAGCCGCGCCCGGCGTCGAAGCTGGCCCGTTTGCCCATGGTGAGACGGATGCGGTCGGCGGGCAGGATGGGCGTGGGGGTTCCGGTCAGGTCCGGCAGGTCGGCAAGGTAGTTGTAAACCGGTTGGAGCCGGTCGGCCGCGACGTCGTGCAGCAGTCCATCCAGTCGCCCTTCCAGCTCGCCGGCGAACAGGGTGACGCCCAGATCCAGGGCCTCGCGCAGGTCCGGCGGCAGTTCCTTGAGCATCGCCATACAGCCGCTGACATGAAAGCCGCCGATCACCACCGGCAGCCCGGCCGCGCGGAACTGCCGCGCCAGATCCAACGCCCGCGGAAACTGGTTGGACTGCACCCCGACCATGCCCACCAGGACCTTGCCGCCATCGCGCGCGAAGTCGCTGATCAGACGCGGCACGTCGATCCGGCTGTTGGTTTCGTCCAGCGCGCGCAGGCGGATCTCAACGTCCGGCCCGAGCACCTGGCGGTCGGCACAGTCCAGTGCGATGCCGTAGACGGTGGCCAGGCTGTTGGCGGGCAGCGAGGAACGCCACCACTGGATCACATAGCCGTCGTCATCATAGTGTGACGGTTTGATCCAGAGGATGTGGAATGGGATGGAAGCGGCTGCCATGGCGATGGCCCTCAGGTCTAGGGGCGGTGATCCGCCAGGGTTAATGGCCCATAGTAGCCGCCCGCGGCCGGTCCGGCCAACGGTTCAACGCGTGGGGATTGGTTTCTGTGCAGAGGAACGACGGTTGCCGTGTTGTCGCGCTCTGAGTAGGATGTCGCGCACGATCTGCCGATGTGACGGCAGCCGTCAGGTTAGGGTGTGTCCGACATCCACGCCCGTGTCTGCCAACAATCTGCCGGACCGGTTCCTGTCGCCGGAGTGGTTGCACGGCAGCGCTGATGTGCTTGCGCTTGGCCCTCCCGCCACCTGATTCCATCATCACTGGTCCCAGAGGAACGAACGTCGCAATGAAATCTACAAAATCAGTTGGTGTTCTGGTCGGCATCGCCGCGCTCCTGGCCGGTTGCGCGGTCGGCATGCCCGGAGAAACACCCAGCCCGGTCCCGCCGCGCATCAACACGGGTCGAGACGGTGCCACCTGGGATCGGCCGACCGCGTTCGGTCAAGTCCCCGCCGAGCTTCAGGCCGAAGGAGATGCCTATTGCCGCAGAAATAATTTTGAACGCGCCACTGGGTATCATCCGGATGCGCTTGATCAGAATGGCCGCACGTTCCCCAGAGGCGGGTTTTTCTGCGTTGGCCGCCGGCAGAAAGCTGACCACTCCAATTGACGTGGAGCGGCGTCGTAGAAGCGCCATCCTGGCGCTTCAAGCGGCTGGAAGCCGCTTCGACGGCGGGCCCCGGCGCAATGATCCAGGCCCCGATGCATGATCCGCTCTCCTGCGTCTCAGCGGCCTTGGCGGGGGCTTCGCCGGTTTGGCGGGGCGGGTGGGGCGTGCCGTACATCGAAGGCGTCATGTTCGTTGGGAGCGCGCAGGGCGTCACTGGTCCGCTGTTCTTTCATCTCAATCGTTGTTTTCGTTCTTGATCTTCCAGCGACTGCGGCCCACCGCAATAGAAAGTGGTTGTGCTGTGCCAGGGCCTGTTCGCAGAAGGGTTGGTGACGGTACAGGTCATCGCCCAGGAAGGTGATCGGCCGACGCCGCGAGCCGTTGGCCCCATGCGGCAACCACCGCGCGCTGGCGGCCAGTTCGCAGTCCTGGTTGATGACCAAGGTCTGTCCTGCTCTACGGATTCCGCCCGCTCAAGGCCCTGATTTTTGCCGGGAGCCAGCGCGGGGTCATGATCAGGCGCAGCGGCAGTCGCGCGAGCCGCGGCGGCAAGCAGCATAAAAAGTCATAGGCGGAGAAAAATCGCCTGACGCTGGTTTGGGACTGCCCCCGCTCAATCAGCCAGAGCTCACGGCGGGCCGAAGCGACACGGGGAACCGCCGCCGGGTATATAGTGGACCCCATGTCCAGGACAGTTTTCCCCCGAATTTAAGTTGTCGTGCCGACGTTCATCGCAGCGGTTTGGCGCTGCCCCAGCCACCGCG
>NZ_KB902558.1 GCF_000379525.1 Lamprocystis purpurea DSM 4197 | reverse complement strand
CACGTCAAAGCCGGTCGCCTCGAACAAATGCGTTCGCTGGTTCAGCCCATCCCCGCGACCGGATAGCCCCTCACCGACTGCCACGTCCGGCCAGGCCGCTCGCGCGTCGCCTGCGGGCGCGGCTGTCCGCGGGACAGGGTTGTTGAGAATAATTCTCAAATGGGCGCCCCGGCGACCCGATTTCGCCGATGCTCGCCAGGAAATGCCTGTGCGTCAGCCCACCTGGCGCCGACCCCGGGTTCCGGCGCGTCCGCGAAAAACGCCGCAGCGCAAATGTCTCCAAAGGAGACAAGATTGACGTCTTCGCAACCGCCTCGAAAGTAGCTCTTGCCGGAATAGACGAACTTTGAGTCGGAAATCTTAACGGAGAGGGACATGACGACCTCCAGAGGTGGTTGGTGGAGCAATCAATCACGCAAGCTCGGTGAACTGGGTTGATTCCAATTCACGGTTCTTAATGCAGAATCGCTGTCGTCGGGGCCGTGCTTTGCCTATTATCTCGGGATTGAGTTAGCGCAAAGTGGCGCCTGTCGCGGGCCGAAACCCATCGGTGCGAGAGGTTTCCACCATCCGGCGCATAGCAATAGAGATCGCGGCCTGGTTGTCCATGATTTGGCGACAACATTTGAAGACTACGAAACCCAATCACATCGGCTAAAATACTAGCCCGTCTCGCCAGGGTGTCAAGGTCATTCTAGGGTGTGTTATCAATTGTGTTCGTATGGGATTATCGGCCGCCCGCTACTGTTCCAGGGCGCGGATGTCGCGCCACATCAACCTCCGCCGGCTCGATAAAACTCCCGACGCGGGCGATGAATCGGCCCTGGCCTTCGCTCCCGGCGCGCGGTGCTCCGGCGGGATCCAAAGGCCGGGCCAGTACCTTGATCTCGGTATTGTCTGGGTGATTGTGGACGGCGATGATGGTCCCGCCCCAGCGCACCGGTTGCCCGGTGAAGCGCGCCGGGTCGTGCTGGACTTGGGCCAGTTCCACCGTCGATCGGGTGTCGATTCGCTCAGTCGCCTGGGCGGCCTTGATCACGGTTCCGGCCACGGGACATCGTAGGGTGGACAAGCGCAGCGCAGTCCGACTGCGCTAGCGCTTGTCCACCCTACGGCTGGAACGATGATCAAGGCCGCCTGGGCATACCAGGCGGCTCAGCGTTTGAAGGGCTTTGATCGCTTGCACGGGACCGCGAAACGACGTGGTGCGGGCGCATCCTCGCGGGTGTCATCCGCTCGATTACGACAACGACGCAGACGCTAAGGCTGTTCCTTAGTCAAGGGTTTTCAGGCGAGCGTGTCACCTCAAAACGGACTCCCCGTCAGCCATTTCAGCGGCGGTACCAGCAGCATTTGCAAGAGCACCAGACCGATCATGACCAGCATGGGCGAGAGGTCGATGCCGCTGATCGGCGGCAGTGCGCGTTGGGCCGGGCGCATGATGGGGTCAGTCAGCCGAGATAGGAGTGCGACGCCCGGATTGTAGGTGCCGGGGTTCACCCAACTCAGAATGACACGGATGAACACCGCGAACAGGAAGATGTTGATAATCAACTCGACCAGCGCCGGCACCGACCAGAGCAGCGCCCCGATGGGGAAGGCGCTGAAGCCCAGCAGTGCCGCCAGCAGGGCCAGTTCCGCGGTCTTGAGCAGCCAGGCGAGCACGATGGAGGCGGTATCCATCCCGGCGAGGCTCGGGATCACCTGACGCAGTGGCCGCAAGACCGGCGAGGTGACCTTGACGATGAACTGCGAGAGCGGGTTGTAGAAGTCCGCCCGTGCCCATTGCAACAGGAAGCGGATCATGACGATCGCGATGTAGAGCCCGAACAGGGTCTGGATCAGAAAGACCAGGGGGTTGGTCAGATAGGAACCGCTCATGATTGCTCCATCAGCGTCTTGGAGATCTCGACCGCGCGTTCACGGGCGGCATGCGCGGCGCGGCCCACCAGTTCGCTCAGCCCCGCCTCGGTGAATACCGCCAGGGCGCGTTCGGTCGTGCCGCCGGGGGAGGTGACCTGCGCGCGCAGTTGGGCCGGCGGCGCGTCACTCTCCACCGCCATGCGGGCGGCCCCCAGCGCGGTCTGGATGGTCAGCAGGCGGGCGGTCTCGGCGTCCAGTCCGAGGTCGATTCCGGCCTGTTCCAGCGCCTCCATGAGTAAGAAGAAATAGGCCGGGCCGCTGCCGGAGATGGCGGTAACCGCGTCGATCTGGGCCTCATCCTCGACCCAGCGGGTAAGTCCGGCCGCGCGCAGGATGGTCTCGGCCCGATTGCGTCCGTCATCGCCGACCTCGGGGCTGGCGTGCAGCCCGATGGCCCCGGTCTGAACCATGGCCGGGGTGTTGGGCATCGAGCGGACCACCGGCACCGGCGAGCCCAGCCACCGTTGGATCGCCGCTTCCGGCACCCCGGCCATGATCGAAATCACCAGGGGTCCGAGCTGGCACACCAGATTGCCGATTTCCCGACACACGGCCGGCGCCAGTTGCGGCTTGACGCACAGAACCAGGGTGGTGGCCCCGGCGAGGGCTTCGCGATTGTCCGCGACGGTGCGCACGCCAAAGCGCGCGCGCAGGTCCTCGCGTCGCGTCGCGTCCGGCTCGGCGACGCAGAGGGCAGCGGGGGGATAGCCGTCGGCGATCAGGCCCGCGATCAGGCTGCTCGCCATGTTGCCGCCGCCGATGAAGGCGATGCTGGGTTTGCTCGTTGGCATAGCTGGATAAAAAACCGACTTGGGACAAGTTCAGGATCGAGGGCTGTCCACGGCGCGGTGCGTTATGTCCGACGCGACGGCCGTCCAGCGACCTCAGGGGTTGCTGCTATTATAGGGGCGCGCCCCGAATACCGCCGTGCCGATCCGCACCAGGGTGGCCCCTTCCAGGATCGCCGCCTCCAGATCGTCGGACATCCCCATCGACAGGCAGGCCAGCGGCTGATCCGGCGTGGCGAGCCGATCGCGCAGCAGCCGCAGCGCGCGCAGCGGTTCGCGCTGTTCGCGCGGGTCGGCGCAGGGGGCCGGCAGCGTCATGAGCCCCATCACGCGCAGCCCCGGCAGTCCGGCGCAGGCCGCGAGCAGATCGGACGCGGCGTCCGGTGCCACGCCGCCCTTGCTCGCTTCGCCGCTCAGGTTCACCTGGATGCAGACCTTGAGCGGTGCGCGGTCGATGGGCCGGTGTTCACTCAGGCGTCGCGCATGTCCGCGATCCGCCAGCCCGTGCACCCAGTCGAACCCGGCGGCGAGCTGGCGCGTCTTGTTGGCCTGGACCCGACCGATGAAGTGCCATTCGATCGGCAGGTCCGTGAGCAGTGCCTGCTTGTCCAGTGCCTCCTGGAGATAGCTTTCGCCGAAGGCGTGCTGACCCTGGACAAAGGCCGCGCGGATGGCGTCGGCGCCTTGCCGTTTGCTCACCGCGATCAGACGCACCGACTCCGGCTCACGGTCGGCGGCCAGGGCCGCCGCCAGGATCCGGGCCTTAACCGCCGCCAGCCGGGAGGCGATGGTGTCGGCGGTCATCTTGGCGTCGCGCTCATCGATCCGGCACCGCGGCCGCCGCCGTGCCGTCCAGCAAGTGCTGCAACTGGCGCAAGGCCTGGCCGCGGTGGCTGAGCCGGTTCTTCACCTCCGGTGCCAACTCGGCGGCGGTGCAGCCGTGGCTTGGGACGATGAAGATCGGGTCATAGCCGAAACCCGCGTCGCCGCGGGGCGCGCGCCCGATGAGTCCCTCCCAGGTGCCCTGGCAAATCAGGGGTGTGGGATCATCGGCATGGCGCAGGTAGACGAGGACGCAGTGATAGCGTGCGGTGCGCTGCGCATCCGGGACTTGCTCCAGGTCCAGCAGGAGCTTGGCCAGGTTGTCGGTGTCCGAGGCGCCTGGTCCGGCGAAGCGGGCGGAGTAGATCCCCGGCGCGCCGTGCAGGGCGTCGACCTCGATCCCCGAGTCGTCGGCCAGCGCTGCCAGGCCGCTGAAGCGGGCGGCGTTACGCGCCTTGAGGATGGCGTTTTCGACGAAGGTGAGGCCGGTTTCCGCGACCTCCGGCACGCCCCGCTCACCCTGGGGAATCACGTGGATGCGCGCGGCGGCCAGCAGTTGGCCGAACTCGCGCACCTTACCGGGGTTGTTGCTGGCCAGCACGATGGACTCGCCGCGGTGGGATTGCGTCATGTCAGAGGCCCAGGGCTTCACGTTGCAGCGCATGAAGCCGGCGAATTCCCGCGGCCCCCAGTTCGAGCAGGGCGTCCAATTGCGCGCGGGTGAAGGGCTCGGCCTCGGCGGTCCCCTGCACCTCGATGAACCGTCCGTCGCCGTCCATCACCAGGTTCAAGTCGGTATCGGCGTTGGAATCCTCGGCGTAGTCCAGATCCAGCACCGGTTGCCCCGCGTAGATACCGACTGAGACCGCGGCCACCTGGGTGCGCAGCGGATCGACGGACAGCGCGCCGTTCGCCCGCAGCCCGCCGAGTGCATCGTAGAGCGCCACCCAGGCGCCGGTGATGGCCGCGGTGCGGGTGCCGCCATCGGCCTGAAGCACATCGCAGTCCAGGGTTACAGTACGCTCACCGAGTTGCGTCAGGTCCACCGCGGCGCGTAGCGAGCGGCCGATCAGACGCTGGATTTCGAGGGTGCGTCCGCCCTGCTTGCCGCGAGCCGCCTCGCGGGGGCTGCGTTCGTGCGTCGCCCGCGGCAACATGCCGTATTCGGCGGTGATCCAGCCCTTACCCTGGCCCTTCAGAAAGGGCGGTACCCGGTCCTCGACGCTGGCGGTGCAGAGCACCCGGGTGGCGCCGAACTCCACCAGCACCGAGCCCTCGGCGTGACTGGTGTAGCCGCGGGTGAAGCGGATCGGGCGCAAGGCGTCCGGTTGACGTGCTGATGGGCGCATGGGGCGGCAGTCTCTTGTGCGGTGGCGGTTATTGCGGCTGGTCTGCCGCATCCTGGGCGGCGTCCTTGAGCCGGTTATTCTGATCCAGTTGCGAGAACTCGGAGTGCGGCAGGTTGCCGACATGGCGCGTCAGGTACGCCAGGAGCTCGGCCGCGTCCTGCGGGCGTTTGGTCGGGTCCATGGCCATCGACCAATCGGCCGCCTCCAACAAAAAAGCAGGATAGCGGTTCTTGAGCTCCACCGTGGCGGGGATCAGCTTGTCCTCCTGATGACGGTCGATGGCCGGGGGCGGCGTACGACCTTCCATGCAGGTGCGGATGCTGGCGCCAACCGCGTAGACATCGGTCCAGGGGCCGACCCGACCGCCGCGATAGTACTGCTCGACCGGCGAATACCCGGCGGTGATCACTTGGCCGCCGCCGGCGCGACCGCGGCTGAGGGGGTGCACGGCACCCAGGTCGAGCAGTAAGGGTTGGTTGCCATGGCGCAGGTGAATATTCCCCGGTTTCACGTCCAGGTGCAGCATCGAGCGCGCGTGCAGCAAGGCCAGGGCGTCCAGGATCGGCATGAACACGTCCAACAGGAACGTGGTGCT
This sequence comes from Lamprocystis purpurea DSM 4197, assembly GCF_000379525.1. Taxonomy (GTDB): domain Bacteria; phylum Pseudomonadota; class Gammaproteobacteria; order Chromatiales; family Chromatiaceae; genus Thiodictyon; species Thiodictyon purpureum. The sequence continues at coordinate 17,026 of NZ_KB902558.1, read as the reverse complement.
CAAGCCGCCCCGGCGTTCCTGGATATAGCTTCCGAGGTTGCGTCCGCGTTCGTTCGGCATCACCAGGTAACCGGTTTGGTTGGCCAGGAAGAAGTCCAGGACGCGCACGATGTTGGGGTGACGCAGCGAGGCCAGCGCCTTCACTTCCTGGAAGAAGAGCTTGCGCCCGCGCTGCAGGTTCTCGGTGTACTGCGGCTCGATGGGCACCACTTGCCGGCGCTGATCCCGGGTGGCGATCTTTTTTGGCATGAACTCCTTGATGACCACTTCGTCCCCGGTCTCCTCGGTCCGCGCCAGATAAATCAAGCTGAACCCGCCCTTGCCGATCGTCTCGAGGATACGATAGCTGCCGAGCAGGGTGTCGTGTGGGAGGCTTTCGCGCGCGGCGGTCATGACGATGAATGCCGATCCTGTCGATACTCTGGGAGGGATCTCTGGGTGTTGACGCTGCGGACGTTCACTTGAGTGCGTTGACGGGTGTGCTCACCTGGGTCGGACGAACGGGTATGATAGCGTTATCCGCGTCCGCAATCTGCGCTGTTGCGTCGAGTCGCCGCGGGCGTCTTCCCCCCGCAACCTGAGGCATCCGGGATGATCAAGAGTATGACCGCTTTCGCGCGGGAGACCCAAGGTGGGCCATTCGGCGAGCTGGCGTGGGAACTGCGTAGTGTCAACCACCGGTTCCTCGAACCCCATATCCGCCTGCCCGAGGAACTGCGCGTCCTGGAAACAGCGGTGCGCGACCGCCTGGCAAAGCGGCTGCAACGCGGCAAGGTGGACTGTACCCTGCGTTACGACCCCGCCATCGGGGTGGTCGGCAGCCTGCGCGTCAACCGCGCTTACGTGGAGCAACTGTTGGCGGCCGGGGATGAGATTTCGTCGCTGATCGGCCGCTCCGCGGAACCCTCGGCGTTCGATCTGCTGCGCTGGCCTGGGGTGATCCAGGAGCAGGAGCGGGATCTGGACCAAGTGACGGATGCCGCCCTGCAGTTGCTGGATCAGGCGCTCACCACGCTCCTGCAAACCCGCGCCCGCGAGGGTGAGCGCCTGGCCGCGCTCCTGCGCGAGCGCTGCGAGCGGCTGCAGGAGTCCGTGGTGCGCGTGCGCGCGCGGCTGCCCCAGGTCATGGCCGGGGTGCGCAAGCGGCTGGCCGACCGCTTCGTGGAGTTGCGCGCTGAACTGGACGCGGGGCGTCTCGAACAGGAACTGGCGCTTGTCGCCGCGCGCCTGGATGTCGACGAAGAATTGGACCGCCTGGAGGCCCATGTCGCCGAGGTCCGGGCCGTCCTGACCCGTGATGAGCCGGTCGGCCGGCGGCTGGATTTTCTCATGCAGGAATTGAATCGGGAGGCGAACACCCTCGGCTCCAAGTCCGCCGACGTGGAAGTGACGCGTGAGGCGGTCGAGATGAAGGTGCTGATCGAGCAACTGCGCGAACAGATCCAGAACCTCGAGTAGGGTGGATAAGCGCAGCGCATCCACCATCGGCCTCGCCGTCGGCACGCGGTCGGCGGCGGCGAACCAAATTTGGAACTGCTGCGATGAACGATGATCGGTTGACGGAGGCGCGCTGATGCACGAAGGTATCCTGTTCATCGTCTCGGCTCCGTCCGGTGCCGGTAAGACCAGCTTGGTCAAGGCCCTACTGGAGCGTGATCCGCACCTGGCCCTGTCGGTTTCGGCCACGACCCGGCCGCCGCGCTCCGGCGAGCGGGATGGGGTGCATTACCACTTCCGCGACCTGCCGACACTGCGTGCCGAGATTGCCGCGGGGGCCTTCCTGGAGTATGCGGAAGTCTACGGCAATCTGTACGGAACCCGTGAGGCGGACGTTCGCCTGGGGCTGCGTCCCGGACGCGGTCTGATCCTGGAGATCGATTGGCAAGGCGCGCGCCAGGTCAGAGCGCGTTTTCCGCAGGCGGTGAGCGTCTTCATACTCCCGCCATCCTGGGCCGAACTTGAGCGCCGCCTCTGCGGCCGGGGCACCGACAGCGAGGCCGTGATCGCCCGTCGGCTGGCCGAGGCGCGTGCCGACATGGCCCATTGGCGCGAGTATGACTACGTGGTCATCAACGATCGCTTCAACGCGGCGCTCGCCGACCTGGCCGCCATCGTTGCCGCCGAGCGGCTGCGGGCCGCGCGGCGGCGGGGGCAGGTGGAGCAGCTGTTTGCCGACTTGCCGCCGGTCTGAGCGTGAGCCCGAAACCGGCTGGGATCGGATCCCCGTCGTTGTTGGTTTTTCGTTTCTCGTTTTTCGTCAGTCGATGCTTGATAAGCGTTAACTAAAAACGAAAAACCGAAAACTAAAGACCGTTCCGTCTATGTTAAGCTAACCGAAAAAGTCGGCTACTGGCCACGTTTGCCTGATGCCGAACACCTTACTTGGAGTAAGAGACACATGGCCCGAATTACCGTTGAGGATTGCCTCAAACACGTGGATAACCGATTCTCCCTGGTCCTGCTCGCCACCAAACGGGCGCGCCAGCTGGCCAACGGGGTCGAACCCACGCTGCCGTGGCAGAAGGACAAGCCGACCGTCATGGCACTGCGCGAGATCGCCGAGGGCCATATCACCAACGAGTTCGTGCAGGCCGCGCAGAAGCACATCGATGAGAGCGCGGCGGCCCTGGAGCAACGCCTGGCGTTGGAACTCGCCGCCGAACTGCGCGAACTGGATACCGATAAGGATTGAAGCGGTTTCCGGCAATCGCCTAAGCCCGCGAGTCCGACTTGAGTGGTCCACCGCGCTATCTGATCAGCGACCTGTGCGCTTACCTGGAGTCGTATCTCCCGCCCGAGCAGGTCAGCGAGGTCTACCGCGCGTATCTGTTTGGGGCCGAAGCCCACGAGGGGCAAAAACGTAAATCAGGGGAGCCTTACATCTACCACCCGCTGGCGGTGGCGCGCACCCTGGGCGAGATGCGCATGGACTACAAGTGCCTGATCGCCGCCCTATTGCACGACGTCATCGAGGATACCCCGGTCTCCAAGGAAGATCTTTCCGCGGGCTTCGACGACGAGATCGCGGAACTGGTCGACGGGGTCAGCAAGCTGTCCCAGATCGATTTCGCGTCCCGTGCCGAGGCGCAGGCCGCCAGCCTGCAAAAGATGCTGCTGGCCATGACCCGCGATATTCGGGTGATTCTGATCAAGCTCGCCGACCGCCTGCACAATATGCGCACCATGGGGGTGATGCGGTCCGAGGCGCGGCGGCGGATTTCCCGTGAGACGCTCGAGATTTTTGCCCCCATCGCCAACCGCCTCGGCATCAACAGCATCCGGGTCGAGTTGGAGGAACTGGGCTTCAGTCACTATTGGCCGTGGCGTCACCTGGTGCTGGAACGGGCGGTGCAGAAGGCTGCCGGCGAGCGGTCCGAACTGCTGGCCACGGTCGAGACGGCACTCAAGCGGCGGCTTGCGCAGGAAGAAATCCCGGGTGAGGTGACCGGGCGCTGTAAGAACCTTTACAGCATCTACCGCAAGATGCGCGATAAGCGGCGGTCTTTCTCCGACCTGGTGGACGTCTTCGGGCTGCGGGTGACCGTGGATCGGGTCGATACCTGTTACCGGGTGCTGGGTCAGGTCCACAACCTCTACAAGCCGGTGCCCGGGCGCTTCAAGGACTATATCGCGATCCCCAAGGCCAACGGTTACCAATCGCTGCACACGGTGCTGTTTGGCCCTCAGGGCGTTCCCATCGAGATTCAGATCCGCACCGCGGCCATGCAGCGCAGCGCCGAATCGGGGATCGCGGCGCACTGGATGTACAAGAGCGGAAGTCAGAGTTCAGCGCCGGCCCTGGCGTTGGCCAACGAGTGGCTCCAGAACCTGCTGGACATGCAGCGCAGTGCCGGCAACTCGGTCGAGTTCCTGGAGCACGTCAAGGTCGACCTGTTCCCGGACGAGGTCTACGTTTTCACGCCCAAGGGCCGTATCCTCACGCTCAAGCGCGGGGCCACGGTCGTGGATTTCGCGTATGCCATCCACTCGGATATCGGCAACACCTGCGTGGCGGCGCGCATCGATCGGCGGATGGCGGCGCTCAACACCCCCCTGCGCAGCGGCCAGACCGTGGAGATCATTACCGCGCCGGGGGCCAAACCCAACCCGTCCTGGCTCAACTTCGTCGTCTCCGGGAAGGCGCGGGCGAGCATTCGCGGCTTCCTCAAGAACCTCAAGCAACTCGAGGCCGAGGCCCTGGGGCGGCGCCTGCTGAACGCGGAGCTGGCCGGTCTGGGAACCGAGGTCGACCGGGTCGATCCGGTCCGCCTGAGTGTCTACCTGGAGGAAGCCGGCCTCCCGGAGATCGCGGCCCTGCTCGCGGAGATCGGACTGGGCAATCGCTCGCCGCTGTTGGTCGCGCGTCGGCTGGCCGGCGGTGACGGGGAGTTGCCCGCGCCCGAGCACGCCCCCGGAGCCGATCTCCACCCCCATCGGCTCGCGATCCGCGGCACCGAGGGCATGGTGGTCACCTTCGCGCGCTGTTGCCGCCCGATCCCAGGCGACCCCATCGCCGCTCTGTTCAGCCCGGGGCGCGGCATCGTGGTCCACCGTCAGGAGTGCCGCAACCTCGGCAGTCTGGAGACCAAGCGGGACAAACGGCTGCAGGTCGAGTGGGCGCCGGAGCCGGACGGCGACTTTCCGGTCGAGATCCGGGTCGAGATCAACAATCGCCGCGGCGCCCTGGCGATGGTCGCCGCCGCCATCGCCGAACAGGGCTCGAACATCGAGAATGTCCAGTCGAAGGATCGGGACGGCATGACCACCGCCCTGGAGTTCCTGGTCGGCGTGCGCAGTCGCCGCCATCTGGCGCGCATCATGCGGCGGCTGCGGCAGATCCCGCTGGTGATCCGGATCGTCCGCGTCAGCCGCTGAGTTCGGCGTTGACGACATCCTTGCGACCGTCCCAGAGGTGCCAGACGAAGGGGCGGCGGTGGAAGCTCTCGCAGTGCTGCTCAAAGAATTCGTCGCGTAGCCAGTCCTCAATGGTCTTCGATTCTGCCCTCGTCGCAGCCAGTAGCGCGAGTTCGTTCAAAGGAGCCGGGGCATCCTGCCCCGGCGTCGGGGGCGGGACGCCCCCGCTCCAAGCAGCAGCGAGCAGCGCACGCCTGGCAGTCAGGCAGACGACAGGTGACTATCGTGCTTTCCAGAGGGGAACTTCGGTCTAACCCATGCAGGTTGGCCCGCAGTACGGCGGCGACGGCCTCGGTGGCGCTCAAGTCCTCCGGGACGCCCCGTCTCTTTTGGGGGGCGGGACGCCCCCACTCCTTTGCAAGAAACGTCCGCTCCACTCACGCTCACGCAAACCCGCCTTCGCCGGATTCCCAGCGATATAGCGTTGCACCGCATTGAGGTGACGCTCGTTGCGTATCAGCCGGTCCCAGTAGTCTTCCTGCCAGACTGAACCGGTACGCCCCAGGGCCTTGTTGATCGCCTTGGCAGTGAAGCTCTTCCAGGATTGCAGGATATCGGGTAGCCGATGCTCGCCCAAAGGACGGAACAGCACATGGACATGGTTGGGCATGACGACCCAGTCGCCCAACTCGTAGCGCTGACTATCGAAAAAGGCCAAGGCATCCGTGACGTTGCGTCGTACTGCCGGCTCACGCAGGATACAGGCGCCGTGACCGGCATCGAGCCAGTCCTCAATGCGTCTGGTGAAGCGCTCGTGGTATTCGCCGGTCGTGGCCGGGTTCCAGGGTTCCGGGTGATGGGCGAGCCAGGCTTGCTTTTCCTCTTGCCAGGCGCGGAGCTTGTCGGCGGGTAGTGAGTCGGCGAGGCGCCAGGTGACGAAGATCCAGGTTTCGCCTTGTTGCCAATGGGGGAGTGAGTTGCTGGTGACTTGGATGTCTGCGTAGGGGTTTACGAAGGGAGGCGGGGCGTCCCGCCCCGCTTCAAAGGGGTAAGGGCGTTCAGCTTCCGCGTAATCCGGGGCGGGATGCCCCGGCTCGTTGATGTATTGCTGGATCTCGTCCAGAACGATGACAGTGCAGGGGAGAAAGGAGCCGGGGCGTCCCGCCCCGGAGGAGTCGGGGGCGGGGACGCCCCCGCTCCAAGGCGCGGCGGGCAATGGCGAGCATCTCGGCGATCCTGATGTCGTCGACCTTGTTCGGGTATTGCGCCCGCAACGCCTGAGCGACGGCCGCGGCGCTTTGCCGGCAGAAGTCACCCGGCCGCGTAGATCTTCCAGTGCGTGCGGTGGGACCGCCAAGGGGCCGGCATTCATCGATGCAGTCATCGGTGTCCGTTATCGCGTTCGACACCGCTCCCCGCCGCATCGCCGCGCCGCAGCGCGCGGGCACGCGCGTGGGCCTCGCTGACCGCCTCACGGACCTGACGGGCGCTCAGCGGCCGGTCCAGCACTTTGAAGGCCCCACCCTGGTTGACGGCCGCCAGCAGCAGGGCCGCGTTCGGGCAATCGGCGATCAGGATGCGGACGACCTTGGGATAGAGTCGCCGCGCCCGTTCCAGAAACGGGACGGCGGTGATGAGCGGCGGACGGTGATCGATCAGGAGTACATGGGCGTCTTCCCGCGCCAGATACTCCCAGGCGGCATCCAGGTCGCCGACCGTATGTGGGCGGCAACCCTGGGTGGCAAGTTCCTGCCGCAGCCAATGGCGCAGGCTTTCATCCGTTTCGACGATCAGCACCTTGCAGGTGCGGGCATCGCGCACGCGCGTCGGCAGTGCCAGCGGAAATCCATCGGTCAGGTGCGCGGCGATGACGTCCGGGGCGGCCGGGCAGCACAGCAGGAAGCCTTGGGCGAAGTCGCACCCGATGCCGGCCAGGAAGTTCAGTTGGCCCTCGGTTTCCACCCCCTCGGCGATGACCTGGATTCCGAGGTTATGGGCCATGGCGATGGTCGCGCGGACAATGGCCGCGTCCCCCGGTTCGCTCACCAGGTGCTGAATGAAGGTCTGGTCGATCTTGAGGTAGTCGACCGGCAGACGCTTCAGATAGCTCAAACTGGAGTAGCCGGTGCCGAAGTCGTCCAGCGCGATGGCGACACCCAGATCGCGCACGCGGTTGAGTTCCTCCAATGCCTGATCCGGATCGCGCAGCAGGATACGCTCCAGCACTTCGATCTCCAGCAGTTCCGGGTCCAGCCCGCCCGCATCGAGGACCACCTTGAGATCACGTGCCAGGGTGCCGGCGGCGATCTGTGGACCGGAGATGTTCACCGAGATACGGACCCGGCGCAGCCGCAGCCACTCCCGCGCCTGCGTGACCGCTTGCTCCAGGACCCAGCGTCCGACCGGATGGACCAGATCGCTGTGCTCGATCGCCTCGATGAAGGCGCCGGGCAGCAGCAGTCCGTCGCGCGGGTGCTGCCAGCGGATCAGGGCCTCCACGGCGGTGATGGCTCCGGTCTTGATGGCGACGATCGGTTGGTAGTGCAGGCGGAACTCGCCGGCGGCCAGCGCGCGGCGTAAGGCCCACTCGACCTCGACGCGCCGCCGTGCGGCCTGGGTCATCTCTGGGCGATAAAAGGCGATGCCGTTGCGCCCGGCCGTCTTGGCACCGTGCAGGGCGGACTCGGCGTTGCGCAGCAAGCTGGTGACACTGTTGCCGTCGCCAGGGAACACCGCCACCCCGAGGCTGGCGGTAATCGCCAGGCCCGGTAAACCGCTCAGGTCCAGCGGCCGGCTGAACAGGGTCTGGGTCGCGCGGGCGGCGAGGGCGGCCGCGTCCAGGCCGGCGTCGATCGGGCGGGCGATCACGAACGTATCGCCGGCCAGGCGGGCGACGATGTCTGCGGGCTGCGCCTCGGCCGTGAGCCGCAGGCCGATAGCGCGCAAGACCGCGTCCCCGGCCAAGTGCCCATGGCTGGCCACCACGTCCGCGAAGCGGTCCAGGTCCATGACCAGCAAGGCCAGCCGCCGTTGTTCGGCGCGCGCCAGTTCCAGGGCATCGGTGAGCTGGATGCGCAGCAGGGTGAGGTTGGCCAGCCCGGTGAGCGGGTCATGATGGCTTAGGAATTCGATCTCCGCGGCGGAACGGCGCGCGACACTCTGGTCGCTGAGGAGCGCCATGTGTTGCAGCACGCGGCCGTCCGCGCCGCGCACCTGATTGATATTGAGCCACCCCGGGTAGATCTCGCCGTTCTTGCGCCGATTCCAGATCTCGCCGCTCCAAGCCTCAGTCAGTGACAGTTGATCCCACAGGGCATGGAAGAAGGCGGCATCATGACGCCCGGAGCCCAATAGGCGCGGATCCTGGCCGATGGCCTCCCGCGGGCTGAAGCCGGTGATGACGGTGAAGGCGGGGTTGACGGCGACGATGCGATTGTCCGCATCGGTAATCAATATCCCTTCACTGGTGCTGTCAAACAGCGTGTTGATGAGGCGTTGCTGCTGTTGCGCGGCCCGTTCCTCGGTGAGGTCGCGGGTGAAGGAGATCAGTGCCTGGCGACCGCGGTAGGGGACGCGGGTGATGGTGACCTCGGTCGGGAAGCAAGACCCATCCGCCCGCTGGTGCTCCCAGGGGCCGCGGAAACTGCCGTGCGCCTCCAGCGCCGCCATGATGTCCTGCCGGCGCTGCGTGGTGGGTACGCCGTCGGGCTGCACGGCGGGGGAGAACTCCGCGGGGTGGCGGTGGCGCAGGGCGGCCGGGTCGGTCAGGCCCAACATCCGCGCGGCCGCCTGATTGGCCAGGGCCTTGCCGGTCTCGAGATCGATCAGCCAGATGCCGTCGCGGCTGGATTCGAAGATCCAGCGATATTTCTCCTCGCTCTCGCGCAGTGCGCGCTCCGCGTCGGTCCGCCGCAGGAACCGGCCGAGTTCGATGGCGACGGCCTCCAGCAATCGATCCTCTTCAGCCGCGAACGGGCGATCCGGACCCGTGGTTCCCTGTTGCGGCGGAGCCGTCAGGTAGGCCAGGCGCAGTGCCCCGCGCTGCGCGGCGCCGACCCGAATCGCGGCGTGCTGCATCCAGGGAGTCACGCGGAAGCCCGGCGTCTCGATCAGGCAGTCATCGACCTCGATCCGCACCCGTGCCAGCGTTGGATGTTGCCAGGCGGGCGGCAGCAGTTCAGTCACCGCGGTCAGTGCCGGCGGCAGGTTGAGATCCGATGCGGCCAGGGTGCGCATGATGCCGTAAAGCGCCTTGAGCTCCTTGACGCGCTGGCCGAGTTGGTAGGTGCGTTCTTCGATGATCGCGCGTGCCGCGCGGTCATCGGTCATGTCATGGACGGTGCCCAGGGTGCGGATGGCGCGCCCGGCTTCATCGGCGCGGTGGACGCCGCGCTCGCGTACCCAGCGTTCGCCGCCGTCGGGTCGGCACACGCGGTGCTCGATGTCGTACGGCTCCAGACGCTCCACAGAGTGCCGATAGGCCCCTACCACCCGCTCCCGGTCGTTCGGATGGACCAGAGCAAGAAAGTCATCGAGGGTTAGCGGGGTGGCGGGCGGCAGCCCGAAGATATGGTAGGCTTCGGTTGACCAGGTGAGCCGGTCGTGCACCAGATCGAGCTCCCAACTCCCCAGATGGGTCAGTGCCTGGGCTTCCAGCAGTCCCTCCTGAGCGCGGCGCAAGTCGCTGATGTCCTTGCCCTGATGGGCGAGCAATCGCTGTAGTAGTCGCTGATAAACGCCCTGGATATCCTTGACCAGGTCATGGCGGGTGAGGATACCGACCAGGCGTCCGCACGCATCTTCGACCACGAGACGCCGCACCCCCAGCGCCTGCATCTGAAGACTGGCCGCATGGGCCGCTTGATCCGGTCGTACGCGGTGCAGCGGCCGCGACATCGCCGCGGCGAGCGGGATCGCTGCCAAGTCCCGACCCGAGCCGATGAGGCCGATGGCGTCGCGCTCGGTCAGGATGCCGACCGCCCGCTCCTGGTCGGCGACGATGATGGAACTGATGCTCCGTTCGGCCATGCACGCGAGCGCCTGCGCAACATGCATGTCCGGCGGCAGGGCCAAGGGATTGCGGGTCATCAGGTCCGCGACGGTGCGTGGCTCCAGGAACTCGTCGACCCCTAAGGCGCGGCTGAAATCGGTTTCGGTGACGACGCCGCACAGCGCGCCTTGCGCATCCACCAGCACCAGATGCCGATAACCGCGCTGGGACATGAGCACATAGCCGTCCACGAAGGACAACCGGGCCGAGGCGGTGAGGAGATCGGGAGACCGGAAGGTCTCCAGCGGGGTGTCCAGGTCGTAATCGCCGCCGGCGACCAGCGTCAACGCATCGCGCTCGGTGAAGATGCCGACCGGTCGACCCGCGCGTACCAGCACCACGGAGCTCAGATGGCGCTCGGTCATCGTGGCGATGGCCAGGTAAAGCGGGTCGTCCGGCGACAGGGTGACAGGTGCCGTGGATTGGCACAAATCGGCCAGGGTCAGGTTCTCGATCATCTTGATTCTGGTTTTTTCGCGGCTGGCGGTGCGTCCAGCCCTATCCTACACGCTCCAATCTTTGAAGCGAGCACGCGCGTTGCGTCGTCGGTGTCCGGCGGTCGGTTGCGGTCATGCGCGCCCGCCGCGCTACGGCCTTGATCGTAATCCTGGCCAACGGCATGCGTAGTCAGGGCTTCCAGCCCTGACGGTGTCAGGCCAGGATGGCCTGACTACGCACCGGCGAACCCAAGCGGCCGGAATCTTGATCGAGGCCGCGTTGCCCCCGCCCGACCTGGGCACCAGGGGTGCGATCAGGGTGGTTCGTGCGGTGGCGGCAGACCAGCGATCCGATGAATAATCCCGCGACCCGTCAAGGGACTTAGACTTTCCCTACATCCTGCTAGGATGCGCACCTGCGCATCCCGGAGGTTTCCCCATATGCCGACCCCCCTCAAGAAGCTGCGTCTGCACGGCTTCAACAATCTGACCAAGACCCTGAGCTTCAACATCTACGACGTCTGCTACGCGGAGTCTGAAGCCCAGCGTGACGCCTACATCGCGTACATCGACGATGCCTACAACGCGGCCCGCCTGACCGCTATCCTGACCGATGTGACCGAGATCATCGGCGCCAACATCCTCAATGTCGCCCGCCAGGACTATGAACCTCAGGGCGCCTCGGTCACCATGCTGATCTCCGAGGAGCCCGTGGCGGCCGAGCAGCTCACCAACTACGCCAAGCCCGGCCCCCTGGCCAAGCCAGTCCTGGTCCCGAACGCCGTGGTTGCCCACCTGGACAAGAGCCACATCACGGTCCACACCTACCCCGAGACCAACCCCGCCACCGGCATCAGCACCTTCCGTGCGGATATCGACGTGTCCACCTGTGGGCGCATCTCGCCGTTGCGTGCGTTGAACTATCTGATCCACTCCTTCGAGTCGGATGTCGTGATCATGGACTATCGGGTGCGCGGCTTCACGCGCGATGTGAAGGGCCGCAAGCATTTCATCGACCACAATATCGCCTCGATCCAGAACTACCTGTCGCAGGACACCCAGGACCGCTACCAGATGGTCGACGTCAACGTCTACCAGGAAAACCTCTTCCACACCAAGATGGTGCTCAAGCATTTCCAGATGGACGACTACCTTTTTTGCATCGAGGAGAAAGACCTGCACGAACCGGACAAGCTGCACATCGAGCGGTTGCTGCGGCGCGAACTCTCCGAGATCTTCTATGGCTGCAATCTGGGGCGCGATCTGGAGTTTGGCGGTTGATGGGTAGGCCGCAAAGGTCTGAATGTCGTTCGGCACCTCAAGGTCGGCACTTGGCGCGCGGGCGGAACGGCGGCCGAAGCGGTACCCCGGATCCCGTCGTCCCGGCAGGATGCCGGGACCCAGTGCCAAGGACGGTAACCCGCAAGCGGCAATCACCCCGAGTGGGACCCTCGTCCTCCCTGGTCCTGGATCCGAGATCCTATCGGACGAACGACTGACCGGAGCAAGCGAATCGCGCGTATCATTTTTGCCGTGTCGGACCGGCGCATGGTTCTGCTGCACGGATTCATCAAGAAATCCCAGAAGACCCCGGCCAGTGACCTCGACCTGGCCAAGCGCCGCAGAGCGGAGCTTGGTCCCTGAACAAGCGGTGCATCAATGAACGAGCACATGGGTAGCAGCCTCGATTCCTTTCTTTTAGAGGAACAACTGCTTGCGCAATCCGAGGCCATCGCCATCAAGCGCGTCATCGCCTTTCGGGTGGAGCAGGAAATGGCGCAACAGCAGTTGACGAAGGCCGATTTGGCGCGGCGCATGGGCACCAGCCGCAGTGCCCTCGATCGGTTATTGGACCCGGACAATACCTCCGTGACCCTGCTGACGCTGGAGAAGGTCGCCAAGGCATTGGGGCGGCATATTCGCATCGAACTGGCGGCCTGAAGGGGTCTTCGCAGAGTTCGTGGATGACCCGGACTATGCCCACGTATTCCGGATGCGCGACCCGCATGGACACGTCTTTCTGGACCATGGTGGCATCTGGCTGCTGGAACTGAGCAAATTCGCCGCCGACGCGGTCGAAACCGAGCAGCAGCGGTGGCTGAAGTTCTTTAAAGAGGCGGAGTGTCTGGATGAGAACGCACTGCCCGCCTGGATGCAGACCCAAGAGATGAGGCGCGCCATGAACACCCTGAAGGCCTTCTCCGAGAAAGAACACGCCTACCATGCCTACCATGCCTACCAGGCGCGGCAGGCAAGACGCGATAGTGATCTTGGCCCATCGTCAATTCCTGGTTCCGCAGAAAACCCGGTCGGTATTCCTGGGTCAGGATGCTTGGTTTGCCGCCTGGTTTCCCGACGGTGCCACAAGATTTCTGTCGTCGTCGCCCATCCGCCAGATCAACTCCACCAGCGGATATTCCCAGGTCTCCACCCTGCAGGTGTCGCGATACGCGCCTTCGCCGTCGTCGCGGCGGCGGCGCATCAGGGCGATGATCCGCGCGGCTTCGACTGCCGGCAGCCGCGGTAGCCACAGGGCCGCGGCGCGCCGGGAGAGGCGTCCGACCGGGGCGTCCTGGCGGTCGCAGAGTAAGATTCTGTCACCGTCCTGACGCAGAGATAAGACATCCCCGGTCGTCAGCGCGGCGAGCCGGGTGTGGAGGGGGTCGGCGGCCGGCTGGCGGCCGGCATAGCCCAAGTCGATGTCGGCGGGGCTGAGCAGTGTGTAGCGGCGCTGGATCAGCGCGGCGGCCGGAGCGGTGATGTCCACCGGCGACCGCAGCAGCCAGTCGCCCTCGAACGCTCTTCCGGATCTTCGCGGCCGGCGCCGCCGCCGGGTCCATCGGCGCTGCTCAAGGTTCCGAGTAAATTAACGACAGCAGCGTCCGCGCCCGACTCATTCCAACATAGTGTTCCGTGCCTGGGCTTGGATCAGTCAGCGGATCGGCCAGGTCGATGACGACTACCGCCTCGTTTTCGAGTCCCTTAAAGTGAGCGATCTCGGCAAAGCTGATGCCTGGTGGAGGAAAATGGCGCATCGAATATTCATCGAGCACCAGAATTGGTGAATTCGGCCCCGCCGGTAACAAGGCGGCTGCTGAATCGGGAAACGGCCGCGGCGACAGGATGCTGATTGCGTCCGGCTGCAAGCCGCCGTGATTGATAAGGCGCTCAAGCTCTACTTGAAGAATCCGGGCGGCCTCCGGTTTAGATTTGACGCGACAGAGTCGGACTTGCGGTCCATTCCCCGTGCCGCGCACACCCATGTCCGCCCCTAGCGATGCCTGGACCAGTTCCAGAATCTGCCGCGTGTTTCGGCAGTTGGTCTTCAACGGCACCAGGACTGGGCCATAGCTTGTCAGGCGGTCAAGGGCGTCCGGGTGCGGCGAGTCGACGTACCCTGCCTGGTTGTTGATGTCGTGAAAAAAGCACCAGCGGCCCCGCTCCAAGCCGCCGACGAGAATGCCGTCGAGTCGATCCAGGGTCACCAAATTCAGGAGGTCCTGGCCCTCATCGACGATTAATGCGTCGAAGCGGTCGATCGCCAACCGGCGGGCTGCCAGCGGCGCCGCATCAGCAATGGAGACCGCAATTCCGGGGATCGCAAAACGTGTAGCTAGCCAGTGCCGGAGCCACGCAGAGCGGCATGTCAGCAGAACCTTGAGTCCCATTGCCGCCCAACGTCGGGCAAGCTCAAGTGCCAGGAAGGTCTTGCCAGTCCCCGCGCCTCCGGAGCAGAGGAGCCGCGGATTGGCCTCGGCGACATCGACCATCCACATCTGGTCTTCGGTGAGGGACACGACCTGGCGCTCGACCTCTTCCACGTGCACATGTAACGGAACTGCGACATCGAACTCCGGACGCAGAAAGCGCTTCACCGCAGCAAGTGCGTCGTCGTCTGGCTCCCGGCGTTGCCGCGGGTCCTTGCGCCGCCAATACGCGAAGAGTCCGCTCAACCAGCGCTCGAGGTTGCGGGAGGTCCGCATATCCGCCAACATCTCGGGATCCCACTCCGTCCCAGCGATCATCCAGTCGCAGTCTGGAAAAACAACTGCGTAACCAATGGTGAACTGTGACCAGATCGACTCCGGGAATCTGTTCTGGAGTTTGCTCATCAGCCCGTGCAGGGCGGACTGGGCCTGTCTGAAGGGGCCTTCCGGCGATGTATGTCCCTGCCCTGCGCGATCTGTGTATTCCCAGAAGCCATTGTGGCAGGCGACGCCGCCGCCCTTGACCTCCAGGACGAAGATCCCGGGTCGACCGACGATCAGGAAGTCGATCTCCCCGAAACGCTTGTAGGCATGGTGCGTCAGGTTGAGCGAATGGAAGGCCATCAGTTGGAGTTTGTCGTCTTGGCGGTAGGCGGCCTTGAGTCGATCGAATACACGCAGTTCGGCGCTGCTATGGGTCCGGTGGGGCGTCGGCGGAATCATCTGCATCGCAAGGACCTAATGCCGCCCGAGCGCTGCACGGACTTGAGCATCCAGCTTCACCGGTATCGCCGCCGCGGTTAGCCGTATGAAGAGTCTTTCCTGGTCGATCTCGGTTGTCACGGCCTTGACCTCGCCATCGAGCAGGAGATGCGCGCCGCGGCCGTCGATCTGGAGTCGGTAGTCGCCTTTGCCGAGGCTGATGCGCGTGTGCATGACATCTCCCCAGCCCATATGTCGGGCGAGCGTGGTGGCGGCCGCTTGTTGGGGCGGAGTCCAGGCGCGCTCAGCGGGTCCAAGCAGTTCCCGCAGTGGCTGGATACGGGCGGGCGCCGGTCCGAGATCCAGTTCGGTCTGCCGGTTAAGCTGTGCCAAGGCCGCCATGCGGTGGGAGGCGGCCTCGCGCAGCCCCGGATGAGCCCGCACCTTCGCGGGCAGGCCCATCCAGCCGGAGCGGGCGCCGAACAAGACTGCGGCGACCACGAAGTCCATGTCGGTCAGCAGTGCCTGAGAAAAGTCGACTAGTTCCTGGCAATCCTCACGCAGGAAAAACAAAACGAGCCCGCGCGAAAAGGGTTTGGTATGTCGGTTCAGCAGATCCGAAACCGTGTCGCTGCCGAGGCCAATAATGCCACGCAGGTCGCCGGCTAGCCGCTCCAGCGCCGCCTGCCACTTGTCCTCAGCGAGGTTCTTTCCTGTCGCTGCCAGGATGTCCAAAACGGCCTGGTGTGGGTCCAGGGTCAAGTTCCCAGAGGCGGGATCGGCGTCTGACCGTTCTTTGGTTTGCACGATCCCTTGCAGTATCTCCCGGAGCAGCCTGCCCTGAATATCTTGCGCCGGTTCCGGCCCTGCCGGGGAGGCCCAGCGGTGCAGCGCACCGAGCAGCGGGTCTTGGGCAGGATCGACGCTGCCGACTGGTTCGGCGGGTGATGGGTCGGCCAGGAGACGCGCGGCATCGACCAGGTTATCGCCGCGATTGCCCAAGGCGAACAGCAGTCCGATGGCGGCACCGACGGCAGCAATGTCATGGGTCGGCGCGTCCTGCTGCGGCAGCAACTCAGGCGCTGGCGGCCATAAACCGGGCGCCCCGCCGGAAAACAGCCTGGGCTTTACCTGGCGCTTGTGCGCAGTCAGCGGTACGTTCGCATAGTCCGCAGCCTCGTCCTCGGTCGCGACACGATCGTCCTTCGACGCAAACAGGATGGCCTGAATCCAAGTGGCCGGGAGCGGCGCGGGCACGAAGAGAACTTGTTCTCGTCCGCTGAGTCCATCCGGAAACAGGAGTGGGTGGATGTTGCCGTCTGGACCCAGGATTCGGACGGGACCCGTGAGCTGACTGAGGTCGAGCGCCGCCACGACCCGCCGGAGATGATCGGCTTCACTCACCGCCAAGTCCAGTGCCGGGCGAGGAATTACGTCGGCAAACAACGGAATCCACCCCGGGTAGGTGGATAGGGCATCCAGGTAGTATTTTCGGCCGAACCCCTGGGGACCCGTTACCAGGCCGGCGGCCAGCATGTACATGAGGTTGAGCTGATTCGTCGGCAGGTGCCAAAGCAGGCGCCGACCAGCCAATGCGGCCCCTGTTGTCAGCAGCGGGGACAGGTTGAACAGGTCATCTTCAATGTCGCTCATGATCATCTCCAGCGTCGCAGAATGGCCTGGTCCGTCGGCAGAATGACCTCAACCGGACAAGGTCGGTCGGCCTGACGCAGCAGTACCACCTGCTCTCGGGCGCGCGAGACCATGACATAGAAACGACGTTTCATGTCATCCAACTGGTTTTGGTCCTCTGGTCGGCAGCGGTAGCAGTGAATGTCGGCGAGCATCACAACATCGAACTCCAGGCCCTTTGCGGATTGGGCATTGATGACGAAGACACCGCCTGCCGAGAAGCGCAGGTCGCCCTGCGCCTCGCCCGAGGCGTAGGTGACAATACGGGGATGGCCATGGTCCAGTACGAGAGGACTGCTGCGCAGTTGATTGAGCCAGCGGACGCGCGTGTCGTTATCCGGCGTGATAATGCCGAACTATAGTGGACCCCATGTCCAGGACAGTTTTCCCCCGAATTTAAGTTGTCGTGCCGACGTTCATCGCAGCGGTTTGGCGCTGCCCCAGCCACCGCGGAGCGGTCGTTAAGACGGCATCCGCGCAGCGATTAAGAAAAGATCTGTTGCTGTTGCGCCGCAGGCGTTCTCAGCCAGCTCCGGCGGCCGTGCGGCGCAGTGTGGGCAAAGGGTGAATGAGTGTGGGCAAGG
>NZ_KB902557.1 GCF_000379525.1 Lamprocystis purpurea DSM 4197 | reverse complement strand
CCGGTCACCACCGTGCCGCGCCCGGAGATGGAAAAGACGTCTTCGATCGGCATCAGGAAGGGACCGTCGATGGCCCGCACCGGCTCCGGTATGTAGCTGTCCAGCGCATCCATCAGCTTGTCGATGGACTGGGTCCCGAGTTCGCCGGTGTCGCCTTCCATCGCCAGCTTGGCCGAGCCGATGATGATCGGGGTGTCGTCGCCGGGGAAGTCGTACTTGGAGAGCAGTTCCCGCACCTCCAACTCCACCAACTCGAGCAACTCGGCATCGTCGACCATGTCCGCCTTGTTCATGTAGACCACGATGAACGGCACACCCACCTGACGCGACAGCAGGATGTGCTCCCGCGTCTGCGGCATCGGGCCGTCGGCCGCCGACACCACCAGAATGGCACCGTCCATCTGCGCCGCACCCGTGATCATGTTCTTCACATAGTCCGCGTGTCCGGGGCAGTCCACGTGCGCATAGTGCCGCTTGGTGCTCTCATACTCGACGTGCGCCGTGGCAATGGTGATGCCGCGCTCGCGCTCCTCGGGGGCATTGTCGATCTGGTCGTAGGCCCGCGCCTCACCACCGAATTTCTTCGCCTGGTGCATGGTGATCGCCGCCGTCAGCGTGGTCTTGCCATGGTCCACGTGCCCAATGGTGCCCACATTGACATGGGGCTTACTGCGCTTAAACTTTTCTTTGGACATGAACTGCTCTCCGCCTAGTTCTGAAGGGCACGGGTCAAGTGGCCAGGCTCAAGGCAACAGGGCGCCGACCGACACTACATTGAAAACACGAAAACACAAACATGGAGCCCATGATCGGAGTCGAACCGATGACCTCACCCTTACCAAGGGTGTGCTCTACCAACTGAGCTACATGGGCCAAAAACCACTACATTGTCCCGGCATTCAGCGACAACGCGCAAAGACCAGGGCCTCAGGCGATCTCCAGTCAAATCCCATACCATCTCGGCGCAGGATTTTCCGGCAGTCGCCTTGCCGCCAATCCGCAGCTTGGAGCGGGTGATGGGAATCGAACCCACACCATCAGCTTGGAAGGCTGAGGTTCTACCTTTGAACTACACCCGCGGGACATCATACCGAATGACCGAACCGCCTCAGCGCGCCTCGATCATCGTTATCGACGACGCCCGGCATCGACCTGATCGGAGTCGGCTCACGATCATGCGTCTTGATTTTGGTGGAGGGGGGAGGATTCGAACCTCCGAAGGCTGAGCCGTCAGATTTACAGTCTGATCCCTTTGACCGCTCGGGAACCCCTCCGAATCGAGCGACGTAGTTTAGGTCTACACGGCGACCAAGTCAACAAAGGTTTGTAAGAAGCGGAGCGGCTCGCTAAGCTGATATATTTACCTACCGCAAGCGGTTCGCCAACCCGGCACTGCACCTGCATTACCGCTTCGAACCAGCGGCCGCCGGCGACCTGCTGGTTTGCCGGGACGCTGATCGTCAATCTTCCAACGACTTGGAGTCTCCGATGGACGTGACCATTTTCGGCAGCGGCTATGTTGGCCTGGTAACCGGGGTCTGCCTCGCCGAGGTCGGCAACAATGTGCTCTGCATCGACGTCGACCCCCAGAAAATCGCGCTGCTCAACAGCGGCGGGGTGCCCATCCACGAGCCCGGCCTGGAGGATCTGATCCGCACGAACCGCGAGGCCGGGCGGTTGAATTTTTCGACCGATGCCGAAGCTGGAGTTCGGCACGGTCTGTTCCAGTTCATCGCGGTCGGCACACCGCCCGACGAGGACGGGTCGGCAGACCTTCAGTATGTTCTAGCGGTGGCGAAAACCATCGGCCAGCACCTCGATTCCTATCGCATCGTTGTCGATAAATCAACGGTACCGGTCGGTACCGCGGACAAGGTGGCCGGCTGTATCCGCGAGACGCTGGCCGCCCGCGAGGCCGCGGTCGACTTCGACGTCGTCTCCAATCCCGAGTTCCTCAAGGAAGGCGCCGCCATCGAAGACTTCATGCGGCCGGATCGGATCATCGTCGGCACGGACAATCCGCGCACCGGCGAACTCTTGCGCGCGCTCTACGCGCCCTTCAACCGCAATCATGACCGCGTGATGCTGATGGATGTCCGCTCCGCGGAGCTGACCAAGTATGCCGCCAACGCCATGCTGGCGACCAAGATCAGCTTCATGAACGAGCTGTCGAACATCGCCGAGGCCGTCGGTGCCGACATCGACAAGGTGCGCGTCGGGATGGGCTCAGACCCCCGGATCGGCTACCAGTTCATCTACCCGGGCTGCGGCTATGGCGGTTCCTGCTTTCCGAAAGACGTGCGCGCGCTGGAGCAGACCGCGCGCACCCTGGGCTATCCGGCGGAATTGCTGCACGCGGTGGAGGCGGTCAACTTCCGCCAGAAGGAGGTCCTGTTCAGGAAAATCTCTGATTATTTCGATGGGAATCTCAGCGGCCGCACCGTTGCGATCTGGGGCCTGTCGTTCAAACCCAACACGGACGACATGCGCGAGGCGTCCAGCAGAACCCTGATCGAGGCACTTTGGGAGGCCGGCGCCCGGGTCCAGGTCTACGATCCCGTTGCACTGGAAGAAACCAGGCGGATTTATGGACAACGCCCTGATCTGACCCTCGCCAAAGACGCCATGAGCGCTTTGGACGGCGCGGACACACTCGCCCTGGTCACCGAGTGGAGCCAGTTTCGCAGCCCCAACTTCGCGGCCGTCAAAGCGAAGCTCAAGCACCCGGTCATCTTTGACGGGCGCAACATCCTGGACGGCCGGCTGGCCGTGGCCGCTGGACTGACCTACATCTCGATCGGCCGGGTACCCGCCAGGCCCACCTGAGCCACGTCTATTTGTGTTATTTTTACCACGACTTATCGAGGCGACAGGTCGGCGGGTCGGATCGTCACACGATTGACATTCATCAACCCGGCGCGGATTATTATTGGCGCGTTGTAGCCAATGCACCACGCTGACCGGCGCTGACACCGGCGCCTTGTACGCCCGACCACAAAACCCAGGGGACCTCATGTCTGTTTCCAGATTCGCCGCTTTCGCGCTCGGATTCGCATCCGTCGTTGCCTTGCAAACCGCTCAGGCCACCAACGGCTACATGTCGCACGCCTACTCGCCTGCCGCCAAGGGCATGGCGGGCGCCGGCGAGGCGGCGCTGCCCCAGGACTCCCTGAGTGTCGTCGGCAATCCGGCCGGACTGGCCAAGCTCGGACAGCGGCTGGATATCGGAGCGGCCTGGTTCAGCCCCAAGCGGGAGTACACCGGTGTCACCCCCAACCCATCCACCGGCGCTTACGCCCCGATCGGCGGCGGCCCACTGGGGACTGACACGGTCGAGAGCCAGAACAACGACTTTCTTGTCCCGAGCTTCGGCTACACGTACCCCTTGGATGCCAAGAGCGCATTCGGCGTCGCCCTGTTTGGAAACGGCGGCATGAACACTGATTACCGCAGTGTCGATACCTTCATGAACCTCGGCACCTATGGCGGAAACAATGGGTGTGCGAATCCACCACACTATGCGACCGCCGCGCCTTGCGGTCCGCAGATCCCGGGCACCGCGATGCAGGGCGGCGGCAATGCCGGGGTGAATCTTGTCCAGTTGGGGATCTCGCTGGGTTATGCGCGGGAGGTCATGGACAACCTCTCCATCGGCGGCGCCTTCCTGGTGGGCTATCAGACGATCGAAGTGCGCGGCGTCGGGGCCTTTCAGGGGTTCACCGAAACCTTCACCCAGAGCATGATCGCCAATCGCGGCGCCGGTGCGGACACCCCCGCCAACCTGACCGACCGGGGCGATGACGCCGCGTGGGGCTACGGCTTCCAGATCGGCGCACTCTGGGCGGTGAACCCACAGTGGGACCTGGGGATTTCCTATCGCACCAAGATGTACATGGGCGAATTCGACAAATACCAGGACCTGTTTGCGGAAGGCGGTGATTTCGATATGCCGGCGGTTGGGACCATTGGCCTTGCCTTCAAGCCGACCAGCCAGTTGACCTTCGCCTTCGACATCCAGCAGATTTGGTACAGCGACGTCAAGTCCATCGGCAACACCAATCAACTGGCGCAACGGTGCGACCTGAACGCTGCCTTCGGCGCGCCCAGTTCACCAGGAGCCGTGTATGACTCCAGCTATTGCCTTGGCGGCTCCAACGGCGCCGGCTTCGGCTGGCGTGACATGACAGTGTTCAAGCTTGGCGTCCAATACGCGATCAACGATGCGCTCACTGTCCGCGCCGGTTACAGCCATGGCAGTCAGCCGATCAGCGCCCAGGAGATCGCGTTCAACACGCTGGCACCAGGGGTCATCCAAGACCATTGGACCCTGGGCGCCACCTACCGGCTGCGGCCGAACTATGAGCTGACCTTTTGGGGGATGTACGCCCCGCAGGAGACGGTCGAGGGTCCCGGCGCATTCACCGGGGGCCAGTCCCCGTCGATCTCCATGGAGCAATATGAACTGGGCGTGAGTTTCGCTTGGTTGTTCAACTGAATGCGTGCCCATTCGCTCCTGCGGAAGAACCTGCTGATGCGGGCCGCGCGCGCGGCCGGCCTCTTTGCCCTGCTGATGTGGGCCGGTGCGGGCCGTGCCGATGGCCAAGGGGCCGATACCGGCTGCGCCATCGCTTCCGCAAGCCTTGAACTGGACGGCGGTACCATTTACTACAGCCGTTCCGGGCAGGGTCCTCAGATCGTGCTGTTGCACGGGCTCTTCGCGCAAAAGGAGCAATGGCACGCGGTCCTGTGCGCGCTCGCGGGGGCCGGCTACGATGCCATCGCCCCGGACCTCCCAGGGTTCGGCCAGAGCAACGGATTTGAAGTGACTGCCTATGACCTGGGCGCCCAGGCCGAGCGCCTCCACGGGTTCGTCGGCACGCTGGGGCTCAAGGACTTCAACCTGGCCGGTAACTCCATGGGCGGAACCATCGCCGCGATTTACGTGGAACGTTACCCCGATAGCGCACGCCGACTGGCCTTCATCGGCCCGCCACTCGGCGTGATCGAGTGGGGCCCGCGGGTCCGTCAGGCAATCAAGGACGGCATCAATCCCTTTATCCCCATCGATCCCGCCCAGTTCGACCTGGAAATGAGCCTGCTGTTCGCGGACCCACCCGAGGTTCCGGCTGACTTCCGGGATCCGTTGCTGAAAAATTACGTGACCTACAACCGGCACTATCAGCAAATCTGGGATATCGTGAATCTCTACGACGCGGTACTGGACAAGAAACCGCTGGACGAGCCGCTGAATGCCAAGGTCCCGGTGCTGATCCTGTGGGGTGAAGCGGACGCCATCTACCCGATCGACGGGGCGGCGGCACTGCAGAAACGACTGCCCGGCAGCCAATTGGTCAAACTCCCTCGCGCCGGGCATCTACCCATGCTGGAGCGTCCGGCGGAGACCGCCGCCAGCCTCGTCGCGTTCCTGCGGGCGAAGCACTGATCAAACGCTTGGGAACGGTTCACCAATACGCCCAAGCTGTGTAGCGAACAAGCCGGACGGGTCATGCCCCATCAACCGTGGCGGGACGGGGCATTCGCCCCGTCCCGAACGTTTGCTCCGTGGCCGAGCGCTGATCGGAACCGGCAGGTTCGAAGAAAACGTTTCGGACGGGGCGAATGCCCCGTCCGGCCCATGATCATGCCAAACTTGAATCGCTTATCCGATTACGACAACGACAACGATTGTATCGTTGCATAACTCGTTTCTGACTGCTTCCTCAACGACTCCGATGCAGACGATTCATGGCGACTTGAAACCGCCCGTCAAGCAGATCGTCGATGACACCCTCCACGTCGCGCAGGGTCTCCTCGATCCGCAGGGCATCGGATCGCGAGGGGCGACCCAGTACGTAGCCCAACACCAGGCTGCGGTCCCCGGGATGATCGATGCCGATGCGTAAGCGCCAAAAATCGCGACTGCCGAGCAGATTGATCGTGTCGCGCAGCCCATTATGGCCGGCATGTCCCCCGCCCTGCTTCAGACGCACGGTGCCGACCGGCAGGTCCAGTTCATCGTGCGCGATGAGGATCTGCTCCGGGGGAATCTCGAAATAGCGGCTCACGGCAGCCACCGAACGGCCGCTGTGATTCATGTAGGTCGACGGCTTCAGCAAACGCAAATCCTGCCCACGCCGACTCAGCCGCGAGAGTTCGCCGTGAAACCTGGCCTCGGCCTTGAACGCCTGACTCTGTGCCAATGCGTCGACGAACCAGAAGCCCACGTTGTGACGGGTCGGCGCGTACTCCGGACCCGGGTTGCCGAGTCCGACGATCAGTCGGATGCCGACGGCATCCATCATCAATGCCCCTTGCGAACTGGATGACCGGCCCGGCGGAAGGGCCGTCGGACCGGTCTCATTAACGAAATGCGACGCTTGGCAGGTTCAGGAGTGCGCGGACCGCTGCGATCAGGCAGCGCCCTCGCCTTCCTCGGTGTCCGTACCGGCCCCGGCATGGGCGCCATGCATCACCACCACCGCTTCATCCGTCTCGGGAACGTGCGCCAGGGCGACCCCCTCCGGCAGCGCGATCTGGGACAGATGAATGATATCGCCAACCTCCATCGCCGACAGGTCGACCCCGATGAACTCGGGGAGATCCTTGGGCAGACAGGTAATCTCCAGTTCAGTCATGGTATGGGACACATTGCCGCCGGCTTTGATTCCGGGCGATTTCTGGTCATTCAGGAAATGCAGCGGCACGGCCATGCGGAGTTTCTCGTCCTGACTGACCCGCAGAAAGTCGGCATGCAGCACGAAGGGCTTGGCCGGGTGGCGCTGCAAATCCTTCAACACCACGGTTGCAACACGCTCGCCGATCGTGAGATTCAACACATGCGAGTAGAACGACTCCTTGTCCAGGTGCCGCAGCAACTCATTGTGACGCACCGCAATCAGTTCCGGGTCCAGATGACCACCGTATACAATGGCCGGCACCAGGCCCTGGCGACGCAGGCGGCGGCTCGCACCTTTGCCTGTATCGCTGCGGGACACGGCGGCGACGTCAAAATCTACGCTCATGAGCGTTCTCCGATAAGTTCAATGAAAGAGGCGCCGCCGACCCGCGACCAAGCCCACGGCACTCGGGTACGAGACGTTCGCACATCTCGCGAAAAGAGGATTTGACGAAAATCGCTTCAGTCCATGAAGAGTGAGGACACTGACTCCTCGTTCGAGACCCGCCGCATGGTCTCGGCGAGCAACTCGCCGATACTGAGTTGGCGGATCCGCGTGCAGGCACGCGCCTCCGGACGCAGGGGGATGGTATTGGTCACCACCAGTTCGTCCAACTGCGAATCGGCGATGTTCTCCACCGCGGGACCGGACAGGACCGCATGGGTACAGTAAGCCACCACCCGCTGGGCACCATGCTCCTTCAGGGCCTGGGCGGCACGACACAGGGTACCCGCGGTATCGACCAGATCGTCGATCAGGACACAGGAGCGTCCCTCGACATCGCCGATGATATTCATCACCTTCGCCTCATTGGGCTTGGGCCGGCGCTTATCGATGATCGCCAAATCCGCGTCATCGAGCCGTTTCGCCAGCGCCCGCGCGCGCACCACTCCGCCCACATCCGGGGAGACGACGATCAGGTCAGGGTACTTCTGGCGCCACACGTCACCGAGCAAGATCGGCGAGGAATAGACATTGTCGACCGGGATATCGAAGAAACCCTGGATCTGATCCGCGTGCAGGTCCATGGTCAGCACGCGGTCGGCCCCGGCATGGCCGATCATCTTCGCAACCAAACGGGCCGTGATGGGCACCCGCGCCGAGCGGGGGCGCCGGTCCTGGCGCGCATAGCCGAAGTAGGGGATCACCGCCGTGATGCGCTTGGCCGAAGCCCACCGCAACGCGTCGATGATCACCAGGAGTTCCATCAGGTTGTCGTTGGTCGGCGCACCCGTTGGCTGCAGCACGAAAACGTCGCGGCCACGGACGTTTTCCTGAATCTCCGCCATGACCTCGCCGTCACTGAACTGGCCGACGACGGCCTTGCCCAATGACAAATTCAGGTGATTCGCGATCTCGGCGGCGAGTTCCGGATTCGCATTTCCGGCAAAGACCATCATATGACTAGCGGGCACGGCACTGTTCTTCTCTGCACAATTGCAATTCGACGGCTGGGTAGCGATCGGATGTGGCTGGGGCGCCAGGATTCGAACCTGGGGATGCCGGGATCAAAACCCGGTGCCTTACCGCTTGGCGACGCCCCAAAAAAGACGATGAATGCGAAAACCTCAGGCGCTCCTTTCGACTGCCGACGCCACTTCGGACGTCAATCGGTCGAGCAGCGGCGAACGGTTGCGCCCGCGGGCAATAAAGGCCCGGAAGCGTTCCGGTGCGCGTTCGCAGGCGGCCAGCGCAGCCTCCTGGTCCGTAAAGGACGCGAACACACAACCACCGGTGCCGGTCAGTTGACCGCCGCCGACCTCATCCAGCCACGCGAGGGCGCCAGCCACCTCAGGATAGCCGCGGCGCACCGCGTCGAGGCAGTCATTGCGCCGATCTCCTCGCAAGAAGTCCGCTAGTGTGATGGGAAGCGAGTCGCGCGTCAATTGCGGATCGGCAAAAACCGCCGCGGTCGAGACCTGACCGGGCGGGATCAGCACCAGATACCAGGGCTGCGGCAGCTCTACCGGAGTCAGTTCCTCGCCGACGCCTTCGGCCCAGGCCGCCCGCGCACGCACGAAGACCGGCACATCCGCCCCCAACGGCAAGGCGATGCCGGCCAGTTCATCCTCCCCAAGGTCAAGACCCCACAGCCGGTTCAAGGCGACGAGCGTGGTCGCGGCATCGGAACTGCCGCCCCCGAGCCCCCCGCCCATGGGCAGGACCTTCTCCAGCCGGATGTCCACCCCGAGCCGACAACCAGTCGCGGCCCGCAGCGCCTGTGCGGCGCGCACGGTCAGGTCCGCGGACGCGGGCACCCCAGGGATCTCGAGTGCCCGCCGGATCGCGCCGTCAGTACGCGGAGCAAACCACAACCGATCGCAGCGATCGATGAACTGGAACACCGTCTGCAACCGATGGTACCCGTCCTCGCGCCGACCGAGGACCCGCAACATCAGATTCAGTTTGGCCGGCGCCGGCCAGGCGACAGCGTGCGCAAGTGGCGTCATTGCGGTGATTCTTCCTGCCGGGTGACCCGATGGCGCCCGACCACTTCTTGGAGGTAAAGGTGATCCGGGTGATCTTTGAGGGCGGCATCCCAGACCGCCCAAGCCTCATCCTGACGGCCCATCGCCCAGAGCACCTCACCCAGATGGGCGGCGATTTCGCCATCCTTCATCGCACTCAGCGCCTTGGTGAGGAACTCCAGCGCGACATCGTAATTGCCGAGCTTGAAGTTGACCCAGCCGACGCTGTCCAGGATCGCCGGCTCATCGGGCTTGAGTTTCAGGGCACGTTCGATGTAACCCAGCGCCTCCTGATAGCGATCCGTCCGATCGGCCAAGGTATAACCCAGGGCGTTGAGCGCATCCGCATGCCCGGGATTTCGGTCGATGATGCGCCGCAGATCCGGTTCAGCCAGATCGAGACGATTGCGCTTCACCGCATACATGGCGCGACCGTAGAGCAGATCGGCATCGTCCGGGAAGGCGGCCAACCCGGCATTATAGACCTGCATCACCAGCGCTTCGCGGTCGATCTGGTCGAGAATTTCAGCCTCGGCGAGGTACAGCATCGGCGCGTCTTCCGGCACCTGGTCGCGCAGTTGCTGCACGATCTCGCGCGCGCGCTCGACCTCCCCGGCCTTGGCGCGCAATACGGCGATGCGGATCTGGGCATCGAGCAAGTTCTCGCCCTCGGTCTTGCCGTACCAATCGATCGCTGCCTCGGGTTGCGCGGCGCGCTCCTCGACCTGACCCAGGTAAAAGCTGGCCTCGTCCCGCCGCTCACCGGCCTGGTAGAGTCGCGTCAGATAGCCGCGTGCCGCATCCAGGTCGTCCAGTTCCAGGGAGAGCACGCCGGCGGCAAACAGGACATCCGGCGCTTTTGGACGCGCTTCAAGCAGTGTCGCGAAGACCTCCCGCGCACTGGAAAACTCCTTCTCCTCGACCAGAAACTGGGCATAGAGCATCCGCAACCCCTGATCCTCCGGGGTCGCCGCAACGAAGGCTTCGAGTTGCTCCCGCGCCTCGCCGCGTTTGCCCTCGGACAGCAGGAGCTTGACCAGAAAGAGCCGCGGCGTATCCCAACCCGGACGCAACTCCAACGCGCGCCGCGCCGCGCCGGCCGCGACCAGGTTCTCGTTCGAACCGGCGGCCACCACGGCCAAGGCCTGCTGGGCATCCGGATTGGCCTCATCCAAGGCGACCAGGGCGCGCATGAGGTTCACACGCTCCGGTGCACTCGCTGCCCGTCCAACGATGCCGGCCGCCAGGAGATACCCGGACTCGCCGTCCGCACCCGCCAAGCGGATAACCCGGGTGAGGTGAGTCAGCGCCCCTTCACGATCACCCGCCTTGATCCGCAGGAGTGCCGCAATCTGGTGTGCTCCCAGCGACTCGGGCGCCAACTCCAACCAGAGCGCCACGGCCCGCCCGGCCCCGGCATCGTCCTGAGCGCCGATCGCGGCCCGCACGGCCAGTTCCGCCATCTTGGTGTCACGCGCCAGTTGGGCCGCGTGCAGAAAATGGGTAAAGGCCATCGTCAGATTGCCGCGTCGTGCGGCCACCTCGGCGACCAGGACCGCGTAGACCAACTCGGCGTCCAGACTGTCGCGCACCGGACGTGGCTCCGCCTGCGGTGCGGCAACGACGGGAGCCGGCGGCGCGTTACTTGCCGACTGCCGGTCGTCGGCATCCGCCGCCGGCACCGGTGGCGACACCGATTCGCCAGGCGCCAGATCCGCGACCAGGCCACCGGGGGAGGGATAACGGTCCGCCGCCGACCGCGGGCTAGCGGACAGCCCCGGCAGCGGCACCGCCGCCGCTGACCGCGCCGGAATCTCAGCGGCGTTCGACAGCGTCAGGGTACCGCCCAGGACGCACAGGACACCACAGACCCAGCGGAGGGCATCACTGATCTTAAGGGGCTGCATCGCGGACATCGTTCAAGACACTCATCTGAAGGTTCATGGAGCCCTTGGCAGGACAGGTCAACGGCGCGCACACCCGGGAACTCAAGGGTCGCAGAAATAGCAAAAAACTGTTATTCATAGGGTTCTCATGGTTTCGCGAGCACCGGACCAGCCCTGCACCGGCGCGCGCGGGCATCCCGCCATCTGCCGAACGGCCACGGGGACGAGTATACCCAGGTCGCGCCGGCCGCGCGGGGCAGTCCGACCACCGGTCGCCGGCGGGCGTCGGCACGACGGCCAACCGGACGCGCCGGGCGGTCTCTCCCACCGGAAACGCAACCACGACTTGCATCTCGCGCCATAAGCGGGACAATTGCGGGATCTCAACTGACGGTCTGAACATGAAACTGCTGATTGTCGGGCTCAATCACAAGACAGCCCCGATCGAGGTGCGTGAGCGCCTCGCCTTCGGGCCGGATATCATTGCCGGTGCACTGCGCGACCTGCGAGGTCGCGAGGGTGTCCATGAGGCAGTGGTCGTCTCCACCTGTAACCGAACTGAACTGTACTGCGCCGTAGATGATGGGGGCGAAGAGACGGTTCGCCACTGGCTGGGCGGTTTTCACGGCGTCGAACACGAGCGGGTCAACCCGTTCCTCTACGCCCACGCCGGCCGCGACGCCGTCACCCACCTGCTGCGCGTCGCCTGCGGCCTCGACTCGATGGTGCTGGGAGAACCGCAGATCCTGGGTCAGGTGAAGAGTTCGTTCCACACCGCGACCGACTGCACGGCCACCGGAAAGCTCCTCTGCCGACTGTTCCAACACGCCTTTTCGGTGGCCAAGACAGTCCGTACGGACACCGCCATCGGCAGCAGCCCGGTCTCGGTGGCGTTCGCGGCGGTCAGCCTGGCGCGCCAGATCTTCAGTGACCTGTCGAAACAGACGGCCATGCTGATCGGCGCCGGGGAAACCATCGAACTGGCCGCCCGCCACCTCCATCAAAACGGCGTCGGGCGCATCATCGTGGCCAACCGCACCGTGGAGCGCGCCCACGAGGTAGCCGCCCAATTCGACGGCTTCGCCATCGCGCTGACCGAGATCGCCAACCACCTGGCGGACGCGGACATCGTGATCGCCTCCACCGCCAGCCCCTTACCGGTGCTGGGCAAAGGCACCGTCGAGCGGGCGCTCAAGAAGCGCAAGCACCGCCCGATGTTCATGGTGGACATCGCCGTCCCCCGCGACATCGAACCGGAAGTCGGCACCCTGGATGACGTCTATCTCTACACCATCGACGACCTCCAGGGAGTCATCGACGAGGGACTGCGCTCGCGTCAGGCGGCGGCGGTCGAGGCCGAGGAGATCGTCGCCTTTCACGCCGAGGAGTTCATGGCGTGGATGCGTTCACTCGACGCCGCCAACGTGATCCAGGACTACCGTCAACGCGCCGAAGTGTTGCGCGATGAAGTGCTGGAGCGGGCCAAGCGCCAACTCGAGGCCGGCAAACCCGCGGCCGATGTCCTGGCGTTCCTCGCCCACACGCTGACCAACAAGCTGCTGCACGCCCCCAGCACGCGACTGCGGCAAGCCGCCCGCGAGGGCGATGCCGAGATCCTCGAAGCGGCCAACGAGCTCTTCGCGCTTGAACTGGGCCGCGTCGCCCAGCCGCATTGAAGCGCTCGACATGAACCCGCGGATCCGCGATCGGCTGGAGCGCATGGACGAGCGCTTCAGCGAGATCACCCTCCTGCTGTCGGATCCCGAAACCCAGTCCAACACGGGGCGATTTCGGGACCTGAGCCGCGAATACGCGCAGTTGGAACCTTTGGTGAGCTGTTTCGCGCGCTATCGCGACACCGAGGCCGAGATGGCGGCGGCCCAGGAACTGCTGGCCGACCCGGAGATGACCGAGCTGGCGCGCGACGAGATCGCCGCGGCCGCCGGCCGCCGCGATGCGCTGGAACCCGTGCTGCACCGACTGCTGGTACCTCCGGACCCCAACGACCAACGCAACTGTTTTCTTGAAATCCGCGCCGGCACCGGCGGCGCCGAAGCGTCCTTGTTCGCCGGAGACCTGCTGCGGATGTACCTGCGGTATGCAGAGGCCCGCGGCTGGCGGACCGAGGTCTACAGCGAGAGTGCGGGCGAACTCGGCGGCTATAAAGAAGTGGTCGTGCGCGTCAGCGGCCAGGGCGTCTTCTCCCGGCTCAAGTTCGAGCCAGGTGCCCACCGGGTGCAGCGTGTCCCCGAGACCGAATCCCAGGGCCGGGTGCATACCTCCGCCTGCACCGTCGCCGTCTTGGCCGAGGCGGATGCGATCGACGCCATCGACATCAACCCCGGCGATCTGCGCATCGACACCTATCGTGCCTCCGGGGCGGGCGGCCAGCACATCAACAAGACCGACTCCGCCGTGCGCATCACCCATCTGCCGTCAGGGATGGTGGTGGAGTGCCAGGACGAACGCTCACAGCACAAGAACAAGGCGCGCGCATTGTCGCTGCTCCAGGCGCGGCTGCTCGCCCAGGCCCAGGACAGTCAGTCCGCCGCCGAATCCCAGTCGCGCAAGCTCCAGGTCGGCAGCGGCGACCGCTCCGAGCGCATCCGCACCTACAACTTTCCACAGAACCGACTCACCGACCATCGCATCAACCTCACCCTCTACAAACTGGACGAGGTGATGGAGGGTGCGCTGGACCAGATCGTCGAGCCCCTGCTGGCTGAATATCAAAGCGAGCAACTCACCGCCATGATGGGCGATCAATAAGGGTGCATCCGGTGGACGCCCCGCCTGACCGCACCCTGACCGGTCAGGCACTGCGCACCGCCGCCGCCGCCCTCGCCCGCCTGCCCCAGGCCAGCCCCCGACTGGAGGCCGAGCTACTCCTGACCGAGGCCACCGGTTGGCCGCGCGCCCGACTCGTGGCCTGGCCCGAGGCACCACTCACCCCAACCGCCGCCGCCCACTTCGCGGCCTTGCTCACACGACGACTGGCCGGCGAGCCCATCGCCTACATCCGCGGACGCCAGGCTTTCTGGACCCTGGACCTGCGCGTCACCCCCGATACCCTGATCCCGCGTCCGGAGACCGAACTACTGGTCGAGATCGCCCTGGAACTGCCGACCCCGGACCGGCCGCGCCTGATCGCGGATCTCGGCACCGGCAGCGGTGCCATCGCCGCCGCTGTCGCGGTCGAGCGGCCCGCCTGGCGGATCGTCGCCGGCGACCGGTCGGCTGCCGCGCTGGCCATTGCCCAGTCCAATTTCCGCACCCTCGGGCTCGCACACTGCGTCCCCCTGCGCGGCGACTGGCTGGCGCCCATCGCCCGCGGCGCGCTGGATTTGATCCTCGCCAACCCGCCCTACATCGCCGCGGCCGATCCCCACCTGGTCCAAGGCGACCTGCCGTTCGAGCCGCTGACTGCACTCGCCGCGGGTCCGGACGGACTCGATGCCATTCGGGACATTACCGCTGACGCCATGCGCTGCCTGCGCCCCGGCGGACTGCTGGCGATCGAGCACGGATTCGCGCAGGCCGAGGCCGTCCGCGCTTTATTCAACGACCAGGGTCTGATCAACCCGGAAACCCGCCGGGACCTGGCCGGACAAGACCGCGTCACGCTGGGATGGGCACCGCCGGGAGATTGTGGAAGTATTGGCTCCGAACCCGAAAACATCGCAATGCCGTAGGTTGGGGTGAGGAACGAACCCCAACATCCCAGGCCGCCGGTCGTTGGGGTTCCTTCGTCACCCCAACGGCCCTGAGGTGATCGCCAGCCGCATCCGCCACCAGCGGCTACAATGAGCCCTGAGATCTCCTCGCGAAGACACGGAAGAAAGAGAAGAAGTCCTCTCACAAAGACACAGAGACACAAAGATCACAAAGATCACAAAGAGTCAGGACGATCGGTCGGTCAAGCAGGACGCAACCGAGACGGATCTTTCCAGAATAAAGGCCGCACAATCGCCATCGCGCTGAGCATTGAGTGCCCGTGCCAGGCGCTTGAACCCGCTGAGATCCTTAGCCGTAAAATAGGCTTTCTCCCCCTGATCGAAGTTCGCCATGGTCCCGCCCAGGCTGATCCACTCACTGAGCGCGATCTGCTTGTACTGTGAATCAAAAAGCGTCGTCGCAATCCGCAGACCCACCGACGCGGCCAGCAGGGACAGGCTCCTGGGTGTATGCAGGAACAAATGCCGCGGCGCGTCGAGATTGGCCCAGGACACCCCGTATTTGCGCCAGGCATAGCTGCCCGCGAGCGGGATTCTGATCAACAGCTTGCCGCCGGGCGCCAGCCGCTGCACCAGCGTCGCGAGCACCTCCCGCGGATGGTCCATGTGCTCGAATGCATGATGCAGCATGATCAGATCGAAGACACCATCCAACGCCTCGATCCGCTGCTTATTCACCACCAGCGCGCCGGGGTACTCGAGCCGCTCCGGGAGATAGGGATCGATCCCCGCGAGCGCGCTGAAACCGTCCTTCTGCAGCCGCAACAGCAGATGCCCGGACCCGCAACCGACATCCAGAATCCGCGCGTCGAGCCCCATGGACAACCGCTGCATCCAGTCACCATAGGGCGGCAAGGGGATGAAGGGCTTCAGCAGCCGACCGGCGACCCCGCCCTGACCGAGCAGCATCCGCGTGCGCAGTGACTTGAGCCAACGGCGCCAGGACGCGATCGACTTGCTCTTCGCCCGGCCGAAGGAACAATAATCGGACGGATAAAACGCGCCCAAATCCGCCGGGATGTCCAGCAACTGAAGACACCCGCAGGCCGCGCATTCCAGATAGAAAAAGGTGCCATCCGCACCATACATGGTCTCCCGTGCCTGGTGGATACGGTGACCTTGCGTGTGACCGCAAATGCGGCACGCGACGGACTGTTCTTGGTTCACTTCACGTATATTCTTAGTCACGCGTCAGAAATCATTAAACGACGAATACACTCGTTGTCGTAATCGTAATTGAGGTTCTCGTAGCGCCCCGGATTCTCTAGCACGGCCTTGATCATCGTTCCAGCCGCAAGAAAACTGGCGGCCGAGGCTTTCCCGTGAAAGTCGCGCGGCGNCCCTGTGGGAGCGGCGTCCCGCCGCGATGGGTCGGGCGTGTCACCGCAGCGTTCGAGATCACCGCGGCACCGCATCGCGGCGGGACGCCGCTCCCACGGGGGCCATGCATCGTCCGGGGTGGCGGATGTTCCGTCCATGGCCGATCGAGGCCACCGGAGCGATAATCAAGGCCCCTAGAGCCGCTCCACAACCCCCGTAATCAACCGGGTCTTGAGCGCGTCGGACAGGGGGATCAGCAGAATCTTGTCATTCGGAATCAAAGCCGCCGCAATGGCAACCTCCGCATCCACCCCCATCTCGCGCAGATAACGGTAGGAGTCGGCCACATAGTACTGACCCCCGGCATGACTGCTGTAGCGGCCCGGAACCTTGCTCTGATGGGTGCCGAGTTTCGCCGTCGGCGTGGCATAGCGCTCGGACCCGCCCGCCAGGACATCGATACACGCGGAAACGCAAACCCCATCGACGGCCGTGCGCAACCCATTGGCGCGCAGGTAACGCCCCAACTTGCGCGCCTCGGCCACAGCACCGCCGGGGCTGGCGATGACGAGCCCGACCGCCCGATTACGCCGCAGTTCGCGGATCACCCGTTGCGCGAATCCCTCGTCGATATCGCCATTCACCCGCAGCCAGACCGCCCGCGGCGCACCGCTCTGCTCGAACCGCACCAGTGCCGAGGAAACTTGGGTGAGCGCGGCAAGATTGCCGCACGCCTGTTGAGCACGCGCACCCAACGCGGGGCCGTTGGACTGATAGTCCCTGACCAGTTGATTGGC
Organism: Lamprocystis purpurea DSM 4197; assembly: GCF_000379525.1. Lineage (GTDB taxonomy): Bacteria > Pseudomonadota > Gammaproteobacteria > Chromatiales > Chromatiaceae > Thiodictyon > Thiodictyon purpureum. Next base: position 6,899 of record NZ_KB902557.1, on the reverse strand, counting down.
GCGCTCAATCACCCCGCTCACACTGTAGCCGTAGCGCTGGACGGCAGCGATCACGGCGGCGTCGGTCACCGTGTTGTCCCCGGCCTGCCCGACCCGCAACAGATGACAGGCCGCGATTTCGGACAAGAGCTGATCGCGGCTGAGTCCGGCCGGCAATGGCTCGGGGCCGGTGACGACAAGCCCACGGCCGCCCGCGCAGCCCGCGAGCAGCGCGGTCGCCAGGATGCACAGCACGATCGGCGAAATCAGACCAGTCAAATACCGCACCCGCCCCCCTTCAGATACCTGTGCACCGCCGCGGTCAAGCCGCAACCGCACGGTGCTAATCCCGCGTTTCCACCCCTTGGTCCGAGAGGTGAGACTTGACCGCCCGGATCGGGACCTCCCGTCGATGGAAAATCCCGGCCGCCAGCGCGGCCTCCACCCCGACGGCCGCGAACACCTCGGAGAAATGCTCCACCCGTCCGGCCCCGCTGGAAGCGATCACCGGAATGCCGACCGCGTCGCGGACCGCACGGATCAGGTCCAGGTCGAAACCCGCCCCAGTGCCGTCCCGATCGATACTGTTCAGCAGGATTTCCCCCGCACCCAGATCCTCGCAAGCGCGGGCGAGTTCGACCACATCCAAATCGCGCCCCTCGCGCCCGCCCTTGACGGTGCACTGGAACCAACAGAACCGCTCACCCTGGGGGCCGGGAGTCGCGGTCTCAACCGCGTGATGCCGCGTCGCCGTCGGGTCGTCCACGTAAACCCGGCGCGGGTCGATCGAGATCACCACCGCCTGGTTGCCGTAGACCCTGGCGATCTGCTCGATTGAACTGCTGCCGTCCTTGCCGCCGCGCGCCAGATACTCCAGCACGGTTTCGACCGCATCCGAGCCGATCGAGACCTTGTCCGCGCCCGAACGGAAATACTCATGCGCGACATCCAGCGCCGAGTAATGCCGACCCTGGCCATCGGTGAAGGCGCGGATACCGCCGCCGATGGTCAGCGGCACGAAGACCCGCTCCGAGGTCCGCCGCAACACCTCCAGCATCGGCTGATCGGCCAACGGAAAATCGCGGAACGCGGTGATATTCAGGAAAGTGATCTCGTCCGCCCCCTCCTCGTAATAGCGCTGCGCCAGGTCGACCGGTTTGCCCAGATTGCGCACATCCCCGCCCTCCCCTTTCTCGCGCACGTCATACTGATCGCCCTTGGTCACCACCAGATCGCCCTGATCATTGGTGCGCACGTCCAGACAGGCAATGATGCGCTTGGCGAAGCGGGTCGGCTGCGCCGCTACAGTCACCGCCGCCGGGGACAGCACACCGCCCTCTTCGCCGGCCAGGAACTGCCGCAGCACCTTCAACCCCGCCGCCCCACTCTTCTCCGGGTGAAACTGCACCGCCGTCACCCGACCGCGCTGCACGGCGCTCAGGAAGGGACGGCCATAATCGGTCGTCGCGAGCCGCCAATCCGCATTCTCCGGACCAGGCTCGGCGCGGTAGGAATGCACGAAGTAAAACTTCTCCCCCTGATAGTCCGCGAACAGCGGCGAGGGCTGCTCCACCCGCACCCCGTTCCAGCCCATGTGCGGGACCGACAGCGACGGCTCATCGAAGCGCCGGATCAGCCCAGGAATCAGGCCAAGCCCGGCCACCCCAGGCGACTCCTCGCTCCCCTCGAACAGCGTCTGGAGACCGATGCAAATCCCCAGAAATGGCCGTCCGGCCGCCAGATACTCTTTCAGCGGCTCCACGTAACCCAGTCCGTGCAGGCGCTCCATCGCCGCCCCGAAGGCGCCGACGCCGGGGAAAATCAGGCGCTCGGCCTTGAGGATATCCGACGGGCGTTCGATCTCGGTGAGTTCGAACCCGAGGGCGTGAATGGCGTTGCGCAGGCTGCGGACGTTGCCGGCGCCGTAGTCCAGAAGCGAGATCATGCTGGAGTCCGGTTGCTGAATGTGGATGACGCGATGCCGCGTGGGGGCGCCGGATGGGTACCCGTCGCGGCAAGATGCGGTAGTGTAACCTGGGAACGGGGGCGAAGCCCCTTGTTAGGCTTGGAGGGGGGGAAACCGACGATGCCGGGCTGGCGGGAGGTCGGAATGGGCGAGCCGGGGCTCGTGGGAGTTAACGCAGGGCCGACCAGCGGTAAACCCAGTTATCGGGTGATCGCGTTGCTGCCGCTGCCGCCGATCGCGTTTCTTACAATAGTCTAAACTGGATAAACAGGCAGAAGTTGCAAAATGTTGGCACGTTGGCGAAACTGCGGATCAGCAGATTACGGTTGGCCTGGGACCACTTGCGGATAGGCGGTCACCATGCTCCGCGGTCGACCGTGACAATTTCTCCGGGCGCTGGGTATCCAGGGACAGTCGGCGAATGCACTCGCGGCGGATCGTATCGTTTCGGGTACGCCGCCCGAGCACGTTCAGGTAGCGGACACAACGCGATCGGGCGCCGTCTTGGCGGCCGGGAGTGGGTGCGGTAGGATACGGGGGTATAATGCTACGTGCGGTCTAGGCCAGTGACGATCTCCCGGCAAAGGGGGCTTCCGATCGTTGACCCTCAAAGATGCCTAATCGCGATCGGTCAAGACTGGCTGCGAGAACGAAGTCACACACGAGCAACTAGCGCTATTGATAGAAAAAGATGGCTGTTGCTGTTTATCAGGGCGTTGATCATCGTTCGGGCCAGCCGAGGCACCGGCCGGCTGGAGTCCAAGGCTTCAGCCTTGAATCGTCAGGCCAAAGCTGAAGCCTTGGACTCCAAATGATCAAGCGCTGGCCGTAACGATGATCAAGGCCTTCGCTCATGTTGGTAGACAGATGAATCGGGGATTCATAATAATACGTAGGAAATTATTAGTAAAACGCTCCGGTATTTAGCCGAGCCCAGACAATTCCAACTGACTATCCCTGATTCTCCAAAAACTCGGGGCAAGCGAGCAGGCAAGTCGCTAATATTGTTAATCATCGCTTTAACCTAGCGCCATTTGGGGCAGTAATTTTCCCACCTCTTTTCCCGCTGCATACTAACATTAAATTTCGAAAGCTAAATGGGGAACAGCCACTATGGCCATTGGTGTAGGTAACTCTGCGATGGGAGCGATTGCTCTTTTTCGCCAATTAATGAAAGATTTGTCGGGGAAAACCTTAGCTTCGTCAAATGACACTATACGAAACTTATTCTGTTCGACGTTCAAGGAAATCCCTAATAGCGATCGACAAAGCGCAATGTTTATCATGGATTCGTCTCGGAGCATTTATAAGTTAGACCTGAACGCTAAAAATGACCAAGGAAATACAATGTTGATTAAATCCTTGTCGCGTGGCCACCTAAATGTAGTTTTCGCCTTACTTGATGCAAAGGTAGACGTCAATGCTCGGAACGCTAATGACGACACGGCATTGATTGTGGCTTCGGAGCGCGGCTATTTTAATGTGGTTTGCGCGCTGCTTGATGCTAAAGCAGATGTTAATACCAAGAATTCAAATGATGACACCGCGTTGATCAAGGCTTCGGCACATAACCATCTGAATATAGTTTGCGCGCTAATTGGTGCTGGAGCCGACGTAAATGCAAGAAACATTAATCACGACACGGCGTTGATTAGAGCTTCAGTGCACAACCATTTAAAGGTAGTTCGTGTGTTAGTCGATGCTAAAGCCGAAGTAAATGCTACGAACATTAATAACGAAACAGCGTTGATTAAAGCTTCTGCGCGCGGTCATCTGAAGGTAGCTCGAACGCTTCGACACGCGGCTCGTTTTGCGGGCTAATAGGGAACAGACCACGATCTATAACGAAAAGGAACGAAAAAAGAAGCGAGGGGTCAGGTCTTGCAATCACGCATTAATCCCCTAACAACAATTAATGAGCGGACCCCGCAGACAGCGGGGCGCTCCTTCTGCCACGACCTGCCAGCGGGTCCGCTTAGCCTTCACGTTAGGCTTTAAGGTAGATTATGAGAAAACCGATCAGAATAGGTGAGCATGAATTTAAATACAAAAAAGACGCGATTTCTTATTACAGATCCATATTAAATTCTTACGATATTGGTGAGTCATTAAGCGATGACCATTTCGACGATTTGCTGGATTTAATGTACTCTGAAGAGCTCAATGAAGTCAGCGACTATGAGGCAGAGGAGTCTAGCGGAGATAAAGATCTACCGTATATCACTGATATAAAGATTGCGAAAGTTCAATATGGATCAAGATGTTTTGAAGTCTATTGGAGCGATCTAGAAACTCACTATGTTTCTTATTTATTACTGATTAATAAGCCAAAACACAATCCGCTTACCAACTTTAAAATCGCTTGTAGAAATGCTGTTCAAGAAGATGTCCGCCTCGTTAAGCAGCGGTATTTTGATCTAAACTCGCAAGAAGAGCGAGTCAAATGCCAAGAGACTTCTAAGCTTTCCAAATGGGAAGATTTGGTAGTAGACCATCGGCAACCTAACACCTTTTCTATAATTGTCGAAAGATTTATCGAAATAAATAGCGTAATAGGGGACAGACCACGATTTTCCCAGAATAGCGTAATAGCCAGCGTAATAGGGGACCAGCGTAATAGGGGACACGTAATAGGGGACAGACACGTAATAGGGGACAGACCACGATTTTCCCCGCACGTAATAGGCATGTAATAGGGGCAGACCAAGGAAAGGGGGCCAGCCTCAATTAGACTGTGCTCCTTCTGCAGGATTTCATTGCGCCTGGCCCCTCATTCTAAACTGCGGCCTTTGCGCTCGTTCAGGCCGCATCCTGGCAAGGGCAGTAGTTAACGTTGAGCCGTAGAGAGTGTCCATTTCCATGTCAACTAGCACAGATCTTCGAGATGTCGCGAAACGTCGAGAAACTGAATGCCGTATAGAGGCCGAAGCTTTTGACCTCTGGCTTTCCTTTCTAGACAAGACTAATTGGATTACAGACATATTGCCTGCTATTCTCTCGACCGTTGCTGGAGCAGCAATCTTTGGCCTATTCCTTCCCCAATGGGACATTTGGGCGGGCATGGCTGCTTTTTTGAGCTCGGCACTTATTGTTATTCACAAGATGAGGAATTGCGACGCCCATCAGGCGGAATGTAAGAGGCTTATTAGGGCATACCGGGGTCTCGCAACGAAGTATCGAACTTTTCATGAGATCGACGTAGATAATCCAGATCAACATTTTAGTATGTTGGAGACGATAATCGCTACGATTAGTGAAACTGCCGATGCTCGCATACCAGAGAAGTATCGCCAAAAAGCGAAAGAACGCGTTATTGGTAAAGAGGCTTACCCTGAGAAGACGGCTTGACTAACTGGGACGTGGAAAGGAAGGGGTCAGGAGAGGATGGGGTCAGGTATCGCATCGTAGCGTTTTGCTAAGCAAGAGAGGGGAAAGACGACGTTTTTCTAACGATTTTCGCTTTTCTTACAATCTGTTTTCTCCCTCTGTGGAACGGCTGACAACTCATCCGAAGTACGACTTACATGGCCGAACGAGCGATCTCGCGGATAAGGAACAGGTTGCGTTTTCAACAATACGATATGACGGCACATGCGCTTGAGGAGATGGCCGAGGATAATCTCGATATTCTCGATATCGAAAACACGGTATTCAGTGGCAGAATCACACGTTTTGAAAGAGATGATGATCGAGGCATCAAGTTCGTGATTGAGGGAACAGCGGTCAATCCTGAGATACAGGTTGGCGTAGTCGGCCGTTTTGCGACCAGCCAACGATTCCTCATTATCACGGTTTACGAAATCACTGGTTAGCGGTGCGTGCTATGTACGGGTATAAGTGCGAATATTGCCGGGGTACGGTGCGGGCAAAGGTCGTGAAACGAGAAGCATTTAAGCACAAGACGCAATTTGTCATATTGGAAGATGTGACAATAGGTATCTGCGATACTTGCGGAAATCGCTACTACTCGGCAGACCTTGTTCGTTCCGTTCATGATATCGCCACGGGAGCACGACCAGCCGAAAAAACGGAAGTGGTCCTCGTCGGCCATGCAGCCTAAACAACCTGGGGTAACGCAACCAGGTTAGTAAAAAAAGGCCCGGCTCAATTACTTCTCAAGGTCTCGCCTAAGTAGTGCGTTCCCCTCTTTCCCGGCGGTGTAGCAAGATGAAAGTCAAAGATCTCATCGCCCGGATCGAGTCTACGTCCCTGATCTGCCTGGCTGCATCGCTGCGGCAGAAACAGCGGAGGAGGTACTTCAACTGATTCACGAAGCCATTGAGTTTCATCTTGAAGGCATCAAGGCAGAAGGTGCGCCAGTACCTCAACCACTTTCTTACAGCGAATTTATCGAAGTTCAAGCTTAGGAACTTACTTCCCTTCCCTCGTTAGCCCGTTAGAATTGTTGGAGGCCCGAGAGTGACAACAAGAGACGATCCTGCTATCGAAGAAATTCGTCGTATACGGCATGGCATGTCTGAGCGATTTGGACATGATCCCAGGCTGCTTATTAAATTTCTTCAGGAGCAGGAAAAGAAACACGCCAACCGCGTCGTTTTTCTAGGCTCCGACCCGCAGAAAGACGAAAGAGCGGCCTAACAAGCCGCCTTTTCTCATCGTCGCGGCCCGCCAACTGTCGACGCGAGCATGGTGGTCGTCGTGTCCTTTCGGCAAGCCTGCATGAATCCCACGCGCGGGTCCGGTAACGTGGGAGCCCCGCGTTCTTGGCGACCGGAAGGCCCAGCGTGGCCGGGGTCCAGACGGGCCGGGGCCGAACCGGCGGACCGTTGTTGGCCCAGTCACCCAGTCAGCAGCCACCAGCGCCCCGGCGCGGCTGGGCGGGAGCGTGACAGGGTGCGGTGGGCGCGCGACGCGCGCCCGGCGCGGAATCAGTCCGGTGGGGGATCGGGATCGGCGGCGAGGCGCGCCAGTGCGATGGTGTAATTCCACGGCA
>NZ_KB902556.1 GCF_000379525.1 Lamprocystis purpurea DSM 4197 | reverse complement strand
CTCCGGTCGAGTCGCCCCGGTCGGCGAGCCGGCGTGATACGAACTACTGCGGAAATCGCCTAGCAGCCTGTCGGACTTAGCCCCTAGGATTAGGGTATGAGTCAACATAAAGGCTTTTGTTGCTCCACAATCTAACGTAAGGTGATTTCCGCGAAAAATCCAACCCGTAGGAGCCCGCTTGCGGGCGACGGGTGGGGCACAATGACGCGATTCCGGCAGGTCACGTCGCCCGCAAGCGGGCTCCTACGGAGCTTGATTCTTGACAGCGTCTTATTCGGAAATCGCCTAAAGTCCGACAGGCTGCTAGGCCCCCGCGGTCCGGACGGTCTGCAACGCGGCGGTCAGGGCGCGGCGGAAAAACTCGGGTTGCGCCAGTGCGGCCTGATGAATCTCGGCATTGTAGTACTGGGTGTCGAAGGACTTGGCGCGCACATCGGCAACGCGCACCGCGTCCAGGGCGCGGTCGCCCTTGCCGGCCAGGGTGGCGGTCATCCAGCCGGAGGGGTAGACGGCCTGGGGGAAGAACAGCGACCGGGAGTCACCAAAGCCGGCACCGCGCATGGCGATGTGCATGTCGGTGAGGATATGCATGTGATAGAGGGGCGACTCGCTCTGCTGCACCAGGATGCCGCCCTGATCGAGCGCGCGCGCGCAGTCCGCATAGAAATCGGCGGTGAAGAGCCCGACGGCGGGTCCCACGGGGTCGGTGCTGTCGACGATGATGAGGTCGAGGCTGCCGGGCGGGGCCTCCTGAATCCAGCGGATGCCGTCCTCGAAGAGCAGCCGTGCCCGCGGGTCTTCGTTGGACGCGGTGAGTTCGGGAAAGAAACACTCGGCGGCCAGGGTGACGCCCTCGTCGATGTCGATCTGCACGACCGTCTCGACGCCGTCGTGCTTGAGTACCTCGCGCAGGGTGCCGCAATCGCCGCCGCCGATGATACACACCCGCCGCGGATTGGGGTGGGTGAAGAGGGCGGGATGGGACATCATCTCGTGGTAGAGAAAGTTGTCGCGACTGGTGAGCATGACGAAGCCGTCGATCACCATCAGATTGCCGAAGCCCGCGGTGGCGTAAACCTCGATCAACTGGTAGGGCGTCTGCTCCTCATGGAGCTTCTCGGTGACCTTGAGTGAGAAGGCTGAACCCTCGTCCTCGACGACTTCGGTAAACCACTCGTTGGGTTCGAACATGGCGCACTTCCTTTATGGATGAAGCAGACGGCTGGTGAAACGGCTGCGCTATTATGAAGAAGGGCCGGGCGGCTGGACAAGCCGGGGAAACCCCAGATCGCACGCGCCGCCGACCCGGTCCGCGGCACCGCTAGCGGGGAAACCGGTCGTCCAGATTGGCCGGACACAGGACCTCGCGCATGATGCCGATGAGGTCCAGCAGTTGGGTGTTGCGGATGCGGTAGAAGATGCGGTTCGCCTCCTTGCGCGCGACCACGATGTTCTTGTTGCGCAGTTGCTCCAGATGCTGGGAGATGTTGCTCTGGGAGGTTCCGGTGCGCTCCACGATCTCACCCACCGACAGTTCGTTCTCCCCCAGCGAGCACAGGATTTTCCAGCGCAGGGGATGGGCCATGGCCTTGAGGGCATTGGCGGTCAGCGCGGTCTTTTCGTCCTCCCGCTGGTCCGTATTGGGCAGGTCGCTCATCATCGATCCTCCTCCGGCATGTGAGATACACTGCACGGGTAAGTTGTCGCGGGGTCGGTAGCGTCGCCGGGCTCGACCCGCACATAGCCGGTCATATCCTTAGCGATGCAGATGATATCGCTGATTGCCCCCGCCGTGTTTCTGACCGCGGTGCGCGCGAACAGGATCGGCACCCGCCGACCATCGCGCGCGATGAAGCGTGCCTCGATCTTGCTCAGCGCCCCGGTGCGGATCAGGGCCTCCAGCCAGGTGCCGAGGAAAGCTCCGGCCTGTTCGTCGCCCTCCTCCTCGAAGATGTCGCCGATCGACATGCCGATCAAGTCGGCTTGCGGGTAACCGAGCATACGGCACGCGGCCGGGTTCGTCATGGTGATGGTGCCGCCGGGTTCCAGCACCAGGAGGGCCTCGCCCATGTGGGTGATGATGTTCTCGAGATACTGCCGGGCCGCGGCCAGCTCGGCGGTGCGTTCGGCCACCCGCTGCTCCAGCACCCGATTGAGTCCGCGCTCCTTCTCGATCAGCCGGAAATAGGTGCTGATCTTGTTGATCAGCAACTGATCGTCGATAGGCTTGAGCAGGTAGTCCACGGCCCCGACCGCAAACCCGCGCCGCTGGAATTCCTCGGATTTGAAGGCGGCGGTCAGGAAAATAATCGGGATATCCCGGGTGCGTTTGCGTAACTTGAGCAGGGACGCGGTTTGAAAACCGTCCATCCCCGGCATCTGCACATCCAGGATGATGAGGTCGATGTCCGGGTGGCTATGGGTGAGGTCGATCGCCTGTTGGCCGGAAGTGGCCTCGATCACGGCGACATCCATGTGCGCCTCGATCAAGGTCCTCAGCGTAAACAGGTTGTGCGCATGATCATCGACGATGAGCAGCTTGAATCCAGCGTAACCATTCATAGACTGTGATGACAGGGTGGGTCCGGATAGGCATGGCCGCCATTCTCAGGCGACTCACGGGAACAACATCCCGACCGCGCACGCCGGCAAGATCCGTGGGGCTTTGTCGGGGCGATCGTCGGGGCGACTTCAGTCGCCCCCACACCTCGGTAAATCCTTGCCCGCAAATCTCCTCAACCCGGATTTCGGCGGACGCGCCCAAAGGCCAGCAGCCCCGTCATGACCGTCCGCAGCCCGGCGGCATCGACCGGTTTGGGGAGCACGGCAATCGCCCCCGCGGCCAGACAGGCGTCGCGCAGACGCTCGATCACTACTGGATTCGCCGTTTCGGTCATGACCGCCACGGCGGTCCCGTAAACACGATGATGTTTCAGTAGCGTCGTGATCGTATCACAGGTCTCCCGCTCCGACACCAACGCGGAGAGGATCACCAGCAGACAGCCCGCTGGTTCCTCCTGCAGGGTCTCCAGCGCCTCGTCCAGGTCCGCCGCGGTCTGCACCGCAAGCCCACTGGCACCGATGAGTCCCGACAGGTGGACCAGGGTCGGGACGTCACGATCGACGATCAGCACCCAATGCCCGGGGTTGTCCCGACTTGGTTGGTTCAGGGGTTCGTCCAGGACCGGCAGCAGGAGGCGCTCGGGCTCGGCGGACTCCTCCTCCACGGGTTCGCCGCCCGGCAGGGCGAGCGGCAACAGCAAGGTGAAGACGGCGCCGGCCCCGAGATCGCTGTGCACCTCGATCCGGGCACCCAGCAGCTTGGCCAGTTCGCGGCTGATGGAGAGGCCGAGACCGGTGCCGCCGTAGCGTCGACGGGTGGATCCGTCGGCCTGCTGGAAGGCCTCGAAGATGATGGCCTGCTTGTCTTTGGGGATGCCGATACCGGTGTCGGCCACGCTGATCGCCAGCGGGCGCACCGGGTCCGCACAGGCCTGCAGACTCAGGGTGACGCGGCCCTGGTCGGTGAATTTGATCGCGTTGGCGAGGAAGTTTTTGAGAATCTGCCGCAGCTTTTCCCGATCGGTCGAGATGCGGGCCGGCGCGGCGGGGTCGATCCGCACTTCGATCGCCACCGGCTTGTCGCCGATCAGGGGAGCGACCAGTTCCACGATATCCGTCAGCAGCGGCGGCAGGTCCACCACGTCCAGGGTCACCGGCACATGGCCCGCTTCGATCCGTGAGATGTCCAGAATATTGTCGATCATGGTCCGCAGGTCCGTGCCGGCCTCATGAATGACCTGCGCCTGACGGCACTGACTTGCGGTGAGACCACTGGATTCTGCCGCCAGCATCTTCGAGAGCAGCAGGATGGAGTTCAGCGGGGTGCGCAGTTCATGACTCACATTGGCCAGGAACTCCGATTTGTAGCGGTTGGAGCGCTCCAGCGCCTGGGTGTGCTCGCGGGCGACGCGCAGATGTTCCGCATGGGTTTCCGCCAGGGCGGTCAACTGCTCCCCGAGTTCCCGGACCTCCTTGGGGCCACGCCAACTGAAGCGCAGCGGCGGTCCGTCGTGCAGAATCTGACCAATGCCGCCGGTCAGCGCCTGGCTGAAGCGCTCGGCCCGGTGGGCGATCCAGCGCGCCAGGAACATGACCACCAGCACCAGCACGAGGATGATCGAGAGGACTCTGAGAATCAGTGCATTGCGAAACTCGTCCATGGGTGAGGGATCGACCGCACGCCCCACCCAGAGGGGCCGGCCGTCCTCGGTGGCAAACATCGGCACCCACAGGAGCTGGCCGCCGCGCGGGCCTTTCCACAGTGCCAGGGTGCCTTCCGCAAAGATCGCTTCGAGCCCCGGAAACGCCTGGAAGGCCTCCGGCGGCGTCACGCCGGGTTCACCGCGGGCGGACGGGGCCGCGGCCGGCTGACCGGGGCGCAGATAGGTGCCGTCCTGGTTGACCCAGAGGGTATCGCGGTAGAACTGGGCCAGGCCGCCCACGTCGATGCCCATCACCACCACCCCCTGCGGCGGCTCCTTGCTGCCGCCGATCGGGCTCGCCAAACTGAGTGTCATGAGTTGTCGCGGGTCGGCCGCGCCGCCGACCGGATCGACCCGGATGCGGCTCACGATCACCGCTCCGGGGGCCAGTTGCAACCCCGCGGTGAGGAAATCGCCGGCCGGCACCAGCGGCGGCTGCGCCGTCGGCCGCCACTCCTGCGAGCGCGGATCGCGGGTCAGCCAGAACCGCTCCTCGCCCTGCGCGTCGACGAACAGCAACTGGGTGATATCCCGCTGATCCGCGAGGATCTGATTGACCCAGGCGGTGTAACGGGCGCGCGCCAGATCGATCTCGTCGGCCGCGCCCTGTTCCCCGAGGATCAAGCCCGGCTCCGGCAGCTTCGAGAGCAGGCGGATCATCTCATGGCGGCTGGCCAGATGCTGATCCAGATCGCGAAAATCGGCGCGCAGGTTTTGCAGATAGGCGCGCTGATAGAACAGTGCCGTGCGGTCCAGCACCAGCGGCAGATTGATCATCACCGCCAGCATCAGGGGCATCAACCCGAAGACGAGCAGGAACACCAGGATGTAGACGCGCAGCTTCACGTTCGATGCAAGACGACCACGGAGATCACAGGGGAAAGCCGGACGAGACGATCGCCCTGTACTGCGCGCCGGCCGCCGCGGCCTCCCCTGTGTCCTCTGTGGCAAGTCATCCGCTGTCCTCCTGAATTAAAGCGCCTGCACCAGGCTTAGCACCTGGGCCGCGTGCCCCTTGGGCTTCACGTCATGGATGGCATGACGGATGACCCCTTGTTTGTCGACGATGAAGGTGGAACGCACGATACCCATGCGCCGCTCCCCATGCGCCTCCTTCTCCCGCCATACCCCGTAGGCTTCACAGGTCTCGCCGTCGGGGTCGGCAAGCAGCTTGACGGTCAGTCCGTACTTGTCCCGAAAGGCACCATGGCTGGTGCAGGTGTCACGGCTGATCCCGATCAGCTCGGTCTGGGCCGCGTCGAATTCCGACTGCAGGTCAGTAAATTCCAGCGCCTCCATGGTACAACCCGGAGTGTCATCTTTCGGATAGAAGTAGATAACAAGGTTGCGCCGGCCGATCAGGCCCTCCAGATTGACTCGCTCCATATCCGCGTCGGGTAGAGAAAAGTCAGGTGCCTTGTCGCCAGGCTGAAGCATGGGGTCTCGCTCCGATGGTAGTGTTATAAGCCTTCTTAACCTGATATCCGGACAGACGCTTGGGTAGGGGCGGGTTTTAAACCCGCCCCTACGTCCGGCGATCACGTCCGACGGCTCTATAGCCGCCCGCGGAATTTAGGCAGACCCAGGCCCCACGTCAACTATGACGCATCGCGGATTCGGTCCGCGGGTCCGGCGCCTCGAGCGCGGGCAGGTGAACACTGGCCACGGTCCCGCCGCCGCGGCGCAGCCCCAGGCGTAACTCGATCTGATTGGCGATCGCGAGCTGACGCGCCACCGCCAGCCCCAGACCGCTACCGCCGGTCGCGCGGTTACGCGAGTGCTCGATGCGATAGTAGGGACGAAACACCGCCTCCCGCTCGGACTCGGGGATACCTGGACCCCGATCGAGGAGCGAAATCACGGGCGCCGGCAGGCGGCAGTCCAGGCGGATCTCCACCTGCTCCTGACTGTAGCGTAGCGCGTTTTCCAACAGGTTCCCCAGGATGCGGCGCAACGCCAGGATATCCACCGGGTAGTGGCATGGCGGGGGCTGCGGCCAGGACACGCGCGGCTGATCCGCGGCCAGATCGGTGATCAGCTCGACCAGGTCCACCAGCGCGCGGCCGCCGGTACCGACGTTACGGGCAAAATCGACCGCCTGGGTGATGAGCGCGTTCATCTCGTCGGTGTCCCGCTCCATCCGCGCGATCAGGTCCGGCGAGGCGTCCGCCGGCAGCATGGCGATCGCCAGCCGCAACCGGGTCAGCGGCGTGCGCAAATCATGCGAGATACCGGCCAGGAGCACGGTGCGGTTGGCCAACAGATCCCGCACTTGCTGGCTCATCTCATTGAACTGATGCGCCAGATTGGCCAGTTCAGCGGGGCCGGTCTCGGCCAGCGGATTGGGCGAGCGCCCCGCGGCGACCTCCGATGCCGCGGCGGCGAGCCGGTTCAGGGGCTGGGTCACGCGACGCGCCAGGATGGCCGCACTCACCAACACCAGCAGCACCGCCAACGCGGCGATCACCGACAGTCCTTCCAGCGGGCGGGTGCCCAGCCGTTCCCGCGGGAATCCGGTCCAGATGGTGTGGCCGTCGACGTCCAGGGCCACCCAGAACCAGCGCTCCCCATTGGCCACGCTGGTCACCACCTCCACGGGGCGGCCCAGACGCGCCGCCATCGCCTGTTCGAGCCGTGCGACATAGGGAAAGAAAAAAGCACTTGGGGCGACGACGGGGGCCTCATCCGCAAGCCGCAAGGCATAGTCCTGAGCAAGCCGCTCGCGGTAATCGTCACGCAACCCCGGCGGCAACTGGACGAGGGTGCGCGCCGCCAGCACCATGATGCCGGCAAGATCGGCGGCGGAGCGCTGCGAGACCGGCGCCAGCGCGAAGTGGATGACGATGAAGAGGGTCGCGCCGGCAAAGAGGCCGAAGGTGCCGATCAGGGTCAACAGCGCCCGACCGAACAGGGATGCCGGTACCAGTCGCCAAGATCGACTCATGCTTCTCCGGCGGAGGTGAAAATGTAGCCTTTACCCCAGACGGTCCGGATATAGCGGGGGTGCTTGGTGTCGGGCTCGATCTTGGCACGCAGGCGCGCGATCTGCACGTCGATGCTGCGGTCGAACGGCGAACGCTCGTAGCCTTTGATCTGATCGAGCAGATGATCGCGATCGACGACCCGGTCGGCGTGTGCAATCAATACCCGCAACAGGTCGAACTCGCCGCCGGTCAGGACCACCAACTCGCCGTCACGCCGCAACTCACGCAGATTCAGGTCCAGCCGATAGGGGCCGAAGGCCAGGAGGTCCGCGGAACCGCTCGCGTCGGTCGACTCCGCGGGCGCGCGCCGCCGCAGGACGGCGCGGATGCGGGCCAGCAACTCGCGCGGATTGAACGGCTTGGGGATGTAGTCATCAGCGCCGACCTCCAGCCCGACGATGCGGTCGACATCGTCCCCGCGCGCCGAGAGCATGATGATGGGAAGGTCACCCTGAGCGCGCAGGCGCCGTGCCAGGGTCAGCCCGTCCTCGCCCGGGAGCATCAGGTCGAGGATCACCAGATCGGCCTCATGCCCCGCCAGCCAGTCGTCCATGGCCACCCCATTGCCGACGCCCACCACCACGAAACCCTCCCGCGCGAGATAGTCTCCCAGCAGGGCGCGCAAGGCAGCGTCGTCATCGACGACCAGAATCCGTGTGTGATGTTCAGTCATGACCCGAACGTTGCGAATTCGCAACGTATTATCTTTGTTACAATCTGTTACAATATTAGCGAATATCGAAATACCTAGTCTACATTTATCGTGCAGACTATGCGTTAAGAGAGCCTGGCACTGGGCGTCCGCGGCGGCGCGAGTCCATGGCGATTGGAGTAGTACCCTACGCAACGGCAGTATTTGGAGGCGTGATCATGAGCTTCGACGCATTCACCATTACCGGCATCCTGGCGGCCATCCTGAGCGGTGGTTTCCTGATCGGACTGGTTTCCCGCAACGACACCAGCGGGCGCCACTTTGAGCGCCACGGCGAGCCCGGGACGGCCTCCGCCGAATCCCGTTCCTGATTCTCCCAGGGCTCGACCCACGGGGCCATCCCGAGGTCGCGCCCCCGGCGATTTCCAGGCAGCAAGCCTTTTCGGCCGCAACGACAGATCCTGTCGTAGCGGTCTTTTTTATGCGGCGGCGCTCACCGCGGCCGCTTGCCGGGAACCGGCATTTTCCACCGTCGGCGGTCTGGGCACGGGGTCAGGCGCCGCGCCGGCCCGCCGGCGCACGCCTCGCACGGGACGCGCGACCGCGGCGGCAGGCATGAACCTCAGTAGGTCAGCATGGCCGGGAGGGACTTGGCCTGACTCACCCAGTTCTGGACCATGGGCTGGGTCGGCGGCTTGGTGGTCAGGCGGTCGCGATCGTTGGTCTCGGCGATCTTGGCAAACAGGTGGTCCGCACGCCGCGTGGCGAGTTCCTTGACGGTGTCCACGCCGGCAATTTCCAGCAGGTCCGAGTAGACGCCGGAAATACCGCGGATTCGTGCCAGATCGGCCCGGTTGGCAAGATGCAGGATGTCGGCACTCTCGCATCCGCAGAAGCTCGCCAATTCCTTGCGCTGCGCGGGCGTGGCCGCGGCCTTGACCAATTGCTCGTTGTCCTTGATACCCCGCTCGGCCAATTTATCGACGATGTCGTCGGCCGCTCCCTCAAGGTCTCGTACAGGGGTCGTCATAGAATGTGCTCCGGATGGTCAGGACGGGACGGCAGTAGCGAGGCCGTCCCAGGCTTCGTAAGGTTGCGCGGCATGATAGGCCAAGTCCAGGGGGGACGCGAGGATGCAAGGTGACCGCGGCATCAAACTCACCCGACGGGCCGGAATCAGGGCATGATTGACAGCAGCACCGGCGGCATCCAGCATCCGCCGCCCCCTTCTCACCCGAGGTTACATCACCGCCATGCCGACCCTGCGCCCCTTCCACTGGTTGCTTGCCCTCGTTTTTCTGGCTTTCTACGGCTTCGCGGTCTTCGCCGTCACCCGCGATTACTATATCCGCCACCCTATCCGGCCGACGGTTGCTCAGCTTCCGCCCGGCGCCGCACGCGTGCCGGCCGGACACCCGGCGGCCGCAACTCCGGTCCGCGACGCCGTGGACGCGATCCCGACGCGCATCACCGAGACCAATCCGGACCTGCTGCGGCAGCGCGCCACGACCCTGTTCGAAGAACGCCGCTTCGCCCAGGCGATCCCGGTCTACCGGCGCATCCTTGAACTGGCGGCCAACGACGTCGAGACCCAGAACGACCTGGGGCTCGCCCTGTATTACACCGGTGACGGTGCGGGGGCGCTGGAGGTCCTGCGTACCGGGGCCCAGACCGACCCCACCGCGCCGCGGATTTGGCTGACCCTGGGATTTGTCGCGCTGCAAACCGGCGACCCCGCCCAGGCCCGCGAGGCGCTGGGCCGCGCGCGCGACCTGGGAGCCGACACGCCGATCGGCACCGAGGCCGTCCGTCTGCTCGGCCTGGCCGAGGAGGCCCAGAAGAAAGGGGCGGATGCACCTAAATAGGGCGTTATCGGCGTCAAACGCCATGTGGGAGCGGCCTCCGGCCGCGACAGGAGGTCGCACACTGCCGCAGAGTCGCAGTTTACCGCGGCCTCGCATCGCGGCCGGAGGCCGCTCCCACGAGGGATTCTGGTCAGGCCGGTTGGTTACCTCGCACGGAACCGCCCTCCAGGTCGTCGAGCCGCTGCCGCAGGGTGTCCAAATCCTGCTGCTGACGCTTGAACTGCTTGAGCAACTCCGGCAACTGGCGCAACGACGCCAGTTCGCGCAGCGTCTCCTTCATCGGTCGGGCCGGGGTGCCGAACACCGCGGCGCCCGCGGGCACGTCTTTGGTCACCCCGGACTGACCGCCGATGCGCGCCCCCGCCCCCACCTTCACGTGGTCCGAGACCGCGACCTGGCCGGCGATCACGGCCCCGGTGCCGATCGTGCTGCTGCCCGCGACCCCGGCCTGGCTGACCAAAATCACATGGGCGCCGATGTCCGTGTTATGCGCGATCTGCACCAGATTATCGATCTTGGTGCCGCGACGGATCCGGGTCTCCCCCAGGGTGGCGCGGTCCACGCAGCAATTGCAGCCGATGTCCACGTCGTCCTCGATGAGCACACGCCCGAGTTGGGGGACCTTGCGGTGACCCTCCCCGTCCCACTGGAAACCAAAGCCATCGCCGCCGATCACGCTGCCGGAGTGCACCGTGCAGCGCTCCCCCAGCCGGCTGTCTCGATGCACGGTCGCGTTGGCTTCGATCACGGAATCCGCCCCAATGATCACGCCCGGCCCCAGATAGACCCCCGGACCAATGGTACAGCGCTCGCCCAACCGCACTCCGGCGGCAATCACCGCGCAGGCGCCAACCGCCGCCCCGGCCCCCAGCACCGCGCTACGGTCGATCACCGCGCTGGGATGGATGCCCTGCACCTCGGAGACCGGCAGGAAGGACTCGGCCAGCAGAAAGAAACTCGCGCGCGGCTCCGCAACCCGGATCAGCGCTGGTCCGGTGACGGCCGGAAAGCTGTCATGGACCAACACGGCGGCGGCGCGGCTGCCCTGCACCGCTTGCGCTTGCTCCAGCCCCTCGGCGAAACAAAGGTCGGTCTGTCCGGCCATCTCCAGGGTATTCACCCCCCGGATCTGCTTGGGCTCGCAGGCCGGCAACGTCACTGGCACCGGGATATTGAGCCGAGCGTAGAGTTGGGGCAAGTCAAGGACCATAGACATTCCTGAAAGCGGTGAGTGGGGGCGATCGGTGGGAGCGGATGACGACCAGCCAACCGGCCGCCGGTTCGGGAAAGATGACCGCAACTGTAGGCCAATGCAAGGTCGAGCCGCGCAGCAATCCCAAATTTAGGCGGCGGCGCGCGACCCCATGGTGGATGCGGCGCGCGCGACTGACGTGCCGGGTCCCTGACACCGAGCGGCGCGCCTTATCCACCCTACAGCCGAGCCGGTTTTTTAGGGTGGATAAGCGCAGCGCATACACCATCAACCGCGCTGCTAGTCTCCCCGCTGCGCCATCCCCACCGTGTAATGGGCACCCTGCTTGAGCTTGTCGTAATTGCCGAACACCTCCTTGAGATTGCGCTTCATGAACTCACGCAAGCCGTTGATGGTGACAACATAGAGTCGACCGCCCGGCCGCAACCGGGCCTGCGCATCGTGGAGCAGAATGGCCAGGAGTTCCTTCCCGACCTTGGCGGGGATATTGCTGGCGATCCGATCGAAACGCAGATCGGCAGGCACCTGATCAAAGCCGTTGCTGAGCAGGGCGCGGGCGTTGCCGAGCCGATTGCGGCGGGCATTGCGTTCGGCGAAGTCCACGGCAATGAAGTCCTTGTCGACCATCAACGTTTGTCCCTGGGGTGCCAGGACGGCGAGAGCGACCCCGATGGCGCCGTAGCCGCATCCCAGGTCCAGACAATCAGCGGCCGGGCCGACCTCGATGTGGTCGAGCAACAGGCGAGTCCCCTCATCGATCGCCCGCGGGGAAAACAGCCCCCAGGTGCTCTCAAAGCGCAGCGTGCGGCCGGCGACCTCGGCTGCGAAGTCGATGGGATCGCGCAGGCGGTCCACTTGTTCCTTGGTGAGCATAGGGTTGCACTCGAGTTGCGAGAGTTCGGCAGGGTAGCCTTCGGACGTGATAACCGGACGTAGGGGCGGGTTTCAAACCCGCCCCTACACGAACGTCTGTCTGGATATCAGGTCCGAACGCTATATAGCCGGGTTGACGGGCGGATATTCTAGCCGGGGGTTGCGGTACACTCACGGGAATTCCAGTCGCCGCCCGCGCGGTCCGCACGCACCGCCCCAACCTGCCGCCACCTCCGAATGATGCCCCGATGACAGACCCCGCCGGTAAGCTCCACATCACGCTCGACGCGGCGGCGGTGACCATCACCTCGACCCGACCGGTCCGGGCGGCGAAGGTCTTCGTCGGCCGGGACGTCGCCGATACCGTCCGGCTGCTGCCGGTCCTGTTCAACATCTGCGGCACCGCCCAGTCGGCCGCCGCCGCCGCAGCCATCGAGCAGGCGCTCGGGCTGGCCGCCGATCACCGGATTGCCGAGCTGCGACAGCAGCTGGTGGATACGGAGACGCTGCGCGAACACCTCTGGCGCATCCTGCTGGATTGGCCAAAATTTCTGGGCAGCGACCCCGACGCCGCCGCCATGACCCAGGCGATGCGGCTGACGATCACGCGGCGGACCGCGCTCACCGCCGGATCTGCTGCATTGGCGCCGGGCGCGAGCGCCGCCGCCCCTGACCAACCGGCCGCCGGGCAGGCCCGTGAGGACCTCGCCGCCCTGTGCACCGAGCGCCTCTTCGGTGTCACACCCGCCGCTTGGCGCACGCGGGTCGACCGGCTGGACACCCTGGCGGCCTGGGCCGCGAGCACCGACACGGTTGCGGCCCGACTGGTCCGGCAGGTCATCGCCGCGGGCCAGGCCGGATACGGGCAATGCGCGGTCAGCGCCCTGCCCGACCTGAACGCGGCGGACCTGGACCGGCACCTGGGCGACGACGCGGCGACCACCGATGACTTCGTCGCCCGACCCGTCTGGGCGGCGCAGCCGCGGGAAACCAGCCCCTTGACCCGACAACAGGATCAACCGCTGGTGCGCAACCTGGCCACCGACTTCGACAATGGGCTGCTGCCGCGGCTCGCCGCTCAACTCACCGAGGTCGCACGCCTCCTGAGCGACACCCCAGTGCCGGGCGCGCCGCCCACAGCCGCCGCATTGGCCCCCGGCCTGGGGCTCTCCCAGGTCCAGGCGGCACGCGGTCTGCTTGTCCATCGCGTGCACATCCGCGATGGACGCATCATTGCCTACGCCATCCTGGCGCCGACCGAATGGAACTTTCATCCCCGCGGGGTCGTGGCGGCCGGACTCCGGCAGATCCTGCGGCAGCACGGCGTCGACCACATTGCACCCCTGGTGCGGCTCTTCATCGCCGCCGTAGACCCCTGCGTCGACTACGCCCTGGACCTCCCCGGCAGCGAGCGTTCACTCCCGAACCTGGGCGATGCCCGCAACGCCGGGCCCAACTCCGAATTCTGAAATCGATCGAGGTGTCGCCGTTATGTGTCTCGCCATCCCAGCCCGCATCACCGCTATCGATCCGACCGGAGAGACGGCCACGGTCGCCCTGGGCGCGGTGAGCAAAGACTGCTCGCTCGCGCTGATCGAAGACGCCGCGGTCGGTGACTATGTACTGATCCATGTCGGCTATGCGCTCAACCGCATCAGCGCGGAGGAGGCCAGGCAAACCCTGGACCTGATGCGTGAGATGGGGGTGCTCGACGACCTGCACGAAGCGCCGCCCACCGCCGACCAATCCGGTCTAACTCTATGAAATATGTCGACGAGTTCCGCGACGAACACCTGGCACGGGGACTGGCCGAGGCCATTGGTGCCGCGGCCGGACCCGACCGGGAGTACCGTCTCATGGAGTTCTGCGGCGGCCACACCCATGCCATTTTCCGTTATGGCGTGCAGGACCTGATGCCGCCCAATGTGCGCTTCATCCATGGCCCGGGCTGCCCGGTTTGTGTGCTGCCGATGGCGCGCATCGACCACGCCATCGCGCTGGCGGCGCAGCACCGGGTAACCCTGTGTACCTATGCCGACCTGATGCGCGTTCCGGCCAGCGAGCGGCAGAGCCTGCTCAAGGCCAAGGCGGCCGGAGCCGACATCCGTATGGTCTATTCCACCCAGGACGCCCTGCGCATCGCCCGCGCCGATCCGGCGCGCCAGGTGGTCTTTTTCGCCATCGGCTTCGAAACCACCACCCCGCCCACCGCGGTCGCGGCCAAGACCGCCCGCGCCGAGGGCCTCACCAATTTTTCGATCTTCTGCAACCACGTCCTGACGCCACCCGCCCTGCGCACCATCCTGGCGACCGCGGGTCCGGACGGCGTCCAACTCGACGGCATCCTGGGTCCCTCGCATGTCAGTTCCGTCATCGGCAGCCAGCCCTACGCGTTCGTTCCCTCGGAGTTCAGCAAGCCCTTGGTGATCGCCGGCTTCGAGCCCCTGGACGTGATGCAGTCGGCCCTGCTGCTGATCCGCCAGATCAATGAGGGCCGTTGCGCGGTCGAGAATCAATATACCCGCGCCGTGACCGCGGACGGCAACCGCAAGGCCCAGGCGCTGATGGCCGAGGTCTTCACCACCCGTGACACCTTCGAGTGGCGCGGCCTGGGCTTCCTGCCGCACAGTGCGCTGCGGCTGGCCGACGCCTACGCGGACCTGGACGCCGAACAGCGCTTTCCGGTCGACGTGGGCCCGGTGCGGGAGGTCAAGGGCTGCGAGTGCCCGGCCATTCTGCGCGGGGTCAAGGAGCCCACCGACTGCAAGCTCTTCGGCACCGTCTGCACCCCGGACAACCCCATGGGGTCCTGTATGGTGTCCTCCGAGGGCGCCTGCGCCGCATACTGGAGCTACGGGCGCTTCCGTGGGCCGCGGGCGGCGTAGCCGTCCCGGATCTGGTCGTTGTCGTTGTCGTAATCGAAACCCGATCGACATCGGGCAGTTCGGGGCCAACGTGAGTCGCTTGTCCGATTACGATTACGACAACGACAACGACAACGATCAAAGGACTTGTTTCGCTGATCACTGAACGCAAGCAAACGCAACTAACCAACAGATGAACACCGATCGCCGCTTTCCTGTTCGACTGGATCTCAAGCACGGCACGGTCGACATGAGCCACGGTGCCGGCGGGCGGGCCATGGCCCAACTGATCGCCGAGGTCTTCCTGGTCCACCTCGACAATGACCTGCTGCGTCAGGGCAATGACCAGGCGTTATTCAGTCCGCCGCCTGGACGCCTGGTGATCAGCACCGACGGCCATGTGGTCGCGCCGCTGTTCTTCCCCGGCGGCGACATCGGCTGCCTGTCCGTCCACGGCACCATCAACGATGTGGCCATGGCCGGGGCTCGGCCGCTCTATCTGGCCGCCGGGTTCATCCTGGAGGAAGGGTATCCGCTCAAGGATTTGGTGCGGATCGTGGAGAGCATGGCGGCAGCCGCCAACGCCGCCGGGGTTCCGGTCGTCACCGGCGACACCAAGGTGGTGGAGCGCGGCAAGGGCGATGGCGTCTTCATCACCACCACCGGGGTCGGTGTCGTCCCGGAGGGAGTGAGCCTCTCCGGCGACCAGGCGCGGCCCGGCGACGCCATCCTGGTCAGCGGCAGTCTCGGCGACCACGGGGTCGCCATTCTGTCCAAGCGCGAGAACCTGGGATTCGAGGTGGAGATCCGCTCCGATACCGCCGCGCTGCACACCCTGGTTGCCGCCATGGTGGCAGCGGTCCCGGATCTGCATTGCCTGCGCGATCCCACCCGCGGCGGGCTCGCCACCACCCTGAACGAACTGGCTCACCAGTCCGGGGTCGGTATGCGTATCCGCGAAAGCGCGATCCCGATTCGACCGGAAGTGTCCGCCGCCTGCGAGTTACTCGGACTCGATCCACTCTATGTGGCCAATGAGGGTAAGCTGATCGCGATCTGCCCGGCCGAGCGGGCGGCGGACCTGCTGGCCGTGATGCGCGCCCACCCGCTCGGCGCCGCGGCGAGCCGGATCGGCGAGGTGGTTGCGGACCCGCACCGTTTCGTGCAAATGGAGACGCGCTTCGGCGGCAGCCGCATCGTCGATTGGCTGGCCGGGGAGCAGTTGCCGCGGATCTGCTGATCGATCACCGCCCCCAAAGCGTTTTATCCACGAACTGCTTAACCTGTAGATGGGCTGGGGTATCCAGGTTGGTGAACTGGAGACTGGTCTGAAACCGGCCGGCGCAACGTTCCACGCGGATGACCCGCGCGTAGATCCGACCGACCGGCTCACCATGCAGCAGCGGAGCAAGGTCGGTCGCGACCTCATCGCCGCACCCCAGGCAGTGATCCAGTTCGATCAGGAAGCCGTTGTAACCCAGGTCCAGTGCGCGCCCCGCCAGCGGTTCCAACAGGATGCGCTTGTCCACCATCCGGTTCAGAACCAACGGAAAATCGACCCGGATCCGCGGGGAGCGCCGCACTTCCACCCGCGGGACCACCAACCGCTGCGGATGCTTGACCGAATGCAGTTCGTACATGATCACCGGATCAGCCTTGCCCTTCACCTGCACCGCGTTGATCGCGCCGACCTCGATGTGTTCGCGGGCGCCGGCGTGACTGGATTCGCTGAGCAGGATCTGGCCACGCAGACTGAAGGCTTCCATGCGCGCGACCGTGTTCACGGTATCCCCGATGACGGTGTACTCACTATGCTGACGGGAACCAAAGCTGCCCGCCATCACCTCCCCGGTGTTCACGGCAATGCCGACGAAGAGGTTGGGCTCGCCGCGCGTCGCGGAGTCCTGGTTGATCCTCGCCATGGCCTGCTGCATCTCCACGGCGCAGGCCAGGGCGCGCAACAGGTCATCCGGCTGACGTTCGGGCGCGCCGAACAGGGCCATGACCGAGTCCCCCATGAACTTATCGATCACGCCCCGGTGGCGTTTGATGACCCGCCCCATCTCCGAAAAATAGCGATTCAGCAGATCGATGACGGTGCGCGTGGGCAGCCGCTCGGTCATCGCCGTGAAACCGCGGATGTCGGCGAGGAGGATCGTCGCCTTGACCCCGGTGATCGGCTGGGATTCCAACAGAAAGTGATCCAGCATTGCGTCGAGGCGCTGGCGAAACAACGCGCTTGAGGCCTCCGGCATCGGGTTGCCGCAGGCGTCCGCGACAATCCGTTCAACCTCGGCGAGAAACTGATCGCGGTTTTGATGTTGCACGGGTATTGGACCTGAAGGCGCTGTCAGCTATCAGCGATCTGTTAAGAATGGCACACTATGCAGAACGCGCACGCGACGGGGTTGGCGATTCGCTGCCATAATGAACCGCCGATGACCATGAGCGACCCGGCGCGGCATCACTTCAAACAGTATCCGAGGCCAACCATGTCGAGCCAACCAGCGGCTTGCGTCTCCACTATCGGTTTGCGACGCCGGGTTCGTCTACCCTGGCTGATCGCGTCACTGCTGGGGGGGCTGTGCATCGGCCTGGGCCCACTGAGTGCGGGCGAAAGCCGTATCGAACTGCGCGACGGCAGCGTCATCGGCGGGGAAGTCATCGCGGTCGGGGATGGCGTGTACCGGGTGCGCAGCGCCAGCCTGGGTGAGATTCAGGTGCGCGAATCCGACGTGCTGGCGATCCGTCCGGGTGGGTCGGGAACACCCGCGGCGGCGGCCACGGAAACCGGCAACCAGGGTAGCGCGTTCGCGGCCGTCCAGCAGCAACTGCTGGGCAACCCCCAAACCATGGATGCGATTTCCCGCCTGCAGGGCGACGCTGATGTGACAGCCGCCCTCACCGACCCGGAATTCATGCGCCTGATCACGGCCGGCGATGTCGACAAACTGCGCACCGACCCGCGCTTCCAGCGACTGATGGAGAATCCGGCGATTCAGGCGATCGTCGAGCAGGTCTTGGGGCAATAGCCACCGACTCTACAACAAGTGAAACACAAACCCAATCGTTGTCGTTGTCGTTGTCGTAATCGAAGAAACGATTCACGTTGGGCATGAGCGGCCCAAATGCTGCTCCGGCAACGCGCGGAAGGCGAGACGACGCGCGGCGAGAGAATCGTTGTGGGTTTCACGAATATCGATTACGACAACGACAACGACAACGACAACGACACCTGCGGATGACTCACGAATGCCGCGGGCGTAGGCGTTGATCCAGCGGAGCCGGCCCGAGCGTGCTTGACGCGCGGCCGGCCGCAACCAGTTACAGCGGGATCTTGGTCGCGCGGCAAGGCACCGCGCGGAAGACTTACTTGATCTTGCCTTCCTTATACATGACATGCTGCCGCACGACGGGATCGAATTTCTTGATCTCCATCTTGCCGGGCTGGTTGCGCTTGTTCTTGGTGGTCGTATAGAAATGACCGGTACCGGCGCTGGAATTCAGGCGGATTTTTTCACGCGCTGCCTTAGCCATGGACTTTACCCCTTAAACCTGTTCACCGCGGGCGCGCATGTCGCCCAAAACGGCATCGATGCCGCGCTTATCGATGACCCGCATCCCGCTGCTGGTCAAACGCAGCCTGACCCAGCGCTGCTCGCTCTCGACCCAATATCTGTGGTAATGCAGATTGGGCAGGAAGCGGCGCTTGGTCTTGTTGTTGGCGTGCGAGACTTTGTGGCCGCTGATGGGCCGCTTACCGGTGACCTGACATACCCGAGACATGACGAAAACCCTTGCTCTGTTCTAAAACTCGACAACGCAAAGTGCGTGAAAAAGAAGCGGGAGTGTAACACGCGGGGAGGGTCGGCGCAAGCCGACGAATTCGTTGGCAGTAGATACAACGATGGGCAGCAACAATCAGCATGGATCTGTCGGCGGGGCTGATGGTGGATGCGCTGCGCTTATCCACCCTACGAAACCGGCCCTGCTGTAGGGTGGATAAGGCGCGCCGCAGGGTGTTGGAGAGCCGGCACGTCGGCCGTGCGCGCCGCATCCACCAGGGGTCGCGCAAGGCTCTCAAATGTCGAGGATCGTCCTTAGCCTCAGGGTTCCGGTGCGGACAGCTCACGCGCGACGCGCGCCGGAATCGCCGCGCGCTCATGGGTCAGAAAGTCCGGGTCCGTGCGGCTCTGCCGGAGCAGCGCGAGCAATTGCGCGCGGGCGAGCCGCTCGGCAGGGTCTCAGGGCTTGGGTTCTTGTTCGTTCTCCACGTTGAAGCCGAACCACACTGCGGCGTGATCCGGTAGCTTCTTTACCGCCGATCGCCTAAGCTGATTGCCGATTGAGCCCCCTGTCGTAACCCCGCCCCCTGACCTGCCACCACGATGCACGCGGACCCGCCTCTCCTTGCCCCGCATCAGTGCGACGCGCCGAGCACGCTCGCGACGCAGACCCCGACCCTAAGCGAGCCACACCTGAAAGTGCTGCTGCAAAGCGCCCCGGTCGGTATTTTTCTGCTGGTCGAACGGGTGTTCATGGAGGTGAACGACCGTCTCTGCGAACTGACCGGGTACCCGCGCGCGTCACTCCTGGGCCAGTCCACGCGGATGTTTTTCGCCACCGAGGCGGAGTTTCTGCGCGTCGGTCAGGAGATCTATCCCCGGCTCACCCTGGAGCGTAGCGCGGAATTTGAAGTTCGCATCCGCCGCCGCGACGGCCAGTTCATCGACGCCCTGCTCACCTGTGCCGCGGTCGATCGCAGCGACCTCTCACGGGGCGTCGTGTCGACGCTACGCGACGTCACTCAGCTCAAGCAGTCCCAGGAACGGCTGGCTTTCCTCGCCCACCACGACGCCCTGACCGGGTTGCCCAACCGCGTCCTGCTGCAGGACCGCCTGGCCCACGCCATCCGCCGCGCGCGGCGCGACGCGAGCCGGCTGGCCCTGCTGTTCGTCGACCTCGACGGGTTCAAGGAAATCAACGATACCCTGGGCCATGCGGTCGGCGACCAGGTGCTGGTGGTGGCGGCCGAGCGACTGGGCGCGCGCCTGCGCGCCGCGGACACCCTGGCCAGGCATGGCGGGGACGAGTTCCTGATCCTCCTGGACGGCGAGACTGACGCGACCGGGGCGGCCAGGGCGGCCGACGCCTGTTTGCGTGTGCTGACCAAACCGATCCAGATCGATGCGCATGCGATCCACATCTCCGCGAGCATCGGGATCGCGCTGCACCCGAGCGACGGGGCCGACGTCGAGACCCTGCTGCAGAGCGCCGATCTGGCCATGTACCGCGCCAAGGAACGGGGACGCGGTCAGTATCAATTTCATGCCCCGGCGATGACCGCTGCCGTACAGGAGCAGCACACGCTCGAGACGGCGCTGCGCGGCGCCCTGGCGCGCGACGAACTCACCCTGCACTACCAGCCTCAAGTCGAACTCGCCGACGGCCGGCTGTGCGGCGTCGAGGCGCTGGCACGCTGGACCCATCCGCAGTTGGGGATCATCCCGCCCGCGCGGTTCATCCCCATCGCCGAGCGGATCGGGCTGATCAGCGAGATCGGCGACTGGGTCCTGGCGCACGCCTGCCGTCAGTTGGCCGACTGGCGCCGGGCCGGGCTCACAGTCCCCGTGATCGCCGTCAACGTCGCGGTCCAGCAACTCGAACGGGCGACCCTGCTGACGGCGGTGCGCCGCGTGCTGGATGACACCGGGATCAGCCCCGGCGACCTGGAATTGGAAGTCACCGAGTCCGTCATCATGGGTGATCGACCGCGCGTCATCACCGCCTTGAGCGACCTGCGCGCCCTGGGTATCCGCCTGACGGTGGACGATTTCGGCACCGGCTCCAGCGCCTTGGGGCGCCTCAACCGCGTCCCCATCGATCGACTCAAGGTTCCCGGTTCCTTTATCCGCGACATCGGCCGCGGCCCCCGCGAAGAGGCCATCACCCGCGCCATCATCGGCCTGGGGCGCGACCTGGGACTCGAAGTCCTGGCGCTCGGCGTCGAGCGCGAGGTCCAGTCGGACATCCTGCGCGCCGCCGGCTGCCGCTACGCTCAGGGCTACCTCTTCGGCCCGCCCATGGACGCCGCGTCCCTGGGCCTTCATCTGCCCCATTGGCTGATGGCGACGGGCTAGTAACGTAAACGCCGCCGCAGGATCACCCAGGCCAGCAGCGCGATCAGGATCGACAACCCACTGACGATCCAGAAACCCCAGGGATCATGCTCCTCCGGGATCCCGGCGACATTCATCCCGAGCAGACCGGACATGAAGGTCAGCGGCAAAAACACCGTTGCCACGATCGTCAGATTGAGGCTGGCACGGGTCATGGTCGTCGCCCGTTGCGCATCGATATGGTCCTCCAGCATCTGAATTCGGGCACGGCAGTCCTCCAGGCTGGCGAGATACCGGGTCACGTGATTGGCCGATCGGATCAGTGTCTCGCGATCATCGGCATCGAGAGGCAGGGCCGGGTCGGTCGCCAGCGGCGCCAGGATCTGTTGAACCGAGGTCAACTGGCGGCGGGTGCGAAAGAGCCGGCGCCGCAACGCGATCATGGTGTCGGGCGCGGGGTCGCAGCCACGGTCCAGCATGGCATCCTCGGTCGCGTCCGTATCCTGGGTGAGGTCGAAGATGGTGATCTCCATGCGCTTGGTCATCGCGGAGACCATGACAGCCAGAAAGTCCACCGGTGTGACGAGATCCCGGCCGGAGCGCAATGACCGCCGCAACTCGGCGACCGCCGCCACTTCGCCCAACCGCACCGTGAACACCTGGGACTTGCCGATCAGCAATTTCAGATCAGTGAGTTGGTCGATCAGGTCGGCCTCGGCGGTCGCCCTCGCCTTGAGACCCAGAAACAAGCCGTCGACCAGATGTTCGCGTCGACTGAAGCGCACCGGTTCGAGCAGTAATGCCCGGGTTTGCTCATCGAGGTCCGGGCAATCAGTCAGCCAGGCGTGCTCCGCCGCGTCGGCAATATCGATATCGATCCATCGCATCTCCTGGCGATCCGGAGCGTCTGCATCACCAAACTTGGTTACGATCGGCATGGCACTGATACCTGAAAAGCTCCGGGTGTAGGACGGCTTAGTAACGCGTCAAGAACAAGTTAAACACAATCGTTGTCGTTGTCGTTGTCTTTGTCGTAATCGGATTCGGATTCGGATTCGGACTCGGATAAGCGACTGTGTAGTCATGTAATCTGCGGGCGGTCTTGATCATTGTTCCGTCCGCCATACGGGCGTCCCGCACTGGAGGTCGAGGCTTTACCGGACGAGGGACGTCCAGGCACCCGCTGCGCTGAAAAGGCCCGCAGCAGATGCGCCGCTTCCGCGATCGATGGTGCAATCCGTTCGATCGGGATGGGGGCGGGTTGCACCGACGAAGGGGCCGCTGCAACGGACGGCGGCTGGGTGGTCGTCACTTGAGGGAGAGACTCACCCGCCCGGACCCGCGCGGACATCGAACAGGCGCAGATCAGCAGCCAGCCGAGCGTCAGCGCAAGCCGCCCAAAGCCGGCCGCGCAGCGCCGCGGCGGGTCGGACAGCCGCCCGGCCCAGGCCGGCGAGACCGCGAGCGGGTCCGGGCCACACCTGGATCCGGCCGACCGGCGCACGATCAAGCGTGTTGGCTGCATAGGCCGTATCCGATGAAGCATAAGGACCGTGGAAGGACGAGGCGACGCACGTGGACGATCAGCGAGGCGCGGCCTCCAGTGACCGCACGGCCTCGGCAATGTCCTCGCTCAAACGTGCCACGGCCCGACTGTGGGCCGCCGCAACGGCCGGGTAGCCCGACTCACGCAGTGGCTCACGGACCCGCGTGCGCCCGGTCAGGGACTTCCCATCCGCGGTCCGGCGCACCACCCATACCGCCTCGAAAGCGACCGCTTCGCCCGGTGTCGAGTCGAGCCGCTGCACCTCGATCAGCGCGCGGTATTGGACGTCCGCGGTCGCCGTCTGGGCGGCCTGAGTGACCCGATCAGTCCCCAGCATGAGCACCAGATTCTCCGCCACCGCGCGCGCGATCTCGCTCTTGAGCGGCGAGGCCCAGCGGTTGAACTCGTCGATGCGCACCTGGTTGGGGCCGTCGGCAAGGACCATCTCCGGACGATCGACCGACTCGGGGACGGACACCGGACCCACGGACACCGACCGGCCGGACGGGGGCGCCGCGGGCGCGCTCGCCGCGCTCAGGGTATAGAAACGCGCCGGCGGCGAGGCGCAGCCGGCCGCGAGTAACGCAATCAGTCCGGCGCTGACAAGGGCGGATTGGCGGGGCATCAGGGACTCTTCTCGGTCTTGCCGCGGATCAGGGAGGCGGGCTGGCGCTCCAGATAGTCGCTGAGCCCCCGCACGGCCCGCGCCGCCCCGGCGATCTCTTCCAGGGCATTGCGCAGTTGGAGCTGGCCTGGGGCATCCTCCCCCAGGAGGGTGGCATCCGTGCTGTTGATCAGGCGATCGGCCGAGTCGAGGGCGCGCCGCAGGTCCGCGACCGTCGACACCAGTTCGGGCGTGAGCCCGGTGTCGATGCGATTGACCGCCTTGTTGACGTCCTTGAACGTCTTGTCGAGTGACTCGATCACCTTCTTGAGATCGGCACCGATCGCTTTGAAAGGCAGTGCGTCGATCTTGGCGAGGATCGCCGTCACCTTCGCCTCCAGGTCCGGCACGGTACTCGGCACCGTGGGGATCGCCGGTAGTGCTTGCGTCCAGTCGACGTCCGGCTTGCCGGCATCCGGAAAGAAGTCGAGTGCGACGAATAACTGGCCCGTGAGCAGGCTGCCGCTGCGCAGCTGGGCGCGCAGCCCCCGCTCCTCGACCAACCGCTTGAAGAGTGCATGGGTGGCCTGCTCGCTCTGCGCAGCCCTGAAGCATGACCGCGTGACCGCAGTCACGGCGCGGGCTGGTGGGGATTAACGAAAGTTAATGTTCGCACAAGGGGGTAGACACCGCGGCGGGCTTGCGGCAGGATTACGGTTAGGGTAATCGGTCTGCGCCGGGGGTGTTGATGGATACGCTGAGTCCAGGAGCCTGGGTCCACTGCGGTCGCGTGTTCAGCGCCGAGGAGATTGCCGGCATCCGCCAGACGGTGGCGTGGCTGCCGCGGTTGGGGCGGCGGGAGTTGGCGGCGACGCTGTGCGAACACTTGCAGTGGTA
>NZ_KB902555.1 GCF_000379525.1 Lamprocystis purpurea DSM 4197 | reverse complement strand
AAAGAAGCCGAATACCTGGCCCTGGAAGCCGAGATCGCCCGCCTGCGCCTGGACGTCCGCGCCCTGCACGCCGACGCGGCCGCGGACCTCGACCCAAACGTTTGAACCCGTCGTTCCGGCAGGATGCCGGAACCCAGTGCCAGCCAGGACCATCGCGCAACCGTGGGCGGCGTGCTGGTTGCGGGTGACCGTCCCTGGCACTGGGTCCCGGCATCCTGCCGGGACGACTGCGCCCGTGAGGGCGCTTTGTCTGCACGGGATTCCATGACTGATACGACCCTGCTCGACCCCAAGAACGATTTCGTTTTCAAGACGCTCTTCGCCGATGCCCCGGACCTGCTCGCCGCGCTGATCAACGCCGTGCGCCCCGACGAAGCACCGATCACCGTGATTGACGTGCTCAATCCCCGGATCGACCCGGACGCCTTGGCGGGGAAATTCATCGTCCTCGACCTGCCGGCACAGGATGCCCAGGGGCGGCGCTACAACATCGAAATGCAGATCAGGCGCTACAACGCCTGGAGCGCCCGCAGCGCCTATTACCTGGCACGGACCCTCACCGAGCAACTCAAGAGNGGCGACGACTACCGGTGCCTCAAATCCGTGATTGGCATCCATCTGCTCGACTTCGAACTCTTCGAGGCTGCGGACCAGCAGGCGCAAGCCGTGTGGTGCTTCGAGTTACGTGACCGTCAGCAACCACACGTCATCCTTGGGAACGAACGACAATTGAATCTCATCGAACTGCCCAAGGCCGATCGGCTGGGTCTGGCACACCCTGATCTTGCGGCCTGGGTCGCCTTCTTTGANCACTGGCAGGAGGAGCACACCATGGCCGCCATCGCCTATCCCCCCGTACAACAAGCGCTCACGCGCATCAAGGATCTCAGCGCCGATGCGGAAACCCGGCGACTCGCGTTCGTGCGTGAACGCGCCTTGCATGATGAAGTGACCGAACTTCGTGCTGAGCGAGAACAAGGAAAGTTAGAAGGCAAGATCGAGGGCAAGATCGAGGGCAAGATCGAGGGCAAGATCGAGGGAAAGATCGAGGGAAAGATCGAGGGCAAGATCGAGGGTAAGCGCGAAGGTCTTGAAGAGGCCCTGGCCCGGCTGATCCAGAGCGGTATAACCGAAAGCCAGGCACGGCAGATACTGGGACTCTGAGCGGTTCACCGCGCGGTCCGTCGTTCCGGCACGATGCCGGAACCCAGTGCCAGGACGGCACCTCTCAGCCACAACGGTGCCCCAAGCACAAACCAAGCGCCGCCGCCGCGCCCCCGCCCCACCGGCCGCCGCGGATCTCACAGCCCGTCGTTCCGGCAAGGATGCCGGAACCCAGTGCCAGGCAGGGCCGTCGCGCGACTGTCAGCGATTTGCTGGTTGCGGGTTACCGTCCCCCTGGGTCCCGGCCTCCGAGCCGGGACGACGCAAATCGCGGTTCACGGCGCAGCCCGTCGTTCCGGCAAGGATGCCGGAACCCAGTGCCACGGACGGTACCGCTCAGCCAGCCCGGTGCCCCAAGGACAAACCAAGCGCCGCCACCCGCGCTGGGATCTCGTCCGCCTTGACCGCCGGCAAGTACCCTGGACCATGGACCACGACCACAATTTCAAGAACCTGATCGTCGACTACCCGCGCGAGTCCATCGCCTTCTTCGCTGCGGTTGAGGCCCACGCGGTCGATGCGGGCGCGCGGATCCTGCCGTTGCGCGAAGAACAACTCAAAGAGCGCTTGGGCGAGCGCTTTCGCGAACTGGACGTGCCCTTGCTGGTCGAATGGCCGGATGGTCGGCGGGCGGCCCTGGTGTTCGTGTTCGAGGAAGAAACCGACCCCAAGCGTTTTTCGCTCCACCGTCTGGCCCATTATTGTCTCGATCTGGCCGAGCTGTACGCCACCGACCGCGTCGTCCCGGTGGTCATCTTTTTGCGTGCCGGTCAGTTCGCTGCGGCGCTCAGGCTCGGCAGCGAAACCGCTGCCTATCTGGAGTTTCGCTACATCGCTTGCGCCTTGTTCCGCCTCCCGGCCCGCGCGCACTTGCACAGCCGCAATCTGGTGGCTCGCCTGAATCTGCCGAACATGGCATACACCCCTCAGGAGAAGCTCGAAGTGTATGCGCAAGCCATGCGCGGCCTGCTCGAGCTGGAGCCGCACCCCGAGAAGCGGTTGAAATACGCCGGTTTCGTCGATATCTACGCTGGCCTGGACGACCATGAACGCGCACTTTATAGGCAACGCTATCCGCAAGAGGCTGCTGCAATGACTGGATTCGCGGAACACTTTATCCAGCAGGGCATCCAGCAAG
This sequence comes from Lamprocystis purpurea DSM 4197, assembly GCF_000379525.1. Classification (GTDB taxonomy): domain Bacteria; phylum Pseudomonadota; class Gammaproteobacteria; order Chromatiales; family Chromatiaceae; genus Thiodictyon; species Thiodictyon purpureum. Next base: position 22,495 of record NZ_KB902555.1, on the reverse strand, counting down.
GTATCCAGCAAGGTATCCAGCAAGGTCTGGCGTTGGGCGTCGAGGCCGAGCGTCGGCTCCTGCTGCACATGGTCAAGCAGCGTTTCGGTGCAGCGACCGCCGAGCGCAGCGCTCCGTTGCTGCAACGCATCGCCGACCTCCACACGCTGGAGGCATTGGGCGAGGTTGTGTTCGACAGCGCCGACGAAGCCGACTGGCTGGCCGCAGTGACCCAAGCAGGGGCCTGACGTCACACCCGTCGTCGGTTACCCGGTGGGGAGCGGCCTCCGGCCGCGATGGGGCCGCGCCGAATGCCGCTGTATTCGGGGTATCGCCTCGCGGCCGGAGGCCGCCGCTCCCACGGGGGATCTTCCTCATCCGGGGGACCTCCCTGACTGGCCGCTCGCTCCCGCTCGCCCGCCCGCCCAAGGCTTGGACTCCTGGCGAGTGTCGCGGCGAACAGCGACCCGTCTCCCGCGCCTGGGCGACGACGCCAGCCAAACGGCCAAATCACCTTGCCGCCGCGCCTCACCCGCGTTAGCATAGCAAGCCGTTTAAGGGCTGAACAAATAGTGCGAACCAATGACCTCGGCCATGCCCGCCACTGACAGGGTAGGGCGGTAGCGTGTCCGCACCCGTTTGACCGCTCCGCACGGGTCGCCTCACGTCCCCACCAGCCCCAACGGCCTTCGCACCCCGCTGTCCTGCCCCCCATCGACCGGTGCCACCCCAACCGGAGGCCGACGCTTTAGCGGGCGGCGCCCCGCACCCAACTGAGGCCTCAACCTCCGGCTGGCCGTGCAGGTATCGCGTTCGGACGTGATCATCGGGGCGGGTTTCAAACCCGCCCCTACCTGCCTGAAGGTCTGTCTGGATATCCGGTGCGAACGCGATACAACGTGATCCCGACCGCACCGAAGCCCCCAAGAGCCGGCCCCGCCATGAGCGAAGACCGCCACTTCCACGCCCTGCGNCTGCTGCAAGCCAACCCGGAGCTTTCCCAGCGCGCCCTGGCCCGCGAACTGGGCGTCAGCGTCGGCGCCGCCAACTACTGCGTGCGTGCCCTGGTCGAGAAAGGCTGGATCAAGATGCAGAACTTTCGCACCAGCAAGGACAAACGGGCCTACGCCTACCTGCTCACCCCGCACGGCATCGAGCAAAAAGCGCAGCTCACCCTGCGCTTCCTCCAGCGCAAAGAAGCCGAATACCTGGCCCTGGAAGCCGAGATCGCCCGTCTGCGCCAGGACGTCCGCGCCCTGCACGCCGGCCCGGCTCCGGACCTCGACCCGAACGCTTGACCCCGGCGTTTCGGTAGGGTGCCGGAATCCAGTACCAGGCAGGGCCATCGCGCAACTGTGGGCGGTGTGCTGGTTGCGAGTTACCGTCCCTGGCACTGGGTCCCGGCCTCCAAGCCGGGACGACGCAGATCGCGGTTCACCGCGCTATCCGTCGTTCCGGCAGGATGCCGGAACCCAGTGCCAGGACGGCACCTCTCAGCCACACCGGTGCTCCAAGCACAAACCAAGCGCTGCCGCCGCGCCCCCGCCCCACCGGCCGCCGCGGATCGCGCAGCCCGTCGTTCCGGCAAGGATGCCGGAACCCAGTGCCAGGACGGCACCTCTCAGCCACAACGGTGCTCCAAGCACAAACCAAGCGCTGCCGCCGCGCCCCCGCCTCACCGGCCGCCGCGGATCGCGCAGCCCGTCGTTCCGGCAAGGATGCCGGAACCCAGTGCCACGGACGGTACCTCTCAGCCAGCACCGCGCCGCCAGCCTCGCCAACCATCACTCCGGCAGCGCCAATCAAACCGACGACAACGAACCATGTCCTACTCCCTCAGGAAACGCATCCTCGTCACCGGCGGCGCCGGCTTCCTCGGCAGCCATCTCTGCGGGCGTCTGCTCGCCGAAGGCAACGACGTCATCTGTCTCGACAACTTCTTCACCGGCACCAAGGACAACATCGCCCATCTCCTCGATAACCCATATTTCGAGCTGATGCGCCACGACGTTACCTTTCCGCTCTATGTCGAAGTCGACGAGATCTATAACCTGGCCTGCCCGGCCTCGCCGATCCACTATCAATTCGACCCCGTGCAGACCACCAAAACCAGCGTGCACGGCGCCATCAACATGCTCGGCCTGGCCAAGCGGGTCAAAGCCAAGATCTTCCAAGCCTCCACCAGCGAGGTCTACGGTGACCCCATCGTCCACCCCCAGCCCGAAAGCTACTGGGGCCACGTCAACCCCATCGGTACCCGCTCCTGCTACGATGAGGGCAAACGCTGCGCCGAGACGCTTTTCTTCGATTACCGCCGTCAGCACGGTTTGAGCATCAAGGTCGCCCGCATCTTCAACACTTACGGTCCGCACATGCACCCCAACGACGGCCGCGTTGTCTCCAACTTTATTGTCCAAGCCCTGCGCAATCAGCCCATCACCATCTATGGTGACGGCACCCAAACCCGCTCCTTCTGCTACGTGGACGACCTCATCGACGGCTTCATCCGCTTCATGGCCAGCCCCGACGACTTCACTGGACCCGTCAACCTCGGCAACCCCGGCGAACTCACCATGATCGAGCTCGCCGAGGCTATTCGCGACCTCACCGGCTCCTGTTCACCTTTGATCCAAGCAGCCCTTCCGCAGGACGACCCGCGTAAACGCCAGCCCGACATCACTCTGGCCAAGGCGCATCTTGACTGGGAACCAACGGTTTCCTTGCGGGCAGGGCTCAAGCCCACCATCGCCTATTTTGAAGCACTGCTAAACCGCTAATCCTAATAGTTTTGCATTCCTCTTCCGTGAGCAAAAACCCCTTCCGCGACATCCCGCACTACCTCAGCGTCTTCCAGGCCTATCTTGGCGCGCGAATGTATCTGATCTTTGCGCTGACCCTGATCGCAGCGCTGTCGGAGGGCTTTGGTATTCTCATGTTACTGCCGCTGTTGCAGGGGCTCGATAGCGGTGCCGCAGAACAGGTCCCAGGGATCGGCCAGTTATTTAGTGATCTTCTCGCCTACCTAGGTTGGGGAGTGGGCAGTGTCCCTGTACTCTTCGTCATTACCATCGCCTTTATCGTCAAAGGCGGGCTGACGTTTGGCGCCCTTGGCTACAACGCCTATTTACGTGCGCAACTGTTACGCGAACTGAAAGGCCGCCTGTTCGACGACTACAGCCGCATGAGCCACTGGTATTACACCCAGCGCGACACGGGGCATTTCATCAATGTCATCAACGAACAAATCACCCAGACACTAAACGCCTTCAAGTCCCTGGTGCAACTGGGTTCGCAATTAGTCACCACTGGTGTTTACCTTGCCTTGGCCTTCGCCGTCGCCTGGCGCTTTGGTCTGATGGCGCTGGTGTTAGGTGTCGGTTTGCTGCTGTTATTCCGCTGGCTCAACGTCTATGTGCGTGTGTTGTCGCGCAAGACAGTCGCCGAGAGTGGCCATCTTGCCAAGTTGCTGATTCAGTTCCTGCACGCTTTCAAATACCTCACCGCCACCGGCCAAGCGCGGCACCTGCGCACCACGGTCACCGCCTCCATCGGCCGGTATACCGACTATGAAATGCGCCGGGGCATCGTGGAAAGCTTCACCCTCGCCGTACGTGAGCCCGTGTTGGTGGTCATTCTCATGCTCCTCGTGGTGGTGCAATTGCTCCTGCTCAACCAACCGCTAGCCCCCATCTTGGTCTCGATACTGCTGTTTTATCGGGGTTTGAATGCGATTCTAGGCATCCAGGCTTACTGGCTGGCCACCCTGTCGCAGATCGGCAGTCTCGAATTGGTTCGTGACGAATTCGCCGCGCAGCATCAACATTGCGAGCCGGACGGCTTTCAGGCCGTGCCGCCGCTATCCCGTGGCATTACCTTCCGCCACGTATATTTTCGGTATGACCCTGCGCTGCCCGACGTGATCAGTGACATCAGCCTGGAGATACCGGTGCGCACCTCGGTCGCACTCGTTGGCGAGTCTGGCGCCGGCAAATCCACCATCGTCGACCTGATCACGCTGATGCTCAAACCCAATCTGGGGCAAGTGCTGATCGACGGCGTCCCAGCCGACGAGGTTCAACTAGCTAGTTGGCGCAGCCAAATCGGCTATGTATCCCAGGAGACCGTTGTTTTTGACGACTCGATCGCCAATAACATCTGCATGTGGGAGGGTAATCCGCAACAAGACCTAGGGCTCCTCGAGCGCATTCAGGATGCCGCCCGACAAGCTCATGTCGCTCATTTCATCGACACACTTCCGGGTGGCTATCAAACCCTGGTCGGCGATCGCGGGGTACGTCTGTCTGGTGGACAGCGTCAACGTCTGTTCATCGCCCGAGAACTGTTCCGTAAACCCAACCTGCTGATACTCGACGAAGCAACCAGCGCGCTCGATTCCGAGTCTGAGCGCTATATCCAGCAGAGCATCGATGACCTCAAGGGCCGCATCACCGTCGTTATCATTGCGCATCGACTGTCCACCATTCGCAATGTCGATTACATCTACGTTTTCGACCAAGGTCATGTCGTCGAACACGGACCCTATCAACATCTGCGCGACGCGCACGACTCCCGTTTCGGCAAGCTTATCGCCATGCAGTCGCTATGAGCTCCCGGAAGAATAGCGCTTCTTCTGCGCACCCCAGGCCATTCAAGCTAGATGTGAACAACAACTGTGTTCCCATGAGCAACAATACGATCCAGATCGGTCCGCGTATCATCGGCCGCGGCCAACCAGCTTTGCTGATTGCCGAAGTCTCGCAAAGTCACGACGGCTCGCTCGGCATGGCTCATGCCTTCATTGATGCAGCAGCCGAGGCGGGCGCCGACGCGATCAAGTTCCAGACCCATATCGCCGCTGCCGAATCCACCCTAGACGAACCCTTCCGTGTCAAGTTCTCACGTCAGGACGACACCCGTTATGCCTACTGGCAGCGCATGGAGTTTACCCCCAGCCAATGGGCTGGACTGGCGCAGCATGCTAAGGAAAGGGGCCTTGTCTTCCTTAGCTCTCCTTTTTCCATCGCGGCAATCGAGTTGTTGAAGAGCCTGGAGATGCCCGCCTGGAAAGTGGGATCGGGCGAAGTTCTCTCGCGCGACCTTCTTGACGCCATGCTAGCGGCCGGCGGCCCTATTCTGCTCAGTACAGGCATGAGCCGCTGGGATGAGATCGACCGCACAGTTGCCGATCTGCGCGTCCGCCAAGCGACAGTTGCAGTCCTGCAGTGCACCAGCCAATACCCAACTCCACTGGAACAGGTTGGTTTGAACGTGCTTGATGAGATGCGCCAACGCTACGCCTGCCCGGTCGGCTTATCCGACCACACCGGGACGCCCTTTCCTGCACTTGCAGCGTTAGCGCGCGGTTGCGATCTTATCGAACTGCATGTCACTTTTGACCGCCGCCTCTTCGGCCCAGACGTGTCGGCCTCAGTGACCTTTGAGGAACTCGCGTTTATCCGCACGGCGCGCGACCGCTTCGCGCAGATGGATCAACACCCGGTCGATAAAGACCGACTGGCCGAACAGCTTACGCAAATGCGCTCCACTTTCGGTAAGAGCCTTGCTCCGGCCCGGCCACTCACCGCTGGCACTACGCTAACCCGCGATCAGCTCACGCTGAAAAAGCCAGCTATTGGCATTCCCGCCGATGACCTCGGGGAAGTCATCGGCCGCCGCCTGGCCCGTAATGTCACACCGGACCGCTTACTCACCTGGGAAGATCTTCAAACATGACGCGAAAGGTTTGTGTCGTTGTCAACAGCCGCGCCAATTACGGCCGTATCAAGAGTTTCCTGCGCGCCGCCCAGGAGCATCCCGATCTGGAGTTGCAACTCATCGTCGGCGCCTCGGCGCTGCTCTACCGCTTCGGCGAAGTCATCAAGGTCATGCGTGCGGATGGGTTCGAACCCAACAGCGTCGTGCACTCCATCGTCGAAGGCGAGACCCCGACCACCATGGCCAAATCCACTGGCCTGGCCATCGTCGAACTGGCCACGCACTTCGAGAATCTCAAGCCGGATGTGGTGCTAACCGTCGCCGACCGCTTCGAAACCATGGCCACCGCAATCGCGGCCAGCTATATGAACATCCCACTCGCCCATACCCAAGGCGGCGAGGTTACCGGCTCCATTGACGAGAGCGTCCGCCACGCGATCACCAAACTCGCGCATATTCATTTTCCGGCCACGGCTCGCGCGCGCGAATTTCTCATCCGCATGGGCGAGGACCCCGCCACCGTGCACCTCACCGGCTGTCCCGCCATCGACCTCTTGACGGACATTGACCTCTCCATGCCGCCCGACCTGTTCGAACGTTATCTAGGCGTTGGCGCGCACCTCGATCCAGTCAAGCCCTATATCGTTGTCCTCCAGCATCCGGTGACCACCGAATACGGCCAAGGCTTCGCCCAGATCAACCAGACCCTGCAAGCTATCGCGGCCATCGGACGCCGGGGGATGCAAGTCGCTTGGCTCTGGCCGAATGTCGATGCCGGCTCGGACGATGTCGCCAAAGGGCTGCGGGTATTCCGAGAGAAATATCAGCCGGATTACATCCATTTCTACCGTAACTTTTCCCCGGAAGACTATGCGCGCCTCATCAACAATGCGCAGTGCATCGTGGGTAATTCCTCCTCCGGATTGCGTGAAGGCGCCTTTCTCGGCGTACCTTGTGTCAATATTGGCAGCCGCCAAAGCGGGCGCGAGCGCGCAGCGAATGTGCTGGACGTCCCCTATGCAGCGGAGGCGATTCAGGCCGCCATCGAAACGCAACTCGCCCACGGGGGTTACGCACGCTCCTACTTGGTGGGTGATGGGACGGCGGGGCGGCAAATCGCCGAGATCCTCGCGCATACTCCGTTGACGATCCAAAAGCTCATTAACTATGTAGCCGAGGGGAGCGCCCCATGACGGTCATCCATCAAGGCTTTGTCGTGCTTTGGCTAAATGGCAAGTCATCCGCGCAAGGCTATTTGGCGACTTGAGGACGGCTTTCTATGAGTGCAGAAATAGGGCAAGGCAGTGACAGGTCAACGACCACGCTGCGTATAGCGAACCATCGCATAACCGTAAGCACAGCAGTCAACGATAAGTCCGCAACAGAGGCAGGCATGGCCACGCTGTTGCGTTTGCCAAAAGCTTCGGTAGCCGGCTATGTCCTGGAAACCCCGGATCCTCACGTGGCCCAGGTACGCATTAGCGAGACGGATAAGGATTACCTGATTGCCCTGAACGAACTGGATATGGCCAAGGCGCTTCTGCAAGAACGTCCTGCGGATCAGGTTTTTGATCGTGGTGCGATAGCCGTGAAAGCGGAATTGGGCCAAGCGCCGCTGGTACCGACCATCCTGGCCGACGTCTTAGCCTTACCCTATCAGGCCAGGCTACAGCTGCATCCGGATACAAGCCTGGAGGTGGCATTACAAAACGCCCGATCGTTGATTCAACCGATACTCTCAACGCCCGCCGATCTGTTGGAGCAATTGGTTGCAAAATACGAGCAGGGGACAAGAGATTGCCAAACAGCCTGTGTGTTTCTGTCAGCGGGTTGGGACTCAAGGCTTGAAATTTGTCTTGTTCGGGCAGCCATGGGCGAGGCTGGAACCATTTATGCCTTGCATATTTATACGAGTGATCCTGAGCTGGATATTGCGCGCAGAGTCGCAGAGGAAGTCGGTGCCACATTGCTAGTCTATGATGCCGCCGGATTATTGCAGGTCGGTTTGCAGTGGTACAGGCTGATAAATCGTCTCGGACTGGAATCGACCTGGCGGCCGACGGTGCCCATTTATGGAACCATTATAGCTGCCGCAGTTCACCGCTTAGGCACTTGTTGCGTTTTCGGCTTTACCTCATATCCCCTCAAGGGCCGCCATTACGATGAGCCAGTGACAAGTCACCCCCCATGCAGTGGCCGTGTGAGAGTCTTAGGCTCGTCGAAAGCACAGGAATTGTTGGCGGATCAACGCCAAAAGCAGGTCGCCATCAATAGCCAAGGGTTCCTTTGGAAAGCACTTGCTAATATGTCAAAAGGATGGCCAGATGCACCGCGCAGAGATTATATAAATTGGACGGCTCAATATGGCTATGCTTATTCGCATCGCACTCGTTCGCTGTCATTTCTCGGGCAGCAATCCCCGTTTGCGGAAAGCGATATCCTATCGGCGTTTATGGGGCTTGAGGCTCAAGATAAGGTCGGGATCACCTTCATTCGGGGCGCCCTGAATGCACTCAATGCCAAGGTGAGTGAGATTCCAGTACTGGCTTCCAGTGGCGATGTGAGCCAGAAAATCACGACGCCCGCCGGTATTCTGCAAAGCGCCGAGCCAACCATAAATAAGTTGTCCCCGCTCGGGGGATATCCGGTGGGCCTATCGGCAATACATACCGCAAGTTTAACGACAGAGACCGATATTTATGCCGCCGCTTTTTCGGGGCGGTCAATTTTATTGCGTGCCGAGTTGGTTAAGGCGTCTTTGGCCAGAGAAGTATTGGATTTTGGGATTTCTATGGGTGGGCCCTACTTGGTAAACAGCGTGCAGTTGGCGGAGTTCCTGAAACGATGCCAGGATTAATCTTCACTTGCAGACATAACGTCATCTGCTGAATGTGCGCCGACAATAAAGACGATGAACGATAAACCGCTGATAGGTCGATTTCGCGCCGTGTGGCTAAACGGAGTCGGGAAATGCTAAACCCCTTGGCCATCATCCCTGCCCGTGGCGGATCAAAAGGCGTCCCACGCAAGAACCTGCAATTGGTGGGGGGCAAGCCACTCATCGCTTGGACGATTCTTGCCGCTCAACAGAGCGCCCTCGTGCAGGATTACTGGGTTTCCACCGATGATGCCGAGATCGCGGCGGTCGCCAGAGATTGGGGCGCTGCAGTGTTTGGCCGGCCAGCGGCCATCGCGGGCGATCGTTCGCCGATGATCGAAGTCATCGCGCATGCCCTGGAAACCGCCGAGTCGGTCAAGGGGCGCCCGTATGCCACTGTCCTCCTGTTGCAACCCACCGCTCCCTTGCGGCTGGCGGAAGATATCGACGGCGCGCTGTCCGCGTTGGAAAAGAGCGCTGCCGATAGCGTCATCAGCGTTTATCGCGTGGAAGATGCGCATCCGGCCCGCATGTACCGGCTTGAGAACGAACTCCTCGTCCCCTTGCATCCGGAGCCGCCGGGCTCGCTGCGCCAGGATCTGCCTGCCGTATATCATCGGAACGGTGCCATTTATGCGGCTACCCGCCGCCTTATCGTCGAAGGGCGGCGCTTGTGGGGCGGCCGTATTTGCCCCTTTATCATGCCCAAGGAGCGCTCCATCAATATCGACGATCCGCAGGATCTATTCATTGCCGACTGCTTGCTGAGCCGGGGTAACCAGTGACGGAAGAACCGCGACCGGTGATTATGAACGCCGAACCGGATGGTTATTCGGTTGCAGCGCGGGATGTACTGTCCGCTTTTGCTGACGTTCGTGAAGTCACCGCCAGGCGTCAAGAGTTGTTGACTGCATTGGGCGGGGCCGACGGTTTGATCGTGCGGCTGGGACACCGCGTCGACGAGGAATTGTTGGCGGCCGCCCCACGGCTGCGGATGGTCGCCACCGCCACCACCGGTCTCAATCACATTGATCTGAAGGCTGCCGCGCGCCATGGCGTGACAGTGCTCAGCCTCAAGGGCGAAACCGCGTTCCTCGATACGGTGACCGCCACCGCCGAGCATACCTGGGGGTTATTACTGGCGCTTGTTCGTCACTTACCCGGCGCCTTGACGCAGGCGATGGCAGGCCGATGGGAACGGGATCAGTTCAAGGGCCGGGAACTCAGCGGCTTGACCCTCGGCATCGTTGGCTATGGCCGCCTTGGAAGGATGGTAGCGGGTTATGGCCGGGCTTTTCGTATGCGCATCCTCGCCGCTGACCCCAGCCCGATTAGCCAGGATGCGGGTATTTCCTACCTGCCTCTGCCCGCCGTGCTGGCCGGGGCCGATGTCGTCAGTGTGCATGTGGCCCTCAACCCGGAGACCGATGGTCTGCTGGATACCACTGCCTTCGCCCAGATGAAATCCGGCACCTATCTCGTAAACACCTCACGGGGCGAGATACTGGATGAATGCGCGCTCCTCAAGGCCCTGGAATCCGGGCGGCTGGCGGGCGCGGCGCTTGATGTGTTGCGCGATGAAGTCGCCTCGGGGCAAACCATGCCCGCCAACCACCCTTTGCTGACCTACGCCCGCACCCATGACAATTTATTGATAACGCCCCACATCGGTGGCGCTACCACGGATGCTATGCATAAAACCGAAGTCTTCCTGGCTAATAAAATCCGCTGTTTCTATTGTGGCGAACATGAAAATGACTATTCAACTTAATTGTATTTAACCCTTTGTCAGTTCAACAATGCAAGGCAGTAATAAGCGAATTATAGCAAATGTGAATAAACCTATAGAAAGCAAAATTAGCACGGCGGCAGGAATGGATATGCTAGCGATTGAATCCTTCGCCTGGACTCCGCATTTGGAAACGGGTGCCGAAATATGCCTAACGGAGGCCAGGAAAGACCGGGCCGTGGGCTACTGCTATATTCATTCCGACAACCCGGATTATACCTTCTCACGGCGAGTGCGATTGTTTGGCACCTCCATCCACTATAAGGTAGCAACGTTGCAGCGTATTCTGAGGAGAGAGGGTATCCAAATAGTGAAGCCCCTCAATCTCGGAAAAGTCACTGTACAACAAGCCAGACAGTTTTCCTTAGGATTGCCTGACACCTTGCAGGAACTGAAGGCTCTCCACTATAAAGAGGGCGCGTTGGGTTTAGGTGCGGCATCGTCCTTGATCTCCAAGCAGCGCGATTGTTCTCCAGGCATTTTCGAAAATGCGTCGATAGTCCGCCGGTATTTATACTCCTCGGCTGTTATATTCGAAAAGACTCGCGCGTTAATTCAGCATTACAAGCCAAAAAGTGTTTTGCTGTTTAACGGACGATTTGCCTGTACCAAGGCGATACTGGAAGCGGCAAAGCTGGAAGGTGTTCCCGTGGTATTTCATGAGCGGGGCGGAACTAAAGACCTGTATCGCCTATACACGAGACCGCCACATGATGTAGCTCATCGTCGGGACATCATTCAGGCTTTTTGGCAGGAAGCACCTGAGGGCCGGGAGGCAATGGCTCGCCAGTTTTTTTTGCGTAGAATAAATAAGGAGGCGATTGGCTGGAAGAGTTTTGTAGAAGAGCAGCAACCAGGCTTAATCCCGACCCGCCAGGCGATGCGTCGTCTGGTCTATTTCTCTTCCAGCGATGATGAGAATGCGGCGGTGGGTGACTTGATAACCCATCCGCTGTTTAAGGATCAACGTGAAGCCATCGTGTTTTTGATTGGCTGGGCGATTCAACAACCGTCATTGGAGTTAATTATCCGTGTTCATCCACATTTAAAAGATAAATTCAAAAGCGATAGACTGTGGTGGGAGAGTCTCAGCGGCGCCAATATTACCGTAATTCCGGCATCGCATCCAACCGACAGTTATGCGTTGGCGGAGTCGGCTGATATTGTCATTAATTATTGTTCGACCATTGGCGCGGAAGCGGCGTTTATGGGCCGCCCAGTTATCCTGTTGGGTGATACCGGATATCGGAGTTTGGGGTGTGTCTATGAACCAGAAGACATTACTGGTTTACTAGCGCTGCTTGAGCATCCCGCTTTGCCCGCGCTCCCAATAGACGCTTGCTTGCCGTATGGGTATTATTGCTTGGCCTACGGCATCCGCTTTGAGTTTTATCGGCCTGAGACTATTTTTAAGGGAAGGCTTCTGGGTACAGAATTAGCTGTCGAACGCCCATGGAAGAGAGCATACATGCGCGTGATCAAGCACTGGAAGAATCGCAAGAGCACCGCTTAAAGGCGAATAATGTGAACGATACCTCAATAGTTGCTGCCAAGGGGTACCGGCTCAGCTTGGTTGATAGAATTATACAGGCAAACCCACCATGACTAGAAACCCCATTGCCTACATCGTCTTTAATCGCCCGTGCCAGACCAAGCAAACCTTCGAGGTCGTCCGTGGGCAACGCCCCGAGAAACTCTTCATCATTGCCGACGGCCCCCGTTTTGGCCATCCAACAGACACCGAGCGCTGTGCTGAGGTGCGCGCCATCGTCGAGCAGGTAGACTGGCCGTGCGACGTGTATCAGAACTTTTCGGATGACAACTTAGGCTGTAAGCGACGGGTGAACAGCGGGCTCGATTGGGTCTTTAGCCAAGTCGAGCGCGCCATCGTTTTGGAAGATGATTGCGTACCACACCCGGATTTTTTTTCCTTCTGCGATACCCTGCTGGATCGCTATGCCGACGACGATCGGGTATGGGTCATTACCGGCGATAATTTCCAGAACGGGCAGAGGCGCGGCAACGGTTCCTATTACTTTTCCAAGTACAATCACGTCTGGGGTTGGGCGACTTGGCGGCGTGCTTGGCAGCGGAATGACGGGAGCCTGTCTTTCTGGCCAGCGTGGCAGTCCTCGGCAGATTGGCGAGCCAAAATGCCCGATGCGGTGGAGCGGCGATACTGGGAGGCGACTTTCAACCGTGCCCATGCTGAATTGATCGACACTTGGGATTACGCATGGTCTGCTAGCGTCTGGTACCACGGCGGCCTCATCGCCACGCCTAATGTCAATTTGGTCAGTAACATCGGGTTCGGTGCTGACGGAACCCACACCACCGCCAGCACCAGCAACCTAGCAGAGGTACCGACACATCCCTTGGGCGAACTCACCCATCTGCTGCAGGTCGTGCAAGACGTCGCCGCCGATAAGTATGTCTTTAACCATCACTTCGGCGGCAGAAATCTTCGATTTCCTCGATCTTTGCTGGGGCTGCCACGGCGGGTAGGCGGGACGCTGTACCGCCAACTGAAAAGGAGCTTTACCGGATGAACGATCGCAGGATGTATTTCGCGCGTGACTGGGAGTCTTTTCGGGTGCAGGGGCAATGGATCAAACCGAATACACCCGGCGGCTCGCATTGGTATCAAGAGTCGCCCTCATGCGGGGAAGTGTGAAGGACTTTGCAATTGCAAGTAATCGACGATAACCGAAAACTCTATACGAAGATGCTTTCAGTGACGAGGACAGTGAGAACAAAGCATCGTCGGTGCGTCACACGGAGCGCATAACGCAATGAACACAGGTGCGAATGGTATCGCCTGTCGGGTATGTCACTCGCAGTCCGAGGCTCTGTGGACGGGTACGCTTCTGAAGCGACACGCCGTTCGCTACTTTGAATGCACATCTTGCGGGTACATTCAAACCGAATCCCCATACTGGCTAGAGGAAGCATACGCCGATGTGATCAATGCTAGCGATACCGGGATCATGTCCAGAAACTTGGGGAATGCACGCATAGTGTTTGCGACATTGTTGGCTTTAGGTCAGATGAAGGCAAGTGTTTTAGATTACGCAGGCGGTTATGGGATCTTGGTTCGCCTGCTGCGCGATATCGGAATAGATGCGCTGTGGTCTGATCGGTACTGCAGGAACTTGCTTGCGCGGGGCTTTGAGTTCTCAGAATCGAGTCAAGGAAAAGCAATCACCCTGGTAACCGCATTCGAAGCATTAGAACATTTTGTTTCGCCCACAGAAGAGCTGGAGACAATGTTTAGTATTTCCCCTAACGTCTTATTATCAACGAAGTTGCTTCCGCTTAATGCGCCTGCGTTTGAGGATTGGTGGTACTACGGTGCCGAACATGGCCAGCATATCGGATTCTTTCGATTTCAGACTTTAGAATTCATTGCCAAGAAGTTCTCAAAAGTATTAATCAGCGATGGAGATAGCTATCATCTGTTTGTCGAGGGTCGTTGTTCTGATGTGAAATGGCGATTTCTGAAAAAGTCCAGGCTCTTTCTTCCGCTCCTTATTTGGGCGAGCGCGCGTTTAGGATCAAGAACCTGGTCGGATCACTTGCTTCAAGCTGGAAAAACGAAATGAGGATTGCGTTTGACCATCAAATATTCTGCAGGCAGATTTTTGGTGGGGTCTCAAGATATTTTACCCGCTTGGCGAGTAAGTTGGTTATTTCAGGTGAGGCAATACGAGTCTTTGCTCCAGTGTATTGCAATCAGTACTTGAAGGAATTAAATAGGGGGGTTGTTAATGGATTCTATTTCGAGCGATCTCCTTTCGCAGCATCTTCTATAGGGACCGGGTTTAATCATTATCTATCGCGGATCCAAATACGCTCATGGCAGCCACAGATAATACATGAAACGTACTATTCTCCGAAAACGATAGGTACCCGAGGCAGCGCCGTATTTTTAACTGTCTATGATATGATTCACGAGAAATTCCCGTCTGAATTTTCGGCTAACGATCCCACCAGTCGATTCAAACTGACAGCAACCAAGCGCGCGGACCATGTAATTTGTATTTCAGAGTCTACGAGGAATGATCTTCTGGAACTTTTTTCTCTTCCTGAGGAGAAAGTATCAGTGGTACATCTGGGCTACGAGCCCCTCGGTGGAGCGGCGTTGCCATTAAGCGATACCGCGCTCGATACAAAGCCGTATCTCCTTTACGTTGGGGCGAGACGCGGATATAAAAATTTCTTCAGATTTCTTGAAAGCATTAGCATTTCTAGGCTCTTAAGTGGTTTTGACGTTGTTGCGTTCGGTGGCGGAGTCTTCGCCGCGGACGAAAGTCGCCGAATTGCGGAACTTGGCTTTCGTCCGGGTCAAGTCAGGCACAAATGCGGTAATGATCATGCCTTGGGACGCTGTTACAGCGGAGCCGCTGCGTTCGTCTATCCATCGCTGTATGAGGGCTTCGGTCTGCCTCCGCTTGAGGCAATGGCCTTTGGTTGCCCTGTGGTGAGCAGTAATACAAGTTCAATGCCTGAAGTGATCGGAGATGCTGGCGAATTCTTTAATCCCACATCGCTCGACGACATGCGGTCTGCGATTGAACGTGTTGTGTTTTACCCGACTCAGCGCGCGGTCCTGCGGCAGCGAGGCGCGGCGAGGCTGCAACGCTTTTCTTGGGAAGCATGTGCGGCGCGCACTTTGGAATCCTATCGTAGGCTAACGTAAAAGCGATGGCTAAGCGAGCACTGATCTGTGGAGTTGGCGGTCAAGACGGCGCCTATCTGGCGCGGCTTTTGCTGGAAAAAGGCTATGTGGTTTCTGGGACTTCGCGCGATGCACAGGGAAATAGATTCCATAATCTCACGCGTCTCGGCGTACGGGAAGACGTTAAAACGATCTCAATGGATCCGGAGGACTTCAGGAGCGTGCTGGTTGCCGTGAAAAAGACGGTACCGGATGAAGTGTATTTTCTATCCGGGCAGTCCTCTGTGGGCCTTTCTTTTGAAGAACCGGTCGAGACCATACAGAGCATTGCGTTAGGTACTTTGAATCTCCTTGAAGCGTGCCGGATGACGGATAGGGCATTTCGTCTGTACAGCGCCGGATCAAGTGAGTGTTTTGGTGATACGGGCGGTGTTCCTGCGGCAGAAGGGACAAGATTTTGTCCGCGTAGTCCTTATGCGGTTGCTAAGGCGTCGGCGTTCTGGTTAGTAAACAACTACCGAGAAGCTTACAATCTGTTTGCATGTACAGGGGTTCTTTTCAATCATGAATCACCTCTCCGACCGGAACGTTTCGTGACGCAAAAAATTATTAAAACGGTTCAACGCATCACGACGAAATCGAGAGAACGACTAAAGTTGGGGAAGTTGGATATTTCGCGCGACTGGGGGTGGGCGCCTGAGTACGTAGATGCCATGTGGCGCATGTTACAGCAGAGTTCCGCAGATGACTACGTGATTGCTACAGGTAAGACACACAGCCTAAAGGATTTCGTTTCAATGGCGTTCGGCGCGGTAGGCCTCGCTTGGCAAGATTATGTCGATGAGGATACGGAGTTGTATCGTCCAACGGATTTGCTGGTGAGTCGGGCGGATCCTTCAAAAGCATTTGCAGAACTCGGGTGGAAGGTCACCTATGGACTTGATGATATTGTAAATCGGATGATTCAAGAGCGATTGTAGCGAGCAAGGGCTGAGTTTGTGATCAACGCGGTCGGGGTCAAGGCCGATTTAGTGTAGACCGACGGCCGAGAACAGGCGCTGGCCGGAGAGCACTTGGCCGGGTTGAGGGCCGATGAGCTTCGGCTCTAGGTCCTGGCTGCCGTGCCAGTTGGCTTCACGCCCTAGATGCGCTGGAGCAGCGGGATTTCGGTATGTTCGTTCCGGTCGCCTTCGGGCCTTGATCACGGTTCCGGCCATGCGGCCTCGTCGGGTGGACAAGCGCAGCGCAGTCCACCAGCGACGGCGCGGGATTCGGTGGACTGCGCTAGCGCTTGTCCACCCTACGGCCGGAACGACGGTCGAGGCCCGCCTTCGCCGTTGGCGTGGATGCCTTTGTGGGATCCGGTGCGGTCAACGCGGCAGTTCTCTTCGCGCTTGGGAGTGAAGGGGCGCACCCCAAATGTGCCGTCTATGGCGGCCCGCCTGCGCAACGCGGCGCTGCTGGTCACCTCACGGCAGGATGAGGCGGCATTTCCAAACAATGTGCATGTCTTTTCGGTAAGTCAAAATGAATTCGGTACGCGGGTCCGGTAACCTGGGAGCCGCGCGTCCATGGCGACCGTAAGGCCCGACGGTACTAGGGTCCAGACGAGCTGCCGAGACCGCGCGGGCGGCACGGTTGCTGGCCTGGTCACCAGTTAGCCCATCTTTAACAAGACCCCATCGGTTTAGCCGTTCAACTGGACGCTAGAACAATGAGGCTCATGGGGCGAAGTGTGTGGCGCCCTCGTGTGTCCCACGAGATGAATCAACCGGCTGGCCTTGATCATAAATCCGCCCAAAACCGAGCGCTGAACTCGGCCTTTGGTGTCGGGGAGGTTGGCAGGACCTCCGAACTTTCATACCCTTGGAAGTGCAAACTAACCCGGGGTAGTCAACAATGTCCGAAGATCCTGCCGCAACTGACTTTAGCCCAGATGCCAGGCGTTCGCCACCCGGCCGAGCCTGGTCGGCGAGCGGCGGTGTACGGTGAAGCACCGCACCCGCTTGGAGCGGGCGGAGCAACTCGGGCTCGCCGCTGGCCAGTTGGCGCAGGGACACCCGCTGCGGCAGGTGGCAGCGGAATTGGGGGTGGCGCGCAGTACGCTGCGCGGCTGGCGCGCGGCGGCGCCGTTGGCGGGGCTGCCCGCGGAGGTGGCGGCGTGCCTGGCGACCCCGGCGGGGGCGCAGTGGCTGCACCAATTGGTGGTGGTGATGCATTTGATCATCACCCTGCGGGCCGGCGCCGGGGTGCGGCTGGTGTGTGAGTTCCTGGAGTTGAGCGGGTTGTCGGCGGTCGTCGGGGCCTCCTACGGCTGCCAGTACGCGCTGACGGTGCAGCTGCAGGAGGCCGTGGCCACGCAGGCGCAGGAACAGCGGGTCGCCCTCGCCGTCGGCATGCCGGCGCAGGAGTTGACGGTCGCTGAGGATGAAACCTTTCACCCCGACGTCTGCCTGGTCGCCATCGAGCCGGTGTCGAATTTCATACTGCTGGAACAGTGCGCGCCCGATCGCACGGCGGCGACCTGGACGCAGGCCCTGGAGACGGCGCTGGCGGGGATGCCGGTGACCGTGATCCAAGGCACCAGTGATGAAGCCAAGGCGTTACGCCACCACCACGAGCAAGACCTCCGCGCCCAGCATTCCCCAGACCTATTCCATGCTCAGCATGCGGTGTCCAAGGGGACCAGTCTGCACCTGGCCCGCCAGGTCAGGCAGGCCAGCGCCGCCGTCGCCGCGGCCCAGGCGCTGGTGGACGCGGCGCGCGCCGCGCAACGGGCGGATGACGCGCAGGTCCCCCGTCCGCGCGGCCGACCACCGGCCTTCGCGGCCCGCAGCGACGCGGCCCTGACCGAACTGGTCGCGGCCGAAGCCGAACAGACCCAGGCCCTGGCCCGACAAACGCAAGCCCGTGAGCAAAGCCGTGAACTGGGCATCCTGTATCACCCCTACGACTTGGAGCGCGGCCAGGTGCAGTCCGTGGCGAAGGTCGCCGCCCGCTTCGCCGACGTGTGGGCGCGTCTGGCGCGCCTCGCCGACGCGGCCGACTTGCCCGCGCGCGCCCGCGAACACCTCGCCAAGGCGCAGCGCCTGACCGTGCCGTGGTTTGGCCACCCTGGCGTTCTTCTGGGCGCGCGTCCAGACCCGGGTCGACGCCCTGGACCTGGCACCCGACGTGGAGGAGGCGGTCCTGACCCAGTTGATCCCGGCCCTCTACCTGGAGCGGGTCGCGGGGCGCAGCACCCACGCCGACACCCGCCATCGACTCACGGCGCTGAGCGCACAGTTGCTCGAACCCTTGCGCCAACCGGCGCACCCGCTGCAAGCCCTGGCGCCCGCGCGCCGCGCACAGATCGAGACGGTCGCCGGGGGCTGTGCCGATCTGTTCCAGCGCAGTAGCTCGTGTGTGGAAGGGCGCAACGGCCACCTGTCGCTTTATCATCACGGCAGTCACCGCCTCAGCGACCGCAAGCTGGCGGCCCTGACGGCCATCCACAACTATTATGTCCGCCGCCCCGACGGCACCACCGCCGCCGAACGCTTCTTCGGGCGGGCTCACCCGGTGCTGTTCGACCACGTGCTGGCGCACGTCGATCTGCCGCCGCCAGCGCGGCGGCGGCGACCGCGACCGGTCAAGCGGCCTGCGCTGACGCTGGTGGCGGCGTGACGGGGGTGAGCGGAGTTATGATCAAGGCCCAACCGGCTTATGCCGGCCAGCCGTAGGCCAACCACACATTTGGCCTCATGAGCCGAGCATTCTCCATCGGAAAAATTCCCTATTTTACAAAACGCTCAACGGCGCCAAGGTCGGCGACCTGTTCATGAGTCTGATTCATACCGCGGAACTGCACCAGGTGGAGCCCTTTAACGATCTGGTGGCACTGCTGCGCCATGCCGCCGCGGTGGCCCTCGACCCTCCCGCCTGGATGCCGTGGAATTACACTACGGCGCTGGCGCGCCTTTCCGCCGACCCCGCCCCCCACCGGACTGATCCCGCGCCGAGCGCGCGTCGCGCGCCCACCGCACCCTGTCACGCTCCCGCCCAGCCGCGCCGGGGCGCTGGTGGCTGCTGATTGGGTGACTTGGCCAAAACGGTACCGCCAGTTCGGCCCAGGCTCGTCTGGCCCCCGGCCACGCTAGGCCTTCCAGTCGCCAAGGACGCGGGGCTTCCACGTTACCGGACCCGCGCGCGGGATTCATGCAGGCTTGCCGAAAGGACACGTCCAACCGCAGGGTCGCGGCGACCTTGGATACCCCATGGCGGGCGGCCAGCGCGACCGCCTGCGACCATAGGTCCTCGGGAATGCGGGCGCCCACGGGGGTGCCGGCGCGCCACTGCGCAAAGGCGGCGGCCGTCTGTGCCAGATCGGCCGTGGCGGCGGGTAGAGAGAGTGACATGCGGTGGAGCCTCCAGATGACGACATACGGGGCTCCCAGGCTACTGGGCTACGGACGGAATGTCATGCAGGCTTGCCGAAACGATAGGGCCAGCAGCGTGCCGGTCAACAACAACCTGCACATGGCGCCGGGTCGGTGCGGTGAACACGGGCGCAAACGAGAACGAAATCGGTACAATTGGGGCTGGCAGGTAGGGCATCCGCGCCGGTGTCTTGGTCAACCTCAGACAGTACTCTGTTGGTGGCCCGCCTGCCTCCCCCTGTGCATCGCCGACGGCCACGCCCGCCGGTGGATGGCGGCTGGCCGCGAGGATCGGCCACGACAACCCCCAGCTCAACACACACTTCGGTACTCCCGTGGCGTCACGTGCGGGACCTTCGCCCAGCTACGAAAATGGCCAAAGCCGATTCAAAACTCCTCTGAAAATCAGGATGTTTATGTTAACAGCAGTAAAAGTGAAGATCAGAAATTCGATCCATAAATTGGGCTGGGACTTGCACCGGTTATCTCCCATATTGAACCCTTATTGCCAATTCAAAAAAAGTCTTGAGCAGGTAAGGGTTGATTTGATCTTAGATATCGGCGCCAATACCGGCCAGTTTGGACTCGCCTTGCGTTCCGTAGGATACCGTCAGAAAATTGTCAGCTTTGAGCCACTGGCGGAACCGTATAAAGCCCTGGTTACCGTGGCTTCTCACGATCCTCTTTGGCGCGTGCATCCCCGATCAGCCATAGGCGACATAGATGGTGAGATCGAGATTAATGTCTCCGCAAACTCGGTCTCATCCTCGGTGCTGCCCATGTTAAGAGCCCATGAAATGTCTGCGGCAGGATCGGCCTATATCGCAACGCAACGGGTGCCCATCGCGCGATTAGACGCTGTCCTGCCGGGATATCTGGAGCCGAATAGCCGCTACTTTCTGAAGATCGACACCCAGGGTTTCGAGTGGCAAGTACTTGATGGCGCAAAGACTACCTTGGCGGCCGCACAAGGGGTTATGTGCGAGCTATCCTTGGTCCCGCTATACGACGGCCAACGTCTCTGGCGGGAGATTATCGAACGTCTGGAAGGCGCCGGCTTCACTCTATGGGCGATACAAAGAGGCTTCACTGATCGGCAAACTGGCCGTTCTATGCAGATGGATGGAATTTTTCTGCGGCTTGAGCGGGTTCACAACGGCGCAGCGCCATGACTCCTACACTACGAACTGAGCAGCCGCAATCCCCATTGGCCAACATAGGATAGAGTAACTCAAGGATGAACTTTATTCCAAGCGCAGCTTTGTATGTTCTGTCTCCCTACTTGGGTTTAATGGCACTATTTATCACAATATTAAAACATAAGGGGAGCGCTACGATCATCCACATATTTGTGGTGTTGCTTGCCCTTTATCTATCCTTCCTAAATGGAACCAGAGATATTAATTCCGGTGACATCAACTCATATTTGGACTATTTCTTGCAGGCCGCTTACGACGGCTTTTTTGAGCATCTCCAGTTTCATGGGTGGCGAGACCCGGTCTTCTTCGCTTATAACTACATAGCTTATCGTCTATTGGGTGGGAATTTTTATCTCTATATGGTGCTTACCACATTTATTATTTATTGGTTTTTTCTTTCAGCCGTAAAAATTGTAACGGAAAACTGTGGATTCAATCGCGAGTGGGTGGCATTTTTCCTTATCCTAGCGGCATTTTCTTTTGATTATTTTCACTGGACTGGGCACCTCATTAGACAGGTACTGGCATTCTCACTCATATTTTATGTCAATGTGAAATATATTTTTCACAAAAAGCTAAATACCGCGGTTGCGTTGCTAGCTTGCTTTACCCATGCGTCTGTTGCACTTTACCTGATCCCAATCGTTTGGGTGTGGTCTAGCAGACTCACCATCTTTAATCCTAAAATTTACCTTTCGTTAAGCCTCATCATCTTAGTCACAACTATCATTCTATCGAAACCCCTAGTGGACTATTTGAGCCTAGGTGCTCAGGTGTACGTTGGCTATGGATATGGTGATGGGTTCCGAGATAGTACAGATATTGATGCGACACGATACTCCATAATGAATGTGTTCATCTTTCTCTTGGCGGGCATGTCCTCGCTGCTTTTCTTGGAACGCCGTTCATCTGTTGCCGCCAAGGAGGCTGCAATCGTATACTTGCTGTACTTTAGTTTTATGATGGCGCTATATAGCCAAATAGCCGCTGCACCGCTGCTCGCTTATCGGCAGCAAGTAAATGTCAATCCATTCGTATTTCTCATAATTCCTGTTTTTCTAGCCAATAACAAGCATTTTGACCGGATAGTTAAACGGTTTCGCGCCCCCTGGCTCTTGATATTTGCTGTACTTTGGCAGCTACGCTTCTTCAAAAATTTTAGCAGTATAGGTAGGTATACGGGCGTATGGGAAGCATTATCAAACCCATGGCTGATGCCTTACTGAAGTGTCCGGTCTGAATGCTGGCGTAGCCCAAGCAGTTGGGGCTGTGGATCTTCGCACGGGCTCGGCCCGAGCTGGGTAAACCATTGGAATAGCTCGCAGCGCCACCCCGCCCGTCTAGTACCCTGCTCGAAAAGGTGGAAGTCGGCTCATGTATAACTCATCTATGCCTCGTCACCTGACGCCAATTCCACCCCGCGCCGCCTGCGAAAAGCGCCACAGCCCGAATGGCTCATGATGGATCATATCGAGGCACTATTTAATAACCGGACGCGCCTTAATGGCAATTTTTCTGGCATAGTCTACACTTAGAGTTAGGTTTCGAATTACGAGGAGAGTCGATCATGAGTAACGATTGGCTTAATGACGCAAGAAAGATTCCTGGCGAACCAATGAGCTATATTCGGAAACTGGCGGTCCAGTCTGTCGTCGAACGAAATTACTCGCCTGATTTGGTAGCTAGTGTATTGGGCCTTTCCCGTAGCTCAGTCTATGAGTGGGTAAACAAATACGAGAAAGCTGGCTATGATGCACTAAACACTCAAGATGCACCGGGGGCGGAACCGCGAATCACTGCCAAGATTGATACGTGGCTGAAGTCCATTGTTCTCTCAGA
>NZ_KB902554.1 GCF_000379525.1 Lamprocystis purpurea DSM 4197 | reverse complement strand
CCGCCCACGCTGGATGAGATGGTGCGGATGGTCGCCGGTCTGGGCGGCTTCCTCGGCCGGAAGTCCGACGGCTTTCCCGGCCCGCAAACCCTCTGGATTGGACTCCAGCGCGCTGCCGACTTCGTGCTGGCGATGGCGGCCCAGCGCGGTGTCGGGGAGGGGAGATATGGGTAATAGTCAGGCGCGGGGGAACTGTCGGCCCCGGTTCTCGCGTTTGTCGGCGAACAACTATCCGGGCCGCCCAGAGCCTCGTTCGACTGCTCTCTGGTCAGATTATCGGCCATTGACATTGTAAGCGCAGTTTATTCCTATCCAGTTGTGTCGCCCCGGTGGCTTGACACCCGCCACCGCGCGCACCGCACCGGCCGGGGGACCTGGCCGCGGTCAGGCCGTGGCGAGCCGTTCGCCGGACGCTGCGGCGTCGATGCTCGACTGCGCGGGTTAGCGTAGGCTTCGACCCGGGCCTTGAGCTTCTGACCCGGCCGTGAACGTCACGACGCGGCGGGCGGTGAGCGGGATCGCTTCGCCGGTCTTCGGATTGCACCCTGGGCGCTCCTTTTTGTCGCGTAGCTCGAAATTCCCGAATCCGGACAGCTTGACTTCCTCACCACGTTCCAGCGCCGTGCGGATTTCCTCGAAGAATTCCTCAATAAGGTCTTTGGCCTCCCGTTGGTTGAGCCCCAACTCGTCGAACAGGTGTGCTGCCATGTCGGCTTTGGTCAAGGCCATACCAGCAATTCCCGGCGAGCGCTTATTGATGGCGCTGCTGCCGCCCGGCTGGCCGATCCTGGTGGTGGTCGACGAGACCCTGGAGCGGCGCAAGGGCGCGCGCATTGCCGCCAAGGGGATGTACCGCGATGCGGTCCGCTCGAGCAAAAGTCGCGTGGTGACCTGTCTGGGCCTGCACTGGATCTGCATGGCGTTGATCGTCCCCGTGCCCTGGAGCCAGCGCCCCTGGGCACTGCCGTTCCTGACCTTGCTGGCGCCGTGGCGACGAACCAACGTTGCCGCGGGGAAGGCCCATCGGACCCTGATCGACTGGACCGTCGTCATGGTCCGGTTGGTGGCGCGCGGGCTCACGCGTCGCGGCTAGGTCCTGGTCGGCGACGGCAGCTATTCCTGCGTGCGCCTGGGCTGGGAATGCCTCAGCGCGCAGGCGGCCTTGATCTCACGCCTGCGCCTGGATGCGCGCTTGTTCGCGCCGCCCGCACCCGCCGGGGCGCCGCGGCCCCAAGCCGAAGAAGGGTCAAGCCCTGGCCAAACTGACCACGCGCGTGTGAGGAGGCGCGCACGCAGGGCACCCTGACTACGGTTGACTGGTATCGTGGCGAGACCAAGACGCTGCGCCTGCTCAGTGAGGTCTGTCTCTGGCACACCCCGGGCTGGCCGCCCCTGCCAGAGCATCTGTGACCATCGGTGTTCATCTTCCTATGGTACGGCGGGTAGTACAACAACTGGATGGGGTATAGATTTCCTCGGAAATCCCCTAATGCCCCGAACGCTTAAGCCAGGCTTTGACCTGTTCGGGGTCCAACCCGCGTAAACGCTCCTCAGGGTCCAACCCACGTAAACGCTCCGCAGGGTCCAACCCGCGTAAACGCTCCTCAGTGTCGAGCCCACGCAAACGCTCCTCAGTGTCCAGTCCACGCAAACGGTCCGCAACATCCATCCGTTCCAGCAGCGCTTGGCGATCTTCCGGGCTAAGCTCGTGGAAATCGTCGATGAGCATCCGATACGTGTCAAGTTTGAAGTCGTCGAGCGTATAAGCCATGGTGGGCAGCTCCAGTCGATGGACGTTCGCCAGATGAAAACGCAGCAGGTGTGCCGTCGGGCTGCGTGGCCGATAGTGCGCCAACCCATAGCGGATTCGATCCACCTCGCTGGCGAACAGTTCCCACGGGGCGTTGCGTGGGTCCTCGGCCAAGGCGTTCAGGACGATCAGGCGGATGCGGCGACTGCCCCAGTCGAGATCGTACACGCCGGGCCAGGGCGTGGGGTGCTGGGCACCCGGCGCGAGTTGGGTGAACAGCTTGGCGGGATGGCGGGTGGCGACCGCGTAGAGGCGAAAAGCCGCCTCCGGCAGCAGCCGCTCGACGGCGGCCGGCGGTTCCACCGGGTCGGCGGGGAGGGCGACCGCGTAGAGGCGAAAAGCCGCCTCCGGCAGCAGCCGCTCGACGGCGGCCGGCGGTTCCACCGGGTCGGCGGGGCGCGCGGTCGCGGGCACCGCGGCCGCCTGAATGGAGGCGAGTTTGCGGTAAGTGACGTAGTGGCCGATCAGTTCTTCCATCGCCCAGCCGTCGAGTGCTTCTTGTTTGGATTTATAGCTGAGCACATTGTGGGCGGTGAGGTTCTCCAACCCGTCGGGGAGTTCCGCCAGCGCCGCCGCATCCGTGACCGCCGCCGCGCCGGGCAGTCGTTCGATGATCAGCACATCCAGCCGCTGGCTCTTGAGCGCCAGCTCTTTCTCCAGCTCCACGCGCCACGGCCGGCCGGTGAACAGGTCGGTCAAGGCAATGCCGAAGAGTCGATGCCAGGGGGTGTGATCACGCATTCGCCCAGCATACCGCATCACGCCCGAATGAAAGAGCACCCACACAACCGACCGTCGCGTCGAACGCGGCGGCGGCGCCCGCTAAAGGGTCGTCCTCCGGTCACGTCGCCCCGGTCACCGGCGGTTGAGTCCGCGTGGTACGAAATTCTCCGGAAAAGGCTTTAGCCGGTCGATCTCGCGTCTGGGCGGCCCTCGTCCGGCTAAAGCCTCGACCTCCAGTGCGGGAGGCTCGGCCGTCGACCGGACTGATGATCAAGCCCCCTACCCTACAGCCCCTACTTCAGACATGCACAGTCGGGAAGGCAACGCCTGGTAAGCGGCAGAAAGGTCATCCACAGAGGGAAACAGATGTTTTTCTTCATCTTTGAGCATCTGTGACATCCGGAAAACACCGTGTAGTGCGGAATCAGCCGGCCGGTCGAGGCCGCGCTGTCGCGCCCGTCCCGGTCGCGGCGGTCGGCACAGCCCTCCTGATAGCGCAGCATGAGTGTCGGTCGAATCGGTGAGTTCCGCCATGATGCGCGCAACGCGAAGGGATAGGGGCGGCGAGTGGTCAGCGATGCGTTCCGGTGCCGTCCGGCGAATGGTCTTTGATCCATTCCCGCATCGCGTCATTGACGCGCGTTTGCCAGCCCTTCCCGGTCAGCTTGAGGGCGGTCAACACATCGGCATCAAAGCGGATCGTTGTTGGAACCTTGGTGGGTGCCCGCTGCGAACCGCTGCGACGCGCGGCCAGTGCCGCCCGGATCGCGGGAATCCCGCCCTCGCAGACGACAACGGCATTGCGCCGGGCGGCCGTCTCCGCTTGGGTCGGCGGGCGATCCTCCCCCGGCGCCTCAGCGATCAGCTTTTCCCAGTCTTCAGGATCCACGGGAAAGCCCTTTGGCAAAGTATCGGATTTCATGCTTCTCGTTCAGAAGCGAAACACCAGTTGCAAGCCCAACATATCCCAGTGTTCCGCCAACCGGCCCGGATCCCGATTCTCCCGCGTCGAGAGGATGAAGGTCCCCTGGTGGCGTTCGTAGTCGGCGCGGACCATCCAATGAGGCGTGATATCCCAGCGGATGCCGACTCCTGCAATTCTGGAGAATAACGTGTAATGCGGAATCAGCCCGTTGGTCGAGGCCTCGGCGTCGCGCCCGTCCCGGTCGCGGCGGTCGGCAAAGCCTTCCTGATAGCGCAGCATGAGTTCAACCGGCGGGTAAGGGCGCCAGGTGCCTTGGACATAGTAGCCCTCGGTCCGGATGCTGCGGTCAGGCGGGAAAGCGCCGAAATCCCGCCATTGCAAGGGTTCGCCGGCGTATTCGGCCGTCAGGGTCCAGGTCTGCGCGCTGTATTGGGCCGACGCGATCCAGTAGTGGATGCTGACGGTGCCGGCGCCGGGGCTGTAGGGAGCGCTGTGGTCGGGATGGAAACGCAGATCCAGGATGGCGCCGCTCAAGCCCAGTTTGAGCCGCTCGGCGGGTGAGCGGAACCACAGACTGGCGAGCCAGGAATTGCCGTCCGGCTGCAAGTCACCTGGAAAACCCGTGTTCAGATAAGTCCACTCGACGTTTTCGTCGACGACGGCCTGACCGTGCAGGAGGTTCAGTGCCAGATTGCCCACCGGGGTTGTGATCGCGCCGTAGAGACCAGCGCCGTCGGTGGCGAGCACCAGGTTGCGTACCCGATCGAAATACACGACTTGGGGCAAGAAGATGCCTGGATGTGTGAAGGGGATATCCCGGGTTTCGTTGTAGAGCCCGAGCGGGTTCTTCAGGCGCCCCAGCCGCAGGCCCGCACGGTGTTCGGGCGAAGCCCACAATTCCACATCAGCCAGGGCGAAATCGACAGCCGGGGTGCCGTCAGCCATGGCGCCGGCGCGCCTTGACAGGATCTGACCAGCCAAGAGCAGCCGGGGCAAGGGTCGGAACGACGCGTTGAGGCCGATCTCCGTAAAGTCGAAGGAGGTCCCGTCACTGGGTCCAAACCAGCGGTTGTTGCTGGTCTTGATCGCCGCCTGAGCGGCAAAGCCATGGATCTGGAGGCTCTCCCGGAGGTCGGCGGTCAACGCCGACTCCGCGGCAGCCAGACTTGTCCAGAGCGTCAGCAGGGTGCGGCCGAGGTGTTGTCGCATCCCCATTGTCAGCGGACTTCCAGGCTGCGAATGTTGGGGTTCGCTGGGGCCGACGACGCATAGCCGATCGCGCCGGGAGTCGTCGCGACGCGTTGGATCAGTTCCGACTCGTTGGCCACCACGGTCGGCGCTTGACCGGTTCCGGTAAAGACCTGCCGATCCCAACCGGTGCGCAGTTGATAGGGGAAGAACTCGAGTACATGCTGGCAAAAGGCGATATGGAGGTCATGTTTGTCCGGCAGCACGAAGACCCTCACGGGCCGCTTGTCCGGCCAGCGGACGAGGTGCATTGCGAAATAGAGTCGCGCCTCGTTCTTGGTCAACGCTTGCGGGGAGACATCCAGGTTGGCGATGAGTTGCTGGGGTTGCGCCGCTCCCGCGGCCAGTGTTGCCAGGAAGCCGGCAACCGCGGCCGGACGCGCCCGCCACGGTCGCCGTTTGCGCGGACCGGTCGAAGCCGCAGGCCAGCTCATGGTGCGGGTGGTTTCAGGTCATCGGGCCGATCGCGCGACCAGGGGCACTCGACCTCACGGCCAATCGAGCGCCCCACGCAAACCGAGACGCGAACGTGCAATCGTTGCAGCAACGGATCATCCTCGGGACGAAATCATCGCGATGAATTACGGTGTCGTCGGTCGCCTCAGTCGATCCGACGGACCCTATTTCAACACGACGCGCTGGCCTATGCGACCAGCAATTCCCGATGCTTCTGCCGCAACTTCGTCAGCTTGGGCGAGATGACGGCCTGGCAATACCCTTGGGAGGGGTTTTGCCGATAGTAGTTCTGATGGTAATCCTCGGCCGGGTAGACGCTGGGGAGCGGGGCGACCTCGGTGACGATGGGGCGCGGAAACGCCTGCTCTTGCGTCAGTTTGGCGATCAGCTCCACGGCGGTCTCCCGCTGGGCATCCGCGTGATAATAGATCACCGAGCGGTACTGGGTACCCACGTCGGCCCCCTGGGCGTTCAGGGTGGTCGGGTCATGGATGGTGAAGAAGACCTCCAGGATGGTCCGATAGTCGATCAGGGCGTTGTCGAAGGTGATCTGGACCACCTCGGCGTGCCCGGTGGTGCCGGCGCAGACCTGCCGGTAGTTCGGGTTGGGCACGCTGCCGCCGGCATAGCCGGAGATGACCGACGTGACGCCCCGTACGTCCTGGAAGGCCGCCTCCAGGCACCAGAAACACCCGCCGCCCAGGGTTGCGGTTTCGCTTGCCATCATCATGTCCTCTTGCGCTTGCGGTGACCGTCAGTTGCCGGCCGGACTTGGCGAATTCAACCGTCCGGAATCAGCGCAACCCCTGCCGACAGGCTGGTGGGCGGCACCACTCAAGCCCGCTCCAGTGCCTCGGCGGCGGCTTTGGCGAGGAATCCGGAGCGGCTCATGTGCTGCGCTTTTGCGTAGGCGTCGATGCGCCGCACCAAACCCTCCGGTAGCGAGACAGTCAGCCGGACCGAGCGCGCGCGCAGCCGCGTGAGGTCGATGTCGGCGAGCAGCCAGACACCGTCCTGATAGTCCGGTCGACTCGCGATGGTCTCCCAGGGCGTTGGCTCGGGGATGTTCAGGTCTTCGCCCTCGCAGTAGACCTCCACCGCCTCCTGGACCTTCGCGGGCAGATCCTCCCAACGATCGGCCGCTGAAAAGCAACCAGGGAAATCAGGGATCGTGACACCGTGGGCGTGGTCCGCGTCACCCGGATGCACATAAACCGGATACAGCATGATCTCAACTCCAATCCCATAAGATTACACAATCTCTCTGCGGCGGGCGAGCGGGAACTGCCGGCGGCGCGCGGAGTTGGTACCGGTGCGCGCTTGCAGGCACAATGTCTAACCGAACCGCGCTGCCCTGATCTGATGCCACATCCCCGCTTTCGTCTCATTACCTTCGACCTGGACGACACCGTCTGGCCGTGCGAGCCGGTGATCCGCGCCGCCGAGGAGGCGGTGCTGGACTGGCTCGGCGCGCGCGCCCCGCGCCTGACCGACCGCCATGATCGGCTCAGCCTGCGGGAGCATCGCGGCCGGCTCATGGCCGAGCGGCCGGAGCTCGCCCACGATCTGGGGCTGATCCGCCGACTGTCCATCGCGACCCTGCTGACCGAGCTGGACTACCCGGCGGAGCTGGCCGACCGCCTGGCCGCGGAGGCGCTGGCGGTCTTCATGGCGCAGCGCAACCGCATCGCGCCTTTCGCCGATGCGGAGCCGGTGCTGCGCCGCCTGGCGGCCGACTACCTGCTGGTCTCCATCACCAACGGCAATGCCGACCCGGAGCTGACACCGCTGTCCGGCGTTTTTCATCACCATGTCACCGCCGCGCGTGCGGGTGCGGCCAAGCCGGACCCGACGGTCTTCAGCCTGGCACTGGCGTTGGCTGGATGCGCGCCGGACGAGTGTCTGCACCTGGGTGACGAGCCCTACCTGGACGTGGAGGGCGCGCGGCGGCTGGGGATCGAGGCGATCTGGGTGAACCGCTCCGGTCGAAGCTGGCCGACCGACCTGGAGCCGCCGACCCTGACCATCACCGACCTGCATCAGCTCGCCGACTGGCTCGACGGCCGGCCGCCGGCTGCAACCCCTGCCGAGCCGTCCGGAGACCCCGATGGAGTTTGATCTGCTAGCCACCGAGGGACTGGCCCGCCGCGGACGCCTGCGCTTCGCCCGCGGCACGGTGGAGACCCCGGCTTTCATGCCGGTCGGCACCTACGGCACGGTCAAGGCCATGACCCCGGAGGAACTGACCGACCTCGGCGCCGAGATCGTGCTGGGGAACACCTTTCACCTGATGCTGCGCCCCGGGGTGGAGGTGATCCGCCGCTGCGGCGATCTGCACCGCTTCATGCACTGGGAAGGCCCGATCCTCACCGACTCGGGCGGATTCCAGGTCTTCAGCCTGGGCGAACTGCGCAAGATCACGGAAGCCGGGGTGCGCTTCCAATCGCCGGTGGACGGCAGCCCGGTCTTTCTGGGGCCGGAAGAGTCGATGGCGGTGCAGCGCGCGCTCGGCTCCGATATCGTGATGATTTTCGACGAGTGCACGCCGTATCCGGCGGATCTGGAAACCGCCCGGGCGTCCATGGAACTCTCACTGCGCTGGGCGGCGCGCTCACGGCAGGCGCATGGCGACAACCCGTCGGCCCTGTTCGGCATCGTTCAGGGCGGTATGCATGAGTCACTGCGCGAGGCGTCGCTGGCCGGACTGACGCGTATCGGCTTCGACGGTTATGCGGTCGGCGGCCTCGCGGTGGGCGAGCCCGAACCGGACCGCCTGCGCGTCCTGGAGTTCCTGGCGGACCGGCTGCCGGCCGATCGGCCACGCTATCTGATGGGCGTCGGCACCCCCGAAGACATCGTCGCTGCCGTCTGCCGCGGCATAGACATGTTCGACTGTGTGATGCCCACGCGTCACGCCAGGAACGGCTGGCTCTTCACCCATCAGGGGACGATCCGCATCCGCAACGCGGTCCACCGCACCGATGACGGCCCCCTGGACCCGCTCTGCGGCTGTGCCACCTGCCGCAACTACAGCCGTGCTTATCTACACCATCTCGACAAATGCCGCGAGATTCTGGGCGCCCGCCTCAACACCATCCATAACCTGTTCTACTATCAGACCCTGATGCGGGGCCTGCGCGAGGCCATCGCGGCCGGCACCCTGGAGCCTTTCATCGCCGAGTTCCGGCGCCGGCGCGGGGTGGGGACGGCCGAATCAGCGTCAGGCGAACCAGCAGATCCAAATTCGAGGCCATGATGTTCTGAAGGGCTCTTCAGCGTTGACCGGAGGGTCCGATGGTATAGCGTTCGCACCTGATATCCAGACAGACCTTCGTGTAGGGGCGGGTTTGAAACCCGCACCTACGTCCGGTGATCACGTCCGATATCACTCGCGCTGCGGCCGAGTTGCCGCTGTTGACGGCGGGTGTCCTGATCAAGCGAACAGCCCGGCCAGCGTATCGGCCTGGGCCGCGGCAAGCAGCCAGGCACGCAGGCGCTCGGGATCGCGGGTGCTGCGCAGGCGCTCGCGGGTGCCGTCGTCGACCGCCAGGCCGCGGGCGCTGAGCAGGGTCAGAATCGCGTCGGCCAGGCCTTCGTCTCTTCCTTCCTCCCGTCCTTCTTCCAGTCCCTCCTTCCGTCCTTCCTCCCGCCCTGCCGCATGGATGGCATCCAGATCCGCATAGCCGCGGCGCTGCAAGAGGTTGCGCAGGATCGTATCCTGGGCGGCGGCGCGGTCGAACAGGGCGGCCACCGGGACCGGATTGCGCAGGATGCCCGGGGCCAGGAGCAGTTCGCCGCCGCCGAGAGTCTGCATCGGCTGCCCCGGGGCATGGACCTCGACCCGGCGCGGGCCGATCAGGCGCACCACCCACACCAAGCGGGTGCCATGGGCGAGCAGGTCGGCGATCTTAGTCCGCAGGTCCGCCTCGTCCTGTCCGCGGGCGGCGTATTCCAGGGCGAGCGGCGGGGCCTCGGGGATCCAGCCGCCGTCCCCGCCCGGCACCCCCGTGTGGCCGGCGACCGAGACATCGGGTGCGCGCAGCGTCCCGGGGTCCGGGGAATAGCCGGCATCGACCCCGGTCCACTGCACGTCCGGGTCGCTGTCGAGCAGGGCGGCACCGGTCGCGTTCGGACCCGCGTGGTCGCGCCCGGACGGGGCGCAATAGATCGGGTGGCCGTTCGTGAGTTCATAACGGTCGCCGTCGCGCAGTTGATCGGCGCGGAAGGGGCCGTGTTCAGGGTTCGGTTGTCGATTGCTCATCCGCGCTCGCTCCGGCTGGGATTTCGTCGTCGATAGCATCCGGGGGCACGGCGGTCAACCCCCGGGCGGCGGCGAGAATCTCAGCGGCTTCTGGTCGCGCCGGATCGATGACGGCAACCGACTCGTCTACGCGGTCGATGACGACCATCTGACCCTCGTTTCCTGTCGCTACCATTACTGACAACTGGATCTCGATCTGGTACAGCCGTCCGGCGTCGTGGATGCGGGCGTCGCATTAGGATTCCTGTCGAGATTCCAACAACCGGCGCAGCCGCTCTACTTCGGCCAAGGCCGCTTCCTTGTCCAAGCGCTCACGTTCGGCGACGGCACGAGCCTGCTCCTCGGCTACCAACGCGGCTTCCTTGTCCACGCGCTCACGCTCGGCGGCGGCGCGAGCCTGCTCCTCGGCTACCAACGCGGCTTCTTTGTCCAAGCGCTCACGTTCGGCGACGGCACGGGCCTCGGCAAGCGTGATCGCTGCGGCTTGCTCCCCCGCTTCGAGTTCCTCGATCCGCCGCTGGATGCTGCGCTGCTGGCGCAGATAGTTCATCCGCGCCTGGTAGGCATGGTATTCGCGCTCTTTGTCGGAAAAGGCCGTCAACGTGCTCATGGCGTGTCGCATCTCGGGGGTCTGCATCCAGTCGGGCAGGGCGGCGGGGTCGAGCCGCTCGCCCTCGGTGAAGAACTTGAGCCAGCGCGTCAGTTCGCTATCAATGGCGTCGCTCCCACGGTGGACGGCAGCGAACTTGCCAAGTTCCAGCAACCAGATGCCGCCGTGGTCGAGCAGCGCCCGGCCCTGGTCGTCCTGCATCCGTAATCGGTGCGCGTAGCCGTCCACCGCCGCGCGCAGGGTCTCGCCCAAGAGCCAGATCGACCAGCACGGCCGCAGATCGCCGTAGTCCTCGCCGCTCTGCAACTGCGCGCTGTAGAGATCGGCCCAGCCATAGAGGATCCGCGCCGGTAGGTCCGGCAGCACCAGCAACTGGATCTCGATCTGGTATAGCCGTCCGGCGTCGTCGCGGGCCTTCACGTC
Source organism: Lamprocystis purpurea DSM 4197 (assembly GCF_000379525.1). Lineage (GTDB taxonomy): Bacteria > Pseudomonadota > Gammaproteobacteria > Chromatiales > Chromatiaceae > Thiodictyon > Thiodictyon purpureum. Next base: position 14,804 of record NZ_KB902554.1, on the reverse strand, counting down.
CACCACCGACAGCTTGTCGTCCAGGAACTCCCGCTCGTTGTAGGGGTTCAGCAGTTCCACCGCGGTGATCGGTGCCGACAGGTCGGCAGCAAGCACCGCGTTGAGGAAATGGATCAGCAGGTCGCGGTTGGCCTCGGCGCCGAACAGGGCCTTGAAGACACAGTCTACCGTGGGGTCGATGGGGTGGCGCATCGGCTGGAGAGGTTTGGATAGTGAAGGTTGTCAGTATGGCACCGGATGCTCGCTTGGTGGGAGCGCGCTGCGACCGAAATCGTTGGTGCCCCCCTACGACCACGACCCGCGCGCTTTCAGATGACGGCAGTATCCTCGTCGCGCTTCCGCGCTTCCGCGCTACTGCTTACCGGCAGTCCGATTCGGGTCCGGCAAACGGCAGAGTTGCTCGACCTGGTAGGCGATGCGCCGGATGGTGTCGGGGGCGAGGGGCGGCTCGCCGGGGAAGGGCTTCAGCATGAAGCTACATGCCTTGGGGTTGATGGCGAGCACCTCGGAACGCTCGGTCAAGGTCACATACCAACCCGGCAGGGCGATGATCGGGCGCGCCTTCACCGACAGACCGGTGGCGCGGGTCAGGCGCTCGGACAACCAGCGCGCCTGGGCGGTTGCCTGGTCGGCGGTGCTGGTATCGGTCCAGTCCGGAAAGCGCAAGGCCTTGCCGTCGAAGCTGACCTTGGCATCGGCCTTGCCGTCGCCGGTGGTAGGCTTCAAACGGTGCTTGGTCTCGACGGCAAAGACCCCGCCGGGGGCGATGACGACATGGTCGATGTTAAAACCGGGTGCTTGGATGTCGTGCAGGACGCGACCGCCGCCGGCGATGACGGGCTCCAGCAGTTGGGCGGTGGCCCATTCGCCGTCGCGGCCTTCGCGGTGGCTGCGGATGAGCCCGAGTAGGCGGATCACCCGCTGGGTGATGAAGGCAAAGGACAAAATTAATGCGCTGCCGACCATCACCCCGGTCGTCGCCGAATTGAAGTGGTGCCCAAACCGTTCCTGCAATAGGTAGGTCGCCAAGAACACCAGTGGGGCGATCAAGGCGGCGACGGCATAGCTGTCCAGGTCGAGGCGCAAGTCATCGATCCGCTCGGACAGCCCGTAACCGGGTGGGCGCAACAGGTCGGTGGTGAGCGGCGAGCGGCGCTTGCGACGGCGCTGCACCAGCCGCCAGACCCAAACCGCGCCAGCCAGAAGAGCCAAGGGCAGCAGACTGAGCACGATGATGGCGAATGGGACAAGCGTTTGCATGGTGAGGGTACTGGCAGGCGGCATGGGTCGTCGTGGCGGAAGTGATTGGTCCGCGGAGAGTGCGCGGTCGATCAGGTCGCGGACCAAGGCGAAGTTGTTCGCGGCCAGGATAGGGCGGTCGCAGGGGATGAGCAAATCGTTGGCTTGTTTCCAGTATATCGGCTCGTTGTCGATCGATCAGCGCCCCAACGTCAGATCCAGGCTGCGCAGGATCGTGTCGCGATGCTGGCGGCTCAATCGGCCGACGGCCTTGATCGTCGTTCTTGCCATCTGGACCGCACGCTCGCGAACAAGTGGACTGGACAAACCTGGAATCACCCGCTAATATTACTCGTCTCGATTGACGGGGCCATAGCTCAGCTGGGAGAGCGCAACACTGGCAGTGTTGAGGTCGACGGTTCGATCCCGTCTGGCTCCACCAAACATCGGAAATCCGGTCTTCCACGGATCTTTACTGGAAACCGGATTTTTTATTGTCGGTGTCGGTGATCTGCTTGATGGAAGTAGTCCGGCAACCGCAGAAAAACAGTTAGGTCCCCATCGTCTAGAGGCCTAGGACACCGCCCTTTCACGGCGGCGACCGGAGTTCGAATCTCCGTGGGGACGCCAATTTAGTGAAACAAGAAAGGCCGCTTTTTGCGGCCTTTTTTGTGGGTGCCGTGTTTGACCTGAGTGCTTGCGCTCATGCGCCGCGCGTCGCGCTCAACTCAGTCGTTTTCGCCGTCTATCAAGGTCGTCGCTTATGAACAGCCGCCTGTCGCAAAAAGCCATTCCCCGTAACGAACGCCTGATCCTCGCGCTCGACGTTCCCGATCGCGCGGCGGCCGAGGCACTGGTCAACCTGCTCGGCCCCACTGTCGTGTTCTACAAGATCGGTCTGGAACTCTTCATGGCCGGCGGCTATTTCGAGCTGATCGAATGGCTGCGCGTCCAGGGGAAGCGGGTGTTCTGCGACCTCAAGTTCTTCGATGTCCCGGAAACCGTCGCCCGCGCGGTCCGGCAACTCAAAGACCGCGGCGTCGACTTCGCCACCGTGCACGGTAACGACACCATGTTGGAGGCCGCCGCCCGTGAAAAGAGCGACCTGAAGATTCTGGCCGTGACCGTTTTGACCAGTCTGGACCGCTCCGACCTGGAGTCCTTGGGCTTTCAGTGCGATGTCGAAGAGCTGGTGCTGTCGCGTGCCCGCAAGGCACTGAAGCTGGGTTGCGATGGGGTGATCTCCTCGGGCCTGGAGGCGGCCCGCCTGCGTGACGATCTCGGCGACCAGTTTTTGATCGTCTCGCCGAGTATCCGCCCGGTCGACAACACGGTGCACGCCGACGATCAGAAGCGTGTCGTCAATGTGGAGCAGGCGTTCCGCAATGGCGCCGATTATATCGTCGTCGGTCGGCCGATCCGCGATGCCGCTGATCCGCATGCCGCCGCCGCGGCCATCCAGGCCACCATCGCGGGGTTATTCCCGGCGGGCTGAGGCGAGGAGTGGTCTCGCCGGTCGCTGATCCTTGGGTAGAATCATGATCTGTAAGGTCCGCGTTGGAGCTGCGGCTTCTTCGGGGGCCGGGTAACTACCCGACCGTTTCGTGAGGTGGCCCCCGATAAGCGCAACTAACCCCAGGCGGCGGGCTGTGACAGGTAGCGCTCGACGGCGCTCTGCAGGTTGAAGAGGAGCCGCTCGCGACCAAGAGTCTCGCCCAGCGTCGAGCGTTGCACCATCCGCAGGACCCCCGGGTTGAGCGCCACCAGCCAGAGCTGGGCGCCGCGTTCGCGCAGCCGTGCCTCGCCTTCGATCAGCATCTTGAGCGCCGAGTACTCGATGTCGGGCACGGCGCCGAAGTCCATCACCACGACGTTCGGCCGGTCGGCGTCGATCAGCGGCAACAGCTGCTCGCCGATGCGTTGGGCGTTGGCAAAGAAGAGGCGTCCCTCGGGTCGCACGATCAGCAGTCCGGGAAAGGTCTCGTCTTCCGGGTGCGCATCCGACCGTGGGCGGAAGACGTCGGTGCCGGGCTTGCGACCGAGGACATAGAGCCGGGGGTGGGCGCCTTGATAGGCCAGGGCGACCAAGGAGACGACGATCGCCACCAGAATCCCCTTGAGCGTTCCGAGCAGGACAACGCCGGCGCAGGCGACCAGCGCCCAGAAAAATTCCATGCTGCGGATGCGCAGGATGGCACGGAATTCCGCCGGCTCGATCAGGCCGATCGAGTAGACGATCACCACGGCCGCCAGGGTCGCCTGGGGCATCAGCCCGATCACCGGCGCGAGCAGGAGCAGGGTCGCCAACGCGGCGCCGGCCGTCACCAGGCCAGCCGCCTGGGTGCGGGCACCGGCCCGCCGATTCACGGCGGTCTGCGAGGTCCCACCGCCCGCGGGCATGGCGCTGAACAGACCACCGAGCACATTGCCGAGGCCCGTGGCCAGGAGCTCGCGATTCGGCGCGGGGCGCGGCTCGCCGCGGCCCGCAAAGGCCCGCGCCGCGGCGATGGACTCCGTAAAGCTCATGAGCGCGATGCCCAGCGCGCCGGGCCACAACTGCTCGACCAGGGCGAGGCGCGGCGCCGTGAAGGCGGGCAGTCCCTGGGGGATGTGGCCCACCGTTTCGACGCCATAGCTGTGCAGCGCGAACAGGCCCGAGACAGCGATGCCGAGCGCGATGGCGACGAGCGGCGCCGGGGCGCGCGGGGCGAACCGCTCGGTCCCCACCAGGATGAGCAGCATGGCGGCCCCCACCGCCAGCGTCGCGAGCGAGGTCTCGGGGAGGTGGTGGATGAGCGCGAGCAGGTTCTCAAGGAATCCGCCCTTGTCGAAATGGATGCCCAACAGCTTCGGTACCTGGTCAAGGACGATGACCAACCCGATGCCCGCCTTGAACCCGGTCAGCACCGGCTCCGAGATGAAGCTGGCCACCACCCCCAGGCGCAGCACCGCGGCCAGGATCAGCATGATACCGACCAGGACGGCGAGGGTCGCGGCGGCCGCCAGCAGGTCCGCCGGATGGCCGTTGGGCACCACCAGAGCGAGCTGAGTCCCGGTCAGGATCGCGAGCGTGGTGGTGGTGCTGACGCTCAATGGCCGCGCGGTCCCCAGGATGGCGTAGACCACCATGGGAACAAAGGCGGTGTAGAGCCCCACCTCGACCGGCAGCCCGGCCACTGTGGCATAGGCCATGGCTTTGGGGACGACCACCGCCGCAGTGGTCAACCCGGCGACGAGATCGAGTCGCAGCCATTCGCCGCGGTAATCGCGGATCCAGTCGAGGACGGGAAGACCGCCCTGTGAAGCGTTAATGCCCACCGCATGTACTCCTTGCCGTTTGGTCAGCCGAGCCCACCGTTCCGACCCTGTCGCTCGGTAGCGCAGCGATCGGAGCCGCGAGCAGCCGAGACACCAGTCGGCAGCCGCGTTTCCCATGCTCAGACGCACATGGTGCGCTCAGCGGCCGTTGAGCGCTGCGTCCGGCCAGTAGCGGGAGCCGGTCAGCTTCGCCCCGACCTTCCAACCCTTGCCGGTCAGCACAAACAGCGCCTTGCCTTCGTCGAACCCCAGCCTGAGCTGCTCCTTCTCCGCGCCAGCCATCGCCCCCACTCCGGCCGTTGCATCCAGGCCCTCCGCCAGGAATCGATCGAGGGTGGCGCCGTCCTCGAAGAGGATCACCAGCTGGGATGCGAAGCCGCCGAGTCCAAAGCTCAAACCCGCGCCGGTGGTCGCCATCTTCATGTAAACCCGTGCGCCGGTGCGGCGATTGACGGCAACGCCACGCCCGTAGCCCGCGACGACGTAGTAGCTTGCCTCCCGTTTGTCGAACACCGCATAGCCGGCGCTGCGATCGAACAAGGCGCGGCTGCCGGGTTCCTCGGCGAAGAGCCGCCGCAGCGTCGCCTTGGCCATCGCATCGAGCTTGGCCCGGGTCGCCGCGGGCGTGGCCTCGTCGCTCAGGCTCTGCTTGGTCGAATCGACGGTGTCCTTGACCGCGCTGCCGGCCTTTCCCGCCGCCTCCCCGGCGCTTTCCACCGCGCCCTTGGTCGTATCGCCGACCGCCTGCGCGGCCTTCGCCGCGCCTTCTTTCAGGCTGTCGAGCGAGGTCTCGGCGCCGGCGAGCGGGGGCGCGAGCACGAGCATCAGTGCGAATGCACGATGGATTCTCATGGTTTTGAAGACTCCGATGCGGATGGGAACGTCCAGGTGATCAGCCCCGTCTTGATGAGCTGTCGCCCAGGTTCGCCCAACTGCTTGCCGTAGCGCACCAGTTGGACCAGATCTGAGCTGACCTGCGGGTTGGTGGTGAAGTAGGAGTGCCCGAAGAAATCGGTACGTTTGCCCAGATAGGAGATCAAGTCCATGCGTCCCAGCGCCGCCATATAGCGCTGGCCCTTCTCGGGAATGTCCTCGGGCCGCAGTTGGCCGACCCGGTTGCGGCTGCGGAACAGGAGTTGTGAGACCCGCAGCGCCCGGTCGTCGGGCGCCGTGTAGACGGTCAGTCGGCCCTTGAGGACGCGCGGCAGCTTCCCCTCAGGCCACACCGTGACCAGGTCGGGGTCGGAGAGAAAGCCGGTGAGCTGCTGAGTGGCGATGTCGAGGTCGATGTCCGGCGAGAGCAGCACCAGATTATCGATCTTGTAGAGGGCGACCGGCTCCTGACCGGCGGCGATGGCCTCCAGTCCCAGCTCCCGCACCGCCTTGAGGGTCAACGCGGTGCCGCGGCTGTGGGCCAGGATCTGCACCCCTTCCACGCCGGTGGTCGTCCCGAGCATACGGATGGTCTTCTTGAGGTGCTCCACCGCGAAGTCCGCGGACTCGGTGGTACTGGTGTAGGACGTCAAGAAGCCACCGCTGGAGGAGGCCGGCCAGGTGAAGAACGCGCACACCTGCTCCCGGCCGAGAAAGTGGCAGAGCTCCGCGGCGGTAAAGGCCGCGCTGGCGAAGGTCTCGTTGAAGCCGTGCACATAGAGCAGGATCTCCTTCTTGGGCACGGCGGCGAGGCGGCGCTGGACCTCGGCCTGGAGCTTGGCCTTGGCGTCGTAGTGGCTGGCCAGCTCGGCACGATCCCGCAGCAGCTTCCCGTTCTCGCCGCGGTGCAGGCGATAGGGCTCGATCGGGAAGGCCCCCAGTTGGTGCACCTGGCCCAGTTCCAACTCGACCGCGCGCGTGCGCTCGGCCAGTTGACTTTGCTCCCGCAGGGTCTCCCAGTCCAGCCCCGGTACCACGCGCACCTGGGCGGAGCCGAAGGCAATGCGCCGGGCGCGCTCCTGGCCGTAGGGTAAGGGGGCCTGATCCTTGCCCTGGGCCGCCAGCTCGGCGGCCGTCGGCGCGGCCCGGTCGGTGATGTAGAGCAGGTCCAGGTCCGGGTTGCGGCGGGCCTCGCTGGGCAGGTTGAAGACCGGCTGGCCGCCCGGCAGTTGGTACAGGGTCGGGGTCGGCATCAGTTGGCGCGTGCTGGTGGCGCAGCCGCCGATCAGGAGGGCGGCCAGCAGTCCGGCGGCGAGCTTGACGGGTTCGAGCGACATAGAATGGATTCCACAGGAGTGTAACGGGCACCCGCACAACGCGCGCCGACCGCACGGCCGGCGCCCGTCGTGCCCGCGTCAATGCCCACCCAAGACCAGGGTCTGGATCGGCAGCAGCAGCGCCTGAATGCGCAGGATCATCGCGTGCACGAGCCCGACCGTATCGATCGCGTGAAGCGCGAACCGCCGCAGGGCGCCGGTTGCAGGGTCGGCGAGTGCCGCGTGGTTGTTGGTGTAGGCGTTGGCGATACAACTGCCGCCCTGGGGCAAGGCGTCGAGCTGGCCCGCGTACAGCGGCTCCATGATGACCGTGATGGTACCGGGGCGGGCGAATTGCTGGACATCGACCAGTTGGTCGGTCGGCCGCACCTGGCCGGAGGCGATGACGTTCTGGACCTCGGTCACGACCATCGGAACGATCTGCCAGGGCATCGCGATGCAGGTCACCTCACCGATCATGCCCACCTTCAATACTTGCGATTCGATCTGCCCGAAACCGGCCAACAGTGCCGTCACCCGGCGGTCCGGCACCAGCACGCCGGCGGGTCTGAGCATCGGGTTGACCACGTCGCCCGGCCGCAACGCGAACTGTTGCACGATCCCGTCGGTCCCGGCCACGATCAAGGTCTTCTTGAGGTCGGCCTGGGCCTCACGGAGTGCCGCTTCGGCGCTCGCCTGCTGGGCCGGGAGTTGGAACTCCAGCTCCGACACGATGGCTTCGCGGCTCGCCAGGGCCGCGTCGACCGCGCCCTGCTGCGTCTCGACGTTGACTTGCATCTTCTCAACGTCGCGCGCCGCGACCGAACCGGGACTGCGCCGCTGCACCTCGGCCCTGGCCGCGAGCTCGTCGACGGCCTGCCGGAGCCCGCCGCGCGCTTGGACGATCCGACCGTCCGCCTCCGCCAACTGGGACTTGGCCACGATCATGGCGGCCTCGATCTCGGCGATCTTGCGGCGGCTGGTGTCGGCCGCCGCTTCCTGCGCCGTGGCGTCCAGCCGGAACAAGGGCTGCCCCGCCTTGACTCGTTGGTTGATGTCGACGAAGGTCTCCGCGACCCGGCCGCTGATCTCGGGCAGGACGGTGACGGTGCGAAACACCGAGGTGGCGGCCTTGGTCGAGGGGTGAAAATAGAAGATCGTGGTGATCAGGCTCAGGGTCAGGATCAGGCAAAGGGTGATCCCCCAGCGCAGTTCGAACCAGACCGAAAAGAGCGTGATCTCACGGCCGAGCCGCTTGCCCTGGACGAAGCGGCGGAACAGGAAGTCCGGCAGGATCGTCAGTGACGAGCACAGGAGAAGTTCCAACATGGTTCAAGCCCCCTGCGGGCCGACCGGCGGTTCGGTCGACGGCGGGCTGGTGGGTGTCGGCGCGGGCGCGGGCGCTGGAGCCGTACTCGCCGGCGCCTTGGACTCGGCGATGCGCTCGAGCGCACGGGCGATGGACCCCAGCGGCGTCGTGAAGTCCGGTAACGGGATCAGGGCGAGCAAGAGCCCGGCGATCCAGAAGGCGTGGTTGTGGGTGAAGAGCGCCAGCAGCGCCAGCACCGCGACGATCTGGAACTGCACCTTCTGGCCGCGGTGCGCCATCTGCTCCGGTAAGGCGTGCAGCTTGAAGTAAAAGACACCCATGCCGATCAGGGCAAGCACCACGAAGATGGCCATGACCACGAATAAAACGTCGGTCTCCCCCGGCGCCGTGATGAAGGCGGGCAAGTGCGCTATCGCGGCCGGGTGTAGCGGCTCCGCCATCTGGGGGATCTCCTACTCGATGATGTACAGGTCGGGACGGGGTTTCAAGCAGAGCCCTACGTGAGACGCCGTGCTGGTGCCTCGGCAGCAGGTCCCTAATCGGCGAGTTTGCTGGCCCTTATTGTACTTGAGTTCACCGGTAGCCTGCGCTGACCCGCTCAGTGTTGAACCTGGCTCGCGACCAGCGGCCCGGCCTGGCGCAGCAGGCGCGCGAGTGCGAAGCCGGCCTCGCAGAGGTCCGCGATTTGTGCGCGGCTACAGGGTTTCGGCAGGTAGTAGAAGATGCCGCCTGAGTTGATGCCCGCGGTGATGACCTGCGGGTCGTCCGACGCCGAGATCAGCACCCGCACCACCTCCGGGTAATGCTCGCGGGCGTGCTGTAGCAGGCCGACGCCGTTCTCGCCCGGCAGCCGGTAGTCGGCGATCAGCAGGTGGACGTCGTCGTGCACCAGCCGTTCGCGCGCCTCCTCGGCGCTGGCGACCGCGAACAGGCGCCAGCCGAGGTCGCGGAAAAACGCGGCAAGGATGGTGCGCTGGATCGGGTCGTCCTCGACCAGCAGCGCGCGACGGGCCAGCAGGTCCTGCACCGGGACGGCGCCGAGCCGCAGGTCGGTTTGCCGCAGCAGGTCGGCGAAGGCCTCCGGCGGCATCGGCTGCCCGACCAGGTAGCCCTGGGCGAAGTCGCAACCGAGGCTGACCAGGCGCGCGAGCTGGTCCGTCGACTCGACCCCTTCGGCGACGACCTGGATCCCCAGGTGATGCGCCATCGAGATCGTCGAGCGCACGATGGCCAGGTCTTCGGACTCCGGCCGCAGGTCGCCGATGAAGGCGCGGTCGATCTTCAGCGCGTCGACGGCGAAGCGCTTGAGGTAGGCGAGGCTGGAATAGCCGGTGCCGAAGTCGTCCAGCGCCACGGCCACGCCCAGGCTGCGCACCGCGGCGATTTCGGCGCGGGCGCGCTCGGGGTTGCCGATCAGTACGTTCTCCAGCACCTCGATGCCGAACAGCCGCGGGTCGATGTCGAACGCCGCGGCGGCGCCGCCGATCGCGTCCGCCAGCCGGCCGTCGCCGATCATCGCGCTGGAGACGTTCACGCTGATCGGCACCGGGGTCAGCCCCGCGCCCTGCCAGTCGGCGATGATGCGCGCGGCCTCCTGGATGACGCGCAGGCCGACCGGCCAGACCAGGTCGCTCGACTCGACCACCGGCATGAAGTCCTGCGGCGGGTGCAGCACGCCGTCGGCGGTGCGCCAGCGGATCAGGGCCTCGGCCCCGGCCACCGTGCCGTTCGACAGGTCAAGTTGCGGTTGCAGGTAGAGCACCAACTCGCCGTTGGCGAGCGCGGCCCGCAGCGCCTGCCCCAGGCGCAGGCGCTCGCCGGCGCGCGCGGTCATCTCCGGGCGGAAGAAGGCCCAGGCGCCGGGGCCGCCGGCCTTGGCGGTGGCCAGCGCCGAATCGGCGAAGTGCAGCAGTTCCGCGGCATCGCAGGAGTCCGACGGACAGAGCGCGACGCCGAGGCCGGCGCCTATGGCCAGCGTGCCGACGCCCTCGACACGCAGCCCGCGGTGCAGCAAGGCCTGGATGCGGGCGACGTGCTCGCTGACGGCCTCGGGCCCGGGCACGGTCGCGATGCCTACGGCGAAGGTGTCGGCACCGAGGCGCGCCAGCGTCGCGTCGGTCGGCAGATAGCCGCGCAGCAGGTGCGCCACCTGCACCAGCACGGCGTCGGCTTGCCGGTGCCCGTAGGCGCTGACCACGTGCTTGAAGCCGTCGAGGTTCAGCGCCAGCACCGCCACCTGCTGGGCGCCGGCCAGCCCGGTGCGCATGAGCTGATCGAGCCGGGCGCGGAACAGGGTCGCGTTGGGCAGGTCGGTCAGCAGGTCGTGGTGCGTCAGGTGCTCGAGTTCCTCGGCGGTGCGCTCGGCCGCGGTAATGTCGCTGAAGATGCCGATGTAGCTCTGCATCTCGCCGGCCGGGTTGCGGATGGCGCTGATGCTGAGCCACTCGGCGAACAGCTCGCCGTCCTTGCGGCGGTTCCAGAGCTGGCCTTGCCAGCGGCCGGTCTCGTTGAGCTCGCGCCACATGGCCTGGTAGAAACCGCGGTCCTGGCGACCGGACTGCAGGACGTTGGGTCGGCGCCCCTGCACCTCGTCCTCGCGATAGCCGGTGATGGCGGTGAACGCCGGGTTGACGGCGACGATGCGCCCCGCGGCGTCGGTGAGCAGGATGCCCTCGGTGGTCGCGCTGAACACGGTGGCGGCGCGCCGCTCCCAGTCCTCGGCGCGCCGGCGGTCGCGCAGGTCGTAGACGCTGGCGAGCAGTACCTGCCGCCCGCCGAGCAGGATCGGGTTCAGCGTCACCTCGACCGGGACGCCGGTGCCGTCGCGGCGCTGGTGCACCCACTCGAAGCGATGCACCCCGTGCGCGCGCGCCAGCGCGACCATCCGCTCGGCCTTGGGGCCGGAGACCTCGCCGTCCGGTTGGCAGCGCGGCGACAGGCTGCCCGGTGCGGCGCCGATCAGCGCCTCGGGTTGCGGATAGCCGAGCAGGCCGGAGAACGCCGGGTTCACCGCGCTGATCAGCCCGTCGCCATCGACGACGACCAGCGGTTGAGCCATGTGTTCGAATAGGGTCCGATAGCGGGTCTCGCTCTCCGCGAGCGCCTGCTGGGCCAAGCGCTGGGCGGTGATGTCCTGAATCACGCCGTCGATGCGCACCGGGGCGCCCTGTTCATCGCGGGTCAGCTCGCGCCGACTGGTCAGCCAGCGAACCTCACCATCCGGGCGACGGATGCGGTAGTCGAGTTCCGTGTATTCGATGTCCCCGCGCCGCAGCCGCTGGAAGGTCTCGTCGAGGTGCGGCTGGTCCCCGGGCAGCACCAGCGTCAGCAGTCCGGCATCACTCGGGGCAGCGTCGGCCGCATCAAGCCCGAGGATGCGGTACAGGTGCGGGGACCAATGGGTGCACCCGGCGACCAGGTCGATGAAGAAGCTGCCGACCCGCGCCAGCGCTTGCGCCCGGTCGAGGTCGCGGGCCTGCCAATGGTACTCGGTGATGTCGCGGCTGATGCCGAGTACCCCGGCGACGTCACTGCCGGGCCGCATGTAAGGTATCTTCAGCGTGTCGAGCAGGTGTCGCGTGCCATCGGACCAGATCACCCACTCCTCGGCGCGGTGCGACGCCCCGGCGGCCAGCGTTGCGTGATCGTTGGCGCGGAAGAACTCGGCGAGCTCCGGCGCGACCAGGTCCACGTCGGTGCGCCCGAGGATGCTGGGGCGCGGGCGGCCGATGAAGCGGGTGAAGGCGTGGTTGCAGTCGAGGTAGCGGCCGCGGTCGTCCTTGAAGAAGATCAGGTCCGGGATGCCATCCATCAGTGCGCGCAACTCCTCCTCGCGACGGCGCTGCGGGGTCAGGTCCACCAGATAGCCATGGTAGGCACGCACCGTGCCGTCGGCCGCGCGCAGCACGCGGGTGTAGTCGTAGACGTGCAGCCACTGCCCGCCGGTGCCGCGCAGCCGGTAGAACTGCTCGTACTCGGCGGCACCCGCGGCGATGTGGCGCGTCACCTCGGCCGTCACGCGCGCTTGGTCGTCCGGGTGCAACAGATCGGCGAAGCGCACCCGCCCGGCGGTCAGGTCGGCGATGCTGACGCCGAGCAGGCGCTCGACGTTCGGCGAACACTCGGCGACCGGCCAGCCCGGCTCCGGCCGCCAGCGAAACACCATCGCCGGTCCCTCGTTGAAAAGCGTCTGATCCTCGGCCAGGCGGGCATTGAGCGCGAGCAACTCGGCCTCGCGCGCCTTGCGCTCGGAGATGTCGTCCAGGGTCCAGATGACGCCAAGCCCGAGGTCCGCCGGCGAGCCGGTATCGACCGCCCGCCCCGAGAGCAGACACCAAACCGGGCTGCCGTCGGCCCGGCGAAACTGGTACTCGATGTGGCGCCGCTGGCCGAAGCGCAACGACAGGTAATACTCCTTGCCGAAGGCGGCGAAGTGGTCCTCGTCGAGATGCAGGGCGCGCATGCTGAGCCCGCGCATCGCGTCCGGGCTGTCGTAGCCGAGGATCTCGGCGAACCGCTCGTTGCAGCGCTCGAGCATCCGGTAGCCGGTCAGCAGCATGATGCCGACGTTGGCGTGATCGAAGATCGCCCGGAGCTGGCCCTCGCCGTCGCGCAGCGCCTGGGCGGTGCGATAGGCCTCGGTGATGTCGCGGCACATGCCGCGGTAGCCGATCAGCCCGCCGTTCGCCGCGCGCAGCGGCACGCCGCTGGTGGACAGCACCCGCTCGCTGCCGTCGCGATGCAGACAGCGGTTTTCCAGATCGCGAAATGGACGCTCGGCGGCCACGATGTCCGCGAACTGCGCGCCGACGCGCTGCGCCTCGGCCGGCGACATCAGGTCGAACACCGAATGGCCGATCAGCCGCCCCGGTTCGTACCCGAGAAGATCGCGCACGCGATCGGAGACGAAGGTGAAACGGCCCTCGGGGTCGACGTCCCAGACCAGGTCCGTGGTGGTCTCCAGCAGGTCGTACAGGCGCGCCAGCGGGCGTTGGACCTGGGTGAGGCCGGGGTCGTCGGGGGCGTCACCCGCGGGATCCGCGGCGCCGCCTGGGGGGAGTGCGGTTCCGGCCGCGCCGCACAGGGCCGTGGCCAGCGCCGACCAGGTGACCAGCCCGACCAGGTTGCCGTCCGCATCGGTGACGCCGAGTCGGCCGATGTGCGCCCGCAGCAGCAGCGCGCGCGCCGCCTCCAGCGTCGCATCGGCGCTCAGCACGATCAGCGGGCTGCGCATCAGCGTCGAGACCGGCCGTGCCCGGTCCGGCTGTTCGGCCACCAACCAGGGCAGCAGGTCAGTCGGCGTGACGATGCCGATCGGCCGGTCGCCATCGACGACGACCAGCGCGGGGCTGGACCCCGCCGACGCACCGGCGAACAGGCGCACAGCGTCGCCGATGGGGAGGTCGGCCGGCGCGCGCAGCGCCGGGCCGGTAATCAGGTCGGCGAGGCAGGGCCTAGGCCCGATCGGCGGGCTTCTCTCCGGGCTTGGGTTCATGGACATCCGCGTTCCGTTCGCTCCGTATCTCAGATAGGTAGCCGCCGGCGCCGCCGCATCGAAGACCCGATCGATCGCCGTTGCCCGGCCCCATCGGCGCGCTCGCGCGCGGCGGGTTGCTCGGAAAAAGCATAACAGGAAGAGAAGAAGAAGGAAAAAGGGGCTGGCAGTGCGCCGACCCCAATCAATAGCACAGGGACATCCGCAAAATGATGACCCCTTGACCGCGAAGGTGTGAGGCGCCCGCGCCGGCTCAAAACTGATAAACGAGCTTAAGCCAGACGTAATCCCCCTCCAGCCGGTTCCTGGTATCCAACTCCCGGAGCCATCGCAGTTCGGTGACGAAATTCTGCTTACCCAAAGGGAGCACATAGCCAAGCACCGGCCCGAGGCCGGCCGTGCGGCCCTTGAAGTCGCCGAAGATCGGACGCTGTCCGCTGTCTGCGGTCACCTGCTCCACCCAGAAGCCTTCGAGGCCCAGGCTGAGAAAGCCTTTCCCGGCTGGGAACAGTTGTTGGACGCTGCCCTCCAGATGCGCCAGCGTGCCGCTTCGGTAATCGGTGTCCGGGTTTTCCGTGTTGAACAGGACGCCGCCGTGCAGGGCGGCGTTGAAGCCGGTCTTGGGGTTGCTGTAGGCGACGCCGGCGATGGGGTTGATGCTCCAGTAGTTGAGCCCAGGATTGGCCAGGCGGCCCACTTCGTAGTCCCCGGTCGGTACATAAATCGAAAGCGCAAGATCGTATTGCCAAGAGCCATCCTTCCAGCCGAGCATGACCGGGATCAGCGTCACATCGCCGAGCCCCTCCTCGCGGTCTCGCGCCCGCAGGTTCCCGATGACGGTCTCTACCTTCGCTTCTGCCGTGATCCAGGTGTAGGGAAGCATGGCGCCGACGCTGTAGTTCCTCTAGCAGCCTGTCGGACTTAGCCCCTAGGATTAGGGTATGAGTCAACATAAAGGCTTATTGTTGCTCCACAATCTAACGTAAGGTGATTTCCGCGAAAAATCCAACCCGTAGGAGCCCGCTTGCGGGCGACGGGTGGGGCACAATGACGCGATTCCGGCAGGTCACGTCGCCCGCAAGCGGGCTCCTACGGAGCTTGATTCTTGATAGCGTCTTATTCGGAAATCGCCTTAAGTCCGACAGGCTGCTAGGGTTGGCAAAGGAGGGTGGCAAAAGCGCCCGGACCTCGGGCGTTACTCGGCATAAACGGTCGCCTATGCATCCCTATTTCG
>NZ_KB902553.1:66366-139173 GCF_000379525.1 Lamprocystis purpurea DSM 4197 | reverse complement strand
CTGGTCTTCACCCTGCCCGACACCCTCAACGGCTGGGTCGAGGTCCACCCCGAGGTGATCTACGACCTGCTGTTCGAGACCGTGTGGGCGACCTTATCCACCTTCGGCGCGGACCCCAAGCGGCTGAACGGGCAGTTGGGAATGACCGCCATGCTGCACACCTGGGGCCAGACCCTGACGCGCCATGTCCACCTGCACTGCCTGGTGCCGGGCGGAGCCTTCGGGGCTGACGGCACCTGGCATCCGGCCAAGAGCACCTACCTGTTCCCGGTGCGGGCGCTGTCGCGCCACTTCCGTGGGGGATTGGTGAGCCGACTGCGCCGGGCGGGCAAGGAGGGGCGACTGGCGCGGATCACACCGCACGAGGTCGACCGGGTCCTCAACGCCCTCATGCAACCCGAGTGGGTGGTCTATTCCAAACCCTGTCTGGCCCGCACCGAGACGGTGATCGATTATCTTGGCCGCTACAGCCATCGCATCGCCCTGTCCGACCGTCGGCTACTGGGCTTCGATGAAGACGACGCCACGGTGGACGTGCGCTACAAGGACTACCGTGACGACAATCGCAACAAGGTGATGACCTTGAGCGGGGAGGAACTCATCCGCCGCTTCCTGCTGCATGTCCTCCCAAAAGGGTTCATGCGCGTACGGCATTTCGGCTTCCTGGCCAACCGCTGCCGGGTGCGCTGTCTGGCGCTGATCCGCACGGCACTCGCCGCCCCGGCACCGGAACCTGCCGCAGCACCGGCGGTCAGCGCACCCTTTGACGGCTATCCGTGTCCCACCTGCCGTACCGGACGGCTGCATGTGACCCTGCGCCTGGCCCCACAGCGGCGTGGGTCGGGGGTGATGAACGTGCCTGCCCCAGCCTAAGCACTACGGCGCATCCGTCACGCTGGACAGGCCGCGCGCGGCCTGCGCTCGCGCTCGCCCCCACGCTGGAAAATGGTCTACAATCGTCCCAACATCGCCCTCGCGTCAGCCCCGCGGCCCCCCTCGGATGCCCGCTTTGCGCCGCTCCGACCGTTGCCCACATGCTGAAAGACCGCCCGGCACCGGCCGGCGACCCTGGGCTCGGGGATACAATTCCCTATATATAAAGAACGCCGCACCCGTAGCGGGCACCGTGCCAGGATCGGATTAGTCCAACAAACGTTTATCCGTCGTGCGCGCCAGGCGCCGTGCCACGACCGGAGATCAGTGCGGCGCGCACGGCGGATAAACGCTTAGTCGTTTGTCGTCTTAGTTAATCTTCACGTACTCGTTCAGACCCCCCACATCAAAACAGCGATCTGCGAGACATTGGCGAGCGATCGTGGCAACATAGTGCACCAAGACCCTAGGTTTCTGAGGCCGCCTGCGAACGCGCGAGACGTGACGTGAAGCTCAGCCAGCACGATCTGCGACAACTCGACGACGGGTACCTGCAGCGCCTGCCGGAGGCGGCGTTGCGGGCGCTGTCGTTGACGTTGTTGGCGGATCTCAAGGAAGCCCAAGAGCGTCTGCAACAGAATCCAAACAACAGTTCCCGACCGCCGAGCAGTCGTGCGCCCTGGGATCGCCCGGGGGTGGACGCGACCGCGGCATCGGACACCGACGCGGACGAGGACGACGCGGTCGCGCCGTCGCGCGACGCCACCGCGCGGGACGACGACCGTGCGGCGGACGCTGCCGCTGAGCCACCGGGCGCCCCGCCGTCGGGCGACCCCACACCACCGCCCGCGCGTCCGAAGCGCAAGCCGGGCAAGCAGCCGGGGACGCCGGGTGTGGGGCGCACGCAGGTCTTCACCGCGCATGCCACTGAGGAGCATCGTCCCACGGCCTGTCACGGCTGTCAGGCGTCGCTCGCGGCGGCCGCGGCCGTCTGCTACACCGGGTTTCAATCGCTCGATCTGGTCTGGGGTGACCCCAAGGAGCCGGGCGTGCGGCTGCGCGTGGTCGATCACCGCTTCTTTGAGGCGGGCTGCGACGCCTGCGGGCACCACACCCGCGAGCAGCCCATGCAGGTCGCGGACGACCCCACGCTGGAGGGCGTCCAACTGCGCGAATGGCGGCTGGTCGGCCCGGGGCTGGCGACCTTGATCGTCGCGTTGAGCCTGCGCTTTCGCCTCTCGCGGGCGCGCATCCACGAATTCCTTGACGACTGGTTGGGGGTGCACCTGAGCATCGGGACCATCCACCAGACGCTGCACGAGGCCGCCGCGGTGGTGGCACCGGTCGAAGCGACCCTGCTGGCCGACATCCACGCGAGCGGCTTGCTCCATGCCGATGAGACCTCCTGGCCGCAACAGGAGCAAGGTCGGTGGCTGTGGGTGTTCCTCACGGCCACCACCACCCTCTACGTCATCGCCGGACGCGGCAAGGCCACGGTCACGCAGGTGCTGGACGGCTTCACCGGGTGGCTGATGAGCGATGGCTGGTTCTCCTACCGCGGGTATCCGCGCCGCCTGCGCTGCTGGGCGCACCTGCTGCGCAAAGCACAAGGACTGGTGGACTGTTACGACGCGGGGGCCGGGCCTTTGGTCACTTGGTCCGCACCACGCTGGAAACCTTGATGGCGGCGATCTACGCGGCCCGCGAGGACCCGCCACCCGACGGCGCGGCGGTGGACCTGCCCCGCGCCTATGCCCAGGAGCTTCAGACCTTGCGCCGGGCGGTCGAGGCGCATCTCGGGCATCGCCATGACAAGACCAAGGCCTTCGCCGTTGAGTTCTTCAGCGACTGGGACGCCATCTTTCGCGTGCTTGAGCACCCGGAACTGCCGTTGACCAACAACGCGGCCGAGCGTGCGCTGCGCCATTGGGTCATCGCCCGACGCCTTAGCCACGGCACCCGCACCGCCGTGGGCTCCCGCGCCTTTACCCTGTTGGCCAGCGTCATCGACACCTGTCGGCAACGCCAGCACTCGCCTTGGACCTACCTGGTCAAAGCGATCACTGACCGGCGCCAGGGCTTGCCGCTGGCCCCCCTGCCGCAGGTGGGGGTCTGAACGATTACATCTTCACGAAAAGCAGCTTCCAGATTTTTATGTTTATACATGTGAAGATCTGGCTATACGTGTCTCAGCAATTTATGAAAATTACATCTCCACACCTAAGAGAGACGGGACCCCTAGAAAAGCAGTGGGCTTTAGGTGGTTTGACGAGATTTCGTTCGCGCCAGATGATCATGCAAGGAAGAACGACTGGTCAGTAATCCGCAAGGTATTGAATTTAATATAATGGAAAAGCTAGCCCCCCGCGATTCTGCGAACACCCACTTTAGCCTGCAAACCAGGATAACAGTCTGATGGGAAAAGCAGAGAAATTGCTCAAGTCTGTACTGGCCGGCACATCTGATGCAAATGTATATTTCCAGGATTTATGCAATCTTCTGAAGCGGCTTGGATTCGCTGAGCGCGTCCGCGGAGATCATTTCATATTCACAAGGCCAGACATCGAAGAAATCTTGAATCTGCAACCGATTGGTTCTAAGGCAAAGCCCTATCAAGTCAAGCAGGTTCGCGGCGTCATCCTCAAATACAAGCTTGGTGAGTCCGATGTCAGCTAAATACGAAATTATCATCTACTGGAGCGCAGAGGATAGCGCATATATTGCCGAAGTTCCTGAGTTGCCGGGGTGCATGGCGGACGGCAATAGCTATAAGAAGGCTTTAGAAAACGCCGAAATTGTTATACAGGAGTGGATAGAGACGGCTTGCGAACTCGGGCGGACTATACCGGAACCGCGGGGAAGACTAATGTATGCCTAACCTTTGGCTGAAAAGCGAGCGCGCGCCACGGGCGTCGTGCTAATTCGCAGGCTCCGTGCAGGCGCGCGCCGCTTTAGCCTTCACGTTATCGCGCCGAGCAAAGCTCGGCGTCTCTTGCGGGGTGCAAGTCCCCGTCGGGTAAGGGTTAGCTGCCCGCCCGTATCGAGTGTTGGTCCTGCTGCGGAGTGGCGTAAGCCGCGAACAATATTGCAGGGCAAGCGTACACAGAGCATTCTGTAGACCGTAGGGGAAATCGCGTTCCCTGAAGTGCTGGTACAGCTTCGAAATAGGCTTGTTGCGGATGCCGACAGTTTTAACGTCCTGGAAGGCAATACGAAGCACCCGCAGTGGCTGGGGTGTGGAGGTCCGCCGGAGTCCTCAGGCCATTGTATGCAGAAAGAGAGACGTCGGAGAACTCGGGAAGCCCCGTTGGTTCCTGGATTAAGCGAGATGATGAAACCGTCGGTGTTGGGACACGACAGGGTGATGAACCCGGAAACGGCGTGGGCACGGGTGGAGTCGTCGAGCATGGAGCGACCAGGCAGGTCGGTAACGGCCGTATGCCAGCGAGGTGTCTTATCGGGCATAGTAGTCGGAGGTTGGGAAAGCCAGCCACAGGGCGAAGGACCCGACGGAAGTACGCAGCTCACACAGGAAACTCGTGCCGGACATGCAGGATCGGGTAAACACGAGCCAACCTCACTGTAGGGCAGTAATGATCCCCCGGCAAAGCCGGGGGCTTTCGATCGCTGGCCCTTCAAAGGGGCCTAATCGCGATCGGTTAAGACTGGCTGCAAGAACGAGGTCACAACCAAGCGTCTGGCGCTGCTGATCGAAAAACGGGCTGTCGCTCTTGATCAGCACCGTCCGATCTCAACCTAGCGTCGCGCCATGTCCATCGCATGCCGGAAAAGTCAAACTTTTAGGGTCCCCCGGCAAAGCCGGGGGTTTTCTCATGATAATAACAACTGGGCCTTGTAACGGGTAACTGTGAAGGTCCGCGCGAATGTGAGTACAACCGAAGAACCGGATGCGGGAAAACTGCACGTCCGGGATTGCGCCGGGGGCGCCGGGCAACCGGCGTCCC
Organism: Lamprocystis purpurea DSM 4197; assembly: GCF_000379525.1. Lineage (GTDB taxonomy): Bacteria > Pseudomonadota > Gammaproteobacteria > Chromatiales > Chromatiaceae > Thiodictyon > Thiodictyon purpureum. The sequence continues at coordinate 134,335 of NZ_KB902553.1, read as the reverse complement.
TACGGCAGAGGCATCCAAATAAAGTGAGTCTGACTCCATCGATGCGATGTAACTTGTATGTTTTTTCGACTGTATTTTTGGGTTGGTGCAGTCGAGAACTTTTCATTACCGACCTTTCAAAGGAGATACAATCATGACGAAGTGCGATACTCATGTGGAAGTCCTAGATAAAAAATTACAGAGCTTAGCAATGCGTTAGCTCATCTAGGTAAAGGTACTGATCTAAAAAAACTGATTAGATTTCCAAGATGTACTACTCTGTCGCTAGCCACTAACAATATTGAGGTAATACTATGAGACTTCCCCCACCGTTTGCCGGTGCAAATCTATGGGTAGTAGACGGTAACCACCCTAAATGGGATTCTTTGACTTGGGTGGATCAGCTCATGGGGGTGTACACAAAAAAAATATTTAATATCGATGATCTGATCAATGCATGCGCTAATGATGTAATTACAAATGGGAGAACATTAGACTTTCTCACTATTTTCGGACATGGAATGGCTGGATATCAGTCAATTGGTGCAGGTAAGAAGTGTGAGTGGAGTGGAACGAAGTCGCTTAGGTGGATCCCCATCACCAAGCCGGGAGAAAGCCAACTAACAGGGCCAGCAGAAAAGAAATTGATGAAATTAAACGGGTTACTTTCTCAAAATGCTACAGTTTTTCTTGCAGGATGCAATGTGGGTGAAGGTGACAACGGTACAGGTTTGCTTCGGGGCGTTTCGACAATCTTAAACAACCGCCCTATTCAAGCCTTTGAATGGCAGGTCTTTTGGTGGACAGGTCTTCTGGCAGGACCATTGAAGGAAGTAAGGGGAACCACAGTCAATTCATCTCTGAGTACATATAGCCTCTAATTGGTTCGATATGCACAAATCCATGGGGTCAGCCGGGTAGGTCGGGCAACGGCTTTATCGTTGCCCGACATTCTCAATTAACATACTTGCCCAACAACTCGATCCAGCGCACCTGCGCCACGAAGCGACTCGGTGTTTTCGGGTTTTGTGGGGTGGCGCGGGGCGCTGATCGTGGGCGTTAGCCATCAAAAAAATATGACACCAATAGATCAAGATTACTCAGGGTTTGTAACGCATCCACGATTCGGGCAGTTGCCACGAATTACTGGCCTCAATCCAGAAACCGAATACGGGGGAGATACTTTTCTGCATTGGCACTCGCCTAAAGAATGTCGCATCCCAGATACTGCAATCCTAGCTAACTTAACAAAACAAATCCCAGCTACCGTTCCAGTAACCCATTATTTCGATGTAAAAAGGCAGTGTCGCGACTGCGGTAAGTCATTCATATTTTTTGCAGAGGAACAAAGATATTGGTATGAGGACCTTGGTTTTGGTCTAGATTCCAACTGTATTCGATGTGTTCCATGCCGAAAAAAACAGCAAGGCATTGCACAATCCAGAAAGAAATATGAAGATCTATTCCACATTCCAGACCGAACCATTGACCAAGATATAGAAATAGCCGAATGTTGCCTAGATTTGGTTGAAGCATCAGTATTTCATAGACAGCAACTCGAACGGGTTCGGATGTTCTTAAAAAGACACTTATCTGAAATAAAAAATAACGCAAAGGAAAAGCTCCATGTTTTGTGGAAACGTTTGTTGTCACTTGAAGAAAAGAAACATGGCTAACAATTCATTCCAGCGGACGAGCCACACGGCGGCCCGCCGCTGAATTCTAACGTTGGACTAAATAGTAATAGAAACAAGCGCCGACCTGAGTCATTGCGCACCCTACGGCGGCTGATCTCAGCCGTCGTCCGCGTCGGCAGCTATACTGTCAGCATGAACAGCCACGCTGCCAACCCCGGCGCCGAGGCGGTGACGGCGGACCCGACCCACCCCCCGTTTCAAGTCGGCGACCTGTTCCGGGACTATGGTCCGGCCTATCGTGCCGAGCACACCCTGACGCGCGAGCAGAGCACGGCCCTGACCGCGCTGGCCAATTGCCGGACCAAGGAATTGGGTGGGCACATCGATCAATGCGACCAGTGCGGCTATCAGGAAATCAGCTACAACTCCTACCGCAACAACGTTAGGATGATGTTACACATAGGCTTGGTAAGATCAGAATGGCACCGCGATTGAGTCCGGACACTGAAGCGGTTGCAAATGCTTTGTTCGGTCCGCAAGAAAGCGACGAAGCGATCCGACTTTTGATCAATGAGTGCGGAAATAATATTCCTAACTCGCAAGATGCCGATGAATTCCAACTCGAAGACCTCCGACTTCAAGTGCTTTGCTTTTCTAAAGGTGACCTTAAGAGCTTGCGTACTACGATTGATGTCGCCAAGCAGGATTTTCGGGAACTTTCAGGAGTAGGTAACCTCAAGGCGTTCAAACGCGAGGTGCTCGGTGACTGGCGGTCTGCACGAAGAATTCGCCGTCTCGACCGCCTTTTTGGAATACTTATTGCTCTCTCAGGAGTTGTCGCGATGGCTATCGGTATGACCAGAGTATCGTTTTTTTGGCTCGCGCTGCCATCCCTGCTGGTTGCCGTTACAACCGAAGCACTTTATCGAAATTCAACTGATAGGCCAGCTAAACTTAAAGGGAATGAATCCGGACACTTCTTGGCGTCCCGTATTTGACCGGGGATTCTGATATCAGGCGCCAGCTATTTTATCGGGCATTTCTTCGGCAATGTTGCTCATCTTTAACACGAATGCCCGCACGAACACCCGAGACAGACCACGGTACTCTGGGAATACTAAAGAAAGAAATGCCTAACCCGCACCTAAAAAGCGACCCCAAACCGCGCGTTCGACTCCGCGGTAACTTGCAACGGCCTCGCAGCGCGCGGTTTGAGTCGCTTTAGGTTGCACGTTAGGCTCGTATAACCCATGCAACCACGCGGTAAATAGATTTGTTTGAAGCGGTCCTTATACAGCTTAAGAATTGCGTTCGACTTAATCGATATGTTATCACAATTCACGCTGAAGAAGAAATGGATTAGGATCAATTGTCGATGTTCGATGTTGAATGTGCCATATTGGCTGGAGAAATTATTGAGAGGCAAAGAGATAACGAAAAGGCAGAATGGAAATATTTGATCCGCGGTCCATCCCTTGATGAGCATCAAATAATTGTCGTTGTAAAGATGAGTCCAAACGAAAAAATGGTCATCATTATCATGGTATTTAAAGATGAGTAACAGGCCAAAAGTTATCTGCGACATATGCGGTCAAGAGGGCTCTGAAATTCGGAGGGTTGCCAGAAGTTACGGAAATGGCGATCATCTTTTGGTAATTGAGAATGTTCCCGTGGTAAGCTGCCCGCATTGTGGTGAAAGCTACATGACAGCAGACACCATGCACCGATTACGGTGACAGTTTACTAAAGGCACTGAATGCGGATGGGCCTTGAACGCAACCAGCTTGCTGCCGATCTAAGGTTGGCTCCAATAGGTACGTGAAGTAACGTCACATTATTTGCATTTAGTAAACTATCACCGTAATTGCCGTGGGAGCGGCGTCCCGCCGCGATGCGGTGCTGCGGTGACCTCGACGCTGCGGCTGCGCGCCCGGCCTCATCGCGGCGGGACGCCGCTCCCACAGGGTCGCTGCGCGACTTTCACGGTAAGCTAAGGCGGTTCCGGCAATCGCCTGAATCACCGGTTCCCCCACCCCATCCGCGAGTCCGGCCATGCACCTGATTCTGCCCTCCCTGCTTGCACTGTTCATCCTGCTCCCCGCTCCGGCCGGCGCGGCCGAGCCGGCGGTCCCGCCGGCCCTCTATGACTGGATTCCCTGGGTGCTGCATCCACAGGATCAGCGTGACTGCCCGTTGGGCACCGCGCCGGACGGCACGCGCATCTGCGCCTGGCCGGGCCGGCTGGCGCTCGATCTGGGCGCGCAGGGCGGGACCTTTACGCAGCATTGGCAGGTCGCCGCGCCGACCTGGGTGCCGCTGCCGGGCGACACGCAGACCTGGCCACAGGAGGTGCGTGACGGCGATCAAGCGGTGCCGGTGCTGGTGCGCGATGGGGCACCCACGACCTGGCTGGCGGCGGGGGCTCATGACCTGAGCGGCCGGTTCGTCTGGACCAGTCCGCCGGACGGGCTGACGCTGCCGGCGATGGTCGGACTGCTGACCCTGGCCCGCGACGGACAACCGGTGGCCTTCCCCCGCGTGGATCGCGACGGTCGGCTCTGGCTGGCCGATCCGACCCCGACCGCGGGCGAAGAGGGTGACCAGCTGGGGCTCACAGTGTATCGACGGATCGACGATGACCTGCCGTTACGGGTGACCACCCGCCTGGAACTGGATGTCGCGGGCGGCGCCCGCCAGGTCGGCATCGGCCCGGTGCTGCTGCCGGGGGCGATCCCGCTGCGCGTGCAGAGCCCCCTGCCCGCCCGGGTCGATGGCGAAACGCTGCGGGTCCAGGTGCGGCCGGGGCACTGGGTGCTGGAGTTCGAGTCTCAGATCCCGGGATCCATTCAGTCTCTGGCCCGCCCCGCCGCCGGACCGGACACCGGGATCCCCTGGCCGGAGTTCGAGATCTGGTCCTTCGCCGCCCGGCCCGACCTGCGACAGGTGACGGCGGGCGGGCCGCCGGCGGTGGACCCGCGCCAGTCCGGCGTCCCGGCGGATTGGCTGGATTTGCCGGCCTATCGTCTGGCCGCCGGGCAGACACTGACGCTGGAGGAGCGGCGCCGCGGCAATCCGGACCCCGGCCCGGATCGGCTGCGCCTGGAGCGTGATCTGTGGCTGGACCTGAACGGCGACGGCTACAGCCTGAGCGACCGCATCGCGGGCACCCTCACCCGCAGTTGGCGGCTGACCGCGACGGCTCCCCTGACCCTGGGGCAGGTCCAGGTGGACGGCACACCGCGGCTGATCACGCGCCTCACCGAGCAGGAGGCTCCCGGCGTGGAGGTCCGCCGCGACCGGCTGGACCTGGTCGCCGACAGCCGGATCGAGGCCGGGGAGCAGACGACCCCGCGGTCGCTGCCGGCGTCCGGCTGGGGGCTCGACTTCAACAGTATCCACACCCGGCTGTTTCTGCCGCCCGGCTGGGACCTGCTGGCGACCTCCGGAACCGACAACCTGCCGAACAGTTGGATCGGCCGCTGGACCCTGCTCGATCTGTTTCTGGTGCTGATCCTGAGTCTGGGCGTAGGTCGGCTGTGGGGCGCCGCCTGGGGTGTGCTGGCCCTGACCGCACTGGCCCTCACCTGGCAGGTCGCGGACGCCCCGCGACTGGTCTGGATTGCGGTGCTGATCGGCGCCGCCTTGCTGCACTTGCTGCCGGGGGGCCCGCCGGGCACGGCGACCGCGCGGCTGCGTGGACCGGTCAACTGGTATTTCCGCCTGAGTCTCCTGGCGCTGGTGCTGATCGGATTGCCCTTCATCGCCGGTCAGGTCCGCACCGGACTCTACCCCCATCTGGAGCGTCCCGCGGTCGGTCTGGGGGCGGGTCAGGATGCCGACTCCAGCCCCTCCGGCGGCCTCGTCGGGGCGTTCGAACAGCGGATCGAGCTCCCGTTCCAGGCGGAATCCGCACTGGACGCCGCACCCGCACCCGCGCCCGCCGCGGATGAGTCAGTCATGCGCAACGACGCGGACGACGGGATCATGAGCCGGATGAAGTCCGTCACCACCGCCGCCAAGCGGGCTCCCGCCGCCCCGCCGCCCGATCGGCCGGACCCGGATGCCCTGGTGCAGAGCGGAATGGGGATTCCGGACTGGCAGTGGAACCGGTTCGATCTGGTCTGGAACGGGCCGGTGGAGCCGGCCGAGACCGTCGACCTGTGGGTGTTGCGGCCCGGCTGGCACCTGGTGTGGTCGCTGCTCGGCGCCTTGCTCACGGTGCTCCTGGGGCTGCGCATGGCCGGTCTGATCGGCCGCCTCCCGGCCGCCGGGACGCCGGACGACCCGACATCACCGCCCCCGCGCCCATTCAGCCGCGCGGGGGCCGAAACCAATCAGGCCGGACCCGCCGCGCTACTCCTGGCCGCCGTGCTGGGCGCCGCCGCGCTGACCGGCCCCGGTGCCGCGCCGGCCGGCGCCGCTGAGCTGCCCGACGAGGCGCTGCTGACGGAACTGCGCGCCCGCCTGCTCGCCCCCCCGGACTGCCTGCCGCACTGTGTCGACCTGGCCGATCTGTCGCTGGCGGCGGACCCGGAGCAGTTGCACCTGACCCTGATCCTGGACGCCGCCGTGCCGACGGCGGCCCCGGTGCCGGGCGGACCCGGCGGCTGGCTGCCGCAATCTGTGGAACTGGACGGCGCCCCGCTGGACGGGCTGCGCCGCGGGGCGGACGACCAACTCCTGGTCGCGGTGCCGGCGGGGCGCCATCGTCTGGACCTCAGCGGCCCCCTGCCGGACACCGCCCAATTCGAGATCCCCCTGCCGCTGCCGCCCCGCCAACTGCACTCGACCCTGACCGGCTGGACCCTGGAGGGTCTGGATCCGACCGGCCGGCCCGGCGCCTTGCTGCGCCTGGTCCGCGTCGCGCCGACCGGCGATCCGGATCAGCGCCCGCTGGATCAGGGCGCACTCCCTCCCTTGCTGCGGGTGGAGCGCACCCTGCGGATCGCACTCGACTGGCGGGTGGAAACGCTGGTCCAGCGCCTGTCACCCGCGGGCTCACCGGTCTCGCTGCCGGTGGCGCTGCTGCCGGGCGAGTCGGTCCAGACCGCGGGCGTCCCGGTTCAGGACGGCCAAATCCTGGTGAATCTGGCCTCCGGCGAGACGACGGCCGGCTGGACCTCGACCCTCGAACCGGGCGCCGCCGCCCTGCGACTCCAGGCCGGCGTCGACCCGCGACTCAGCGAATCCTGGACCCTGGACCTCAGCCCCCGCTGGCACCTGCAATGGAGCGGTCCGGCCCCGATCAATCAGGTCAGCCCGGCCGAGCGTTGGCTGCCCACCTGGCGGCCACTGCCGGGCGAAGTTCTGACACTGACCCTGAGCCGCCCCGAGGCCGTGCCGGGCCGAACCCTGACGCTGGACCGGGTGAATCTGCTGGTGACCCTGGGACGCCGCGCCAGCGAGCATGAACTGGTGCTGCGGCTGCGCGGAACCCAGGGCGGGACCTTCCCCCTGACCTTGCCGGACGGAGCCGAGCCGACCCGCCTGACCAGCAACGGCCTGGACCTGCCGCTGCCGCGTGTCGGGGCGCCCCTGGAAATCCCCCTGTCACCGGGCCGGCAGTCGGTCGCGGTGCACTGGCGCGTGCCCGAGGGGACCGGCCCGCGGATCGCGCCGGTCCTGCCGGAGCTGGGTCAACCGGCGGTCAATCTGAATCTTGCGATGCGTGTGCCGCCGGAGCGCTGGGTGCTCTGGACCAGCGGCCCGCGGATCGGCCCGGTGGTGGTGTTCTGGGGCGTGCTGGTCGTGCTGACCGGGTTCGCATTCGCACTCGGGCGCACCCGGCTGACGCCGCTCAAGACGCATGACTGGCTGCTGCTCGGCATCGGCCTCAGCCTGGCGGAAATCTGGGTGCTGGTCCTGGTGGTCGGCTGGCTGTTCGCCCTTGGCCTGCGGCGCCGCGACGGCGGCACCGTGCGGCGCTGGCGCTATAACCTGACGCAGGCCGCCCTGGCCGTGCTGACGCTCGCCGCCCTGATCGGCCTGGTCGGCGCCGTCTCCCAGGGGCTGCTCGGTCGGCCGGCGATGCAGATCATGGGCAACGGCTCGACCGGCACGCTGCTGAACTGGTACCAGGACCGCACCAGCGGCGCCCTGCCAGAGATCTCGGTGGTGAGCGTCCCCATGTGGGTCTATCGCGGCCTCATGCTCGGCTGGGCGCTCTGGCTGGCCTTACGTCTGTTACGCTGGTTGCGCTGGGGTTGGGACAGTTGCTCCCGACCCGTGCTCTGGCGTGCGGCCGAGCCGAAGACCGGGCCGGGCGGGGCGATGGGGCAGGAACACCCGGAGCAGCGTTAAGTCGAGGGTTAGCTTTACAGCGAAAGTCGCGTCGCGAACCTGTGGGAGCGGCGTCCCGCCGCGACGGGGCCGGGCGCGTCCCCGCGGCATTAGCGGTCACCTCGGCACCGCATCGCGGCGGGACGCCGCTCCCACAAGGTTCCGGACTGACTTTGACGTTAAAGCCTCCAGAGCGCGGGAGTGGCACACTGGAGGCCGAGACTTTACCTTGAAAGTGCGTAGTCAGGCCATCCTGGCCTGGCGGCGTCGGGGCTGGAACAGTCAGGGCTGGAAGCCCTGACTACGCAACCCGGAATGGACTTGTTCAGCGTATGAGTGAACGGTTCCCAAGCCACCAGATTGAGCGTCGAAACCTTGAACGTCCTATGATCCAGAACGTCCAGACCAACCCGGTCCCCGGCCTGAAGCCGGATTATGCCGGCGGCGGCATCGTCAACCTGATGGCTTCCATCATCGGCGCACTCGGCGGGCGCAGCGCCTATCCGGGTGCGGCCCTGCTGCCCGCGCCGGATTTCGCCGGGGCCACCAACGTCATGCTGCTGGTGATCGACGGGCTCGGCGATGCCTGGCTGCGGCATCGTTCGCCGGACGGGCTGCTCAGCCGCCATCGGCGCGGTGCACTCACCTCGACCTTTCCCAGCACCACGGCCACCGCCATCCCCAGCTTTCTCACCGGCGATGGACCGCTCCAGCATGGCCTGACCGGCTGGTATACCTGGTTTGCGGAACTCGCCTGCGTGATGACGGTGCTGCCCGGAACGCCGCGCTACGGCGGGGTCCCCTACCGACGCGCCGGCCTCGATCCGCAGCGGCTGTTCTGGAGCCGCCCGCTGACCGAGCGCATCCGCACCCGCTCGCTGATCGTCACCCCCAAGCGTATTGCCGGATCGGATTTCAATCAGGCGCACAGCGGGCCGGCCCATGTCCTGGGTTACGCGGATCTGCCCGACCTGTTCCGCCAGACCGCGCGCGCCCTGCGGCGCGATCGGGGGCGCAAGTATCTCTATTGCTACTGGCCTGAACTGGACTCCATCGGCCATCACCAGGGCATGAACAGCCCGACCGCCGCCATTCACCTGCGGGAGATCGAGCAGGCCCTCACCGATTTCCTGGCGGCCGCCGCCGGCACCGATACGCTGATCCTGGTCACCGCCGATCACGGCCAGGTGGACACCGGTCCCACGGACTTGATCGACCTGGCGGACCACCCGGAGTTGGCCGAGTGCCTGATGCTGCCGCTATGCGGCGAACCCCGGGCCGCCTTCTGCTACCTGCGTGCCGGGCGCGAGTCGGCCTTTCTGGATTACTGCCGGGGGCCGCTCGGCACCTTGGTGGACGTCTGCCCGAGCGCCGAACTGGTGGCGGCCGGCTATTTCGGTCGGGGCCGCCCCCATCCGCGCTTTGCCGAGCGCATCGGCGACTATTGCCTGCTGCCGCGGGACCACCGCATCCTGCGCCAGTTGCTCCCCTGCGAGGAACCCCGTGCGCTCATCGGCCAGCATGGCGGCTTGAGTGCGACTGAACTGCTGGTGCCTTTGTGTGTGTTGCGGGTTTAGGAGCCGTTCACGCATAAACCACACAAGTCCATTCGGGGGCGCCTCGGTTATTGATCTCTCACGAAGGCACGGAAAAGAGAGGCGAGAAAGAAGATTCTCTCACCGAGAAAGAAGATTCGCTCACAAAGACACAAAGACACGAAGAAGAAAAGAAACAATGAAAGTCTTCTCTTCTTTGTGTCTTTGTGTCTTTGTGAGAGGCTTTCTTCTCTTTCTTCTCTTTCTTCTCTTTCTTCTCTTTCTTCTCTTTCTTCCGTGTCTCCGTGAAAAAGAATTGACATTCTTGTGAGACTAACAATTTCCCCACCCCTGCCGCATGAGGTTATCCAGATCGCGGCGCGCGAGCACTGCCGCACAGTCCCGCCATGCATTGTCGTTGGGCTTGATGCTGTCGTTGTAGCGCAGGTCGAAGCCGGAAGCCTGGCGGCGCGCTTCGATGTACTGGTCCATCTTCTCACCCAGGGTCTCGATGTCGTCGATCCAGTCGTCCTTGATGGTGTCCGGCAGACCGCCGAACAGGTCGTAGCGGTTGCGCATGCGCTCTGAAAGACGCTGATAGACCTTCTCGTCGACCGTGCCCTGGTGAACCAGGTTCAGCATATCCACCGTCGAGCGGGTCTGACCGAAGCGCTTGATACGGCCAATGCGCTGCTCGAGTTTGGTCGGATTCCAGGGCAGATCGACATTGATCAGGGTCCCCAGGGTCTGGAGGTTCAGGCCCTCGCAGGCGGCGTCGGTGGCGACCATGATGCGGATATCATGGTCGGCGACCATCCGTTTCAGGGCCTCGCGGGCGATGCCGACCGTCTGACCGTCCCGATACAGACGGCTGCGCTCGGCGCCGGCATAGAGCCCGATGACCTCGGCCGGCAGCTCCGCGGCCAGGGAGTCGGCCACCCACCGGGCGGTGTCGTGATACTGGCTGAAGATGATGCAGCCAAGTTCCAGCCAGCCCTCGTCGTTCAGGTAATACCTAATCGCCCGCAGCTTCGGATCATCGTCCATGCCGTTCAGGGCGGCGATCAGACCAACGAGCGCGGCACGCTCCGCGTCGGTTTGGATCGCAAGCTCTACCTCGGCGTCTTCTGTTTCTTCCTGAATCTCACGCCCCGCGAGCAAAGTGGTCGCGGTATTGATACCGGCCACGCGGCTTGAACAGACCCGCTGCTCCATCAGGTTCTTCATGAAGCCTCCGCCCTTGCCGCGCTTGGCGAGCACGCGGCCGAAGGCGCGTGCTTCCTCGTAGGCCCGGTCGAAATCCGGCGACGTGCGCAGCGCCATCCCCTGGAACAGGGCGTTGAACCGGTGCAGGTCCTCGACCAGTCCCCCGTCCGGATGGACGTTGACCGCAACCCTGTCGAGCAGTCCTTGGGCCTCCAGGGTCGCACGCTTGCGCAGGACCACATGACGGACGAAGGGGTTCTCGCGTTGAAAGAACGAGGCGCCGTCGATCACCCGCTCAAGCTCAGTCTCCAGATCGTCGCGCAGTTCTGCGGACAGCAACGGCAAGGCACCCGCCAGATGCTCGGTCCGGCGCAGACTGAGTTCTTCGCGCAGGTTGCGGAACAGCCGGCGTGCGTTGGGCTCGTTGGTGGACTCCATGGTCGGCAGCGGCGAGCGCAGCAATCGCCAGCCGTAGTTGAGGTCCAGAACCCGCTCCTCGCCGCACAGGATGGGCAGCACGCGCCCCGGGTTGTGCCAGGTGGCCAGCTCGTTGCCGAGCACGAAACCGTTGCTGCCCCGGTGCAGCACCCGCACCAGGTCCCACAGGTCTTCGGCCTGGGTCTGGATGGGTGTGGCGGTGCCGAGCAGAACATGATCGGCCCGATTGGCGACCGCGTGCATGAAGGCGAGCAACTCGTTCGGCTCACCGGCCTGCTGGCCGTAGCCCTGGCGCGAGCGCGCCTTGTGGGCCTCATCCAGGATGACGAGATCGAAGCTCAGTCCGGTCAGGACCTCCTTTTCCTTCGATGGCTGTACCATCAGCCCGGTGGAGACGATCCCGATCCGCAACGGACAGCGGGCGATGTGCTCCGGTCCACTCGGGGAGATCGCCCGTTCTTCGGGGTCGAGCCACAGCTTGCGATTGGAGTGCCAGCGGGCACAGGGAATCCCGAGTTTGTCGATCATCTCCGTCTGCCACTGTTCACACAGGGTGGCCGGGGCGAAGATCACGATGGGTTTGCGGCGGCGTGCGGTCCGCTCGGATAAGAGGCAGAGCGTCAGGGCCGCGGTACCGAGCGACAGGGTCTTGCCCAGACCAACCTCATCGGCCAGCAGTAGTCGCACCTGACCATGGTCGTGGTAATGGCGCAGACATTCGGTCACGAACCCCTGCTGCCAGGGTTGTAGTGCCATGCCCTCACGGTACAGAGGGGACTCGATCAGCGCTGCCGGGGCCAGGGTCTCCTCGGTCTCGATGGCCGGCAGCCCGACTTCGGTGCGCCGACCGCGGCGTCGGACCTCGCGGCACACCGCGTCCGGCAGTGGACGGGCCGCGTTCCACAGGAACTCGAATTCGGCCTCGATCCAGGCCACCCCCTCCGGCGAGTCGTCCTCCCAGAGGATCTCATAGTGATCTTGCCAGCCGTGGCGGGTCTCGTTCATGGAGCCGATGAAACCGACCCGGCGCCCGTCGGCCCGCTCAATGACCCCGGCCTTGCCGTGCACGAAGCCGCAGATGCTGTCCGGCGCCACCCGGATCACCTGGCCGCGCTTGGCGAGAAAGGCATCCAGGCGCTGGTAGCGCTCGCGGTTCAGCAGGGACTCGGCCTCGATCGAGCGCTCGTTCCAGCGCCCGAGCATCCGCGCCTCGCGCACCTGGGCGACCTTCAGGTCTTCCGGAGTCAGGTCCACGTTGCAGACGATCCGCACGTCCGCCACCGACTCCAGCCATTCGTGGGCGACCTCGAACAGCGAGCTGGTGAAGTAGCCGGCGATGCGCCGGTAGCTGCGCGCGCCTTGGAGGTGTTCGGCCAGGAAGCTCTGATCCAGCCGATCGGTGCGCGAAGAGAGGCGGCGGATGGTCATTGATCTCTCACGGAGGCACGGAAGAGAAGTGAAAGACGATTCTCTTACGGAGACACGGACGAGAAGAGAAAGAAGATTCTCTCACAAAGGCACAAAGACACGAAGAAGAAAAGAAAGAAAAACAAAGCAAAAAAAAGCCATGACAGTCTTCTCTTCTTTGTGCCTTTGTGTCTTTGTGTCTTTGTGTCTTTGTGAGAGGACTTCTTCTCTTTCTTCCGTGTTTCCGTGAGCGGCTCTGTTCACCCGAGTTGGCCGTTGATGGTTCTGGTGATGCCGTCTTTCATCAGGGCTTGGCCGAAATTCAGGAGATAGCCGAGCTTCATCCCGGTCAGGCGCAGGTAGGTGAGCAATTGTTTCTTGTGCGCATTCGTGACGCACTCGATGGATTTCAATTCCAGAATGACCTTGCGGGCGACGATCAAATCCGCCCGGAAGCCTTCCTCAAAGCAAATATCATCGTAGAAGATCGGGACCGACACCTGTCGCTCAACAAACAAGCCCCGCCTTTCCAACTCATAGGCCAACACCGCCTCATAGACACTTTCCAGCAGCCCAGGCCCAAGCCGCATATGAATCTTAACGGCACAATCCACAACGATCACACCGATTTCATTCTCATTCATTATCAGCTATCTCACGGAGATGTAGTAGAAAATAGAAGAAGATTCTCTCACAAAGACACAAAGACACGAAGAAGAAAAGAAAGAAAAGCAAAGTAAAGAAAAAAGCCATGAAAGTCTTCTCTTCTTTGTGCCTTTGTGTCTTTGTGAGAGGATTTCTTCTCCTTCTTCCGTGTCTCCGAGAGGAACTCTCAAGGCTCATTGTAGCCGCTGGTTGCGGATGCGGCCGGCGATGGCCTCAGCGGCGCGGCGGATCTCGGGGCCGCGGGCCTTGGCGGCGATGAAGTCGGCCATGTCCGTCAGCACCGGGCGCTTGTCGAGATAATCCACCAGGGCGTCGCGCAGGTTCGCCATGACGACCGCCGGGTCCTTCTCCGCCAGGAATTCCTGAATGGCGACGATCAGAGCACCCAGTGAGGTCGGGCCGAGCTCGGTGCGGTCGGTCAGGTCTCGGGATTGGAACTCGGTGATGGACTTGAGCCGCGCCGCGTTGGGCTTGATGCTGGCCATCACCGCGGCATAGTCGCCGACGCGGAACGCCTTGGCGAAGTTCTGGTAGTTGTCGAGCTTCGCCGCCCCGGTGGTCTCCATGTCCAGCATCCGCAGGTAGAAGCGCTGTATCCCGCCGACAGCCGCCCAGGTCTCACGGTCGAGGCCCTCCGGGACCAGGAGGCTGTTGGCGGTCTCGGCCGCCTGCTCGACGATCTCGTCCACCACGGTGGTTTCGCCCTTGCGTCGCGGGCGCAAGGCAAAGGTGGTCACGTCCTCGCCGCCGATGCTGGTGTAGCCGGTCAGCACCTTGAGCGCCGCCGCGTATCCGGCCATCTGCAGGTCGGAATCGTTGAACACCGGGGCACCCATCTTGGTCTGGGTCTCGGTGTTCAGGTGCATCATCTGCTTGATCTGGGCATCGACCTCCCGTTTAACCTCGGGAAGGATGCGTTGTTTGAAGCCGGGGCGGTCGCCGGCCGGGCGCTTGCGCAGCATCAGGATCACGGTGCCCTGCACGAAGCCGCCCTTCTTGAGTTCGGAAGTTGTTTCGGTCGCGATATACCAGGCGCCGACCACCTGCAAACCTGAGGCCCAGAAGATACTCACCATATCGGACCAGACGCCGGAGTCCTGGTGGGTGAACATCACGCACTGCATGCCGTTGTCGGGCATGTGATTGGTCATAGCGCGGTAGGCGTCCACCATGCCGCGGCGGAAGTCGTCGCCGGAGCCCTTGATGGCGAGATCGCGGCGGGAGTCCCAGGTCCATTGGTCGAATGGCGGCGGGGGACTCTTGCGCAGCCAGGCGATGAAAAACTCGGTGATTTCATGATACATCACCGCGTCGCCGTAGGGCGGGTCTGTAATGAAAATATCGCAATTTCTTTCTGTGTTACTTGCTGATCGAGTATCAACGATTCCTTGAGTTGCTATTTTTTCGTTAGGATAGACGGATAAAATGGAGCCTGCTAAATAGATAAAAGCACGGCCACCATAGTTATCAAGCGTATTAAGCGCCTGATTATAAAAAGTACTTTGGCATGTCGGGTCACGTCGCGACGCTGCATTTCTTGGGTCCCAGCGAACTAATCTGGATAAGCGATCACATCCGTCACAGAGCATGGAAACAAGAAAGGGATTCTGTCGTGCTTCTCGCGAAAGAAGAGAAGCCAACATAAGTGCCCGTGGATTAAATAAATGATGCCAGTAAACCCAACCCCTTGCCACCAAAAGCTCACGTCCCTGATACCGAGGTGGCCCACCAATTTCAATGGCCATATCTGGCACCAGCCCCTGCTCCTGCCAACGGGCGAAACTATTGGAAACGATCTTCTCAACCTGCCGCTCTCGCTCCAAATCTTCCTCGGTCACGGACGCAAAAAAAGATTCCTTATGAGACTGATCAAGTGACTCGCGACGAATCCACTGAATACAGTAAAGTCGTTCCTGAAAAATATCTGTGGGGTGCGGTTTGAAATCTTGCTTTTCCCAGCGACGGAGACTGTTTGTCAAATTACCTGTGGCATCGCGATAGTCTCCGCGCAGAGTCTTGATCGGCGTACGAAAAGTCTTTTCATCAAGTTCGTAGACTAGATTGCCATCGCGCGTTGTACCCCGCTCAGCGGCGTTCATATCGGCAACGGAGGCGCCGGTAACAACTTGAATATCAAAGCGCTTACTCGGATGGTTCGGGACGAGCTTTGCAATCACGTTGCGCGTCTTGGAGATGACCCAGCTTGGCGCCATCGGCACACGCCAGCCGGTTTCTGTGTCCAACCCTTCCAGGCAATAGAGATACGCCTTGGCGCGGTTGCCACTGCTGTCGTGCTCGATGCCAAGCGCCGTGATCTCCCGATCCACCGCCTCGGCCACCTCGCGCTGCGCCCGCTCAATCTCGGCACGCTTGTCCGGCGCGGCGCCGATGATGTTGAGCGCCCCCCAGGTCAACATGCATGCGATGGGGTTCAGATCCGACGCATAGACATCACAGCCCAGCCGCGCCGCCTCGAATGGGATTGAGCCGCCACCGCAGAAGGTATCCCCGACCCGCGGCCGGTGACCGTAGCGCAGGATACCCAATTGCTCGACCAATTCCTGATGTGAATGTGCATTGATGCCCAGATACCCAAGGTGGGCATTCACCGCCGGCCAGATCGGGGCATAGAGTGCGGCCTGATCCAACTCCTCCGGGCGCTTGCACAGCCCAGCGCGCTCCTCGTAGGTGGGCCAGGTCCCCAGGGCTTTGGCCAACAGGTCGCGTTTGTCAGCCTCATCGACATCCCGCCGCCAGCGGATGTTGAGCCCCGGGAAGAGGTCCAACTCAAGCGGGAACCGGGCGTCCGCGATCTCTTGTTTATCGAGCGTATTTCCCTTGAATGAAGCAGTGAAGTAGTTCCAGGGGTCATTCAGCGCGACCCGTTCAGCGATATCGGCCGGACTGATCTTCGGCTCCCGCCGCGCCAGTCCGCCCTCGTCGAAGGCCATCAGTTTTTCAAAAACTTCCAGGTCCTGTTCGGGATCATCGGTCTGCGGCAAAAGGCTTCCCAGCACGATGGCCCGCACCAGGATCAGCGGTTTGCGGCCCTTCCAATAAGAACCCAGCGCCGTCAGCGTCTGCCCTGCCCCCGCCTTACGCTCGCGCTGCGCCTCGAACGAGACCTTCTGCGCCGGAAACACCGCCTCGATCAGGGCCGGGGCGTCGCGCAAGGCAAAGGGCTGGACTCTGCATTGCCCACCGGCCGCGGCGCTCATTACATCAACCGTCATTCTGCAATTCCTGAGTAGCTCTCACTGGGGCGCGGAGAAGAAGATTCTCTCACAAAGACACAAAGACACGAAGAAGAAAAGAAGCGGAGCAGATCATGGAAAGCTAAAACGCTATTCAATAATGATCCTGGCAAAGCGACCACTTCAGCAGCCCCCGAGATAATTCCCTAGGCTTCTCTTCTTTGTGTCTTTGTGTCTTTGTGAGAGCATTCTTTATTCCCTGTCT
The DNA here is from genome assembly GCF_000379525.1 of Lamprocystis purpurea DSM 4197. Lineage (GTDB taxonomy): Bacteria > Pseudomonadota > Gammaproteobacteria > Chromatiales > Chromatiaceae > Thiodictyon > Thiodictyon purpureum. Next base: position 117,729 of record NZ_KB902553.1, on the reverse strand, counting down.
CCGTGCTTCTCGAAGCCCTCCGGGTCTTGCTCGGGATCATCGGTCTGCGGCAGCAGGCTGCCCAGTACGATGGCCCGCACCGGAATCAGCGGGTTGCGGCCCTTCCAATAAGCACCCAGCACCGTCAACGTCTGCCCCGCCCCAGCCTTGCGCTCGCGCTGCGCCTCAAACGAGACCTTCTGCGCCGGAAACACCGCCTCGATCACGGCCGGGGCGTCTTTGAGGGCGAAGGGTCGAAGACTGGGGGCGACCAGGTCGGGAGTAGGCTCGCGGGGCGCTGATGCCTGAAGGGGTTCTTGCATTCCGCTGGTCTCGGGTATCCGTGGTGACAATGTCTTTAGGCAACTGCTAGTATCGGATCAAGCGGGAGGAAACACCATGCGGACAACCCAAGGACCCGCCGCCATGCCCGACGAGCGCGACTTGCCGGGACGGGCGTTGCGCGTCGGCGCCGCGGCCTGAGCCGCCTCGATGCCCCGCCGCGGCCTTGACCATCGTTCCGGCCGGCCGCGGACGGTCCGCACAGCGGACCCTACGGTAACACCGCAACCTGTAGGGTCCGCTGTGCGGACCGACGACCGTGCCGATCGCGCGGTGGCTGGGTTTATGACCAAGGCCCTCGCCGCAACCCAATGAACGACTGCGCAAGACGATGCAGAGGGCCTTGATCGTAATCCCGGCCAGCGGCGTGCGTAGTCAGGGCTTCCAGCCCTGACGGTGTCAGGCCAGGATGGCCTGACTACGCACCCGGCGAGCCCAAGTGGCCGGAATCTTGATCGAGGCCATGCAGAGTGTCCCGGAGTGCGCACCTTCAGTGTAACAGCCGTGCGGTTGGCGATGAAATACAGCGAATTCAAACGGTGGCTGGCAGCGCAGGGGGCAAGATTCCGTCCCGGTAACGGCAGCCACTTGCACGTGGAATTGAACGGCAGACATTCTGTGTTTCCGTTCCACGGATCAAAGGAGATTCCCAATTCCCTCGTGAAGGCAATCAAGAAAGACTTAGATTTGGATTGAAGGAGATCCCTGATGTTGTGCTACCCGGCAACCCTGGAACGAGACAACGAAAGCGGCGCGGTGCTTGCGGGCTTTGTCGACATTCCATTCGCCCATACGGTGGGTGACGATGAGGCCGAGGCGCTGCTGAATGCGGTCGATGCCCTGACCACGGCGTTTGCGGTCTTCGTCGAACGGCGTGAACGCATCCCCGAACCCTCGGCGCCGGCTGAGCATCAGCCAGTGGTGGTCCTGCCGGTGGTCGTCGCGGGCAAGGTCGCGCTCCACAACGCGCTCATCGCCGCGGGCATGGGTAAGGCGGACCTCGCTCGAAAGCTCAATATCACGCCGACGCTGGTAGATCATCTGCTGTCCTTTCGCCACCACAGTCGCATCGAACAGATCGAAACGGCGCTCGCGCTGTTGGACAGGCGCCTCGCGATCCAGGTTATAGAGGCAGCTTGATATCGCCGTCGGACGTGATAACCGGACGTAGGGGCGGGTTTCAAACCCGCCCCTACTGGATGTCAGGTACGAAGGCCATCATTCGGGGATTGTCGTCTCAGTCATCGAACAGGGGCAGCGTGCCCTGCCCCCCGAGCCCCGCCTTCCCGACCAGGGTCCGGGGCTTGAGCGGCTCGTTCTGAGCGGTGTCGCCCAAGGCATAGCGCAGCGCGACCCGCCAGCCCTGATCGGCATCACCGATTCCGCCAGCGGTCATCGCCGTCATCCCGAACAGCCACCAGCGCTCCTCGGGTCGCAGCGCCAGCCAGTTGCGCACGGCGCTGCCGATCTTCTCGGGGTCCAGGCGCTCGCAGGCCCAGGCCAGTACGCATAACTCTTTCCCGAGCAGTCGGTCCACGGGGTTGTCCCCAACCTTCCAGGTCCCGGTGGCCAGGTCGTGCTCCTTGAGTCTGGCGTTGAAGGCCCGCTGCACCTCTGCGCGGATGGCCGTCCAACGGTGCCGCGGGAGCAGCACGCGGTCGATGACCTGCTCCCGGACGGTCTCGGAGCCCATCCCCAGGTGCTCGCAGATCAGCACGGGCGCCGCATTGCCGCGCGGGATCTGGACCAGGAAGTGATGGGGGTCGGAGGTCGCGGGGACGCCGAAGCCCAGGGTGCGGTGGGCGTAGGCGGGGCGCTCGCGCGGGTCGGCTTTCTGAATCACTCGGCTATTCTCTGAGGCAAGTCCGAAGACGGTAGGGTGAATCAGCGCGGCGCATCCACCATCACACCAGCCGCGACCACCGCGGGTGGTGGATGCGGCGCGACCGGCCACCGTGCCGAACCCGCAGCATCGTACCGCGCGCCTTATCCACCCTACAGGGTTTCCTGCTCTGCGTGCCTCTGTGTCTGGGTCCCTCCCCGTACTAATCCTGACTGACATCGCCGGACTTGAGTTCGATACCCGCGATCTCGGCGAACTCCCTCAACGCGAACCCGTCGCCGAAGCTTACGCCGCCCTTGACGATGATCTGAACCGCGGCCTGCTCGTCCCCCATAGCGGCGCGGATGCCGCGGATGGCGGTCTCGATCGCGGCCGCCGTGAGGCGGCGCTCATTGAAGCGGATCTGAACCGCGTTTTCGCCCTCGCCCAGGATCATCTGGACCCCCCACAACAGGGTATCAGGACGATCCCTGAAGCGTTGAATGAACGCGAATGTACGGTCGGTGGTGTCGATCGACACTCGCTTAATACCGTCAAGCCGTGCCGGTTGGTGCTCATCAATGATGACCCGGTAGTCACCAGCGGACGGGATCAGAACCTTAGCGGACTTCTCCACCTCGCCGGCCTTGGCCGCAATGAGGATGGTGCAGCCCTTGGCCGGCACCTGGAAAGGGTCCGTGTAAACCGTCCCCTCTTTGGGATTGGTGCCGTCCAGGGTGTAGCGCATCTCGGCGGCGGGGGTGCAGCGGAGTTCGACCTTGCGCGAGTCGGCGATGTTGAGCACTTCGTGGCGGACGGTCAGGTCCGCAGTCCAGCGGGTCGGCTCGCCCACGTGGTACTTGCCGGCGCTGTCCACCGCGATGAAGTAGAGAGTCGCTTCGGGGGTGCGATAGTCTTCCAGGTCTTGGACCTGGTGGTCCTCAACCGACACCGCGGCGGTCTTGGCGACATAGACGCGGGGGCTGTCACCGGCGTTGCGGGGCGTGAGCGAGAGGGTGGTCTCCCCGGTCTCGCGATTGGTGCCCTGGGGGGTGATGTTGACCGAGGTCTTCTCGGCGGGGAAGGGCCCCTTCTCGATGTGCCCCTCCGGCGTCTGGCGCCAGCGCCCTTGCTTGAGGGCCTCATCGCGGAGTTGCTCCAGCCCACGTGCGCCTGGCATCCAGGGCCACGTCGGGTCGGTCTTGGCGCGCATGACCAGGTCGCGCCAGGGGACACGGCGGTCCTTGGCAGACCACAGGTAGGTCTCGGCCATGGCCCAGTAGGCGGGCAAGGCGTCCGGCATATCCAGAGCAAGCTTGTTGTCGCAGCGTCCGCTGGCCAGGAGTTTTTCGATCTGGGCCTCGGCGGCATGTTCGCCCGCGCCGAAGCTCAGGCCGTTGTCGATGGTGGCCATGACCAGTTCGCCGGTACCGCCGGGGAAGAACAACCGGTTGTAGGCGCCGGAGACGGCCTTGGTGAAGCGCTCGGACAACTCTTCGAGCTTGTCGCGGGCCTCCTCGAACAAGGTGTCGCCCGCTTTGAGCGGCTTGAAGATCGCCTCCACCGCATAGAGTTCCCGCAGCCGCGCCTCCACCTCGTTGGCGAGGTGGCTGTCGTGTCCGGACAGGATCAGCACGTTGTTCTTTTCCTGCTGGAACTCGAAGAAGTTGCGGATCTGTTCGGGCGGGGTCCGCCCATCCGGCTGCACCACCAGCAGGATGCGCGGGCCCGAGAGCTTCACATCATCCAGGCGCGGCATGATCTGGACTTCCTGGTAGGCCGCCCTGGACTTGCTCTGGGCCTGAAACAGCCCGGTGAGGCGGTTGATCAGTGCTTGCTCCAGTTTGGGTAACGGGATTTGCTTGGCGTCGCGCTCAATGCGTCGCCCCAGATTTTCGGTCTCCTTGAAGTAGAAGCCTTCCCCCTCCCGATGCAGATACCAGGCGCGGTCGCGCAGACGTTCCAGGCCGGCCAGGAATTCATCGGCCTTGCGGTAGGGGGCCGCCAGGTATTCGATGATCTCGGCCTGGGTCAGGCCGGTGTGAGCACCGACGGCGCGGGACAGGGACGCCGAAAGGATCAACTTGGCCACCTGGGTGGCGGCGTCGCTGCCCAGATCGCCGTCGATCTCCTCGGCACGGGCATTGCCTAGGTCTGCGATGTCGTTGACCACCGCGGGCAGGAGCGCCGGGTTCACCCGCTGGATCTCGTCGCGGACCTGCGGGTCGTTGAGATCCAGGTGCTGGGTGCCAATCAGGAAAACGTCGTTGGCCTCCCGGTTCCAGACGCTGCGCAACAGCCGGGCGGTGAACTGCATGAGACCGCGGGTCTGGCGAAAGCCCTCGTTCTCCTTGAACAGGGCCACCAGGTTTTTAAATGAGGGGTGAAAGGGGTAGGTCTCGCGGACCTCCAGGGCGACCTGCTCCATGGCCCGAGCGGCAATGTAGCCGCCATCCTCGGCGGCCTTGACCTGTTCGGCGAATGCCTCCCCGACCGATTCGACCAAGGCATCCCCGGGCAACTCGGTGAACAGGCGCTTCTTGAGGATCTGGTAGATCTCATTGCCGGCGAGTTGGACCGGGGTGATGGTCTGGGCCTGGCGCCGGGACTCCTGCTGGAGGTTGGACATAATCCGCGCCAAATCCTTGGTCTGGGCCTCGTAACTGCCCGACAGATTGGCGATGACGACGCAACAACGCGGCAACTTGATCGCCGCGGTCAGCAGGTTGCTGATGCTGTAGGTCACCAGATCGGCCAGGGACCCCTTGCCGACCGGGCGAGTGTCGGCGTTGAGCAAATAGGGCGGCAGCTCGTCGAGCAGGATCAGGGTCGGCGCGTCGCCGATGATCGTAAGCCACTTCTTCTCGTCGATTCCGCGGGGGCCGTCAATCCAGTAGGGGCGTATCAAATCGGCCTCGCCCAACTGCTCGGCGATCTCGCCCCAGATGTAGTGCTCGGGGTCGTTGCGGCCGTTGAAGGCGGCAATGCGGGCGGGGCCGAAGTCCAAGCGCTCGGCAAGCTCGGCGGGTAACACGACAGGGCGCAGGTGCGGATGTTTGGCCAGCAACCCCAGCGCCACCATGAGATGCGTCTTACCGCCGCCCATGGCCTGGGCCAACTCGAAAGCGGCCTGGTCGGACCGGCCGGCGAGCCGCAGCAAACCCTCGCGGAACAGGGTGTCCATGCCCTGGGTCACGTAGTTCCTGGCGAAGAACTCGGCCCCGTCCCCGGCCCCGCCGATCAGGTCCGAGAGGTTTTCGATCGCCTCCGTCATCCGGTAGTCGTAGACCATCGGATGGATTTTGCAGGCGTCACGAACGGTTCCAAGCACTTCGATCTCCTTCGATTTCGAGTCCGCAGGTTGCCCCAACCGGGTCACCCTACTCCATCACACCACGCGCTCAACCCTGCATCGCAGGGCCGTCAATGTTAGTCCTTTCGGGAGCGCCTTTCTCCTAGCGATAACGGCTCCAACAGGGCCGTAGGTTGGGGTGACGAAGGAACTCCAACGATCGGCGGCCTGGGATGTTGGGGTTCGTTCCTCACCCCAACCTACCGTGCTATCCCCTCACCACAGGGTCGCGACCGGAAACGCGGCGAACGCCGGGTCCCGGGTCACCAGGACCATGGATTCCAACTCACTCTGGGCCGCCAACATGCGATCGAAGGGATCGCGATGGGCCAGGACATAGCCTCCCGCGCGCAGTCCGTGGAGGTAGCTGACCGGCAGGTGGAGGAAGCCGTCAGCGGCGACCAGTTCCGCGAACCGTTCGGCCGCGTGGGGCACTTCATCGAGCTTGCCCAGCCGCTGCTTGGTCGCGATCTCCCAGGCCGTCGCCGCGCTGACATGGACCGCGTTGGCCTCATCGGCGATGGCGGCCGCCGCGCTGGCGGACAGTTGTGGGTCCGCGGTGAACCACCAGAGCAGCGCATGGGTATCGAGCAGCAGCCGCATCAACGGCCTTCCCAGGCGTCGAGTTCTTCCGGGGGCAGCGGGTCAAAGAAGGCGTCGGTCACGCGGCCCGCGAGGCGCCCCGGTTGACGCCGGGCGGGTGCGGGTGCCAAGGGCATCAGGCGTGCGTAGGGCTTGCCGGCCTTGGCCAGGATGATCTCCTGACCGGCATGGGCCTGCTCCAGGAGCTTGGAGAGATGGGTCTTGGCCTCGTGGACGTTGACGATCAGCGTCATTGGCGCCTCCTGATGGACTAAGTACTCGGACTAAGTCTAGCGGGAATGACGGTGCGATGGAATAAGGCCGATGCCTGGGGCCCTCTTGCTACCTCAGTCTTCGGGCAAGCAGTCCTCGGCTAGGACCTGCTCGGCGCCCCTGATGAACGGGCGCCAGGATAACCGGGCGCAGCCCGGGGGGCGAGCGGCGGCGGGCCTTAAGGTGAACTCCGGATGACTTTGAGCCCATACACAGATCGGAGGTCGAGTTTTCGGAAATCGCCTTTGCTGGGCATTCTTCCGCTGGTCTCAGTTATCCGTGGTGACACTGTCTTTAGGCAACTGCTAGTATCGGATCAAGCGGGAGGAAACACCAGAAAGACTTAGATTTGGATTGAAGGAGATCCCTGATGTTGTGCTACCCGGCAACCCTGGAACGCGACAACGAAAGCGGCGCAGTGCTTGCGGGCTTTGCCGACATTCCATTCGCCCATACGGTGGGTGACGATGAGGCCGAGGCGCTGCTGAATTCGGTCGATGCCTTGACCACGGCGTTTGAGGTCTTCGTCGAACGACGTGAACGCATCCCCGAACCCTCGGTGCCGGCAGACCATCAGCCTGTAGTCGTCCTGCCGGTGATTATAGCGGCCAAGGTCGCGCTCCACAACGCGCTCATCGCCGCCGGCATGCCTAAGGCGGACCTGGCACGGAAGCTCAACATCACTCCGACGCGGGTGGATCATTTGCTGTCCTTTCGCCACCACAGCCGCATCGAACAGATCGAAACGGCGCTGGCGCTGTTAGACAGGCGCCTCGCGGTCCAGGTTGTAGAGGCCGCTTGATAACGCGGGCACTGCCTTCTCAGGACAGCGCGATGGCGCGACGTTGCGATTATCCCGGAAAACATCCTTGGCGTGAGAGATCGTCGGATTCAGGATTGCGCCCTTCCTCTCTTCTACTTTGTGCCTCCGTGTCTCCGTGAGAGGATTCGTCTTCATTGGTCTCGGCCAGCCGGGCCGGTTTGCGCTCGTCGATGACGACCCGGTCGTGGCCGACCGACGGGATCAGGATCTCGGCAGGCTTTTCCACCTCGCCGGCCTTGGCTGCAATCAGGATGGTGCAACCCTTCGCCGGAACTGGGAATGGGTCCGTGTAAAGGGTCCCTTCTTTGGCGTTAGTGCCCTCCAGGGTGTAGCGCAGTTCGGCATCAGGGGTGCAGCGCAGCGCGACCTTATCGCGCCAGGGGACACGGCGGTCGGCCTTGGTCATAAACCCGGCCACCGCGCGATCTGCACGGTCGTCGGTCCGCACAGCGGACCCTACAGATCACGGTGTTACCGTAGGGTCCGCTGTGCGGACCGTTCGTGGCCGGCCGGAACGATGATCAAGGCCCGGCGGTCCTTGGCGGACCACAGGAAAGAAGATGCTCTCACAAAGACACGAAGAAGAGCGAGATAAGAAGCTATGAAAGGCTTCTCTACCTTTGTGTCTTTGTGTCTTTGTGAGAGGATTTCTTTTCTTTCTTCCGATTTTCCGTGAGAGGCTCTGTTCACCCGAGTTGGCCGTTGATGGTTCTGGTGATGCCGTCTTTCATCAAGGCTTCACCGAAGTTCAGGAGATAGCCGAGCTTCATCCCGGTCAGGCGCAGGTAGGTGAGTAATTGCTTCTTGTGCGCATTCGTGACGCGCTCAATGGATTTCAATTCCAGAATGACCTTGCGGGCGACGATCAAATCCGCCCGGAAGCCTTCCTCAAAGCAAATATCATCGTAGAAGATAGGGACCGACACCTGTCGCTCAACAAACAAGCCCCGCCTTTCCAACTCATAGGCCAACACCGTCTCATAGACACTCTCCAGCAGTCCAGGTCCAAGCCGCATATGGATCTTAACGGCACAATCCACAACGATCACGCCGATTTCATTCTCATTCATTTCAGTTATCTCACAGAGACGCGGAAATGTGCTGGAAAAAAGAAAGAGATGCTCTCACAAAGGCACAAAGACACAAAGAAGAAAAGAAATAAAAGTAAAGAAAAAAGCCATGACCGTCTTCTCTTCTTTGTGCCTTTGTGTCTTTGTGAGAGGACTTCTTCTCTTTCTTCCGTGTCTCCGCGAGGAGATCTCAGGGCTCATTGTAGCCGCTGGTGGCGGATGCGGCTGGCGATGGCCTCAGGGCCGTAGGGGTGACGAAGGAACCCCCAACGATCTGCGTCCGGGGATGTTGGGGTTCGTTCCTCACCCCAACGGTCATGATCGTCGCGCTCACCCCCTCCCATGAAAGTCGGGCTATGCTTAGGAGACCGAGCCAAGGCCGCGAAGTTATAGGCATCTACGGGGTGGTGCTTGACTGAGCGCCGGAGGCCCGGCCAACGCCGTACCCTTATCGTGTCTCTGCGAGACAGCGAGGGTTGTTCTCGTCTCCGGCCCCGCCCGACTTTCATGGCAACCTACCGTGCTTCAGCTCGAATAATCGCCGCCGGGCAGGACGGCGGATCCGGCCTCACCGGCGACCACCGGTGCCGGGAACCGCTTGCCGACCCTGAGGCGCGAGGACTCGCTCGACCACCCTCCCGGCACCCGCCAGGGCGTCCCGTCGCAACCCCTGGTCAGGGTAAACCCACCCCGCAACAGCCAACGCCAGCGCCGACCAGCGCCGACGACGCCCGATGTCAGCCGCCAGCGGCGGGGTTCTGCTTCAGGGCTGGGCAGCCAGCAGTGCGCTCGCCTCGGCCGACGACAACGCCTTATCATCACGCAGTTCGCCCTTGTCCAGCCGGGCGAGGTGCGCGGGGTGCCGGGGAAGCGGAAGAGGTCGGTCATTTTATCGAGGAATTCTTCAGTGGCTACGCAATATGCGACGATTCTGAGTTGCGAAGACGGCGATCTGTGGATCGATCTGCAGTATGCACCGCCACGAACTGAGGCGAGTGGTTCGCGACTGGAACACGGCAAGGACTTTCTTGGGGTGCCCTTTGAGCGGTGGGCGCAACACATCGGAGAAACAGTCGATTTATCCACCTGGGAGGGAACGGGCGAGGGCATGGTCGGTGGGCCGGATCGATGTCAAATCGCAGATTATCTTGGGGGGCCACTGGAGTTTGTCAGTCCTTCGATGGATAAAGCGGAAATCAAAGATCGAATACGCCGGACGCTGTCTTGGCTGGATGACGAGAATTATGAGTATTTGCCTTCTGCGCGGAAGAGCATGGCATGGCAAATTCGCCATGCGCGAAGGTGCCTGAGGATGGCCCGCGAACTCCGACAGAGCGACGATTAGGGCCGTAGGTTGGGGTGACGAAGGAACCCCAACGATCTGCGTCCGGGGATGTTGGGGTTCGTTCCTCACCCCAACCTACCGTACTTGGTCGCTAACCGGCGCCCTCCGCATCGAGCACCGTCTCACTCCAATCGAATGACAAGTCGGCCAGCGGTTCCTGGATCAGAGCGCCTTGCACGTAGTTCGCGCCGCTCGCCCAGATCGACGCGACCCGCGTCGGGTCGTCGACACCGCCGACGATCACCTCAGCCCCGGTCTGATGCAGGCGCGTGATCAGCCGGAGCAACGCATCAGGTGCGGATTGGTGGAGCGTGGCGGCCGCGATCTTGACCAGGGGCGGTTGGAGTTCGATGACCAGATCCCTGGCCGCCGCCGTCAGATCCACATCCAGCAGACACACCTTGATCCCGAGCTTGTGCAGCATCCGCAACAGGATGGCGCTGTCATCGGGACGCCGCAGCAGGTCGGCAAGCCAGACTTCGATGATCGGACGCTGCTGCGTCAGTCCGGCCGAGACCAACTGGTTGCGGAACCAGAGCACCCAACCGTCGCTCGCCAAGGTGTCCAGGTGTTGCGGGATCAGGAGCCGCAGGTCCGGATGGGTGGGCGCCTGACCGGCGAGTGCCGCGAGCGCCCGCAGCATCAGCCACCGATCGATATCGCACAACCGCCCGCCGCGCGCGGCAACGGCCAGATAGTCCGCATCCGGGATCAACTCGGCATCGCGTTCGAGCAGCCGCAGGCGCACCTCCATCAACTGCGGGCTCGGTGATTGGACGGCGACCAGCGGCTGATAGAACAGCCGAAAGCCGCCATCCATTTCGATACCGCCCCCGTCGACACCGGTCAGCGCGCGGTCGATCAGCGCGCCGATGCGCTGCTCATGCAGCGTATCCCCCGGTCCGGGCACGAAGGGCCGATACAGGACCACGCGGTCGCCGCCCGCACCCTGGGCCTGTGCGCAGGCCTTCTCAGCACGCGAGATCACCGTGATGGCATCTCCGGCGGCCGGGTGAAAGAGCCCGACTCCGATGCTGACGCTGACCGTCAGTGACTGACCGCCGATCTTCAGGGGTGCCGCGGCGACCGCGGCGCGCAGCCCTTCCGCGGCAGCCAGGAGGGCGTCGGCTCCGGCGCGACGCAGCAGCACGGCATGGCGATGGTGATCCAAGCGGACCGCCAGCTCGCCGGACGCCAGCCGCGCGGGGATCATGGCCCCGGCGCGCGCGCGGACCAGTTCGGCCCCGCCGGTACCGATCCGCTCATCGATGCTGCTCGCCCCGTCGAGCGCAACCAGCAGCAGGCCGTTGCCGGCCTCGCCGATGCCCGGCTCGGCGACGGCGCGCTCCAGACAACTCACGAAGTAATGGCGCGACGCCAGCCCGGTGACCGGGTCCAGGTGCTCGGCCAACCGCAGCCGGCCGCGGACCGCGCGCATCGTCTCCAGCCGTTGGGTGACGGCCTTGACCAGGAGATCAGGACGAATCGGCTTGGCGATGAAGGCGTCGCCGCCCATGCTGAGCGCGTCGCTCTGCCGCACCGGATCCCGCTCGCTGGACAGAAAGAGGATGGGGACGGACGCAAAGACCTCATGCTCGCGGATGATCGCGGTCAGCTCGGCCCCGTTGGCGCCCGGCATATTGAGGTCCATCAGGATCAGCTCGGGCTGGAAGTCCTCGATCACCGCCAGCACCTGCAAGGCATCGCCCTGGGTGCGTACCGTATACCCGGCGGCACTGAGGATGCGCTCGACCAGGAGCGCTTGCATGGGGTCGTCCTCCACCACCAACACCCGGCCCACGGCCGCCGTGCGCGGAGCGCACAGCGCGCACAGCCGCTCCACCAGTGCGCGGCTCCCCACCGGCGCGGTGAAGAACGCGGCGGCCCCGGCGCGCAACGCCTGAAGCCGCAGGCCGATGTCCTTCGTGTGGGCGATGACCACCAGATTCCGAATCGGCGCCCCGTCCTGCGCGAGCGCCGCCATGAACGACTGAACCGTCTGGTCGGACGCGAGCAAGGCGCTGTCCAGGATCAGTGCCGTCCACTCGTGAGCGGGGCCCTGCGTGCGCAGATCGTCGAGGTCGGAACAGGCCTTCAGCCGCAGGCCCTGCTCATCGAGCAAGGGACGCAGACGATGCGGCAGCCCGGCATCCGTACCGACGTAGAGGATCGTTTGACTGGTCTCTTGACTGTCACCCGGCTGATCTTGCATGGCGTCCTCCTGGCCGTCCGATCGATTCACTGCCGAACCTTGGACGACGCGTTCCGATTGTTCCCGTCATGGGCTTCCCCGCGTGCCCCGACGCCTTGTCTGCGCGGCATGTGTCGAGCGTCTCATCTGCGACCTGCGACCCTTGCCCCTGGCGCGCATCGGGGTTACCTTGCCCGGCAAAGGCCGTGCCCGACCGCGCGCCGGTCAGGCGCCGACAGCAAGGCCGGCGTTCGACCGCTCGGCACAGGCCGGCCTGGTCGCAACGATCCGATCAGCCCCCCACAATATATAGACCCTTTTCGGTATGAGTTTTTTGACTCCAGTTCCGCTTTCGGGCGTGCGTGCCGCGGAGCACCGAAAACGGCCTTGATCGTCATCCCGGCCGGCGGCGTGCGTAGTCAGGGCTTCCAGCCCTGACGGTGTCAGGCCAGGATGGCCTGACTACGCACCCGGCGAGCCCAAGTGGCCGGAATCTTGATCGAGGCCGCGCTGCTCATGCCTCACTTGAATGGCTTTTCCGACTACGACAACGACGATTGTGTTTAGCTTGTTCTTGACTCGCTACTTTCATTATCGCCCCGAGTGAACCGACATGACGCCTGCCAACCTCCCGGAGTCTGCGCTCGACGACCTGGCCGACCTGGACCTGGCGCATTGGACCGCGCGCTATGCCGAGTCCGCGGCCGCCGCCCGGACGGCCCTGCGCCCCTTCGTGCTGGTGCGGGTCGGCGGCGAGCGCTTCGCCGTCGCCCTGGATGACCTCGACGAGGTCGCCTGTGTGACGACCGGCATCGCCCTGCCCCATGTGAACCCCCTGATCCTGGGGCTCGCCAATATCCGCGGCGAATTGCTGCCCCTGCTCGATACCGCGGCCATCCTCGACGTCGCCGCCGGTTACCGGCTGGGCACCGCCAACCGGACACTGGTCGTACGCGACCGGCGGGGCCGCCGCGCCGGTCTGCCGGTGGATGGGGTGGAATCGGTGGAGGAACTGGACCCGGATCTCTTCCAGACCATGACGCGCGGCGAATCCACGGATCTGGTCCGGCGCAACGGCTTGGCCGAGCATCGCGGACGCGCCCTCGCCCGGCTCGATCTCACCCCCTTGCGCGCGGGCAGCTTCAGCCATTTTTAGCCTTATTTTAGCCCTTTGTCCGCCGGGGACTCTGTGGCAAAGTAAGGACTCGTTTACAAATGGCCCGGGCGCCTGGTCTGCACACCTGGAACGGCAACCAGGGGCAAGACGCGGCCGGACCCGGCGAACCAATCAATACCGATTGCCAAGGCACGCACCATGAGCGCCGACCATCAGAGCGACCCCCATGCGGATCTGCACCGTGATCAGGGACATGACGAACCGCGCCACGAGGGACGACCGGGTGAGTTCGTCGTCCCGGAACCCGACGGGGTGCACAGCGGGGTGCCGTTCGGGGACCTGGCCGGGACCGTGCCGGCCCATTATGCGGGCGGCGCGGGGCACGGCCGCCGTGAGCTGGACGAGGGCCGGGGGCGCAGCCACACCGGCGGCGGGGGCAGCGCGGGGACCGGCGGAGGCGGCGGGCGGGCCGTGCTGCGGGGCATGAGCCTGAAACGCAAGCTCAATCTCTCGCTCGGGCTCCTGACCCTGGTGATCCTCCTGCTGGGGTTGGTCGCGGTCCGCACCATCGACGGGATCAGCTCCGACGGCATTCCGGAACTGGGGCATCATGCCGATCTGGCGCGGGTCAGCGAGGCGATCAAAGGCGCCGTCTTTCGCATGAACCTGGCCCAGGCGGATTATCTGCTGCTCGACGACGAGGGGGCGCGCGATGAAGTCATGCGCCTGGCCACCCGGGTGCGCGAGGAGATTGCCGGGCTCAAGCCCCTGGCCGCGCTGATCGAATCCACCACCGGTACCGACGTGGCCGCCCAGCAGGCCGCGCTCGGCACGGCGCTGGAGCGGTTCGAAACGCGCTTCACGGCCCAGGTCAAGTCCGTTGCCGCCCTGCGTCAAGACCAGACCGAACGCGCCGCGGCCCTGGCGGCGGGCGAGCAGGCACTGGCCGAACGCCTGGATACCGTGATCGACCAGGCCCGGGCCCTGGCCGCGGCGGTCTGGGGATCGGGCACCGGCCCGAACGCGCCGGCCGAGAGCGGTGGACGGTTGGAGTTGGCGCGCGCCCTGGACCGTTTCACGGCCGACCTGCTGCAAGAGCGGGTGGCACTCCAGATCTTCTTCGACTCCCATGATCCGCTGCTCCAGGACAGCGCCCGCACGGCGGCGGCGGAATTCGCCGCCCGGCTCGATCAGTTACGCCCGGCGGCCCAAACCCTGGGCCTGGACGATCCACTGGCGCAGTTGCGTAAAGCCTTGGCGGCCTATACCGCCCAATGGCGGGAGACCGGCGCCCGACTCACCGGCAACGCCGGCGCAGTGCAGGATGTGGCCGCGCGGATCAAGGCGGAACGCGAGACCCTGACCGGGGCGACCGAGAGCATCGTCGCTCTGGCGGAGGAACTGACGGCCTCGGCCTGGCACGATATCGCCGTGGAGAGCGCGGGCCTGCGGGCCACCGGGCAAGCCGCACTCTGGCTGGTCGGCGGGGCAGCCGGGGTGGGGCTGGCGGTGGGCCTGCTGGTTCTGCTCACGGTGCCGCGGCCCATCGTGGCCGCCATCGAGGCGCTGATGGCCGGTTCGCACCAGATCGCCCGCGGTAACCTGAGCGATGCGGTCGACGTGACCAGCCGCGACGAACTGGGCGCCCTGGCGGACTCCTTCAATCAGATGCGCGAGAACCTGCTCGCCCTGGTGCAGCGCATCCAGCGGGCCAGCGTGCAGCTCTCGTCGTCGATCAACGAGATTCAGGCTGCGGCCACCGAACAGGCGGCCTCCTCCGCCCAACAGGCCAGCGCGGTCAACGAGCTGTCCGCCTCGCTGAATGAAATGTCCCAGAGTGCCGCCACCCTGGTCGCCTCCTCCGAGACCGTCGGCCGCAACGTCAACGAGATCGCCGGGATCGTCACCGACAGTAACCACAAGTCCACCCAGATGATGGCCTCGATGGACGCCATCGGCACCTCCACCCGGCAGACCGCCGAGCGGATCAAAGCCCTGAACGACAAGATGGACGACATCAACGAGGCGGTCTCCACCATTTCCATGGTCGCCGACCAGACCACGCTCCTGTCGCTGAATGCCTCCATCGAGGCCAACAAGGCCGGCGAGATGGGCAAGGGCTTTTCAGTCGTCGCCCAGGAAATCCGCCGACTCTCCGACCGTTCCATCGATTCCGCCGGCAACATCAGCGGCATGGTGCGTGACATCCAGCGTGCGACCGAGTCCTCGGCGCTCGCCATGGACAAGTCCTCGGAGGAGATCCACCACGGGGTCGCGCTGGTCGGCGACTCCAGCCAGGCGCTGGCCGCCATCCATAGCGCCATGGAGCGCATCCAGGAGCAGATGACCATGATCCTGGAATCGGTCCGCGCCCAGGCGGAGTCCGCGCGGATGGTCCAGACGACCTCCACCGAGATGCTCTCCTCCGCCAACATGGTCTCCAAGGCGGCCGGCCAGACGCGCTCGGTGACCTACGAGCTGAACGCCATGGCGACCCAGCTCGCGAGCGCCGTCTCGGTCTTCCGCGTCTGAGTGCCCCCGTGGAGGCACTCCTCTTCACCGCCGGCGGCGGACCGTACCTGGCCCCCTTGTCGGACCTGGACGAGGTGCTGATGCCGGCGCGTCTGCGCCCCCTGGCCCAGGCACCGGTCTTCCTGGCCGGGGTGCTGGACCTGCGCGGCGCCACCCTGCCGGTCCTCGATCTGGCGGAACGCCTGGGGCGCGCGGGTCCGGCGCCCGCGGCGAGCCAGGGTCCGGCCGGGCGGCGCTGGCAGCGCGGCAACCGCATCCTGTGTTTTTCCGCCGCCGGGGTGTCCCTGGGGGCGATCGTGGAGTCGGTCACGGGGATTCGCACCCTGTCAGCCGACGCGCGCCGCGAACCGGTCTTGACCGCGGCCGGCGCCCCCGCCTTTCTCGGCGACCTGTGGCCGGTGGATGGCCGTCTGACCCAGGAGCTGCGCCTCTCCTGCCTGCTCGAACCCGCGGAACTCGCCCTGCTGCAGGGCACCGCGGTGGACCGCCTCGCGTGAACGACCTCACCGAGATCTTTCGCGCCGAGGCCGAAGCCAACCTCAAGGAGGCGACCCGGTTGGCACTGGCCTGCGAGCAGGCCCCGCCCGGCCGGGCCGAGGTCGAGGCCATGATGCGGGTCTTTCATACGCTGAAGGGGGCCGCCCGGGCGGTGCGCTTCGATCAGGAACGGGAGATCGCCCATCGCCTGGAAGATGTGTTCCACGCCATCCTGGACGGCACCGCGCCGTTCCGCCCGGCGGTGGTCGATCTGTGCCTGCTCGCCATCGACCTGACCCGCGCCACCCTGGAGGCGCGGCTGGCGGCGATCGAACTCCCCGACCTGGCCACCTTCCTGACGCGGGTGGACGACTACCAGGCCGCGCCGCTGGACGCCGCACCGCTGCCGGACCCGGCCACGCCGCAGTCGCCCGAGGCGGCAGACGGGGTCGCCGGCCTCGACCTGCTGGCCATCTTCCGCCTCGAGGTGCAGGAACAGTTGGCGCAGGCGCGCGCCAGGCTCGCCGACCCGGCGGTCGACGCCGAGGCCTGGGACGCTCACCTGCGCCGCGTTTTTCATACCCTCAAGGGCGCCGCCCGCGCCGTCGGCTGCGATCCGGTGCGTGAATTGGCCGGGGCCCTGGAGGACTTGGTCCACGGGGAGCACGAGGCGGCGGGCAGCACCGCGGTCCCGGCATCGCCCGACCTGATCGCGCTCATCCTCTGCGGCCTACGCTGGATCGAGACGGTGCTGGAACGAATCGCCGGCGGCGCCGAGCCCCCACCGCTCGCCGGTTTCCTGGAACCACTCGCCCGCTACCGGGACGACGGCATCCTGCCCCCGTGCAGCCCGCCGACGGAGCAGACCGCGGACCAGGCCGCACCCCCGGTCCCTATCCCGTCGGCCGCCGTCTCCGCGGCCAGCGCATCCGTCGGCGGTGCGGCACCCGTAGTCCCGCCGGAGCCGACGGTCGGTGTCACGGCCGTGCCGGTCGCCGGATCCGCCGCCGCGTCCAACGGGACCCCACCCGACGAACCGCGCGCCGAGCCCGCCCCGGCCGCGCGGCGTCAGGCCCGGCTCGACTATGAACAACTCGACCGGCTGCACCGGCTCTCGGGCGAACTGACGGTGGCGGTCGCCGCCCTGGCCGGGCAGCGTCACCAATTGCGGGTTCTGTCACGGACCCAGGCCCGCGCCGGGGCCCAGATCGAGCGTCTGGTGGCGGCCGCCCTGAGCGAGGACCTGGACCGGGAGACCCTGCAGGAGACGCTGCGCCAGGGCGCCCAGCGACTGTCTGCCGGCGCCGGCGCACTGGATGTGCTCACCGCGGCGCACGACCGGATGGAGGGCCGGCTGCGGCATCTGGCCGACGGCCTGGCGGACCAGGTGACCCAGGCGCGCCTGGTGCCGCTGGGGGATCTGCTGGACGACTATCCGCGACTCGCCCGCGATCTGGCCCTGGAACTCGGCAAGCGGGTCGATTTGCAACTCGACGGGATCGACAACCGCATCGATCGGGCGGTGCTGGAGCAGTTGCGCAACCCCTTGCTGCACCTGCTGCGTAATGCGCTGGATCACGGCATCGAGCCGGTCGCGGTGCGCACCGCCCAGGGTAAACCGCCGAGCGGGCGCATCCTGGTGGAGGCGCGCCAGTTCGGGTCCCGGATGCGCATCCGGGTGGAAGACGACGGCGCCGGCATCGATCAGGCGCGACTCGCGGCGTCCGTGATCGCGGCCGGCCACACCACGGCCGCGTTCTGGGCGCACCTGGGGGTCGAGGAGCGGATGCAGTTCCTCTTCCTGCCGGGGCTGAGTACCGCGGCAACGGTCTCAGCCACCTCCGGGCGCGGCTTCGGGCTCGATATCGTCAAGGCCGGCATCGAGGCCGCCGGCGGCACCGTCGGCGTGCGCAGCGAACCCGGCCGCGGCACCTGCTTCGAACTGCTGGTCCCCTTGAGCCTGTCGCTCACCCGCTGCCTGCTGGTGGTGGGTGGACGCCACCCCCTGTTCGGCGATCAACGCTACGCCTTCCCCATGGGCGAGGTGGCGCGGGTGCGCCGCCTGGCCGCCGTCGACCTGCGCGAAATCGCCGGACGGCTGGCAGTGCACCTGGAGGAGGAAACCCTGCCCTTGGTCCAGCTCCATGCCATCCTCGGGCTGGCGCCGGTCCACGCCGACCTGGAGCGCAAGCACCTGCTGGTGCTGGGCGAGGGGGATAGCCGTTGCGCACTCCTGGTCGAGGCCGTGGTGGACGAGCAGGACATGGTGTCCCGGCCGCTGGACGAACGCCTGGGCAAGGTCGCGGAGGTCTCCGGACTCACCTTGCTGGAGGACGGCGGTCTGGCCCTGATCCTGGATGTCCCGGACCTGCTGCAACACCTGCACGAAGGTGTCGGGCACCTGCATCCGGCGGCGGTGCGCGAGGCGCTGACGGCACCATTGCCGGAGCTGACGCCGGGTTCCGGCCGGACGGAGGCGCCGGCGGACGCGACACCGGCCCAGGTCCTGGTGGTGGAAGACTCGGTGACCGTACGGGAGGTGGAGCGGCACTTCCTGGAGCAGGCCGGCTACCAGGTGACCACGGCGGTGAACGGGGTGGACGGGCTCAACAAGGCCAAGGCGGGGGATCACCGCATTCTCATCACCGACATCGACATGCCGCGCATGAACGGACTGGAACTGATCCGCACCCTGCGCGGCATCGACCGCTTCCGCCGGCTGCCGATCATCGTCGTCTCCTACAAGGACCGCACCGAAGACCGTGACCGCGCCCTGGAGGCGGGTGCGGATCGTTATGTCACCAAGTCCGAGTTCGACACCGATGCCATGTTGGCGCTGGTCGCCCAACTGCTCGCGGCGGACGGAGCCGGCGGCGGCACCGACCCGCCGGCGCCGCGGCCCGCCTGGACCCCTGGTCGCGCACCATGAGTATCACGGCCCCGCGTACCGCGGATGCCGTCGCGCCGCCGGCCGGGGTGGTCATCGTCAACGACTCGCCGGTCGCGCGGGCGGTCACCGCGGCCGTGATTGCAGCCGACGGCGGCTTTCGGCTGCTCGGGCAGGCGACCGGCGGCCTGGCCGGCGTGGAATTGGTCTGCCGACTACGGCCGCAGTTGGTGTTACTCGATCTGCACATGCCCGATATCGACGGGGTGGAGGTCACCCGCCGCATCATGGCCACCTGCCCCACGCGTATTCTCATCTCCAGCGCGACCATTCGCAGCAATACCGCTTATCTTTTCAACGCCCTGAAACAGGGCGCCCTGGACTACACCCACACCCCGAGCCTCAAGGCGCGGCCGGGTGAGAGCGTGACCCGCGCCGACTTGCTCACGGCCGGCACCGGTCTGCTACGCAAGATGCGCACGGTGCTGAGTCTGCGGTCCGGCGCCGGCACGGTCGCGGTGCCGCCGCCGCGGCCGGCCGGCAGCGCGACCCGGGCGGGCACGGCGCCGGCCGGGAACGCAACACACCATGCCGAGGTGCGGGTGGTCGCGGTCGGCAGCTCCACCGGCGGGCCGAGCGCGCTCGCGACCCTGTTCGGCGCCCTGCCGCGCGGGCTCCCGGCGATCTATCTGGTCTCACAACACATCGACCCGGAGTTCACCGAAGGGCTCGCGCTCTGGCTGAGCGAGGAGACCGGACATCCGGCGGCGGTGGCCCGGGCGGGTGAAATCCCGATCCCTGGTCATATCTACCTGGCGTGCGGGGGACGCCGGAACCTGATCCTGTCGGCGGGCGGGCGACTCCAATACGAGTCCGCGGGCGACGCGGTCTATTGCCCCAACATCAACCGGATGTTCGCATCGCTCGCGGCCGCGGTGGCCGGTCCGCGGACGGTCCCTCCGGCCGCGGGTCGAGCGCCGATCTGCGGGGTGGTGCTGACCGGACTGGGGGACGACGGGGCCGAGGGTCTGGCCCTGATCAAGGCCGCCGGCGGCCGGGTGCTGGTGCAGGACCCGGCCACCGCCGTGGTGGACGGGATGCCGGGTGCACCGATCCGTCGCGGGATCGTCACCCATGGCCAGGCCCTGCCGGAGTTGGCTCGCCTGATTGCCCACTGGATCGAGGACGGGCGATGAGCCGCGGACCCAGGCCGCCACCGGCCGTGGATGCGCGTCCGGAGTCGCCGGCAGGATGCGTCGCCGAGCCGTTGCGCGACTGGATCCGGACCCGCACGGGCATCAGCATCACCGACCAGAATCAGGCCCCGGTCGAACTGGCGGTGCGCATCGAGGCCGAGCGCCATGGGCTGGACCCGGCCCGGTATCTGCAAAGGCTCTTGAGCGGCGGGCTCCCGCCCCAGGCCTTCATCGACGCCGTCGCCACCAACGAATCCTACTTTTTTCGCGCACTGGAGCAGATGCGGGTGGTGGTGACCCGGCTGATCCCGGAGCGGCTGGCGCGGCGGCCGGGTCAGCCGGTGCGCATCCTCTCCTTGCCCTGCGCCCGCGGCGAGGAGCCCTTCAGCCTGGCGATCCTGTGCGAAGAACACCGCATCCCGCCGCAGTCCGTCCAACTCGTCGGCGGCGACATCTCGGCGACCTGTGTGGCGGACGCCGGCCGCGGACTCTACAGTCCGCTGGCCCTGCGGCGCACCGACCCGGAACTGGCCCGGCGCTGGTTCACGCCGGCGGGGTCCCGCGCCTGGCAACTGGAACCGGCCCTGCTGCCGCGGGTGGAACTGCGTCGACTCAATCTGCTGGCGGATGCCGAAGTCGTGCTGGCCCGCCGCTTCGACATCGTCTTCTGTGAGAACCTGCTGATCTACTTCGACGCCGAAACCACCGTCGACGCCCTGGCCGTGCTGGGCCGCCTGCTGGTCCCGGACGGCTGGCTGTTCGTCGATCATGCCGAATGGAATATCCCGCGGGGCGCTTTTCGGATGCAGGAGTTCGACGGCTGCGTCGGCTTCCGTCCCCCGGGTGCGCCGGCCGCGGGCACATCCGCATCCGGGCCGCGGACCGGCCGGGTCGCCGATGCCCCGTCCCGCGGCGCGTCGACCCCGTCGCCAACCCGGATCCCGGCCCCCTTGCCAACCAGAGCCAGTGGACCCGCGGCGTCCCCGGTGTCGCGGCCGCTGCCGCGGCCGGCCCGGGCTGCCCCGGCAGCGCCGTTACGGGGATCGGCGCTGACCACCCACCTGGCCCAGGCCCAAGTCCATTACCGCGCCAAGCGCTTTGCCGAAGCCTTGAGCGCCTTCGACGCCGTACTGACCGCCGACCCCGGCCACCCGCTCGCCCGGCTCGGCAAGGCGCGGGTGCTGGCGGACTGTGGTGAGGACTTCGAGGCGCTGGAGATCGCTGAATCACTGCTCCACGGCGCCGCGGCCGGCGGCCTGAAGCTGGCCCCGGCCGATCAGGTGGAGGCGCTGGTCCTGATGGGTCTCTTGTTGCATAAGAAAGGACTCAAGGACTTGGCCCAAGGCTATCTGCGCGAAGTAAAACGGCACGACCCGCATCACCCCAGCCTGGGACTGCTGCGACCGCATCGACCAGGAGACGCGGATGCCTGAGGACACGCCTTTGCAGACCCCGTTCCGCGTCCTGATCGTCGATGACTCACCCACCATGCGGGCGGTCTGTACCCAGTCGCTGACCCAGGCCGGCTTGCGGTGCGCGGCGGCGGACGGTGCCGAGGAGGGTTATCGCATGCTCGGTGAGGCGCTGGCAGCGGGTCAACCCTTCGACGGACTCCTGCTCGACTGGCTGATGCCGGGGATGAACGGCTGGGAACTCCTGGAGCGCATCGCCGGGGAACGCCGCCTCGACGCCCTCGCGGTGATGATCTTCACCGAACAGCCCGACGACCGGGCCTACCAACTGGCGAGCCTGCGTCCGAACAATGACATCCAGCTCAAGGAGGATCTGACGCTCCTGCCCTATCGGATGCGCAAGTTCCTGACCACCTACAGCGAGGCGGGCGGCATGGGTGACTGGCGCGCCCGCCAGCTCCTGAAAAGCCGCGAACCCTTGGGCGGATCCATTCTGTTCGTGGACGACTCACCGACGGTCTGCGCAAAATACGGCGACCTGCTGCGCAACAACGGCTATGCCGTCCTGATCGCCGACTCCATGGCCGCCGCCCTGGAACTGGCACGCCGCCACAAGCCGCAGCTCGCGGTGGTGGATTATTTCATGCCCGGCGGCAACGGCGACGCCCTCTGCCGGGCACTGCTGGAGGATGACCGCACGCGCGACATCACGGTGGTGATGCACTCCCAGCGCAAGGAGGTCATCGAAGACGCCCTGGATGCCGGCGCCATCGATCTGATCTGGAAAGACGACCCGATCAACATTTTCCTGATGCGCATCGCTTCCATCATGCGCACCCTGCGGGCCAACCGGCAGGCCAAGGACCTGGACATCCTGTTCGCCGCCACCCAGGCCCTGGATATCGGGGTCATGTCGGCGACCCCGGAGGGCTTCAAGGCGTTCAATGCCACCATGGACCGGTTCGCCCGCGAGTGCGGCGGGCTCGACCGCTTCGACCCCCAGGGTATCGCCGCCCTGCCCCATCGCTGTACCGACCGGGACGGCCGGCGCCGCGCATTCAACATCCAGAACGTCGCCGGGGAGAGCGGCGGCCGGGTGGTGCTGGTGCAGGACGTGACGGTGAGCGCCGATCAGGCCGAGGTGCTGGAGCAGGCGCGCGACCGGGCGGTGGAACTGGCCAATGCCAAGAGCCAGTTCCTGGCCAGCATGAGTCACGAGATCCGGACCCCACTGAACGGCGTCCTGGGGATGCTGGAGCTGCTCAAGGGGACCGACATGAGTAGCGAGCAGGAACACTACGTAGACACCGGCATCAACTCGGCCGAGGGGTTGCTCGGGGTGATCGGCGACATCCTGGACTTTTCCAAGATCGATGCCGGACGCCTGGAACTGGAGCGCACCGCCTTCAACCTCCCGGAATTGGCGGAAGAAGTGATGCAGATGCTGGCCGGCAAGGCCATGAGCCAGGATCTGGAGGCGATCTGTCACGTCGAGCCGGAGGTGCCGACCTCGGTGGTGGGGGACCCCACCCGGTTGCGCCAGGTGCTGATCAACCTGATCGGCAATGCCATCAAGTTCACCGAATACGGCGAGGTGGGCTTACGGGTCTGGCTGGACGATCCGGACCCGCTGGCGCCGCGGATCGGCTTCGCCGTGTGCGATACCGGGATCGGCGTCGACGCGGCGGCGCGGGCGCACATCTTCGAAGCCTTCCGGCAGGCCGACAACAGCACCACCCGGCGCTTCGGCGGCACCGGTTTGGGGCTGGCCATCAGCAACCAGCTCGTCCAGATGATGGGCGGCACCCTGGACCTGGAGAGCACCCCTGGTCAGGGCAGCACCTTCAGCTTCGTCATCCCCCTGGAACAGGCATCCCCCGACGCGGCGGCGCCGCCCTGGCGGATGGCCGATGTCAAGGCACTCGCCGGACGGCGCGTGCTGATCGTCGATGACAATGCCACCAACCGGCTCTATCTGCATTGCATGTGTCGCGCCTGGTCCATGATCTGCACCGAGGCGGCGGACGGGCCCCAGGCACTGGAACTGCTGATTGCCGCCCCCGGCGCCGGCCCGCCGTTCGATCTGGTGCTCCTGGACCGCAGAATGCCCGATATGGACGGACTGGAAGTCCTCGCCTGGCTGCGCGCGGACCCCGGCGGTCTCGGGGTCCGGGTGGTCTTGCAGACTTCCATGGACGAGACGGGCGAGGCGCGGCGCGCCCGCGAACTCGGTGCCGATGACAGCCTGGTCAAGCCGGTGCGCCGCCGCCTCCTCCTGGAGACCCTGTCCCACCTGTTCGGCGGCGGTCATGCCGACCCGGCCGAGGTCGCACGTACCCCGGCGCGCATCCGCCTGGACGGCTGCCGGGTGCTGGCGGTCGAGGACAATCACGTCAACCAGATGGTGCTGCGCGGTATCCTGGAGCGGTCCGGCTGCGCGGTGCGGATCGCCAACCACGGCGCCGAGGCACTCGACATCCTGGCCGACCAGTCGTTCGATATCGTGCTGATGGATTGCGAGATGCCGGTCCTGGACGGGCTCTCCGCGACCCGCGCGTTGCGTGAACGCGAGCGTGCGCAGGGCGCGGGCGGGCCTCATCAGGTGGTGGTCGCACTCACCGCCCATGCGTTTCCCGCGGAGCGTGATCGCTGCCTGGCCGCGGGCATGGACGACTATCTGCCCAAACCGATCCGCGCCCCGGACCTGCTCGCCACCCTGGACCGCTGGTGGACGCGGGCCGCGCCGACCACGGTGGCCGCAACCGCGGCATCCCTGATCACGACGAGCGCTGCACCGACCCTCGACCGCGCGGTCATCGCCGACCTGCGCGAAGCCATTGGCGACATCACACCGGTGATCGAGGCCGCCCTGGCTGACCTGCCGCAACGGCTGGCGACCCTTGGTCGCGCCGTGACTGACGCCGCGCAGGACAGCATCCGCGCCGAGACCCACGCCCTGGCGGGTGCCTGCGGCAATCTGGGAGCGCAGGAGGCCGCCCGACTGGCGCAGGCGCTGGAAACCCTGAGTCGGTCCGGCGATCCCAATGACTCCCCCGGTGGCGCACCCGAACTGTTCGCCGCACTGGACGCCGAGATCGGACGGCTGCTGCCGGCTCTGGCGGCCTTGCTGGAGGAGGAGACCGGGGCAGTCAGCATGGCGTGATTCCAGGTACAACGGTCAGCTAGGCAGGCGTGCACCTCCGTGGGTTTGCTGCCCCGGCTTGCGGCCCCGGCACACATCGATAGACCGTTCGGCGCGAACAACAACTCTCTGGTCGAATGAGCGATCGACACCGGCGTGGTGGATCATTGCGACATTGCGGACCGAGCAGGAACGGACCTCATCCAGCAGTTCCAAATTTGAGGGTCTCCTGCGGCCCTTAAACAAATAGGAGTGTAAATTTGCGAAAATGCGTCGTCGTCAATTATGCAAAACGCATGCATGTCAGGCATTCGTTAGAACTGCCTGTTGATCTAATTGGTCTTGCGAAAAAATACGGGACTTTAAGATTCATTGATATACCATGTCAGATTGACGGAATCACGGCAAACTTGAAGGTACCAGGTACCAAGCCAACGATCTTAGTCAACAAGACACGCCCCAAGAAGAGGCAACGCTTTACGTTAGCCCATGAAATAGGCCATGTGGTAATCCCATGGCATATGGGAACGATTTTCGACATAACTGACGCTGGCGTCCCTGACGGGGCGATTGATTACTGGGATATGGAGGCGGAAGCAAATGCGTTCGCGACTGAACTGCTTATGCCAAGCTCTTGGATGCTAGGATTGCTTGAGAACTTTAATAATCCGGCAGAAATTAATGAAAAAATGGCTTATGAGGCTAATGTATCAGCGATTGCTGCCACGCTGCGATTAAAGACGTTTTTACCGCCAGGTTACATATTTGTTGTCTACACAAGTGATGGAAAAATAGCATACTCAGGTCGGACTGAGGGTACCCATGCAAGCCCCCCAGCACGCGGCGAAGATCAGCGCGCAAAAGAACAGTATGGGTATGCTCAAGACTTCTACGAATTCCATTCCGGCCAAGAACATTATCTCTGGATCGAGTTTCCATCTGAAGTCAACATTACTTTAGATACGAAGAGAAAATGGCGTGATGTTCTCGATGAGATACTGGATGATGTTACCGATAGTGAGGAACAAAAACGGACATATAAGCAACAAGTAAATGGAGTGCTTGGATATGCAAATGGAGTGGTTCGGAGAGGCGACTATAACGAGCGCTCTCTGTGCAGCGCATGCATTCAGCGGTTTAACGGAAAAGAGCATTTGAAGCCGATTACAAGTCACTTGAAGTTTGAGGAATTCCTCTCAGCAAAAATACGTGATTTGATTGATAAAGCCGGGCGTTAACAAGACCGCAGACGCGGACGCATTTTTCGTTTGCGTTGCCCACTACAAGTGTGCTGGTTGCAGCTGGTTATGGCCTTTGACTATACCTTTCACGGTGAGGGAAATGAAGCGAAATCGTCCAGTGACCCAGCTTGACGAGTGGGGATGTGGGGTTGCTTGTGTAGCATCATATCTCGAGCTGTCATATGGTGAGGCAAAGACTCACCTCGAAAGATACAAAAGGAATCTAGTCGACCCGGACCCCAAAGACATGGAGATTATCGCAAGAATAGCCATCAAGACATGACAGAATTCGAGTGGGACCCAGAAAAGGCCATAGCGAATAAGACTGACCACCGTGTAACATTCGAGGAAGCACGGACCATTTTCGGCGATCCTTTTGAACTCACAATGCCAGATTCCGACTACTCCGAAGGGGAACAGCGGTTTCTGAGTATCGGCCAGTCGGAACTCGGGCGCTTATTCGTTGTCTCCTACGCAGAAAGGAAGCCAAACACGATTCGAATCATCATTAGCGCAAGACGCGCTTCGCAAGCCGAGAATGAGCCAAGACATTGAATCATCCGAATTCAGAGCCGAGTATGATTTTTCGGAGGCCGTGCGCGGCAAACATCATGAAGCGTATCATGAAGGTACGAACGTCATTCTACTTGACTCGGACCTGGCTTGCGTATTTCCCGATTCTGCGTCGGTAAACAGAGCATTGCGTCTATTGGTGGACATCGCAAGCAAGGAGGCCGGCAGAGAAAAGCGACCCAGTTCCACGGAATGAGTGAATGTCAGCTGGAAAAAGACGAAATGGCACTTACTGAACGCCAAGCAAGCGAGCTCGCATATCATCGGGAACGCGCCCGCACACAGACAAGCATACTGAACCAGCCGTTCTCTTGGGACGTTATTAATCATCCATCCCGGAGGTGGTGGAACGCCTATTGGCAAATGTACGCTTACCTGGTGACACTGAACCTGAAGGGAAAACGCGCACTGGTCGTCGGCTGCGGGTATGGTGAGGACGCGCTGCGTCTCGCGAAATTAGGTGCCGACGTTTATGCGTTCGATCTTAGTTCGGATTCGGTATCCATCGCCGGCGCTTTGGCTGAACGAGAAGGTTTGAATATCGTATTTGCAGTGATGCCCGCGGAGACGATGACCTATGACAACGATTTCTTCGACGTTGTGATTGCGAGAGATATCCTTCACCATGTCGATATTCCGCGTACGATAAATGAGATCTTCCGTGTCTCAAAGTGTGATGCACTATTTCTGGCAAACGAAATATATTCTCACTCGTTCACTGATAAAGTCAGGCACTCGATCCTGGTCGAGCGAGTGATCTACCCAAGAATGCAGACATTTATTTACGGAAGAGGAAAGCCATACATTACCGAACATGAGCGAAAGCTCACGGAACAGGATATTCAAAAGATAGTCAAACCACTGAGAAAGGTTGTGTTCAAGAAATATTTCAACTTTCTTGTTACGAGAATCATTCCTGATCGATATGACTATTTTTCGAAGATCGATCGTCTGCTTTTGATTTTACTGAGGCCAATTGCCCCTTTTCTTGCGGGGCGCATTTTATTTTCCGGGCATATAAAAAAATAAGCGGTTTTAATTAATTCCATTCGAGTCCGCATGCCTGTGCCATCGCTGCGAAATTCCGATGCGCACGGACCGTCAGTTCATTACGCAGGGACAGCCGTGCCGCCGCGGGAATGGACAGCACCTCGCCAACTCGCGGCGGCACCTCGGCGAGCGGCGGACAGCGCGACTGCCCCGGCAGGTCCCAGGTCTCCAGATAGAAATCGACCTTGCATGGCCGATCGCTCAATCCCAGATGCGGTACGGCAAAGGACTGTGCGGTGATGGCGCCATGCAGGCTGGTGCCGATGAATAAGGTCGCTTTGGCGATCGTCAACATGATCTCGAAGAGCGAAGCCTCCGCGCTGACGACCCTGGCCCGGCTGCGCAGTTTCCCCTGAATGGTGCGCAACGCCACCTGGTCATCGAGCCCGACATAGCGGCCGATCGGCAGCAGCACGACGGGCAAGCGGTACTGCGCGTGGATCGCTTCAAGCGCGGCAACGATGGCGTCCAGATGCTTGCGCGCATAGCGCTGGTTTGACTGGAAACACAGGTAAGGTCCGGCGTCGAGCAGAACGCGCAGTGCGCTCGAGGCCCGCGTCTCCAGCCAGGGGATCGGGTACTGCTCCGACATCAGGATGGCGCTATCCGGGGCGAGCACAACGGGCAGACGGCTTTCGAGTGGCGCAAACAAGCGCTTCGTCTCTGCATCCCTGACCGACAGATAGGCCGCCTGTCCCAGCCGGTTCAGGGTCTGCTCCTGCACGCGCAGCGGCAGCCGGGCGAACTCCGAACCGCCAACGGCGTTATAGGCCACTTTGACCGGAACGGGGAAATCCCCCGGACCCGCCACCCACGGAAAGGGCGCGCGGCCGCCGAACGAATGGCGGCTCAGCGCATTGACGGCGCTTTCACCAATCAGGCGTTGCAGGTAGTAGAGCGCGGCATTGCCGGTCCGCCCCAGCAGGTTGGCAGACATTGCACTCCAGTCGACACCGATGGTGCCGCCGCCGGCGAAGATGACGACCGTGCCGGGGGCGAGCGCGCCCGGCCGATAGAGCGCTTTGAGTGAACGCGTCGCCATCGCCCCATAACGTCGGAAGTCGCTGCCGATGAGCGCATGAACCGCGGTGATCGTCCCCGGACTATGCACCGCCAGTGCATTCCCGACGACCATCGGAAACAGCAGATCGCCATAATTGAAGCGGTCGAAGGCGCCGAGCAGGATGGCCGAGGGTGGTTCGCAGCGGATCATGAGCGGGAACCGTTTACCAGTAAGCTAAACACGTCCAACAGGAAGCACCTCGGGGCGTCATTGTCGTTGTCGTTGTTTAACGCTTCAGGAAAGCCAGGGTACTCATCCATTGTTCGGCAAAGAAGACGCGCAGAATAATAAGATAGATCATCAGCCCGGCCCCGACCTCGATAACGAGCCGGACCGGTGCCGGTGCGCCGGCCACCAGCAATTTGACGCCAAGGACCCCGGCGGCCATGCCGGCCACGCCGAGCACCGCCGGACGCAAGCCGCGGGCAATGCGGCGAAACGACGTGTCGATCGCTTGCTTACCCAACCGGATCGTGACAATGGTAACGATGGGTTCGGCGATCAGCACGGCCAGCACCAAGCCGATGACTCCCTCATTGGCGCCGATGAGGATCAGGGTGAAGAGCAGCACCCAACTCACCAGGGTCGATCGTAAGACGAGACCGGGATACCCGATACCGCCGAGCACCTGCCGGATGAATGACGTGAGCCCCCTGAACGGCACACTCAGCGACAACAGCGTCAGCGGCACGATGGCCGGTGCCCATGACTCACCAAACAGCGTCAATACGAACGCCTCGCCGACGCAGGCCAGTCCGATCATGAGCGGCAGCAGGGCCAGCGCGGCGATGCCGATTGCTTTCTCCAGGTAATGCGCAACCGCCGCGGGCTGGCCCTGAAACTTCGCGAACGCGGGGAAAACGATCGGGTTGATGACGGCCGAAATCTTGGCCAGCGGCAACAGCGCGAATTGCATCGAGACGACAAACAGGCCCATCGCTTGGGGCCCGAGCCGGGGCCCGGCGATCAGCACCGGAAGCAGGTTGGCAGTGATGCTGACCGCGCCGGCGAGCGCCATGGTCCCGCCGAAAGCGAGCATCCCGCGCACCGGATCGAAGCGCAATGACGGCACCACGAACCAGGGCTGCATGACCATCAGGATGACCGCCAGGAACGCACGGTGGGTCAGGACGCCGATGATCAGCGCCCAGACCCCGGCACCATAGACGGCGAGGAGCAAGGTTGTCAGGGCGGACGCGATGCCGGCGGCCAGTTCGGCGAACGCCTTGAGCTTGAATTTGAGTTCGCGGTCGAGCAAGGCGTCCGGAATCACCCGGAAGGGAAACAGCAGGAAGACAAATGCCAGTACCCGCGCCAGGGGTTCGAGACGGGGTTCGTTGAAATAACCGGCGATCAGTGAACTGCCGAAAAAGTAGGCGAGAAACAGCAAACCGTTGACGAGCAGCATCCAGCCGAACGCACTACGCACCGCGCTGCGCCCGAGCGTCTTGGTGTGCACCAGTGCGCGTTCCAGACCAAAGGTGCTGAGCAGAAAAAGAAACTCCAAGGGAGTTTCCAGCATGGCGTTGAGGCCGTAGTCGCTGGTGCTGATGAAACGCACAACGACGATGGTCGCGATCCAGCTAATGGTCTGGGCGATCATGCGCAGCAGCGTCGCCCAACGCAAACCCGACAGGATGGTGTCGATGAGCGCGGCATTGTCCTGGTCACGCATCATGTGAATCCGCCGCTGTTTTCCACCCTAGCAGCCTGTCGGACTTAGCCCTAGGATTAGGGTATGAGTCAACATAAAGGCTTTTTGTTGCTCCACAATCTAACGTAAGGTGATTTCCGCGAAGAATCCAACCCGTAGGAGCCCGCTTGCGGGCGACGGGTGGGGCACAATGACGCGATTCCGGCAGGTCACGTCGCCCGCAAGCGGGCTCCTATGGAGCTTGATTCTTGATAGCGTCTTATTCGGAAATCGCCTAAAGTCCGACAGGCTGCTAGGAGCAGCTTTGGTCATCGTTCCGGACCGCTTCCGCCGAGAGGTCGGGGCGAAAATTTGATCCACAAATGACCACAGATGACCACAGATGTCTCTATCTTCATCTGTGACATCTGTGGACAATCCGGGTGATCGTTTTGGCCGGGACGGCGATCATGGCCGACACCGGCCGCCTCAAATACCGCCGACGACCTCCAGGGTCGCGACCGCTCCCAAGGCAGTGCGGATTTCCTCCAGTGTGATGGCGCGTGCCCGCCACATGTCGTCGAGCATCCCGAGGCAGGTGAGACGCATGACATTGGTGTCCGGACCGCGCAGCCAGAGATGATAGCCCTCCTGAATCAGCGGGGTGCCGCCGCCCCCGTCAGTCGATTGGGCGAGCTGGAAGCGGACCGGCCCGGGCCGCTGGAGACGCGCGACCTGGGTCCACACAGTTTGGACACGGACGATCTTGAAGGTCTGGGGCGCGATGGTCTGGGCGCCCTCCCGTGACATGGTGCGGACCTCCAGCCCGCAACTCGGCCCCGCGTTCGCCCCGGCCGGCCGGACCCGGCCGCTCAGGAAGAAGATCCGGGCACGGTCCTGAGGCACCTGCACCGGGCGGTTCAGGGTCAGGGTACTGCCCGGCGGAATCGCGGCCCAATCGCCGGCCGCGTCCTTACGCACCTGGACCGGAGCACAGGCCACCAACAGGGCAGCCAGCACGACGACACCGAACGGATGGAAATAACGCCTGCTCATCGCTCGCCCTCTTGCAGATTGCTTGGGAACCGTTCATTAACCAGCGAAACAAGTCCATCAGGGGCGTCTCGGTCGTTGTCGTTGTCGTTGTCGTAATCGAGTTTACGATACCCGCGAAAATTGTCTCACACCGCATCGATCGTTGGTCCCAGCGAATCGAAACCCGATAGATAACGGGCTACTCATGCCTGACTTGAATCGCTTCTCCGATTACGACAACGACAACGATTGTATTCGCTATTTTACTGATGTGGCTCGTGACCAGGCTCAATCCAAACTCACCCGCACCTGGGCCACCACCGCCAGCGCCTTGGCCTGGGCCTCGGCGATGTCCTTACCGCGCGCCAGGGCGACACCCATGCGGCGGCGCCCGCGCACTTCGGGCTTGCCGAAGAGGCGCAGATCGGTGCCCGGCTCCGCCAAAGCAGCCGCCAGGTTGCCGAAGCGCGGCCGGTCGGAGTCGCCCTCGACCAGGAGCGCCACTGAAGCGGCGGGGCCGAGTTGGCGGATCTCCGGAATCGGCAGCCCCAGGATGGCGCGTACGTGCAAGGCGAACTCGGACAGATCCTGCGAGATCAAAGTCACCAGACCGGTATCATGCGGGCGCGGTGAGACTTCGCTGAAAATGACCTCATCGCCGCGCACGAAGAGTTCGACGCCGAAGATTCCGCGTCCACCCAGCGCCTCGGTGACCCGACCGGCGATCTCGCGCGCCCGCGCCAGCGTATCCGGGTGCATCGGCTGCGGCTGCCAGGACTCGCGGTAGTCGCCGTCCGCCTGACGGTGGCCGATGGGTTCGCAAAAACTGGTGCCGTTACGATGGCGCACGGTGAGCAGGGTGATCTCATAGTCGAAGGGGACAAAGCCCTCCACGATGACGCGTCCGGCCCCGCTGCGCCCGCCGCCTTGCGCATAGTCCCAGGCCGCGCCGATCGCATCGCGGGTGCGCACCAGGCTCTGGCCCTTACCGGACGAAGACATGATGGGCTTCACCACGCAGGGCAGACCGATCACCGCGACCGCGGCGGCGAAGTCGTCCGGGGTGTCGGCGAATCGATAAGTTGAGGTGGGGATGCCCAACTCCTCCGCAACCAACCGGCGAATCCCCTCGCGGTTCATCGTCAGCCGCGCCGCCCGCGCGGTCGGAATGACGGTGAAACCCTCGGCCTCCAAGGCCACCAGCGTCTCGGTGGCGATCGCCTCGATCTCCGGGACGATGTAATCCGGCCGCTCCAGTTCAATCACGCGCCGCAGTTCTGCACCATCCAGCATGGAAAAGCTGTAGGCACGGTCGGCGACCTGCATCGCCGGCGCATTGGCATAGCGGTCGCAGGCGATGACTTCCACGCCCAGGCGTTTCAGTTCGATCACGACTTCCTTGCCAAGCTCGCCGGCACCACACAGCAAGACCTTGGTGGCGGTGGCGGAAAATGGGGTGCCAAGCGTCGGCATGAAGCGCTCTCCGATTGATGCAGTCCGTTGGTCGCGGACGATTTGGGACGACAATGCGAGACTACGGTGATTGACGGACATTGCCTAGGGTTCAATGCCCAGGGCGCGCAGCCGAGCGGCCAGACGCTCCGGTCGGGTCCTCCTCAGGATTGATCGAGCCGGTAGTGCTTCTCCACCGCCTCCAGCACCTCCCAGGTACAAGCGAGGCCCGCCGGGAAACGGATCAGATCGCCGCGGCGGAACTCCTGAGGCACGCCGCCCTCGGGGGTCACCAGGAAGCGGCCGCGCAGGACATAGCAAGTCTCCTGCTGGGTGTAACGCCAGGGAAAAGTCGCCGGCTCCCGACGCCACAGGGGCCAGCCCTCGACGCCCAGGACTTCGAGTTTGGCGGGGGATGGTTTGTGTTCCACCAGGATATCAAGGTCGTTCATGATGGTGCACTCAGGCAGCAGACGCGGCACTGACTGCCGCGCGGTGTGTAGAATAGGACGCGGGAGACTGCCGCGCCCGGTTGCCCGGCAGGTTAGACGCCACCCCACCAGCGCCGCAAGAGGAAAGCCTGCATCCTGGGCGATTACCGGAACGTCCAGCACGCAACATGTGTCGCCGCGGGCCTCGATCAAGATTCCGGCCACTTGGGCTCGCCGGGTGCGTAGTCAGGCCATCCTGGCCTGACACCGTCAGGGCTGGAAGCCCTGACTACGCACGCCGCCGGCCGGGATTACGATCAATGCCTCGCCGCGGGCAGGGCTGACCGTCGACCGCCTCCGCGTGAGCGCGCGCGACCGGCCCCGGCACCAGGGGGGGGCGGCCCCAACTCAACCCGGTTCTTGTGCAGTTCCGACCGCTGAAGGACACTGAACATTATGACTGAACGACTCGACGCTCTTGCAACCCGCCTCGGGACGCTGCTCATGGCCCGCGGACTGCGCCTGGTCACGGCTGAGTCATGCACCGGGGGCTGGGTCGCCAAGGTGGTGACCGATGTCGCCGGCAGCAGCGCCTGGTTCGATCGCGGCTTCGTCACTTACAGCAACGCCGCCAAGGAGGCCATGCTGGGGGTCCGTCCACCCACCCTGGAGGCCAGCGGCTCAGTCAGCGAACCCGTGGTCCTGGAACTGGTGGCCGGGGCCCTTGAGCGCAGCCAGGCCCAGGTGGCGGTGGCGGTCAGCGGCATCGCCGGACCCGGCGGCGGCAGTGAAGACAAACCCGTAGGCACGGTCTGGTTCGCCTGGTCGATTCCGGACGGCCCGCCCTGGACGCGGCGCCTGCAATTTGCCGGTGATCGCGATGAGGTGCGCCATCAGGCCGTGCGGTTCGCCCTGGAAGGCCTGATCGAACGGCTTGCGGGTCAGAGCCGGTCGGATGGCTGAGCGCTCAGGGTTCAAATTCTGTCGGGTTTGAATGCCCTGTGCGATAATCACCGACTTTCCAAGCCCTGGACACCTGCCGCCGACGCAAGGGGCGCACCCGGTGCCCGGATTAGGACCAACGGAGACCCGATGGACGAGAATCGCAAAAAGGCTTTGGCCGCGGCCCTGACCCAGATCGAAAAGCAATTCGGCAAGGGTTCGGTGATGCGCATGGGCGACGTTGGCGCCGTGCGCAACGTCGATGTCGTCTCCACCGGCTCCCTCGGTCTGGATCTCGCGCTCGGCATCGGCGGACTGCCGCGCGGCCGGGTCGTCGAGATCTACGGGCCGGAATCCTCGGGCAAAACCACCCTCACCCTGCATGTGGTCGCCGAGATCCAGAAGCTCGGCGGCACCGCCGCCTTCGTGGATGCCGAGCACGCGCTGGACCCCGGCTATGCCCAGAAGCTCGGCGTCAATATCGACGAATTGCTGGTCTCGCAGCCCGACACCGGCGAACAGGGGCTGGAGATCACCGACATGCTGGTGCGCTCCGGGGCGGTGGACCTGGTGGTCGTCGACTCGGTCGCGGCCCTGACCCCGAAAGCCGAGATCGAGGGCGAGATGGGCGACTCCCATGTCGGACTGCATGCGCGCCTGATGTCCCAGGCGCTGCGCAAGCTCACCGGCAACATCAATCGCTCGAACTGCCTGGTCATTTTCATCAATCAAATCCGTATGAAAATTGGGGTCATGTTCGGTTCTCCGGAAACCACAACCGGCGGCAATGCCCTCAAGTTCTACGCCTCGGTGCGGCTCGACATCCGCCGCACCGGCAGTATCAAAAAGGGTGACGAGGTCATCGGCAACGAGACCAAGGTCAAGGTGGTCAAGAATAAGGTCGCGCCGCCCTTCAAGCAGGCCGAGTTCGACATCCTCTACGGCGAGGGCATCTCGCGCGAGGGTGAGATCGTCGACCTCGGCGTGGCCGCCGGCATCGTCGACAAATCCGGCGCCTGGTACAGCTATCAGGGCAACCGCATCGGTCAGGGCAAGGACAATGCGCGGATCTTCCTGCGTGAAAACCCGGATCTGGCCAAGACCATCGAGGCCCGGATCCGCGAGCAGATGCTCCCGCGCCCGGTCGATGATGCGCCTGCCGCCGACCCGCTCGAGGCCGCGGAGCTCGAGCCCTGAGCGCGCACGCCCTGACCGCGGCGGATGACGCGCCGACGATCGAGGTCGAATCCCGTGCGCTCAAGCTGCTTGCCGCCCGTGAGCACTCGCGGCTGGAGTTGGAACGCAAGCTCGCGGCCCGCGGCTATGCGACCGCGGTCATTGCCGCGGCACTGGACCGGCTGGTCGCGCACGGGGCGCTCGACGAGGCACGGCTGGCCGAGGTCTATGTGTCCGAGCGGGCGCGCAAAGGCTTTGGTCCGCTGCGCATCCGCGCCGAACTGCGTGACAAGGGCCTTTCGGACGCGGCTATTGATCCCCAGTTACACGCCATGAATGACGCTTGGCCGGCCTTGCTGACGCAGGCCCACGACCGGCGCTTTGGGCCGGCCCCACCGACCGATCATGCCGACCTGGGTCGGCGCGGGCGTTTTCTGGAAAGCCGCGGATTTCCCGCCGAGCTGATCCACCGCCTCCTGCGTCGGCACGACTGACCGATCCGTTTCCGCGGTCCATTCGAGTATCCCACATGACCACCAGTTCCGACCTGCGCGCCAGCTTTATCGACTATTTTGCGCAACAGGGCCATCAGCCGGTCGCCTCCAGCCCGCTGATTCCAGCCAATGATGCCACGCTCCTGTTCACCAACGCCGGCATGGTCCAGTTCAAGGACGCCTTCCTTGGCCGCGAGCGCCGTCCCTATACCCGTGCCGTGACCTCACAGCGGTGCGTGCGCGCCGGCGGCAAGCACAACGACCTGGAGAACGTGGGCTACACCGCCCGCCACCACACCTTCTTCGAGATGCTGGGTAACTTCAGCTTCGGTGACTATTTCAAGCGCGAGGCGATCCACTACGCCTGGGATTATCTGACCCGGGTGCTGCACCTGCCGCCCGAGCGGCTGTGGTTCACCGTTTATACCGAAGACGACGAGGCCGCGTCCATCTGGCTCGACGAGATCAAGGTCGACCCGCAACGCTTCTCGCGCTGCGGCGCCGCGGACAACTTCTGGTCCATGGGCGACACCGGTCCCTGCGGCCCCTGCTCCGAGATCTTCTATGACCACGGCCCGGCGATTGCCGGCGGGCCACCCGGCTCGCCGGACGCGGACGGCGACCGCTACGTGGAGATCTGGAACCTGGTCTTCATGCAGTTCAACCGTGCCGCCGACGGCACCCTGACACCCCTGCCCCGGCCCTCGGTCGACACCGGCATGGGCCTGGAGCGCCTGGCGGCGGTCATGCAGGGGGTGCACAGCAACTACGATATCGATCTGTTCGTGAAGCTGATCGCCGCGGCGGCCGCGATCACCGGGTGCGCGGACCAGGCCGACCAATCCTTGCGCGTCATCGCCGATCACATCCGCTCCACCGCCTTCCTGATCACCGACGGCGTCACCCCCGGTAACGAGGGTCGCGGCTATGTGCTGCGCCGCATCATGCGCCGTGCCATCCGCCACGGGTATCGTCTCGGCTGCACCGCGCCTTTCTTTTATCGGCTGGTCGCGCCCCTGGTCGCCGAAATGGGCGACGCCTATCCCGAACTGCGCACCGCCCAGACTCAAGTTGAGCGGTTGGTGCGACTGGAGGAGGAGCGCTTTGCCGAGACCCTGACCAATGGCATGGGCATCCTCGAGACGGCGATCGCCGGGCTGGCCGACCGCCGCATCCCCGGTGACACGGTCTTCAAACTCTACGATACTTACGGTTTTCCCACGGATCTGACGGCCGATATCGCCCGTGAGCGCGGCCTGACACTCGACCTCGCGGGCTTCGAGCGCGCCATGGATGCGCAGAAAGACCGCGCCCGCGCCGCCAGCCAGTTCGGGGCGGGGCAGGACGTCGCCATCGACATCCAGGGCCAGACCGAATTCTGCGGTTACGACTACCTGCATGAGACCGCCACCGTGGTCGCCCTGTACCGGGACGGCCACTCCTGTGATGCCCTGGATGAGGGCCAGGACGGACTGGTCATCCTCGACCTCACTCCTTTCTACGGCGAATCCGGCGGTCAGGTCGGCGACCGCGGCTGGCTCACCGGAGAGAGCGGGCGCTTCGAGGTGGGCGATACCCAGAAAAAGGCCGAAGGCGTCATCTATCATCTGGGGCGGGTCGTCATCGGCCAGCTGCGGGTCGGCGACAGCGTCGCGGCACAGGTGGATGACACGCGGCGTCATGCCACGGCACTCAACCACTCGGCCACCCATCTGTTACATGCCGCCCTGCGTCAAACCTTGGGTGATCATGTACAGCAAAAGGGCTCACTGGTCGGCCCGGAGCGTCTGCGCTTCGACTTCTCGCACTTCGAACCGGTCACCCGCGCGCAACTGCTCGAGATCGAGCGGCTGGTCAATCGCGAGATCCGCAAGAATCATGTGGTCGAGACCCGGATCATGGATCTGGAGGACGCCAAGGCGACCGGCGCCGCGGCCCTGTTCGGCGAGAAATACGGCGATCAGGTGCGGGTGCTGCGCATGGGCGATTTCTCCACCGAGCTCTGCGGC
Source organism: Lamprocystis purpurea DSM 4197 (assembly GCF_000379525.1). Taxonomy (GTDB): domain Bacteria; phylum Pseudomonadota; class Gammaproteobacteria; order Chromatiales; family Chromatiaceae; genus Thiodictyon; species Thiodictyon purpureum. The sequence goes on along the minus strand of NZ_KB902553.1, from coordinate 80,088 downwards.
GGCACGCACGTCAAAGCCGTCGGCGATATCGGCCTGTTCAAGATCGTCGGCGAGGGCGGCATCGCCTCCGGCGTGCGGCGCATCGAGGCCATGACCGGCGCCGGCGCGCTGGACTGGGTGGAGGCGGATGAGGACCGGGTGCTGCGCCTGGCCGGGCTGCTCAAGGGCGGACGCGAGGATCTGGACGATCGGGTCGCGACCCTCATCGAGCGCGGCCGCTCCTTGGAAAAAGAGCTGGATCAGATCAAGTCGCGGCTGGCGAGTTCGGCCGGCAAGGATCTCGCCTCTCAGGCGGTGGCGGTCGGCGCGGTCAAGGTCCTGGCCGCGCGGATCGACGGCGTCGATCCCAAGGCGCTGCGCGAGACCCTGGATCAGATCAAGGATCAACTCGGCTCCGCGGTCGTCGTCCTGGCCAGCACGGCGGACGGCAAGGTGAGTCTGGCGGCCGGCGTCACCAAGGACCTGACCGATCGGCTCAAGGCCGGCGACCTGATCCGCGAGGTGGCCGCCAAAGTCGGCGGCAAGGGCGGCGGACGGCCCGACATGGCGCAGGCCGGCGGGACCGACCCCGCGGGTCTGCCGGCGGCCTTGGGGCTGGTGGAAGAGTGGGTCCGGCAGCGGCTGGCCTGACGTCCAGGATCAGCCGCCACAAAATTCTTTAAATCATGATGCTAGCAGCCTGTCGGACTTTAGGCGACTTCCGAATAAGGCGCTATCAAGAATCAAGCTCCGTAGGAGCCCGCTTGCGGGCGACGTGACCTGCCGGAATCGCGTCATTGTGCCCCCACCCGTCGCCCGCAAGCGGGCTCCTACGGGTTGGATTTCTCGCGGAAATCACCTTACGTTAGATTATGGAGCAACAAAAAGCCTTTATGTTGACTCATGCCCTCATCCTAGGGGCTAAGTCCGACAGGCTGCTAGAATGACTCATTTCCCATTGCAGTAGAGATTTTGATGGCTTTGATCGTACAGAAATATGGCGGCACCTCGGTCGCCAACAGCGAGCGCATCCGCGCCGTCGCTGACCGCGTCAAGCGCTGGCGCGACCAGGGCAACCAGGTCGTGGTGGTGGTCTCCGCCATGTCCGGTGAGACCGACCGGCTGATCGGGCTGGCAAAGCAGGTCCAGGAGCAACCGCTGCCGCGGGAACTGGACGTGCTGCTCTCGACCGGCGAGCAGGTCACCATCGCCCTGCTGACGATGGCGCTGGATGCCCAGGGCTGCCCGGCGCGCTCCTACACCGGCGCTCAGGTTCACATCCTGACCGACAGCACCCACAACAAGGCGCGCATCCGCGATATCGACGCGGCCCGCGTGCGCGCCGACCTGGATGCCGGCCGGGTGGTGGTCATCGCCGGGTTCCAGGGCATCGATGCGCAGGGCAATATCACGACACTCGGGCGCGGCGGCTCTGATACTTCAGCGGTCGCCATCGCGGCCGCCATCAAAGCCGATGAGTGCCAGATTTACACCGATGTGGACGGCGTCTACACCACTGACCCGCGTGTCGAACCCAAGGCGCGCAAGCTCGATCGCATCACCTTCGAAGAGATGCTGGAGATGGCGAGTCTCGGCTCCAAGGTCCTGCAGATCCGCTCGGTGGAATTCGCCGGGAAATATCGGGTCCCATTACGCGTGCTCTCCAGTTTCGATGAGGGCGCGGGCACGCTGATCACATTTGAGGAAGACACCGTGGAAGACGCCAAGATCGCCGGCATCGCCTTCAGCCGAGACGAGGCTAAATTGACCGTCCTGGGCGTGCCGGATCAGCCCGGCGTCGCCCACAAGATTCTCGGGCCGATCGCCGATGCCAACATTGAAGTCGACATGATCGTCCAGAACATTGCACCGGATGAGACCACCACCGACTTCACCTTCACGGTGCACCGCAACGACTTCGACCGCGCCCTGGACTGCCTCAACAAGACGGCCGCGACGCTGGCCGCACGTCAGGTACTCGGCGACAAGCGCATCGTCAAGATCTCGCTGGTGGGCGTGGGGATGCGCAACCATGCCGGCATCGCCAGCACCATGTTCGGCGCCCTGGCACGCGAGGGGATCAACATCCGCATGATCTCCACCTCCGAGATCAAAATCTCGGTCGTCGTCGATGAAAAATATCTGGAACTCGGGGTGCGCTGCCTGCACGATGCCTTCGAACTCGACCGCCCGAATCAGGCGGGCTGATCCGTTGGCGCGGGCGGTGCAGGACGCACGTCACGATTTTCATGGCCTAAAATAATTTATTTGGCTGAGAGATGTCATGGAATTGCAGCAAAAGCTTGGGCTCAGCCTAAGCTATTGTTAGAATCCCAAGTGGGGGTTGTGCACCCCCTGCTTGGTCTGGGTGTGGTTGGTGCCCGCGCAACCGGGCGCGGATGATTGCCGCGGTTACGTTCGGGCGCACCACGTATGTCGGATAAAGGAACGAAGGGAGAAAGCAACGATGTTGATCTTAACTCGCCGTGTCGGCGAGACCCTTATGATTGGTGACGAAGTCACCGTGACAGTCCTTGGCGTAAAAGGTAACCAAGTCCGCATCGGCGTCAACGCCCCGCGGGACGTCGCCGTGCATCGCGAGGAGATCTACGAACGCATCAAACGCGAGCAAGCGGAAGCTGGTCACGGGCCCGCGCCCGGCACCAGCGAAGAGGCCGCCGCGCCAGAGTAACTGGTAAGCGAACTCTGACCGCGCTATAATATCGGACTCGTATCTTGCGAGTCCGATAAGCTCGGTCGGCGATGGTTCTGATCATCAGGAATCCACCGCAGCCGCAGGATTTATCCCACAAGGAGACAGCAGAACACTCCGTCGCTGCTGGTCGCAAAGCAGTGGTTACCGCGTTGGTTCGAAGATTTTTTGGAGAGATGGCCGAGCGGCTGAAGGCGCTCCCCTGCTAAGGGAGTATGGGTCAAAAGCCCATCGAGGGTTCGAATCCCTCTCTCTCCGCCATTTTTAACGGTACTGATACCCCCCTGCCCAACCGAACCCCTCCCGCGCCGGACGCTGGCCGCGATGCCTGGTGTGCCGGGCAGCAATTCCAAGTTTGGGCAGCATCGCGCGACCCCTGTGCCGGGTCCCTGACACCGAGCGGCGCGCCGGCCTTGATCGTAATCCCGGCCAGCGGCGTGCGTAGTCAGGGCTTCCAGCCCTGAGGATGTCAGGCCAGGATGGCCTGACTACGCACCCGGCGAGTCCAAGTGGCCGGAATCTTGATCGAGGCCGGCGCGCCTTATCCAACCGACAACGCAGCCGGTTTCGTAGGGTGGGTAAGCGCAGCGCATCCACCATCGGTCCCGCCGACGGCGCCATGCCGGTTACTGCCGCCCAAAGTCGAAACGACCGGCGCGCGTCCTGGTTCACACAAGATCACCGCCTGCCGCTGTATACTCCATCAAGAACAGCGCAAGAGGAGTCCTTTCGCCCTTGATCGACGCAACCGCCGTTGGCTGAGTCGAGGCTTAAGGCATCCGCTCCGTCCGTCCGTCCGAATTTCGTGAAAGTCCGTCGGAAATCGGACCCGCGGCCTGACGGATGGAGGTAGAGTTATGATAGGAAAGGTATTCCCTGACTTTCTCCAGATCCAAAATGGATGATGGTGATGTCGAACTGCACAGAGGCCTTATCGCGCCACGACGCCGGCAGCTTGCCTGTTGTCGCGTCGTTGCGCCAGTCTTCCTGGAGGAAACAGCGACCCGCGCGTCCGTTCCGCCATCGACCTGCGCTGCTCCCTGACAGCCAGGGTTTCTCACTCCTGGAAGTCCTGGTCGCGGTCATCGTGCTCGCGGTTGGGCTTCTCGGAATCGCCGCCCTGCAAGTCTCTGTTTTGAAATCCAACGACAGCAGCCGATTTCGCAGTATCGCCAGCTTTGCCATTACCGACCTGATCGATCGGGTGCGTGCGGACCCAACCGCGCTCCTCACCGACTTGAAGGCGTCCATCCTTCAAGGGACCTGCGGCAAGGCTGAGGACGATGGCGAAGGCGACGAGGAAACAACGCCACTCAGCCGGTGGGAGCGGGATTTCTGTGCGCTGGGATTGCCGCTGCCCGCACCCGGCGCGAAATCGAAACCGGTGGATGGGCTGACGAGGGACTCGGACAATGCGATGGAGATCGATTGCAAGACGGCCGGGGACTGCGGGGTCGGAAACTGCGAGATTATCGTCCGCTGGGATGACTCACGCAGCGATCCCAGAAGCGCGTCTAAGAGCAAGACGCCTATCAACACAGCCTTTCGCGTCTGCACGCGCCTGCCGGTGCTTTAGCCGGCACGGCCTTGGCTAAACCGACGTCAGGTGGCAACGAGTCCGGATGTTCACTTTGGGGCATATGCCGATGATCCGTTCTCCCCGCACAGCATTGGTGGGTCGACCCGGCCGCACCCAGGCACGGAACTGTCGGTCGCCGCGGCCCGCGCGCGGACTGTCACTGATCGAAGTGCTGGTCGCGATGGTGCTCGGACTCTTCCTCCTCGCCGGGATCATCCAGGTGATGGTGTCCGCCCGCACCGCCTATCGGCTGGCCGAAGCCCAAGCCCGGACTCAGGAAAACGGCCGCTACGCGATGCAGTTCCTGGCCCGCGAGCTGCGCCCCAGTCGGAGCCCTGCTTGCCGCAATATCGCACACGACGAGTTCGAAGGGACATTAAACGTGCTCGCCTGTTCGCTGCTGGCTGACGTCGACAACTGCACCGGCAAGGCAAAGATCGGCACCAAGGTACCGCTCGGCTATAGCCCATCGGCCACACCGGGGAAGGCCGCGAGCGCACTGGCTGGTCTCACCGCGAAGGCCCAGACCGCGGTCGGCGAGCGCTGGCTGCGCGGTGATGTGCTGGTCTCCTGGGGCACCTTCGGCGAAGGTTTCTATGCACAGAATCGCACGATCAAAGAAAAAACCCCAGAGGCCCTTCAGAAGGCACTCACAGATCCCATTACGCTTATTAGCGGGGTCACGCCCGGTGATGTCAAGGCCGCAGGGATCACGGCCGGCGGTCTGGCGCTGATCACCGACTGCGAGACAACTGATCTATTTGTGGTGTCGAGCGATGAGGATGACGATGATCTGCCGATACTACCACTTGGTCTTGATCCAGACCTGAATATGGCCTTGACCAAATTACAGGGCAGCACACTGGGCATCGGCAAGACGATCCGCCCCCGCGTCTTTCCTTTCGATTTCAAAGTTTACTTTATCTGCTGCGTCAACAAGCAAAACGGCAATCTTCAAGGCGGCGGCGTCGGCAACGCCTACAACTGCATCACGGACCCCGTGACATACCGGCCATCCTTGTGTCGCTGGTCTGCTTCAGCGGGGGATACCCAATCGCTGACCATGGACGTGGCCGACCTGCGCGTCACCTACGACGGCCAAGACGGCGCGACCCGGTTCAGCGAGCCCCCGGCGACGGTGACCGCGAATAACCACTGGGGCCGCGTCGCCAGCGCACGGATCGAACTCCTGGTGACAAGCGATGACGAGGTACGCAGGGCGGATACGCTGCCGGCGCTGGCTGCCCCGAACAGCCCGCGCGACCTGGGCCAGGACCTGAAAGCCGATCGGCGCCTGTATGAAGCCTTCAATGCGACCGTCGCCATTCGCTCACTGGCCCCCTGGTATCCTCCTGCAGAGTGATCGCAATGCTCCAGCACCCAACGCTGCCCTCGACCCGAAGCCGACCCTGGACCAGGGCCGCCCTGCCGGGCAACCGCCGCACGGCGGTAACCGCGACGACCGGCACCCCGGCCGTGCTCATCGTTCCGGCCAAGCGGCAGCGCGGTACCGTGTTAGTCGTCGGTTTGCTGATCCTGGTCGTGATGATGCTGCTTGGGTTGAACAGTATGCAAACCTCCGTTCTCGAAGAACTGATGGCCGGCCAGTCGAAGCAGCAGAACACCGCTTTTCACGCCGCGGAGGCGGGAATGCAAGCCGCTTTGAGTTACCTCGCGGCGCTGCGCAAACCCCCGATGGTGACCGCGAGCGGGACTGCGCATGTGTGGCCGGGTTGCCAGGTAGCGGATACCAGTTGCGCTTCGACCATTCCCGGCATCATCGCGTCATGGAAGAACTTCGACCCCGACACCGAGGGAGCGGAACTTGAGGGCAAGGCCATGAGCGACTTGGATGACGTCGACTGGAGCATGAATGCCGCGGAGGTGGAACCGCATTTCGTGATCGAATCCCGCTATGCCCAACCGCTGGAGTTCGAGGACGCCGCCAAACGCAAGGGCTACCACTTTTTCACCGTCGCGGCGGTCGGGCTCGACCCCGGCACCAACTCCGGGGCGGTGTTGCAGTCCACCATCACCAAACTCTTTCCGTGACCCGCAATGACCGGTTCAGAGGATCGCATCATGTTGAATCAGCGGCTCTTCAATTCACAGACGCGCCCGCGCCGCTTGACGCGACCCCACCGCCGGGGTCTGAGCAGGTGGCAGGCCGCGTTGCTCTGTCTCTTCACCGCCTTGGCGGCGGGAGCGCTTCCGGCCGCCTCGGATAACACGGTCGACATCGCCGGCGCCCCCGTCTTCTTGTTGTCCGGCACGCCGCCGAATGTGATTTTGACGATCGATAATTCCAAGAGCATGAATAAGGCGTTTCTGCCCGATGATATCTGGGGCACCGGTGATTTACAGCCGCCACCCAGAATCGACCGGCAGGATACGGCGGCGCTCACCAATCGTCAATACTATGACCCGGCGGTGACCTATCTTCCCCCATTGAACGTGAAAGGAAGAAGCGTGGGTCATGCGCGTTTCGAGAAGGCGCGAGTGGATGCGCTTGCGGGTTTTGCCGAATGTGCGGGCTGCGTGGAGGGCAACTTCGACAACTGCGATGAAACATGCCCCAGCATAGGCAGCGGATGCACACTGCATCTCGGTCAGCACTACGCACCGGTGTGGAACCTGACGCCTTCAAACGGTGAAGCGTGCAAAGATTGGGCCGCGGATTCAATCAGCCCAAAAAATAGGTACTCGGCGGATGTTGATCACCTGGATTTCGAGAGCTTCAAAAAAGAGAAGGGTTTGGAAGGGTACGACCTTGGTGCCGCATGGGCCTGGCGCTGCGTTAAAGAGAAGAATGACTGCCCGGCATTCTACTATCGTTACAAACTGTCCGCCGCAGGCGAAGAACCGAACCCCACGTGCGCTGCACTTGACCTTCAGCGGATATCAGCGAACGAGGTCCCATCCGAGTGTCTTGAACGGGTGATCGTCGGCGAAATCAGCGATCTGAGCGTGATTCTCGACAAGAACAAGACAAATATCTATCCGGATGTACTGCGCGACCGCCAGGCCAAGCTCAAAGACCCGGATGAAGCGCTCACCGAAGGTGACCTGGCACGACGAAATTTCGCCAACTGGTTCAGTTATTATCGTACCCGCCTGCTCGCCACACAGACCGCCGTGAGTCGTGTCATGGCCGGATTTCCGGAGCGTATGCGGCTGGGGTATCAGGGCTCCATTCAAGGTCAGTATAAAGAAGGCGAGATCGCTTACGATAATTTGGCCGCGACGTTCGCCCGTTATGAGCCCGACCCACGACCCGACGCACCGTCCCAGAAAACCTCCAAGCTGAATTTCTATCAATGGCTCTATCCAACACGCACCCTGGATAGTACTTTTATGCTCAGTGCCGCACTGCGCGCCCATGAGTTCTGCAGTTCAGAACAGGCTTATCTGGATTACCCGCAAGCAGAGCCCGACTCGCTCACCAATCGGGAGTATGGGTGTCGCAAGAACTTCCATGTCATCTTCACCGACGGTTTCTGGGAGGACTTGATGCCGAAGAAGACGCCTCCCCCACGCGGATTCGATCCACCAGCATGGCTGGAGAACAACGACGGCGAGAAAAAAGACTTGCCGCCGCCAAGCCAGCAGTCGTATGCCCAAACGCAAGGCATCACCCAGTACGATCCAGCAGCGGACTACGCCAGGATTTTCCAGGACCAGAATAGGGGTATGCTGGCGGACGTTGCCTTCTATTCCTGGATCACCGACTTGAGGCCCGATCTCGGCATCGTCGAGCACGCCGTGCCAACCTTGATCCGGGCGGTGTCCGGTACCCCGGAAGAGATCTTTTGGAATCCGCTGAATGACCCGGCGGACTGGCAGCATCTCAACACGTTCACGGTCGGCTTCGGTGTTGCAGGCAACGTGCACTATCCAGACGGCGACTACGAGACCAATCCTGATGGCAGCCCGTGCACGAATCCGGACGGTACCCCCTGTACGATCTTCAAGAACGGCTTCCCAGGCGAGTATGATGCCATCAGCCTGGACGCAACGGGAGCATGGACGTCCAAGAAAATCCCGGTTCCGGTCAAGGTCGACGACACTTGGCATGCCGGAATCAACGGCCGCGGCGGCTACCTGAATGCGGGCGACCCCAGTGAGCTGGCAACACGCTTCCAGGAGGTCTTGAATCTCATCGGCACCATGGCGAAAGACAGTTCCGCCGCCGCTGCCGCGGTCAATACCGGCAGCACCGCGAGTCAGGACGTGGTTTATCAGGCCAGGTTGAATTCGGCGGGATGGAGCGGTGATATCCGCTCCTTCCAGGTCTCTGCCGGCTTGGGCAATCCGCCCTGTGCAGCGCTGGAGGTCGTGCCCGGACAACTCTGTCAGGATCCGGCCAGCGGGGATTACTACCGGTCAGCAGCGGACGCCATCCGCGAAGAAACGCACAACACACGACTGATCATCACCGCCGCGCCGTCAAAGACAACGAACGACCAGGAGGGAGTCCCATTCAGTTGGGACAATTTGTCGGATAGCGGGAAGCTCGATTTTCTCAAAGGCGCCGGATTCACAGGTAAGGATCCAACAACAGCCACTGACGAGCAGGAGCTGGAGGCGAAAGCACGACTGGATTATGTGGCCGGCGACAAGACCTACGAGGTCGATGGCGAACTCTACCGATTCCGGACCCGCCCGCTGCTGCCGGTCCCGAACAAGGTCGCGGCATGCAAAGACCCGACGAGCAATCCCACGGCCTGCACGAACCTGCTTGGTGATTTTATCAACTCGGCGCCGGTCATGGTCGGACCGCCCGCTTTCTATTACAACGCGACGGACTATATCGCCTACAAGGAAAAGCACCGGGATCGCGTCACACTGGTCTATGCCGGCGCGAATGACGGCATGCTCCATGCGTTCTATGCCGACACGCTCGAAGAGGCATTCGCCTTTATCCCACCGGTCCTCATGGAGCATGAGAATGTCCGTGACCCTCTGAAGCGGCGGGGGCTGCACCAACTGAGCCTAACGGAGTATACACACCAGAACTATGTGGATGGCCCCATCGCCATCGGCGATGTCCGGTTCAGCGACACGGGCTGGCACACGATGCTCGTCGGCACACTCGGACTAGGAGCCCAGGCGCTCTACGCCCTGGACGTCACGGATGCGCCCCCCACCGCGGTCAACCTCGAGTTGGATGCCAAAAAGCTGTTTCAATGGGAGTTCACCGACCGCGGTGACGGTGACCCGGACCTGGGCTACATCTTTGGACGCCCGGCCATTGTTCGCGTTCGCGCGGAGTTGGGGGGGCCACCGGCGAACCCATCTGGGTGGTCATTACCGGCAACGGCTACAACAGTTCCGAGGATGACGGGAGTCGCGCCAAGGGCTGCGATGCGCCGGGTCAGGATCAGGCCGGCAAGGCCCCTTGTGGACAGGCGGTGCTCTATGTCATTGCGATGGATGACGGGCGAGTGATCAAGAAGATTGAAACCGGGGTCGGGCGCCGGAATGACCCGCTGAATCCGTCAGACGACCCGAGCAAGCAGCGTTCAAATGCCTTGGGGCAAGCCACTGTCGTCACCAGTTCGATCGAGAGCGGCGATATCGTTGCTGATTTTGCGTACGCGGCCGATCTGTTCGGCAACCTTTACCGCTTCGACCTCACCGGAGACAGCGAAGAACCGGAAGTCCGTACGCTGTTCTCCGCCGTCGATGCCAAGGGAATTGCCCAACCGATCACCGCCCCGATCGCGGTGGCCCGTCACCCGCTGGGTCTGGGCACTCTTGTCCTGTTCGGTACCGGAAAATATCTTGATCTCGCCGACATCGAAGCGAACCCAGAACCGCAGGTTCAGAGCTTTTACGCCATCTGGGATATCGGGTCGAACACCCAGACAGCGGTAGGCCGCGACAAGCTCTTAGAGCAGGAGTTCCTGGAAACCAATCTCCGCATGACCACCGACGAAGGCGAGGAAGTCACCCGCGGCCGGACCAGTACGGCGAAGTCGATCGATTGGTCCAAGCACCTAGGTTGGTATATCGACTTCGACATCGAAAAGGACACTGTCGCCGGCCTTAACAAGGGTGAACGGGTGGTCACCGAACCTGATGTGCAGGGCGGGCGGGTGATCTTTGTCAGCCTGGTTCCGGAGACCAACCCCTGTGCGGGCGGCGGCTATAGTTGGATCACTGCCTTGGATGTGCGCAATGGCAGCCGCCTCGGGATCACCCCCTTCGACTTCGACCTCGACGGAACAATCGGTGAAGCGGACCTGCTGACGACGAGCGACGGGGGCAAGGTCGTGGGCAGCAGCGTACGGTTGACACCCGGCGGCAGGAACACGGGCATCTACTCCTCACCGTCCAGCTTCGGCGACGGTGCAGGTCGGGTCACAACGGTGGTCTCCACCTCCGAAGGCGACTTGGCACTGATCAACGCCGCCGACATCCAAGCTTGGCGCGTCTGGCAGCAATTGCGCTAGTGGGACGTTGCGGCAACAGTGCTAAATTTAGGTGGCCGCCGCCGGCGGCGTGCCGGCGGCAAGGCTCATGGTGGAGACGGTGCAATTATCGCCTTGGTACCTGAGATCCGGACAGATCCTTGGCGTAGGGGGCGGGTTTGAAACCCGCCCCTACGTCCGGTTATAGCGTTCGCACCTGATATCCAGACAGACTTTCGTGTAGGGGCGGGGTTGAAACCCGCCCCTACGTCCGGTTATCACGTCCGAAGCTATATTTACTCTGCGAAATCAGCTCCGCTGACGGGTGGATAAGGCGCGTCGCTCGGTGTCAGTGACCCGAGACGACAACGACAACGATCGTATTTGTTGTCTAACTTAAACCGCGTCCGGCGCGAAATGCGCAATTTTCATTGTGTGTTCGGCCTTGGGGATTCAACCAACCTCGGTGGAGACGCGGTTTAAAATTGATGCTCTTCAAGACTTTAAACCGCGCCAACTCCATCAATCGTCGAGTCTGCCGGGGCCGAGCCAATCCAACAAACATCGCATACCGCGCTGGGGGCGGTTTAGTTCTGACACGCGACTAAGGCGCGGTGCGCGACGCGCGTCCCCGACACAGCCGCAGCGCACCAAGGCCAAAGCCCAACAGGACGAGCGTGCCAGGCACCGGAACGTCACCTCTGGTACCGAAGATTTTGATGGTCATCGGCGCATAGACGAGGTCCGGCAAATCCTGATCGACACCGTTCCAGATGGACTCGTATAGCCGGAACTCTATCATATCGCTGACGCTGATCGTCTTATCAACCAAATCGATCGCATAGAACACGAAAGAAACCGGCGTTGGTAAGGTGTTTCCCATGGCGTACCAGGTGTCACCCTTGACAAATCCGCTGAACAGCCCCTGCTGCACCGCGTCGTTGCCTCCCACGCCGATCTGTATCATCGCCTCAACCATTTGCGTGTCAGCCGCGTCGTTGGACCACTCCCACACCGGCGCTGCTCCAACGCCCTGCATCACGCCCTCCTTACCACTGCCCAGAGCGGTCGGAGGATCGACCTGCGTCATGCTGATTTCGATCCTGTCCAGGACAAAGGATCCCAGTGCACCAGGGCTGGTCCAAGTGATGACACTATTATTCGGATCGTTTGCGCCGCCCCAACCGAACAGGGTATTTCCATTCGGCACAGGCGAATCCTCGCCGTCAGCCGGACACCCGGCCCCCCCCGCATTGGTGCAGTGGCCAGCAAAGGTGTTGTAGGCTTCGACGCCGGCGACGCTACCCCACTCGATCCTGGCGATTTCGACTGCGACCGCTGAGGCGCGCTCGGAGGTCAGCATCATGGCGCCTATCAGCGCACACAATGCGACTCGGACTCCAGTGGAGCGGCCGGGAACCTGGCTGACATGTTCGGCCTGCATCATCTGAGAACTCCTGGAAGATCTGAACGAGCGCTCGCTCGCCCCGGAAATCGAGCATTGATGAGTTTAATGCAAAAATGGCGCCAAGTTTTAAAACCCAATAGATAACATAATGCTATCTCTCACCGATTGCTGTCATCCTGAGGATGGCGCGTGCAGGTGTAAAAAACACTGACACAGGTCATGCAGCCGGTATCGACCCCCGGCGGCACAGTCGGTGACATCAACGCACGACGGGGGCCTGACGAAGAACCGCCGACGGATCCCTCCAGACTGCGACACGCGTTTGCGAGATTGAAGCGCTGCCCCAATAATCGACAAAATTGAAGCGACTCATCCCTGGACGCGCCGGTATATAGCCTTCGGACGTGATAACCGGACGTAGGGGCGGGTTTCAAACCCGCCCCTACACGAAGGTCCGTCTGGATATCAGGTGTGAACGCTATATGCGGGTTTTCCGACTGGATCTCGGGCGGATGTCCGGGATCGGACGTCCGACTCTCCCCCGTGCCCTGCCCTTAACGTTACGCTGAGTAAGATTGCATGCAGCAAGCGACCGAACCCACCCACGGTGCTACTTGCACCATCGCCGACGTCCAGGGGAGCGCGGACACCCGTCGCATCGCCATTGATAAGGTTGGCATCAAGGATATCCGCCACCCAGTCCGTGTCAAGGATCGCGGCGGGGTGGAACAGCATACGGTAGCCACCTTCAACATGTACGTGTACCTGCCGCACAACTTCAAGGGCACGCACATGTCGCGTTTCGTGCAGGTGTTGAACAGCCAGGAGCGGGAACTGAGCGTCGACTCCTTCAAGGACATGCTCAAGGAGATGTCCTGCCGCCTGGAATCCGCGGCCGGGCACATCGAGATGCGCTTCCCCTTCTTCGTCAACAAGCGCGCCCCGGTCAGCGGTGTGGAAAGCTTGCTGGACTATGAAGTGACCTTTATCGGCGAGGTCCGCGACGGCGAGCCGAGCCTGGCGATCAAGGTGCTGGTGCCGGTGACCAGTCTGTGCCCCTGCTCCAAGGAGATTTCAGCCTACGGCGCCCACAACCAGCGCTCCCATGTGACGGTGCAGGTGCGCACCCAAGGGTTCATCTGGATCGAGGAGATCATCGAGTTGGTCGAGCGGGAGGCGTCCGCCGAGCTGTACGGCCTGCTCAAACGGCCCGACGAGAAGTTCGTGACCGAGCGCGCCTACAACAACCCGAAATTCGTCGAGGACATGGTGCGTGATGTCGCCACCCGCCTGAATGAGGATGAGCGGATCGCGGCCTATGTGGTGGAGGCGGAGAACTTCGAGTCGATCCACAACCACTCCGCCTATGCCCTGATCGAGCGCGACAAGGAGGCCGAGGCACGCATCGCGGAGGCGTCGTTGTGACTCAGAAATTTATTAGGTAACGAATCCGATCGTTGTCGTTGTCGTTGTCGTAATCGTAATCGAAAGAGCAATTCACCTAGCAGCCTGTCGGACTTAGCCCCTAGGATTAAGGTATGAGTCAACATAAAGGCTTTTTGTTGCTCCACAATCTAACGTAAGGTGATTTCCGCGAAAAATCCAACCCGTAGGAGCCCGCTTGCGGGCG
>NZ_KB902553.1:0-66351 GCF_000379525.1 Lamprocystis purpurea DSM 4197 | reverse complement strand
TAGGAGCCCGCTTGCGGGCGACGGGTGGGGCACAATGACGCGATTCCGGCAGGTCACGTCGCCCGCAAGCGGGCTCCTACGGAGCTTGATTCTTGCTAGCGTCATATTCGGAAATCGCCTAAAGTCCGACAGGCTGCTAGCGCATTAGCCACCCGATGCCGATCGGGTTTCGATCGCCGCGAACGGGACCAACGCAGGTGCGATCGTATCTTCGCGGGTCTCATCAATTCGACTACGATTACGACAACGACAACGACAACGACAACGACCGCGGCGCCAAAGTCTTTCCGACGGAGGCTTATTTCACCCCGGATTCAACTCCGCCGGTGAGATGAGGCTGTTGAACTGCTCGCACCAGATCACGACCGACCCGTAATCCGCCACCTCGACTCCGACCGGGAGCGGATAGCTCTGCCGGCCGCTGAACGCGGCGAGCGGGCCGAGATCCACGAACATGGTCTCTTCCACCCGAGTATCCGGGTCGATGCCCCGCTGGGGCACCAGATAGACGTGATATTTTGGCCCCGGGCCGACCGCGAAGTCGTCTTCAAATTGCACCCGATTCGCATAGACACGCACGACCCCGCTGCCGTAGTGGAGCCGATCGGCGGGGTCGGCATGCGTAAAGCGGCCGACGGCCCTGAGTTCGCCCACACGACTGCTGATGATGGCCTGGCCGCCCTGGTTCCCCGCGGACAGCCCGGGGGAGCTGAAAAAGCCCGCGGCGAAACCGCCGGCGCCGCCCAGGACGGCGCCGGCCAGGAGCCCGACGAGCAGTGTTCGCACCGGATCACGCGCGGGCTCCGGCCGCCGCGCAACGGCGCGAGTCACCGTGCGGTCAATGACCGGACCCCTTGAGCGCACTCGCCATCCCCTCGATCGTGTCCTTGGCGTCGCCGAAGACCAGCGAGGTATTGTCTTTGTAGAAGAGCAGGTTATCGACGCCGGAATACCCTGGGCGCATGGAGCGCTTGAGGAAGTAGACCTGTCGCGCCTTACCGGCTTGCAGGATCGGCATGCCGTAGATGGGGCTCGACTTATCTTCCTCGGCCGCGGGGTTCACCACATCGTTGGCCCCGACCACCAGGGCCACGTCCGCGGTGGGGAACTCCGAGTTGATTTCATCCATTTCGAGTACCCGCTCGTACGGGATGTCGGCCTCGGCCAGCAACACGTTCATGTGGCCCGGCATGCGCCCGGCGACCGGGTGGATGGCGAACTTGACGTCGACGCCGCGCGCCACCAGCAGTTCCATCAGTTCCTTCAGGGCATGCTGAGCCTGCGCGGCCGCCATGCCGTAGCCGGGGATGATGATGACTTTGGCCGCGTCCTCCATCCAGTAGACGACGTCCTCGACGGATGCCGACTTGACGCCGCGCTGCGCGGCCAGGGCCCCGGCGCCGGTATCCGCTTCATCCCCTGAGCCAAAGCCCCCGAACACCACATTGATGATCGAGCGATTCATGCCCTTGCACATGATGTAGGAGAGGATGGCACCGGAGAAACCAACCAGGGCGCCGACGATGATCAGCAGGTTGTTGTGCAGGGTGAAACCGGTTGCCGCCGCCGCCCAGCCCGAATAGCTGTTGAGCATGGAGATGACCACCGGCATGTCGGCCCCGCCGATCGGGATGATCAGCGTGACCCCCAGAGCGAAGGCGATCAGCGTCATCAGACTCAGTGAGAGCACGCTACCGGTCATGGCGAAGTGCACCGCGAAACCGATGACGGCCAGGGCCATGGCGGCGTTCAGTGCATGCTGCCCGGTGAATTTCACCGGACTGCCGCTGATCAACCCCTGCAGCTTACCGAAAGCGATCACCGAGCCGGTGAAGGTGATGGCGCCGATGACGATGCCCGCCGAGAGTTCGCCCATCATGACCGCATCCGGATGCGCGGTGATGATGAAGGTACCGATGGCGACCAGCACCGCCGCCAGACCGACGAAGCTATGGAGCGCGGCCACCAGTTGCGGCATGGCCGCCATCTGGATGCGCATGGCGAGGATGGTGCCGATCACCGCGCCGCCCGCCACCCCGGCGATGATGAACCCGTAGGAGGTCACCTCCTGTCCGAGCAGGGTCGCGGCGACCGCGATGACCATGCCGATCATGCCATAGAAATTCCCGCGTCGCGCCGAGGCGGGATGGGTCAGGCTCTTGAGGGCGAAAATGAAGAGGACGGCCGAGACCAGATAGGCCAGGGCCTGCCCGTGTGCAGACAGACTAAAGTGCAGCATGACTGATCGCTCTCCTTACTTCTTTTTCTTTTGAAACATGGAGAGCATACGGTGAGTCACCAGGAAGCCTCCGAAGACGTTGATGGACGCCAGGAGGACCGCCAGGAACCCGAGCAGCTCGGCGGCAAGCCCCGCCCGCTCGGCCCCCGCGACCAGCAGCGCCCCGACGATCACGATGCCGGAGATGGCGTTGGTGAGGGCCATCAATGGGGTGTGCAGCGAGGGCGTGACACCCCAGATCACGTAGTAGCCGATGAAACAGGCAAGGACAAAGACATAAAGCGCGACGATCGGGTCTGACATAGGCGGGTTTCCGTAGGGCGCGCGGGCGCGCCGTTGATGGTAACGAGTTGGTCGTTGGCGTTTTTTCTATGACACGAGCATGGCTTTGGTGATGTCATCCGCCATGAGGTCCTTGAGGACCGGCCCTTGATCCGACCGATCGACCATGATCTCGATCAGGTTCGCAAGGTTCCTGGCGTAGAAGGCGCTGGCGTCCGACGCGACCATCGAGGGGTAATTGGTGTATCCGACGATGAGCACGCCATGACGCTCGACCACCTCATCCGGGACGGTCAGCGGACAGTTGCCGCCGTTCGCCGCCGCCAGATCCACGATCACCGACCCGGGGCGCAGCCGCTGAACCAGCGCTTCAGTCACCAGCACCGGGGCCGGACGGCAGGGAATGAGCGCGGTGGTGATGATGACATGGGCCTTGGCGAGCTGGTCGGCCAGGGCGGCCTGCTGACGCGCCTTGGCCTCGGCGGAGAGTTCCTTGGCGTAGCCGCCCTCCCCGGCCCCGCTCTCGCCCAGGTCCAGATCGATCGGTTTGGCCCCGAGCGACTGGATCTGCTCACGAGTCTCCGGCCGCACGTCGTAAGCCAGCACCTCGGCCCCCAAACGCCGGGCGGTGGCGATTGCCTGCAACCCGGCCACCCCGGCACCCAGCACCACCAGGCGAGCCGGCTTGGCCGAACCGGCGGAGGTCATCATCATGGGGAAGAAGCGGCCGAAGCGGGCCGCCGCCTCGATCACGGCCCGGTAGCCGGCGATGTTGGCCTGCGATGACAGCGCGTCCATCGATTGGGCACGGGAGGTGCGGGGCATCCGCTCCATGCCGAGTACCCGCACGCCCTTGGCAAGCATCGCGGCCACGATGGCATCCTCGCCGCAGCTCTCCAGCAGACCGATGAACAGACCGCCGGGGCGCATGGCGTCCACATCGTCGCCGTCCGGTCGACGAACCTTGAGCAGCAGATCGACGTCGTAGGCCCCGGCGCGGTCCGTCAAGACCGCACCCGCCGCCGCATAGTCATCGTCCGGGTAGCCGGCGCGCACCCCCGCGCCGGCCTCCACCATCAGCTCGAATCCTTTGGTCTTCAGTTTCTTGACGATCTCGGGAGTGGACGCGACCCGCGCCTCCCCGAGCCGTGTCTCCGCTGGGATACCGATTCTCATTATTCTCTCACTCTCCTCACAACGGCGCGCCGCCCGTGGGCGACAATGCTCAGTATTATCCGATCACCGGTGTCCGGTGGCAACCAGGCGACGCGGGTCAAAGCCGATCGCATCGGAATTTGCTTATATCCGGATGTTGTATTTAAATGACTGATCCAGAGCAGCGGTCTGGCGCTGCCGGCGGGCACCTTTATCCACCTTCGCGGAGCCGTTACTACCGTGGCGAAGATTATCAGCGATCACGATCTGCGCGATGCACTCAACGGGCTCAACCTCGATCAGCAGCGGCGGCTGGGCGGTCATTTTGCCAAGAGTGTCGAGCGCCTCGTCACCGCCGAGCGCGTGCACCGCGCGATCGCCACCGCCTTGCGTGAGGATTGCACCCCGGAGGAACTGGACGACGCCTACCGGGCCGCCAAAGCCCATGTGACCCACTCCTACACCGATTGCGGCAAAGAGACCGACTGGCTGGCCCAGGCCGACCACTTCGCCGCCGCCGCCGTAGCCGCCGCCCTGGCCCCCGAGACGCTGGTGACCGAACGGCAGAGCCGGGCCTGGAAGGCCGCGGTCCAGGCCCGCATGGCGATCAACTGCGCCATGTTGGAGTCTGCGGACGCCTTGGACGACGTGACCGAGGCGCAACGCCAGTACGCCATTGCCAACGCATTCCTTGGCCGCGGCTGAATGACTGCGCGCTCACCCGCGGCCATCAGCCTGGGGTGCTCCGGCTCCCGCCACAGCGCTGTCGGGGCGGCCCGCGGGGACGCTAGGCCGCCCCTTCCACGCTCAGCATTTGATCGTAGACCTCCCAGGCCGCGGCGGCGTCCTGCGCACTGACGCGCTCCATCGCGTACCCAAGGTGGACGACAACATGGTCACCGACGGCCGGCAACGCGTGTTGCAACATGAACAGACTGGCCTCCCGCTCCACGCCCTTGGCGGTGCAGCGGGCCAGAAAGCCGTCGATCGACACAATCTGCATCGGGATGCCGAGACACACGTTCGCTATCACTCCTGCTCGTTGGCCCAGATCACAGGCTAAACGCTGGCGCCAGGCCAAGCAAGGTATGCTGCCGACCACTGATCGCTTTCCACACAGGACTGAGCCCGTGAGTACGCAAACTTTGATCCTTGGACTCGGCAACGTCCTCCTGGCCGACGAAGCGGTGGGGGCCGCCGTCATCAGGCGCCTGGAGTCCGCAGCGGACCCGGCCGCGCCGCTGCGCTTCGTCGACGGCGGAACCCTGAGCTTCACGCTGGCGGTCCCCATCGCGGAGTGCCCGCGGCTGATCGTGATCGACGCCGCGGCCATGGGCGATGCCGCGGGCAGCGTGCGGGTCTTTGAAGGCGAGGCCATGGACCGGCAGTTGCGCCGTCATGCCAAGAGCGTCCACGAGGTCAGCCTGGCCGACCTGCTGGATATCGCTCGCCTGACCGACAGCCTGCCCGCTCGACGCGCCCTGATCGGCATCGAACCGGCCCTGATCGACTGGGGTGATGAACTGACCCCGGCGGTCGCGGCGGCGGTGCCGGTCGCGCTGGAGCGGGTGTGGGAGTTGCTCGCGCGCTGGGACGCCGCCGACGGCCCGACGGCATGAGCATCGCGACCAGGCGTCGCGGATCGCGGCGATCGGTCGGACCGCGAGCGGATCGTGCCGGAATTGTCATCAAGTCTCGGCGAGATCGCTGGAGCGGTCTATAATTCTGTTTTAGTATTTCGGTTATCGCTAAAATGCTAAACTTCAATTCTGTCGCAACCCGTCGGCGGCGGGTCGCATCCAGAACCTCCTCACGCCTTGCCGAGGACGCATCATGTCCGCATTATCCAGCATCCCAATCCGAGTACAGTCGATGTCCCACGGTACCGCCAACTGCGGCAATGCCGTCCCCATCCTGCATGAGGTCCGCCATGCGCTGGAGCGCCTGATCGCCACCGGCGAAGGCACCCAGATCGATCTCAATGCCATCCCCTTCGGCCCCGAAGACGAGGCGCACCTGCTCGCCGTACTCGGGGTCGGCGAGGTGCGGGCGACGATCGATGCGCTGGGTCCGACCCATGTCCAGGAGACCGCGATTCCTGGGGTCTGGCTCATCGATTACCGGATCACCGAGGATCAGCGTCTGGCCTTGCATCTGGATATCGGCGACATCCCCGAGATCCTGCGCACCCAGCGCCAAGATCTCGACACCGCCCTGACCACGCTGGACGCCCGCCTCACCAGCGCCAAGGATAGAGCACAGTTCGAGTACTAATACCCGCTTGAGAAAGGCCCATGACCGCCAAGAAACACAGTGTCGGCGAGCACCTGCGTGACCAGGGTGTCTCCCGCCGCGCGTTCCTGAAGTTCTGCACCGCGTCCGCGTCCCTGCTGGCCCTGTCACCCGGCCTGATCCCGGCTCTGGCCGCCGCGCTGGAGCAAGCCCGGCGGCCAAGCGTGATCTGGCTGTCGTTCCAGGAGTGCACCGGCTGCACCGAGTCACTGACGCGCAGTCATGCACCGACGGTCGAGGATCTGATCCTGGAGATGATCTCACTCGACTATCACCACACCCTCCAGGCCGCCGCCGGGGAGGCCGCCGAGGCGGCCCGCGAACAGGCGATGAAAGACAACTTCGGCCAGTACCTGCTGATCGTCGACGGTTCGCTGCCGGGACCGGATGCCAACCCCGGCTATTCGACCATTGCCGGAGTCAGCAACTACGCGATGCTGATGGAAGCCGTGGAGGGGGCGGCGGCGGTGATCGCGGTCGGCACCTGCGCCGCCTTCGGCGGCTTGCCCGAGGCGGCCCCCAACCCCACGGGTGCGGTGGCAGTCATGGATTTGATCAAGGATAAGCCTTTGGTCAATGTCTCCGGCTGCCCGCCGGTGCCGATGGTCATCACCGGTGTGCTCGCCCACTATCTCGCCTTCGGGCGACTCCCTGAACTTGATGAGTACCATCGTCCGCTCGCCTTTTTCGGCCAGTCGATCCACGATCGCTGCTACCGTCGTCCGTTCTACGACAAAGGGCTGTTCGCCGAGACCTTCGACGATGAGGGTGCCCGCGCCGGCTGGTGTCTGTACCGACTCGGCTGCAAAGGACCCAGCACCTACAATGCCTGCGCCACCATGCGCTGGAACTCGGGCACCAGTTGGCCGATCGAGGCCGGACACCCCTGTCTGGGCTGTTCGGAGCCCCGGTTCTGGGACGCCGGGAGCTTCTACGCACCGCTGTCCGTTCCCACCGGTCTCTCCAGCAACCAGGTGCTCACCGCCGGCGCGGCCGGCGTCCTGGTCGGCGGCACGGTCGCGACCCTGGCGCGGCGCACCGTGGAAACCGCGGCGGTCAGCCGCCAGCCGGTCACCGCCGACGAACTGGAGCAGACGCTATGACCGCCCTCGCTGACCCCATGGGTTTTCTGCTGTTCACCAAGGGCCCACTATTCAACATCGCCATCGCCATCTTCGCGCTCGGCCTGGCCGCGCGCCTCGCCGAGATCCTGCTGCTCGGCCGACGGCCCAATTTCGCGGAGCCGCGTGCCGGCGAATGGCTGCCGGGCCTGCGCACGGTCGTCACCCGCACATTGCCGGACCCCGGTACCTTCAAGCGCGCGCCCTTCAATGTGCTCACGGGGCTGATCTGGCACCTCGGCTTCCTCGTCGCCCTGTTGCTCTTCATCCCCCACATCGAGCTGATCAAGGGTCTGTTCGGCATCTCCTGGCCCGGACTGCCCAACCCCTTCGTGGATCTGGTGACCGCCGTGACCCTGGTCGCGCTGGCGGCGACCCTCGTGCATCGTCTGACCCATCCGGTGAAGCAGCGCCTCAGCACGATCGAGGATTATCTGGTCTGGGCGGTCACCTTTCTGGTCGTCCTGACCGGCTATCTGGCATACAACCGGCTGATCAATCCCTATCCGCTGGCGCTCGGGCTGCACATTCTGACCGCCGAACTGTTCCTGATCATCCTGCCCTTCACCAAGCTCACCCACATCTTCACCGCGTTCATCGCGCGTTGGTACAACGGGGCCAGCTTTGGCCGCCGGGGAGTCCAGTCATGAGCCCCATCGTCAATCCGACTGCAAACCCTGAGGTCACTCCGTTCAACCTCGAACGCGGCCTGGCCGCCTTCCGCGCCGAGATCGACGGACCGGTCGCGGCCTTCTTTTCGAGCTGTGTGCACTGCGGAATCTGCGCCCAATCCTGTCCCTTCTACCTGGAGACCGGGGATCCCAAGTACACGCCGATCCTCAAGCTGGAACCGCTGCGCCTGGTCTGGGAATCCGAATTCACGCTGTGGGGGAAGATCAAGGGCGCCCTCGGTCTGCAAAAAAAGGTCACTGACGCGATGCTGGCCGAGTGGGAGGAACTGATCTACGACTCCTGCTCGATGTGCGGGCGCTGCTCCATGGTCTGTCCGGTCGGCAACGACATCCAGGCGATGGTGCGAAAATCACGGGAGGGCATGGTCGCCGCCGGCCATGCACCCGAAGGTCTGGCCGGTGCCGCGGTCCGCGCGGTCAAGACCGGCAGCCCCATGGGGTTGCAGTGGAAGACCCTCCAGGTCCAGATCGAGCATGTCCAGACCAGCTCGGGGCTCACCGTCCCGGTCGACCAGGCCGGAGTCGACTATCTGGTGATGCTTTCATCGATGGAGGTCATCAACTTCCCCGAGTACCTGGAGGCGATCACCAAGATCTTCGACCACGCCGGCGTCACCTGGACCCTGAGCACCCAGTGCTTCGAGGCGACCAACGCCGGCATCCAGATCGGCAACAAGGACATCGCGGCCCTGCTGGTGGAGCGGGTGGTGGACGCGGCGGTCGCACTCGGGGTCAAGAATGTGATCAGCCCGGAATGCGGCCATGCCTATACCGCCATCCGCTGGGAGGGTCCGAACCTGATCGGCCGGCGCTATCCGTTCCGGGTCTTCCACATCATCGAGGTTCTGGACCAACTGCGCGCGCAGGGCCGGATCACCACCGAAGGCAAGGAGCTGGACCGGCTGTCACTGCACGATCCCTGCAATCTGGCGCGTAAGAGCGGCGTCATTCAACAGCAGCGCAACCTGATGGACCTGGTGGCCGAGCAGTTCGTCGAACTGCCGGAGCACGGGCGCTTCCAATGGTGCTGCGGCGCGGGCGGCGGGGTGAGTTCCAATGAACGCGCCGAGCCCCTCAAACTGGCCGCCTTCAAGCGCAAAAAGGCCCAGATCGAGGCAGTGGAACCCGAGCGCATGGTGACCATGTGCGCCACCTGCCGCACCCAGCTCGAAGAAGGTCTGGAGCATTTCAACATGGATATCCCGGTGGTGGGCCTGACCGAGCTGATCGCCGATCATCTGGTCGATAAAGAGGAGCCGACATGAGCGAACGCGTCGTCGTCGACCCGATCACCCGCATCGAAGGCCATCTGCGTATCGAGGCCGAGATGGATGGCGAAACCATCAGCCGGGCCTACTCGTCCGGGACCATGGTCCGCGGCATCGAAACCATCCTCCTGGGCCGCGACCCGCGCGATGCCTGGGCCTTCGCCCAGCGTATCTGCGGGGTCTGCACCCTGGTGCATGGTCTTGCTTCGGCCCGCTCAGTCGAGGATGCCCTCGGCATCCGTCTGCCCCCCAATGCGCAACTGATCCGCAACCTGATGATCGGCGCCCAATATGTGCACGATCATGTGATGCATTTTTATCACCTGCACGCGCTGGATTGGGTGGATGTCGTCAGCGCACTGAGCGCCGACCCCAAGGCCACCGCGGAACTGGCGCAATCCTTGAGCAGTTGGTCCAAGTCGTCGCCGGGTTACTTCGCGGATACCCAAAAGCGCCTCAAAGGCTTCGTGGAATCCGGGCAACTCGGCATCTTCGCCAATGGCTACTGGGGCCACCCGGCCTACAAGCTGCCGCCCGAGGCCAACCTGATGGCCGTGGCCCACTACCTGGAGGCCCTGGCCTGGCAGCGCGACGCGGCCCGCCTGCACGCCATCTTCGGCGGCAAAAACCCCCATCCGAACGTCGTGGTAGGCGGTGTCGCATCGCCCATCGACCTGGAATCGGACTCGGCACTCAATGCCAAGAAGCTCGCCGAGGTGCAGCGCGTCATCACCGCGATGCAGCAATTCGTCGATCAGGTCTATGTGCCCGACACCCTGGCCATTGCCGGCTTTTACAAGGACTGGTTCCAGCGCGGCGAGGGTCTCGGCAATTTCATGTGCTATGGTGACCTGCCGGCCACCGGGTCCATGGACCCCGCGACCTACCTGTTCCCGCGCGGGGTCATCCTCAACCGCGACCTGACCACCATCCATGACGTGGATCTGCACGACGCTGCCCAGATTCAGGAGTTCGTTTCACACTCCTGGTATGACTATAGCGGCGGCAAGCAGACCGGATTACACCCCTACGCCGGCCAGACCACCCTCGACTACGACGGCCGCGGCGGGGTCAAACCGCCCTATAAACAACTGGCGGTCGACGACGGTTACTCCTGGCTCAAGGCCCCCCGCTGGCAGGGCCATGCGGTCGAGGTCGGCCCGCTGGCGCGGGTGCTGCTCCTCTACGCCAAGAACCATGCCCAAACAAGGGAACTGGTCGATTCGACCTTGTCCAAACTCGACCTGCCGGTCAGCGCCCTGTTCTCCACCCTGGGACGCACCGCCGCGCGGACCCTGGAGACCAAGATCGTGGTCGATCAGATGCAGGGCTGGTATGACCAGTTGATCGCCAACATCAGATCCGGCGACATCAGCACCTTCGACGCCACGCGCTGGGACCCGTCAACCTGGCCCGCAGAAGCCCGTGGTGCCGGCTTCATGGAGGCACCGCGCGGAGCCCTTGGGCACTGGATCGTGATCAAAGACGGGCGCATCGCCAACTATCAGGCCGTCGTGCCCTCCACCTGGAACGCCGGGCCGCGTGATCCCGCCGATCAGGCCGGAGCCTATGAGGCGGCGCTCCAGGACAACCACCAGTTGGCGGATGTGAAGCAGCCGATCGAGATCCTGCGCACCATCCACTCCTTCGACCCCTGCATCGCCTGCGCGGTCCACCTGTCCGATCCGCAAACCGGAGAGCGGCTGGAGATCAAGGTGACCTGAGGGGGGGGGCCGACGGCCCTGTGGGAGCGGCTTCCGGCCGCGGATGCGTAGTCAGGCCATCCTGGCCTGACACCGTCAGGGCTGGAAGCCCTGACTACGCATGCCGCCGGCAGGGATGACGATCAAGGCCGCCGCGCGGGATCCCCCGTATCAGAACTCACCCGGCCCCCAGCGCGGCCGGAGGCCGCTCCCAGTGGGGGAACGCTCATGTCACGGGGTGCGGTGTCTCAAGGCGGCGCGGCGCCTTCCGCGGCGCGGTCCACCAGGACCAGGGCCGCACCCAGTGCGGCGACGCGGCCCACCGGCAGGTCGGCCCCGGCGCGCCAGGCCCTGAGCGCATCGGCCTTGTCGGCACCAGTCACCAGAACCAACATCGCGCGCGCCGCGCACAGCGCCTTCGGGGTCAGCGACACCCGTTTCGGCGGCGGCTTGGGCGCATCCAGCACCGGGATCACCAGCGGACCATCAGGAACCGGGTGTCCGGGGAACAGGCTCGCGGTATGCCCATCCTCGCCCATGCCCAACAACACGAGGTCGAACGGGAGTCGCGGCACCGCGGCCGCCTTCCCGGTCGCCGACCCGGACAGGGTCCGCTGATAGCTCAGCGCGGCGGCGACTGGACCCTGCTCCGCCGGCATCGGGTAGATATTCGCCGGTGGGATCGGCACCTGATCCAGGAAGGCCTGCCGGGCGGCCACGCTGTTACGCTCCGGATGATCAGGCGGCAGACATCGCTCGTCACCGAAAAAAATGGACCAGCAGTCCCATTGCGCGGGTTTGCCAACGAGCATGGTGTACGCCATGATGGGGGTACGCCCGCCCGCCAGGACCAGGAGAAACCGCCCACGCTCGGCGACCGCGTGCTCGGCCGCGGCCAGAATGCGCTCGGCGGTCGCCGCGGCCACGTCCGCGCTGGTTGCGAGCGACTGAAAACGTACAGATCCTGCTGGCATGGCGATTTTCTCCGACCTTCATTACACTTCCGAGGCATTTCCTGCCTGGCCCGCTATTGGCGATCATGGACCCAATGAAAATCCTTTTGGTCGACGACTCCAAGTCCGCTCGCTACGCGTTGCGGCTCCAGTTGCAGCGTCACGGCGTCGAGGTCGACACCGCGGAGTCCGCGGAGACCGCCCTGGAGATCCTGAAGGGCGATCTGCCCGACGCCCTCTTGATGGATCACATGATGCCTGGGCTCAGCGGCTTCGAGGCACTCGAGATCATCCGCGCGGATGCGCGCACCGCGCACCTTCCGGTAGTGATGTGTACTTCACACGAGGACCCGGAATTCGCCGCCGCCGCCCAACGCAAGGGCGTCGTTGCGATTCTACCCAAGTCGGTCGCCGCGGAGAAACTCCCAGGGGTCCTGGCTCAGTTGAAAGCCGTATTGGATCGGCCGCCAACCCAACCCCAGGACGAATCCAGGCCGAGCCCCGCGAGCACGCCCACACCAACCGCGGCCCCCGACTGGCAGCGGCAGATCGAGCTGCGCATCGCGGGGCTGGTCGACGAGCGCGTCGAGGCCCGACTGTCAAACCTGATCGCACCGCTGCTGGCGGACCTTAATCGGGACCTGCGTGAACGCCTGCTGGCCGAGGCGCAACAACTGATCGCGATGCAGATCGCCGAGGCCCGCGCGGCGATCGAGGCACCGCTCGCGACCGACCGGGAAGCCACCTGGGCAAGGTTGGAGGCGATCACCGGCGAGTTGGAGTCTACCGCCGGCCGACTGGTCGCGGAGACCCTGCCCGACCTGGTCAAAGTCGAGATCGAAAGCGAACGCGGCGCGATCATGAACCTGGTCGATCGGTACGTGCAGGAATTCTCCCCCCCGATCCCGGTCGTACCGGGGACCGCCGGTCAGACCGTCCCGCTCGATGGCGAGTTGATGGCCCGCATCCAGGAGATCGCCAAGCGCGAGGCCAATGCGACCGCGATAGCCACGCTGGAGCGGTGCCAACAGCTGAGCGATGGCCTGGAGCAGCGGGTGCGAACCGGTCATGGTCTGCTCTACCTGGCCATCCTGGGAGCGGCAGTGCTCGGAGTCTTGGCCGCATTTCTCGTGTACGTTATCGTACGCTGAGCCGTGCGGCGCATACAGCGAGCCGGCGCTACAGATGCCGGCGTCTATTCAATCAGTCGGAGGTAACGAACGTGTTTCAAAGCATGAGCGAGTTCATGAATCCAGGTGCGACCACCCCGGACCCGGAGTTCCCGCAGGCACCGTCGGACTGGACCCGTGCCGGTGCCGCCGCCGCGGCCCAGACCGACGGGATCACCCTGAGCGAAGACCACTGGCATGTGATCAAGGCACTGCAAGGCTATTTCGCCACCCATGAGCGCCCGAACGTGCGCGAACTTCACGACGCCTTGGACGAGGCATTCCACGCCAAAGGCGGTCTTAAGTATCTTTACACGCTCTTGCCTGGCGGCCCGGTGGCCCAGGGCTGTCGTTTCGCCGGCTTACCGGCCCCGGCCGGCGCGGCGGACAAGTCGTTCGGCAGCGTTCAATAATCGCCGCGGACGGTCCGCACAGCGGACCCTACGGTATGACCTGTAGGGTCCGCCGCGCGGACCGACGACCGTGCCGATCGCGCGGTGGCCGGGTTGATGACCAAGACCCGGCACTTCATACAAGGCTACTTGAACAAAAAACCCGATACCGCTGACTTACTTAGATTTTCCTTGCTCGCACCCCCTTGTTTTCAGCACCACATCCGCCTATGCTTTCAGCGAATACCCCGATGGGGTGATGGCTGGGTCGGCTGGCAGGTTGCCTGTCCCGCACGTCCGGGCGCAGGCCCCGGCAGCCGAGTCAATACTGGGAGAATCTGAGGATGCACGACCAACCGCGCGACAGCGATGATCCGGGCCTGTTCAACCAGCACTTCTTTGTCAATCGGCGCGGGTTCCTGGAGGGACTGGCCGCGCTCTCGGCCGGCCTGCTGTGCGGCACCCCGAGCTTCGCAAAGGCCGGCTTTTTCGGTCAGGAGTCGCCCCAGCGCCAGGACGGGCTCCAGCGACAGGTCGCGGATTTGGTGCAGCGACTCAAGGCCCAGGGTCAGATCAGCGAGAACGAAAAAACCGCCTGGTCGGTCTACGATTTCTCCTCCGGCAAGAAACTGGTGGCGATCAATGAGGACGCCCCGCGCCAGGCGGCGAGCATGATCAAGCCATTCGTCGCCCAGGCGTTTTTCTTCCAGGTGAAAAACTCGCGAGGACGCGTGCGCTACACCGAGGACATTCGCGACACCATGGAGCGTTCGATCCGGCGCAGCAGCAACCCTGCCACCAACGAACTCATCGAACTGGTCAGCCGCAATCAATCAAAACGCGGACCCAAGGACGTCGAGACCGTGCTCAAGACCAATGCGCCGCAGGTTTTCGTGCAGACGCGGGTCGTTGAGAAGATCCCCGCCGGGGGCAAGACCTATCGCAACCTCGCCTCGGCTCACGACTACAGTCGGTTTCTGATTGCACTCTGGGAGGACCGCCTGCCCTATAGTCAAGAACTCCGGGCGCTGATGGCGCTGCCGAATCACGACCGCATCTGCCAGGGCGTCGCGTCCATGCCCTCTTCGGTGCGTGTCTACGACAAGACCGGTTCGACCTCGCAACTCTGCGGCAACATGGGCATCATCGAGGCCCAGACACTGTTTGGCCGACGCGTCCCCTACGCCTTCGTCGGGATCATCGAGCGCTCGAGCAGCGCCAAGAACTACGGAACCTGGATCACCAAACGCAGCAATGCCATCCGCGCCGTGTCCAATCTGGTCTACCTGGACATGAAGGACCGTTACCGCCTGGCGTGATTATCAACTCCCTGGATCGCCGTAGAACACGTAATTGGTCGAGTAGTCGCTGATCTCGAAATAGACCTTGCGCTCGCCCGGTTCCTGCTGGCCATTCTGATTCAGATCCAGCACGCCGTAACCGAAACGGTAAGGCCGCGCACCGCCGCCCTGGGTGGCGCCGGCCGTGGTGAGTTTGTCCACCTTGATGAAACGCCGCACGAGCTTCTCGCCCGCGTAGACCTCCAGCACGCCATCGACGCCGGTCCAGTTCTGGATCGAGCGGCCAATCGTATTCTGGGTTTCCTGGGTGCACCCGGCAGTGAGCAGGGTCGTGAGCAGCAGGCTGGTCAGGGTTCTGTTCCGGTTCATGGGTAAACATCTCTGAGTAACGAATCAAGAAGCAAGTGAAACACGAACATAATCGTTGTCGTTGTCGTAATCGGAGAATCCGGAAATCACCTTAACACGCACATGTGACAATGTGACAACGCCGGGCCAACCCTGAAGCATAAGAAGTTGTTGGCTGAGTTGGGCGGTCTGGGGGTGGTTTAGAATTGCTGCCCCCGCAGGTCCTCGCCCAACCCGACCGCCCGGCGCGCGTCCCTCAGCATTCAGGATCAAAGCCGCCTGCCGGGTACCCGGTAAAGCGTGATCGAATTGGCCGGACAATTGGCCGTGAACCTGCCGCTGCTCACGATCTGGTCGGCCGGATGCACGATTGCGGTCAATCGGGCTGGGCTATAGCGCCAGACCTGCACGACCCCGGTGGGGGTGAAGTGGCTCAGGGTGACGGGTGCCGACAGGCTGCCTGCGGTCTTGTTGATCGCGATCAGGGTCAGTGCCCCGGTGGCGGTCTCCTCGGCGGCATAGAGCGCCAGTCGGTCCTGGCCATTGCTGACTGCCGCGACGCTGGTCTCGCCGAAGCGGCCGCCGGCCCCGTTATAATTGCGGAACATACGGAAGGCAAATGCCGCCGGTTGAGTGGACTGGGGCGGGGACCAGAGCAGCGCCATATCCAGTCCCTCACGACCGAAGATGCCCAATACGTCGGCCTGGGCCAACGCACCGTTGATGTGCTCCGGCGCACCCCAGTTATACTCACCGACCGCGAGCTGGGTCCCCGGATAGTTGGCTTGCACCCAATCGCGCATGCGCGGGATCAGCTTGACGATGCCGCCGTCCGGACCGGCACTCGCGATCCAGCTCTCATCCACATAGCTCGGGTCCCAGAGCGAGCGGGTACTGTTCAGACGCAGTGCCTGGGTCGCGGCATTGCCAGCCGCGCTCAATGCCACACCGGGGGCTTGCGGATAATAGTGCAGGTCCAGGAAATCCAGGATGCGCGTACCATAGGACTGCTGGTAGGCTTGCATCTGCTGCAGATACCAGGGCACCAGCGGCGTGCCGCCGTGGGCATCGCGGTCGTCCGGGCTGGACCAGTCTTCCCTCTGCCCGTCGTAGGGGGAATGCCAATAATAGGTCCAGCCCATCACGGCGGGGCCTAAGGTCCGGGCCGCAGGGTCGGCGGTCTTGATGGCGGCTGCGTATTGATAAGTCAGGTCGCGCAGCTGATCGTAGGTCAACCCGACCGGTGCCAGGTCGCGATGGGTTTCGAACCAGATGTCAGGCTCGTTATCCAGATTGTAATAACGCACACCGCCGGCGTCGGCCCGACCATAGCGGTTCACCAGATAGCTCGTCCAATCCTGAACGAACTCGGGGCCGACCGCAAGACTGGTGTCGGTCGGGTCGTTGCCGGTCACCAGGCTGCCGTTGGCCCTGACTCCGTTGCCGCAGTTGGGTTGCCAGGTATCGACTTGCTGTTGCGCCCCGTATTTCGCCACGCTGAATCCACAGGTCGCGAGGCTGCCGTTTTTCGCGACATAGCCGATCATCGGCACGGTCAGTACCGTATCCATGCCCGATTGACGGTTCTGTGCGATCAGTCGGTTGGTGGCGGAATCGGCCGGCAGCGCGGTCCCGTTGCCCAGTCGGGCATTCTCGAAATACCAGTCGCCGGCGGTGTTGCCGGCGTCGATCCGCCAGTTGTAACGGGTCTTGTTGTTGCCGCCCCAGCGGCGCACCGTAATCCCCAGGCTCCGGAAGAACGCTGCGTCGGCGGCGGTTGCGGTGTCGCCATTGATACCGTAGATCAGCGGGCTGATGGGCTTGCGCGCCGCCGCGGCATCGACGCTCAGGGCCAATGCCGGCAGGGACTGCCCAACCAGTCGCAGGGTGTCCAGGTTGAACGTCGGCGTCACCGCGCCGGTCCCGTCCTGGATGTTGATTCGGGCGATCTGAGTCGGGTTACCCAAGGCGCTCAAGGGCACATTGATCTGGCTCCAGACATTCGGGGTGGGTGTGAATTCGACGCTCGGGCTGCCCGGCCCGTCGTCGGTCGACTGGATATAGAGCGACAACCGACCACTGCCGGTGCGGCCAAAGACCGCAAAACGGATCGCGGAGTACCCGGCGGCATTGATGGCCGGAGCGCGACGATACGAGAGCCCGCCCCAACCCGCGGTATAGGTAACCGCCAGCGACGAGGCGCCGGTCGCCTTGCGCGTGGTATCGACGGCCGAGCGCGTACTCCACGACCAGTCTTGCCAACCACTCGCCAGTGCATCCTCGTAGATCGTCAAATCGGCCGCCTGGGCGGCAGTGGCAAGCGCGAGACTGGAAACGAACAACAACCACAGCCGGCACCGGCACGCCGGTTGGCCGATCGCAGACGCTTTAAAGGCAGTGTCACTCACGGTGTCTCTCCTACTATCTCTTCGGGTGTGCGCGCTTGGGGGAGGGATAGGACATTCAGAGACCGGTTCCGGTAAGCATAGACGCTGGGAGGCCCGCTTGCCGGCTTCCCTGCGCACCCCCTCGCGCCCACTTCGCGACACTGGGCAAGTATTCGCGTCGCCTGCCGAGAACCGCGGGACCTGTAGGTTGCCGTGAAAGTCAGGCGCCTCCGGGTCTCGCTGGGCCCGCTCGCTCCCGCGCTCGCAATCGGACGCAAGCCAGCGTGATCCTGCGCGAGTTGGAGATCAGCGACCCCGCGAGAAAAATGGAGCAATAAAATGCGGTCGATTCAGTTCAATTGCTTCGGATAGCTGCAATTGCTGTAGAGGATTTCACAGTCGCTCGAGGTCTTGTTGCAAAGTTTGAGCGCTTGCTGGCTGGCAGTCGTGATATCGACAGCGGACGACGATACGCCGCCACTCGATCCCCAGACGTAAACCGCACATTGGTTGTAATAGGTGATCGACACCTTGCATGCGGCACGGCTTGTACCGGCAGTGCTCTCGCATTGTTTCAACGCGGCCTGCTCGGCGCTCCGTTTGCTGCGCATGTCACCGACCGCACCCCAGCCACCCGCCTTTCCTCTGGCGATGGCGCCCCAGCGGTCTTCCCATTCCGGGCCAGCGGGAACTGGGCCCGCACCTCCAGACGAATCTTTACTGCCATCGGATGCGCAGATCGGGATTACCGCAATGCCGCCGGATCCGCCGGTGGTACCGACCTGTATCTCGCCCGGGCCAGGGCCATTCGGGCAAACGAAAGTCTGAGCGGCAGCACTGGCCGGCCAGAGCACCGACGCTGTCAGTACCGCGAAGAACGAACACCGCAGACCCATCATGCCAAATCTCCTTAA
Organism: Lamprocystis purpurea DSM 4197; assembly: GCF_000379525.1. Taxonomy (GTDB): domain Bacteria; phylum Pseudomonadota; class Gammaproteobacteria; order Chromatiales; family Chromatiaceae; genus Thiodictyon; species Thiodictyon purpureum. The sequence continues at coordinate 48,135 of NZ_KB902553.1, read as the reverse complement.
CCTAACGCCATCGGCCACATGGAACGGATAGGAAATTCAACCACCAGAGACCCGCTATGGCCCCGATCTTAGCCGTGCTCAGGACACCGGGCAAGCGGTTCTTGGCTGAGTTGGGCGATGGGAGGTGCAGCGCGACCGGCGGGGTGGCGCGTGACGAGCGGCGGTGGGGCGCCGGCACCCCGTGTTAGCGGTGACGATCGCGGCACGGCGGCGGGATCAGCGCGGCGAGCCGCTCCAAGGCGGGTTAGGAACGGCGCGGTTCGGCCGTCGGGCTGGGGACTCGGCAACCGATAGACCACCCGCTCGGGGTCGACCTGGGTTAGCCGTTCCAGGGCGAAAGCCGGGCGGGCACAGTAGAGCAACAGTCGTTCCAGGCCGACGCGGTCGTCCCCGGCAATCCGTACCGCGGCGTCGAGCGAAAAGCCACCGTGTTACCAGGTCAGCATGTCATGGGCGTCCGCGGCCTCCAGCAGCCCGCTGCGGGCGAACCAGCGAGCCGCTTCGGCAACGGGGTCCGTCAAGTCCGATCCTTCGCGTTCTCCGTGAAACACCGACACCTCGGCACTCAGTCAAACCGTCCACGAATCACAGAAATTGGGCCTCATTGATTCCATCGATTCGGAATTTACAAGCACAGCAGCCCATTCTGTAAAGCAATGCTCTCTCCGATTGAAAGCAGCGTTAAATCGTCCGGAATACGTTCTCCGAGCCAATCTCGGATCTTCTGCCCGAAACTACTCTTTATCTGAACGTAATCATCGGGCATTATGGTGCTTCGCGTTGCGTTTCAACTTGTTATAATGGAGGATGGGATAAAGCGATTAGGTGACGCGTCGGTGCAGGTCAGCGAGGACCATCAAAGGGGACTACCTTAAGACCAGGAACGCGCCGGAAGTCATCAACATCCGTGGTGAGCACGGCATGTCCGGCGGACACGGCGATTGCAGCAATCAGGAGATCGTTGGCGCCCAGGGTCTCGCCCCGGACATAGAGTGTCGCCTTGATCTCGGCATGAACGCGGGCCGCCGCCAGGTTGAAATCCAGGATCGGAAGGGCGGCCAGGACCGATTCGACGAAGGCCGATCGCTTGATGCGGCGTGCCTGTGTGGTCGCACGGTGGACGCCGACCAGCAGTTCCGAGGCGGTGACCGAGCTGATGTAGACGTTGCCGTAACCGGCCCAGGGGCTGAAATCGAGCGTTGGACACCCAGCGCCCGCGCTTCGCTCGGCGCGGATGAGCACATTCGTATCGAGTACCAGTCCCACGGCATCGGCCTTATCGGTCTTAAGCTCGGGGGACCTCGGCCTAGGTCCAAGGGTCCCGATCCGCGCCCACGGCGCACTCGCTCTCGCCGATGTCTTGCTCAAAGGCGTCAATGTCGTCCGGGTCCAGCCGCGGCAGGCGAGCAAACAAGGCGCTGAGTTCGAGAACCTTGACCTCTTTCAACGGGCTCGGGGGTACCAAACGGGCGATCGGCCTGCCGCCGCGGGTCAGTTCAAAGCTCGCGCCTTGGCGAGCGACGCGGTTGACCAGTGCGGTCAGGTTCCGAGCGGCTTGTGTGACGTTGATCTCTTCCATTTCAATGTCCCTGGCGAAAGCGGATGCGCTGATGATCAGCCGTTCGAGGGCGCCTGTAAAGGGGAATTCCGGGGACAGTTTACTCAATTCGGGTCCCCTTCGCCGACCAGATCGCCCGTGCAGCGATCCTGCTCGCGGGTGCGGTTGTTGGCTGAGTTGGGCGGTCTGGGGGTGGGATGGGTGTCGATGGCGATGAGAACTGAGGTCACGCGGTCATGCTTCAGGGCGGCGATTATGGCAACGACAACGACAACGACGATTGTGATTGACTTGTTCTTGACTCGCTACTAAACCGCGCCTACTCCATCAATCGTCGAATCTGCCGGGGCCGAGCCAATCCAAAAACATCGCATACCGCCCTGGGCGGGGTTTAATCGAAACGCCCATGCAGATACCAGCCACGACGCCCCCTGAGTTCCCGATAGACCCACAGACGTTCGCCGCGCCCATTGGTGGCGATGAAATAATCACGCGCCACGGCGCAGTCGTCCCACCAACCGGTATCGATTCGCTCCCGCTCCGCACCCAGGTCGAGCGCGCCGTCCAGCCAGGGCTTACCGTCACGCTCCTCCAACGGCACGGGCTGGGGCAACAGCCAGAGCGGGCGATCCAGCCGCGCGCTGCCGCCGCCGGTCTCGCCCGGTTCGCTCCAGCGCCAGGCACGCTCCGGACGGTGATCGGCGGCCAGCGCGAGTCCGCGCACCGCGTCCCGACCCAGACGGGCCCGTAAGCGGTCGAGCAGCGCGGGATCCGGGCGACAGCCGGGCCGCGCCAACTCCGGAAACAATTCGCCGCTACGCGGACTCAAGGGCAGGACAGCCGTCGCGGCCAGTGCGATCTCGCGCACCGGTGCCGGGAGTTCCATCCGCTCCAACTGGCCGCGCAGCAGTTCCAGCCAGCGCTCCGGGTCGGCCAATGGCTGGGCCGCGCCCAGGCTGAAGCAGGTAGCGGCCCGGCCGGCGTGGCCAAAACGCCAGTCGAGCCGCGGCACCCCGGCCTGACGCCCGCGCAGGAAGCCGGCGAGTTCGCCGAGCAGACGCCGACAGGGAAAGACCAACGACTCGGCCAGGTCGACCTCCGCGGGCAGTTCGATCCGCGCACTGAAGCGGGGCGGCGGCACGAACGTGGGGCGCGGGTCCGGGGTCTCGCCGAGCAGACGCTCCAGCCAGTCCACCCGCTTGGAACCCAGCCGCTCGCGCAGCCCCGGACGGGGCAGGCGCAGCACATCGGCGACGCGGCGCAGTCCCAGCGCGGTCAGGTCTTCACACTCGCGCGCACTGAGGCCCAACGCGGCCAGGGGCAAACCGTCGAGTGCGGCATGCAACGCGTCCAGATCGGGGATCATGGGCCAGCTGGCGGTCCCGGCCGACGCCCCCAGCTGCCGTGCCCAGACCAGGGCGCCCAATGGCGTCGGCGCCATGGCGAACCGCCCCTGATAACCCCGTGCGCTGATCCCCCCGCTCACCTGCGCGAGCAAGGCGTCGGCCCCGCCGAACAGGCGCAGGCTGGCCGCCACATCGAGCAGCAGCGCGCGGGGCGGCGCCAGACTGACCTGAGGCGTAAAGCGGATCGACCAGGCGGCCAGGTGCTCCAACGCCTCCTGTTCCGCGGCAGGCCGCCGGGGCATGATGGTCAGTTCGGCACAGCGGGCGCGGGCGGCACCGACCCCTTGGCCGGGACCAATACCCGCACGCATCGCGGCGGTGTTGCAGCGCAGGATGCGCTCGCCCCGACGGTGGACACAGACCGCGAGCGGGGCCTCGGCGGCGCGCGCCCGCGCGAAGACCTCCAGGGGCAGATCGGGGAGATGGATGGCAAGCCAGCGCATGAATGCACCCCGCGGGCCGGTGATCCTGGGAGAATAGCCGCCTTACGCCAACGCGGTCCAGTAGACCGAGGGGAATGCAGCAATTCCAAATTTTGGCGGCCTCGCGCGACCCCTGGTGGATGCGGCGCGCACGACCGACGTGGCGAGTCCCGAACATCGTGCGGCGCGCCTTATCCACCCTACAAAGTTGCGGGTTGTGTAGGGTGGACAAGCGCAGCGCATCCACCATCAGCCTCGCGGCCAGCACGCTGTTGGGGGTGACCACCCAAATTTGGAACTGCTGAGAGGAATGGGGGAATCGTCAAAGAGCATGAAAACCAAAACGACTGCCGCACCTGCCGCTTGTCCCTGCGGATCCGGGGCAGCTTACCTGGACTGCTGCGGCCGATTCATCGCCGGGGCCGCGCTGCCCGACACGGCAGAGCAGCTCATGCGCTCCCGTTACAGCGCGTACACGTTATGCGAAGAGGACTATGTGCGCGCGACCTGGCACCCGAGCACCCGACCCCCGGACCTGCAAGCCGACCCCAAGGTGCAGTGGCTCGGACTCAAGATCATCACGACCGAAGCCGGCGGGCCTGCGGACGTTCGCGGTCTGGTGGAGTTCGTTGCCCGCTACAAGCTGGGCGGGCGGGCGCACCGGCTGCACGAGCGCAGCCGCTTCGCGCGCCATCAAGGACGTTGGTACTATGTCGACGGCGACCTGTCGCCGGAGCGCGATCACTGACCGCGTCCTCTCAGCCTCACCCGCCATCCGCCAGCGCAAGACTGCCGTCCGGGTCCGCCTGGTCCGCATCCTGCGTCCCTTGCCAGCGGATGGCGCCCTCGCCGCTGACGGCGGCTTCATCCACCAGACAACCGGTGACGCCGCTCATCGACGGCAGCTCGAACATGGGCCGCTGTAACAGCCCCTCGAGCACGCTGCGCAGGCCGCGCGCCCCGGTCCCGCGCGCGATCGCCTTGCGGGCGATGGCGGTCAGGGCCTCGGGCTCAAACTCCAGGGCCACGCCTTCGAACAGGAACAACTGCTGGAACTGACGCACCAGTGCATTGCGGGGTTCGGTGAGGATGCGCACCAGCGCGGCCTCGTCCAGATCGTGCAGAGCGACGACCACCGGGAACCGGCCGATGAATTCCGGAATCAGGCCAAAGTGGCGCAGATCGTCCGGTTGCGTCTCGGCGTAGATGCCCCCGGCGCCCTGCGCATCGGACTTCGCTTTCGGCTCGGTATGGAAGCCGATGCTGGATGGGCCCGGCTCCAGCCGGCGCCGCAGCACCCGCTCCAGACCGGCGAAGGCCCCGCCGACCATGAACAGGATGTTGCGGGTGTCGATGACCGGTATCTCACTGCCCTCCTTGCGGCCCTTGGGGCTGATCTTGACCTGGGTCCCCTCCACCAGCTTGAGCAGTGCCTGCTGCACCCCCTCGCCCGACACATCACGGGTACCGTGGCTGCTCTCCCCGACGCGGGCCAGTTTGTCGATCTCGTCGATATAGACGATGCCCCATTCGGCCAGCTCACGTTTACCGCCGGCCGCATCCAGGAGCCGCGCGAGGATGCTTTCCACGTCCTCACCGACATAGCCGGCCTGCGTCAGGGTGGTGGCATCGGCGATCACGAAGGGGACGCCGACGATCCGCGCCAGGGTGCTGGCGAGCAGCGTCTTGCCCGTTCCGGAGGGGCCGAGCATCAGGATATTGGACTTATCGATCTCCACCCGATCCGGATCGTCCAGGACACGGCGGGGGTGATTCGCTTCCGCCGCCAGCCGCTTGTAATGGTTATACAGGGCGACCGCCAGGCATTCCTTGGCGGTTTCCTGGCCGATCACATAACGGTCCAGATGGTCTTTGATCTCTTTCGGCTTGGGCGGCGCTTTCAGCGGTCCGGTCAACGCGCGGGTGCGCCCCCAACTGGTGACCACTTGGTGAGCCAAGGCCACGCAAGCCTCGCAGATGTGACCATCGATCCCGGCGATCAGTGGGGTATCGGCGCCCTGAACGGCACCACAGAAGGAACAGGCGTGAGGGGGCGGCGTATTCATGCGGCCTGCCCCGAGCGCCAGGCCTGAGCGGCAGGCGCGGTCGGCCCGGCCGCATCCCCGGCCGCTCCTCGGCGCAGTTCCGCAATCCAGGCCGTCTGGCTGCGGCGCCGCTGCCGCTCCTCCAGAATCCGGCGGATCTGCGGCTGCGCCTCGGTAAACTGAAGCGCGTGCGCCGGCAGAATGTGCTCGCACAGGAGCAGGTGAAAGCCGAGTTCGGACTCCACCGGGCCGCTGATCTCACCCGCCGCCAGGCTGAACAGAACCGCGTCGAGCGCCGGATACAACTGGCCCCGACGAACCTCACCCAGACGTCCGTCCTGCAGGGCCGTCGGACATTCCGATTGCTCGCGCGCCAGCACCGCGAACCGCTCCGGGCGGCCAGCCCCGGAATGGTCCAGGTCCGCCGCCAGCCGGTCCATCCGTGCCCGCACCGCCTCCCGGCCGTTCTCCGCGTAGGCGTCGTTCACCGTAATCAGGATATGTCGGGCACCGCGCCGCTCCGGAACGGTGAACCGTTCATGGTGAAGCTCATAAAAAAGCTGTTCATCCACGGCGTCGACGCTCAGCCGGTGATCGCCCACCCGTCGCAGCACCGCGTCAAAGGTCAGCTCCCGCCGCAGCGCGCTGCGCAAGGTGTCCAGATCCAGCGCGTTGCGTTCGAGGTCCGAGACAAAGTCGTCCCCATCCGGATAGCGTGAGCGCAACTCACCCACCGCGGCTTCAACCTGGTCGATTGGGATCACCACCGCCCGCGCTTGCGGTGAGCCGAGGACCAGGTCCTCCAGTTCAAAGGTCCGCTGCGCCAGCCGGGTCGCCTCCGCCCGCTGAGCAGCGTCCAGAGCCCAGGTGCCAAGCTGAAAACGCGCACCGGCGGCGCGCAGCAGATGGTAGCGAAACTCGGCCGGGAGACTTGGGGCTTCAGCGGACATGGATGTGCTCGTTAGGAACCGTTTAAAAATAGCCTAAACAAATACATTGAGGAACCCCTTTGGCGTCGCGGTCGTTGTCGTTGTTTGGCCTATTCCCCGACACGTTACTTATCGCCTCCCGCGTTCATGGACCGTGCTTCCATTGCTGAATGCCGACCACCCGCTCCAGGATCATGCGGGCCTCGATCAAGATTCCGGCCACTTGAGCTCGCCGGGTGCGTAGTCAGGCCATCCTGGCCTGATGCCGTCAGGGCTGGAAGCCCTGACTACGCATGCCGCTGGCCGGGATTACGATCAAGGCCATCATGCGGCGGCGTCTGCGTCCGGACCGTCCAATGCCGACTCCGGAACCTGCAGCGTACCGGCGCCGCTGAAATGCACATGGTAGGCGACTCCGCCGGGGGCATCGCGGACCACCTTCATCACCTCACCCTCGATCCCCCGCTCCACCAGAACGCGTCCTTGAATCCCTAACGGGATACGCGGCCGAACCCGGTCGCGGAACTCGAAACGGCTGGGGATCCAGGGGTCGGTCGCCAGTTGCAGTTCCTCCTCCCGACAGCCAACCATCCGGTCCGCATCGAGGAAATGGACCGTGTAAATGATCTGGTCCTGCAGGAAGGTTCCCACGTCGCGCACCACGCCGGTGCTGCCGCGCCTGACCAGCAGGCTGCCGGTGGCCTGTCCGGGGAAGGTGCCGTCGTTGCGCACGTTGCGCACGACCCGCACCTCGGTACCGAAGTCAAACGCCGGCCGCATGAGGAATCTGACCCAACAGGTCGCTCAGGGGAACACTGGCGATCTTCGGCTCGTGCATATGAAACACCCGAAACACCTTCTCGGTCTTGGCGTCGGAGGTCACGAAGTCCAGGTAGGCGGCACCCAGCAGGTCGGCGTGCAAGGCCCAGCGCGCGTCCGCCCCGTCCGGCTGTTCATCGACATCGGCCAGATAATCATGGAAGCGCTGCAGAATATGCAAACGGTTGACCTGCACGACCTTGGGGTCGTACTCGATCTTGAAATACTCCAGGAAATCCTCCGCGCTGGAGAGTTCTTCCAGATCGGATTCAAAGTCATCGTCGGTCATGGCGATCTCCGGGCTTAAGAAGTGGTTAGTGGTTAGTGGTTAGTGGTTAGTGGTTAGTGAATGCAATACGGTGGTATGCACGGACTCTCAGCGGCGCTCATCGCCCTTACTCGCGAAAAGGGCCTTGATCGTAATCCCGGCCGGCGGNATGCGTAGTCAGGGCTTCCAGCCCTGACAGTGTCAGGCCAGGATGGCCTGACTACGCACCCGGCGCGCCCAAGTGGCCGGAACGACGATCAAGGCCGCGAAAAGCAACGGAAAAATAAAATTTTTACACTCTCGCTGATTGATCACCCCGCAAAAGACACGGCTTACAGCAACCGTCAACCACTATCCACTAATAATCATCGTCCAATGAAGCTCACATTGCCGCCGATGCGCTCCACCGCGGCCTCGGTGATCGACGATTGCGCCATGGCGCGCAAGTCCTTGACCCCGAGTCGATCGCTGGTGTCGATCTCGGCGATCTTGTCGAAACGCTGTAGGGCCGCCGCCGGGTCACCCAAGCGCATCAGCAGGTAGGCGGATCCTTTGAGCGCCAGCAACAGAAACCGCGTCATGCTCATGGAGACCAGCACCGACCCGCCCAGATGGGCCGGGGTGAGCTGCTCCCAGCGGCTCGGCAGCTCCAGCCGCCGGGCCGCCACGGCAATCGCCCGGTCGGCCGTGGTGAGGGCCTCGCGGAACCGGTGGCGGTAAAAGAAATACCGATACAACGCGACCAGTACGGTCAGGTGCTCCGGTTCGAGAAAATACGCGCGCATCAGGCTGTGCTCGGCCGCATCATCCCCATACTGCTGCGCCACGGCCAACAGCAGGGCCTCGACCTCCGGGGTCACCGGCTCATCGAAGTACATCTCCTCGCCGCTGAAATCGAGTAGATCCATCGGTTCAGCTCCTTGATTCATTTCACTGAAGAACGGCACCGGGGTGGCCGATCTCCACCAGGAAGCGGCGCAAATCCGCCGTGCATGGCGAGCGTTTGGTTTGGGTGACGAAACGGCGCACCAGCGGCAGCACCTGATCCGCCTCCTCGGGTCCCAGGTCCAAACGCAGTTGGTCGGCATAGACCTGACAGACGGCGTGCCGTCCCGAATGTTTGCCGAGAACCAGACAGTGGCTGCGACCCATCTCGGCGGGATCGACGCCCTGATAGTTCAGTGGGTCTTTGAGCAACCCATCGACATGAATGCCGGCCTCGTGCGTAAAGGCGCCCTGACCGACCAGGCTCTTGTGCCAGGCCACCGGTTTTCCGGACGCCCTGGCCACCAGCCGGGAGAGCGTGCCGAACTCCGACAGGTCCACGCCGGTGATGACGCTCTGGGTGTGCTTCAGTGCCATCACCACTTCCTCCAGCGCGGCATTGCCCGCCCGCTCGCCCAACCCGTGGACGGTGGTGTTGACATGGGTCGCCCCGGCGCGCACGGCGGCCAAGGTGTTGGCGGTGGCCAAACCCAGATCATCATGAGCGTGCATCTCGATCTCGAGATCGACGATGGCGCGCAGATCGCGGATGCGCTCGAAGGTGCCGAAAGGCTCCAGCAGACCCAGGGTATCGGCATAGCGGATGCGGCTGGCGCCCGCCTCCTGGGCAGCCTCGGCCAGCCGCCACAGAAACTCGGGATCGGCGCGCGAGGCGTCCTCGGCACCCACACAAATCTCCAGCCCGAGATCGCGGGCCGCGGTCACCTGCGCCTGGACCTGACCCAACACCCATTCCCGATCACGCCCCAGTTTGCCCGCGATCTGCTGATCGGACACCGGGATCGAGAGATCCACTAGGTGCACCCCCAGCCCCCGGCACTGAGCAATATCGCCGGGCAACATGCGCGCCCAGACCATGAGGCGCGACGGCAGCCCCAGCTCCGCCAGGACACGGATCGAATGGCGCTCCTCCTCACCCATGGCCGGGATGCCGACCTCCAGCTCCGGCACGCCCAGGTCCGCGAGTCCGCGGGCGATGGCCAGCTTTTCCTCCAGGGAAAAGGCCACCCCGGCGGACTGCTCCCCGTCGCGCAGGGTGGTGTCGTTGATGGTCACGGTCATTGGCTTGGTTGACATAGGCGTGCTTCCGGTTCGTCTAAGCCGCAATGAAAGCAAAGACCGCGCCAAGGCGAAGACCATCGCCCAGTCAGTGGTTTCGCCGAGCGTTGGCAGGGTTGTGGAGGATTTCCGACAACTCCCAACCTTGGTGCTTGTCGTATGTCGGTCCAACTGCCGGCCAGCCTGCGGATCGACTACAGTCCACCGGCCACACAAAGCGCCGCTGCAGGCATGACGCGCGGCAGCGTGCCGTGCACCCAAGAGCTGAGGCTCTAGCCGACTCACTGACCGGAGCACAATCGACTCCGGTCCGGTGCGCCAGGCACCGAAGCGAGTCGGCGAGTTGCCGCCACGCTTCAGCAACTCCAAGTTTGGGCGACATCTCGCGACCCCTGGTGGATGCGACGCGCGCGACCGCCGTGTCGGGTCCCAGACACCGAGCGGCGCGCCTTATCCACCCTACAACGGACCCGGTTTCGTAGGGTGGATAAGCGCAGCGCATCCACCATCAGCCTCAGATCGCGCAATCGATCAGGCATTAAGTGCAACCGCATTGGTCGAGGTGATAGACAATGACAGAAAGCATTCTTGAAGCAGTCCACCAAACTGCCCAGGGACTTGCGAAAGCAGGTGTAATGGATACCGTAACGCTGCGTGAGTTTGACGCCCTGTGCCTACCGAAGATCCACGCGTATACAGCGGAAGAGATACGCACCATCCGGCTGCGCAACAAGGCCAGCCAAACAGTATTCGCCGCCTATCTCAATACCAGCCCCTCAACGATCCAGAAATGGGAGCGGGGTGATAAGCGACCCCGCGGCCCATCTTTGAAGCTGCTCGAATTGGTAGACCGCAAGGGGCTGGAGGCACTGGTGTAAGTAAAGTGGCTGAGCGGCTCGCTCACATTGGAACCGGCGACCTGAAGCGCCGCAGCCGCAGGCTGTTGGCCACCACGAACAGGCTCGAGACGCTCATGGCCGCCGCGGCGATCATCGGGTTGAGCAGCCATCCGGTCAGCGGGTAGAAGACGCCGGCCGCCAGCGGGATCAGGGCGACGTTATAGCCATAGGCCCAGAAGAAATTGCCGCGGATGGTGCCCAGGGTGCGCCGCGCCAGCGCGATGGCGTCGGCAATGGCCGCCGGGTCGGCCGTCATCAGGACGACTTCGCCGGCCTCGACGGCGATGGCGGTGCCCGACCCCATGGCGATGCCGACGTCGGCCTGGACCAGCGCCGGGGCATCGTTGATGCCGTCGCCGACAAAGGCCACGCGGTGACCGGCAGCCTGCAGCCGTTTGATCTCCGCAATCTTGTCCGTCGGCAACGCCTCGGCCACGACCTGTTCGATGTTCAAGTGACGGGCCACCGCCGCCGCGGTGCGGCTGCCGTCGCCGGTCAGCAGGGTGACCGAGAGCCCCAGGTCGTGCAGGCGGGCGACGGCCGCCCGACTGCCCGCCTTGACCGGATCGGCCACCGCCAGCACGGCCGCCAGTTGTCCGTCGGCCGCCAAATACAGGGGCGACTTCCCCGCGTCGGCCAGGCGCTCCGCCGACGCGGCACCCGCCGCGAGCGCGACGCCCAGACGATCCATGTAGCGGGCGGCGCCCACGGCGACCAGGATGCCGTCCAGCCGGGCGCGGATACCGAAACCGGGAACGGCCTCGACCTCGGTCGCCGCGGCGAGCACCAGCCCCCGCGCCCGCGCGGCCTGCACCAGGGCGGTGCCGATCGGGTGTTCGCTGTGCTGCTCGACGACGGCGGCGAGCGCCAGGGCCGCATCCTCGGTCATCCCGAACGCCGCGAGATCGGTGAGCGCCGGCCGTCCTTCGGTGAGGGTTCCGGTCTTGTCGAGCACCACCTGATCCACCCGCGCCAGGGTCTCCAGCGCGTCGCCGCGGCGAAAGAGAATCCCCAGGGCCGCCCCGCGACCGGTACCGACCATGATCGCGGTGGGCGTGGCGAGCCCCATGGCGCAGGGGCAAGCAATCAGCAGCACGCTGACCGCGGCCACGAAGGCATGCGCCAGCGCGGGCGCCGGGCCGACCCACAGCCAGGTGAGAAACGTCAGGAGCGACACGGCCATGACGGTCGGCACAAAGACCGCGGCAATCCGGTCGGCCGTCCGCTGTATGGGCAGCTTGCCGGCTTGCGCATCCTCGACCAGCCGCACGATCTGAGCCAGCATCATGTCGGCTCCCACCCGGGTGGCGCGGTAGCGGAAAGCACCGGTGCCGTTGACGGTAGCCCCGACCACCGGGTCGCCCGGTCCCTTACGAACCGGCAACGACTCGCCGCTGATCATCGATTCGTCGACATGACTCCCGCCCTCGGTCAGGGTCCCGTCGACCGGAATGCGCTCGCCGGGCCGCACCGCGATCAGGTCGCCCGGCACCACGGCGGCGGCCGGTATCTCGGCCTCCCCCTCCGGGCGCACGACCCGGGCGCTGTGCGGCTGGAGATGCATCAGGCGCCGGATCGCCTCGGAAGTCCGACCCTTGGCCAGCGCCTCCAGATAGCGCCCGAGCAGGATGAAGGTCACGATGACCGCCGACGCCTCGAAATAGAGGTTGGCGGTGCCGGGTGGGAAGCGGCCGGGCAGGATCAGCACGGCAACCGAATAGAGGTAGGCGGCGCCGCTGCCGAGCATCACCAGGCTGTTCATCCCGGGGCTCAGGTGACGCAGCTCCCGCCAACCGGAAATCAGAAAGCGGCGGCCGGCCCAGAGCACGACCGGCGTGGCCAGGATCAGTTCCAGCCAGCCCCAGAACGTCACCGGTGCCGGTACCGTACCGTGCGACATGTCGGCATGGCCGAACCAGAGCATCCGCCCCATGCTCACAAACACCAGGGGCAGGGTCAGGACCACGGCCGCCAGCAGGTCGCGACGCAGTCCAACCAGGGCGGCGGCCTGCCGGACCCCGGCCTCATCCGGCGCCGGCTGCGCCGCAAGCGGCTCATAGCCGGCCTCGCGGATCACCTGGCTGATCCGCTCGCGGCTGACGCTCGCGGCCAGGAACTCGACCGTCGCGGTTTCGGTGCTCAGATTGACCGACGCTGAGAGCACCCCCGGCAGGGCCTGGATGGCCCGCTCCACCCGCGCCACACAGGACGCGCAGGTCATGCCCTCGATCCCGATGGTCGCGGACGCCAACACCGGCTCATAGCCGGCAGCGCGGACGGCGTCCAGGAGCAGCGGAACCGCGGTCCCGGCGAACCGCACGACCGCGGTCTCCGCCGCCAAGTTGACCAGCGCCGACTCGACCCCCGGCTGCCGCGCGATGGCCCGCTCCACCCGCGCCACGCAGGAGGCACAGGTCATACCGGTCACGCCGATGCGGACTTCTTCTGTCATGTAGGTTGCTCGCTCGAATTCCTGGTGGGTAATGACTGCGGCAGGCAATATCAAGCCGATGAATCTAAATGGATTATGTCACTATTCGGACCGATTCTTACAGATTGCAGGTACAACCTGCAATCTGTAAGATCGGCGGATGATCCCACGCCATGCCAAAGAGACCGCGTTGCGCCTGGCACGCGGATTCCCGATCCTCGCCATCACCGGGCCGCGCCAATCCGGGAAGACCACCCTGGCCCGGATGCTCTTTGCCGACCGCCCCTATGTTACGTTGGAAGATCCTGACCAGCGCGAACTCGCCCTCACCGACCCGCGGGGCTTCCTCGCCCGCTTCCCGGACGGCGCGGTCATCGACGAGGCACAGCACGGCCCGGAGCTGATGTCCTATTTGCAGGGACTGGTCGATCACCGGGGACGCATGGGCGATTTCGTGCTGACCGGCTCACAGCAGTTCGGACTGATGTCGCGCATCAGCCAGTCACTGGCGGGTCGCGTGGGGCGGATCGAACAGCGGTTCAACAACGGCCGGCCCGCCGGGTTGTATTTCTGGCGCGACAATACCGGTCATGAGATCGATCTGCTCTTCGAGATGGGCGGGCGCTTACAGGGCATCGAGATCAAGTCGGGCGCGACCTTGGTACGCGAATGGCTCAAAGGTCTCACCAAATGGCAGACGCTGGCCGGCGAGCAGGCGCTGCCGGGCTGGCTGATCTACGGCGGGGACGAGGCCTACAGCCGCGAAGGCATCGAGGTATTCGACTGGCGGTCGCTCGACGAAGCCGCGCAACAAAACTGAATGATGTCAACCGTGGGAGCGGCCTCCGCAGGGCCGCTTCGTCCGGCAAACCACCAACGACACCCTGTCCGGGGTACTGGGCGAGTTAGCCAAGATAAGCCGACCCTGAACAAGAACCAGGGAACCCGATGGGTATCATCTGTCAGCGAACGGGCGCCGATCCTGAGCGGCCACCTGCCCACCGGCGAACGGGTCCAGATCGTCCTGCCACCGGCGGCCGAGGAGCCCTCGATCACCATCCGCCGGCCGTCGCGTGTGACCTTCAGCCTCGACGAGTTGGCGGACAAGGGCACCTTCGCGCCCCTGTCCAACGGGGATACCAGCGCGGCGCGCCACCGGGCGGCCGTGCGGTCCAGGCTCGCCGGCTGGCCCATTGGGAATCAGGGCGATGACCAAACCAGCGTCCCCGCCATCCTGCGCGAGATCGTCGCCCACCGGCTCAACGTCATCGTCTCGGGGGCCACGGGCTCGGGCAAGACCACCTTGTCAAAGGCGATGATCGCCGAGATCCCACTCGACGAACGCCTGATCGCCATCGAAGACGCCAAGGAGTTGGCCTTCCCCCACGCCAACACCGCCCGCATCTTCTTCAACCGCGACGGGGCCGGGGTCTCGCCGGTGACGGTCAAGGACCTGCTGGCGTCCTGTCTGCGCATGAAGCCGGACCTGAAAGCCGCCGCCGCCCGACACCTGCGAACGGCGTTAGCGTAAGTTTTCGTACCAAAGATTGTCGAGCCCCTTACTGTGCTTTATGTTCCGCTTTCTGGAGCGGCCCCAAATGGCCCTTGGTGACACGACTGTTGGGAGCCCTACCCACCGTTGGCCCGGATTCCTCAAACCAAGTCGCCCCTGCTTTTGCTGGATTCTTTCAGTGGTTCGCGCTACAAATAGCAATCTTTGCTAATCTTTGTTACTGACGGCCGAGCTGGAGAACCCAAGCCCATGAACATCTCCCTGACTCCGCACCTTGAGGAACTGGTGAAAGGGAAGGTCGAGAGCGGACTTTACAACTCCGTGAGCGAGGTGATGCGGGATGCCTTGCGCCTCCTAGAAGAACGCGACCAGTTGCGCGACTTACGGCTTGAGGAATTAAGGCGCGACATCCAGAAAGGCATCGACAGCGGCGAGGCAACCCCCTTGGATATCCAAGAGATCAAGGCGCGAGGTCGCAAGCGGCTGGCCGCGGAACAAGGGTAAGGATGAAATCCCCATGGCCCGTTTACTGAAACGACCAGAAGCGGAGAGCGACCTCGACGACATTTGGTGGTATATCGCCCAGGACAGCCCGCAGAATGCGGACAGGTTTCTTGATCGTATAGAGGAGCGATGCGTCGCCCTCGCCGACTTTCCAAACACGGGAGCGCCCCGTGACGAGCTTAGACCAGGCTTGCGAAGCCATCCCGTTGGAAATTATCTGATTTTCTATTTTCCGCTTGGTGACGGCATTGATATTGTCCGCGTTCTACGTGGATCGCGGGATGTTGATCGCCTCTTGTAGTCATGACGGCCGCTCAAGGGACCCGGAACGTTCCGGGCGCTCGGCCCCCCGCGAACGGCCAAGAGCCCTGAAGAATGCGATGGCTGGGGTTGCTTCACCGTTGATCGGTGCGTGGGAAAGAGGACGGTTTGTCCCCGACGATCAAGCGCCACTACCAGCGAAGCAAAATGGATGCAACGACGAGTGCTGCCCATGACAAAGTGAGGACGAGTATGACGATCAGCATCACCGACGCGGAATGGGAACAACTGTCGCCAGAGAACCTCGATACCACGACGCTGCTGAGCGCGGTCGATGCCATAGACGAGATGCGCGGCGATAGCTACACCAATTGGCAATGGCCGTGGTCAATAGCGGCGCACGCCACCAGGTGGCCGAACTATTCGACCTGGCCGTCGAACTGGAAGATCAGGTGTTCGGCCTGATGACATCGCAGGAGCAGGTTCAGAACACACTCTCCCAGTTAACGGCACTCTGCCCGGAGAGCCTATCCTATGCTGACCTCGACGACTAACTCGATCAGATGGCGACGACTCTCCAAGCCCGTCGCCAACTCACTGGATGGGCCACCGCAAGGATTGCCGCGTCAACTCTCCCGAACCGCGCCTATTCCGTCGAGTTGAGCCAGGACCGCAGCCATGGCGCCGACCGGGATTACCCAGTTTCGGTATGCCCCGTTGTAACGGCCACCGAACGATTTGGCAATCGCTTTCAGCATCGCAGTCAGACCGCGGCTTCTATCTCGGGGGTTAGGGAGGGAAAATCTTTGTTGGGGTATTCTTGATTCTGCTGATCGCCGCCGCACTCTGGTCCTGGCTCGTCTTGGTCGGCATGGGTGCCGCATCCACGACCGTAGCCTTCCTCAAACTGGGCTTCATCGGCACCCTCACCCTCTTGATCGCCTACACGGTCCTCGGTTGGCAGTTTCGCCTCGTTGCCGATCGCGTCATCCTTGCGCCCTGGTTCTTGCAGCCCCTATCGCTATCGAAGCAGGATGACTACCTGCTTGAGCTTCGGAGAAACGAGGGAGCCAAACGGAACACCCTCTATCTCGTCCGGTACGTGGCCAACTGCCCTGTCTGTGGCGCCAAGGGGCTCGACATGGTTCGCGTTGAATCCGGGCGACTGGAGTTCTTCGGCCGCCTTGTCGGGCGCTGCAACCGGGCGCCAAATGCCCATGTGTTCTCGTTCGATCATGTGTCAAAACGAGGACGGTTTCTGCGCTGAAGGTAGGCCGCGGGCGAAGAAGCATTCCCGGACCCAACGGTTGCCTCGACCTACAGCACATACTGCGAGAACAGCGCATCCAACTGCGGATTCGATGTCACCAACGACACCTGCTTGCGCACCACCTCGCTGTTGAGTTCCAAGCGGACATAGCATTCCCCACCGGCCTTCGATGGCTGCTTGCGGATGAGTTGAATACGGTGGAACAAATGGCCATGGCGTTCGGCGAAGCGGGCAAGGCCCACGGCCTTCTCGAAGTTGTCCGCCAGGCTCGGATCGTGGGGCTCCAGGATATCGAACCGGTAGCCGCCAACCGCGGAGTCGGCGCCGGCGTCACCCTGACGGACGCCCTCTTTCTCCTTGAGCTTCCCGATGGCGTGTTTGTGGCGGTCATACAGAGAGTCGAACGCAGTCTCGGCCTTGGCCTCCAGCCCGGCCATGACGGCATGACTGCGGGCCAGCAGGATGACCTCGACCTTCACGTCCAGGGCATCACGATCGCCGTGGGCGTCCCAATAGGTCTGGTGCAGCCCATTGCTCAGGCGCTGCCCGGCCTCGGCAAACTGGCGATCGAGGTCCGCTTCGGACGCCTCGATCTCGCACTCGCGCACCGGCGTGACTAACTCGCTACCGGTATCCAGGGTCGTGGTCCTCATGCCGACCCGCATGATGGCCGCCGCGGATTTGGCGAAGGTCCCCGCCGCTTTGAGCCCGTCCAACGCGGTCCCGAGCCAAGCGACCACCTGCCCCCTGACCGCCCCCCAGGCCGCCGGCTCGATGTCGTCCAGGTTCAGCCGCCGCGCCAGCCCAACGAAGCGGCGCAGATGGCTTTGCGCCCGGGCCGCGTTGGCCCGATAGGTCACCAGCCCAGTCATGGCCGCGAAGATGTCGGCCGCGTCCGCGCGTCGATTGAGCGTCACCAGCTCGCGGCTGGAGCCGACCACCGCCGGGGGCGCGTGCTCGACGTCCTTCAGGTCATCCACCACGGCCTTGACCGCGGCATCGTCGAAGTACGGCAGGAACAGATGCACGTCGTTCAGGGCCGCATCCCGCTCGATCCGCCGCGCGAGCGGTGTGCGCACCATGCGCCCGAGCAACTGGGCGATGTAGGTGTGGTCCTCCGCCCGGCGAAAGGACATCATCACCTCGGCCCGCGGGCAGTCCCAGCCCGTGGAGAAATTGGTCTTGAGAAGACCCAATCACGACGACGCGAGCCAGGCCATACTAACCTGCGGTGTACTCTAACGATCCAGGAGTCCCTGAAAGAGTCCATCTAAATCGAATTCTTGATCCAGTTTCTCTGCTTCTGGGATGCGATCCACATCGTCATCTTCATTTTCTTCTATCTTTTCCTCCAGCGACTGTGCAGTACTCAGCAGTTCCTCAATCAATGGACTGGCGGAACAAGAAAGCAGCTTGCTCACCTCCGTCAGGCTCTCGGCCTCAGACCGAAGTATGTCGGGCTCATCCGCGTTCTGTAACACTCCATGTGCCGTGGCCGTCGCCGCCCCCACTAACGCCTGGCGCAGATCGTCTCCGACACAGGAGTTAACTATTGTTATGGCATGGCAAAGCTCCACGACAGAGTCACAGGCGGCAAACCATATGTCTTCTGACAAGATAACGCGCAAGATAGCTTCGCGCAGACAGTTTTCGGAATTCGTCTTCTCTTCAGTCGTCCATTTGCTTGAGTGCACAATCCAACGCTGGAGCGCGAGTGTATGAGTCGCGACGCTCATATTACCATCAAGCGGCCGAATGATCTCCTCCCATCCAGAGGTTGTCAGAACCCCCTCTTTAATAACCATTGACTTATGATCATCGCTCCCTGCCTTTGCATCAATCTCCAACCGGGTAAGCACTCCCTGCGCCGCAGTGGGCCGCGTCCGCGACCATAACGTCAGCGGTTTCTCAGAAGATCCAAATAACATCCTTTGTGGCCTACCAGTTTGCACTCGCTCGAAGCTCGCTCCGCTCTCTCTCATGAATGACCAAAACTCAGCCGAAAGACATTGCGTGGAGTGGTCGCTGATATGGTGAAGTATCTGCCTCGCCTGCGCCAATGAAGACACTGCTCGGCAGAGTACCTCCAGCCAGGAAGGGTCCTGAATTATTTGTCGTTCAATAAATTCCTCTATCGAAGGATTCTGAAAAGCAATAACATGAACCCTGGCCCCCTTGCCCGCGTACATATCATATCGATTGGTAGCGACGAAGTTTCCCTCAATCTGCTTGAGCGCCGCATCGAACTGATGCTTATACTCTGGACCTGAGGCGACTGTCGCAACTCGGGCTACAGCTTTGCTCAAATCGCCGACCTCAGCGGGGCCGCCGAAGGTCCATAGCACTAGGAGGATCTCTCGGGCGAGTTCGCCAATTTCATATCGAAACGGGTGCTGCCACAGCTTCGCCGGGTTATCGAACTCCTCCTGAACGAATGCAATAAACTCCTTATCGCTCCGCGCGCGACTGTTCGCATACTTGCTGATTGACTCCACTATTCTCGGGTTAAAGTGCCGATGGTCCACGACAAATCGGTACGCCTTGGTCTTTACAAAACGTTTGATCCGTAATTGCGGAAGGTCCGAGAAATAGAGGTGATTGAATACCATTTGAGCGCGGCGAGCCCGCGAATAATCTTCAAGGGAGAGCACGCACGTGAGCAGCGCATGCGCTCGCTCGTCGAAGGAACCATGCATGCGCTTTGCGTCTTCAAGGATATACTCCCGTGTCGTCAATATGAGGCGAAGATTGGATGACCTCGCCACTTTTTCGACAAGCGTCAGAAGTGAGACGTCTTCATTCTTTTCAAATCGCGGCGACTCGAAACGTAAGCGACCGAGAAAGTCATCGTAAACAACGACGAGCCGCTGCCCCTTAGCATCATGTCCGCGGATTAGGTTCCAAGCATCCCGAATGTCGCTCGTAACCCAGACAGGTTCAAAGCCTTGGGTCAAATAATGGCAAACCAGCATCTGTGCCAAGGTCGTCTTGCCGATGCCGGGGTTTCCGACAATTAAGACGTGATGCTGTGCCTGAAGTAAGTCGAGCGCTCGCGACAAACCCTCGTGAACTACCAATCTGCTTAGTTGGTGCCGCGCCTCTTCCAGGGTCGCGTCGGTCAGAGAGAATACGCCAGCATGTAGAACCCGTTCGAGAACAGTTGTGCTGGAGATCCAAAGCTTGAAGTGAGCACGCTCGACCTCAGGAAACTGCCGCAACAGCCCGTTGAGTTCATCTGGACCGTAGATATCTGCGGGCGAACGGCACCAGGGAGAAAGAGTTGCGACCAGTTTGTCCTTATTGTCTGGAGAAAGAGGAACTGTCGTAGCCAAGACATATCGCGTCGGTTGCAGCTTCGCTAGCTTCGGAAGCTCCTCCTTGCATTTCCTCACCAGTCGCGCGAGAGCATTGGTCGCGTACCGCTTGCACTGTACAATTGTCGTCGGTTCGTTTTCCGGTATCCGCGAATGACGGAGATCAATTCCGCCATCCTTTCCCTCCTTGAATGACTCAAGCCGAGAGCCCCAGGACTTCGAGAGCAAGTCACTGGCCAGCGCCTCGAATTCAGTCGGATCGAGAACGGTTAGATCGTAAGCCATTTTTCTGACCGCGTACCGGGAACATTGAGCAGTCGGACGAGCGCTAATGGTAATCGCCGGAGTGGCGGGACGTGTCGATATAGATGCAGTCCACTCTCCCGGCGTAGAGATAGGTCAGCAGTTGGAGTGCGTGGAAGTTGTCCGCTTCGATCAGACAGTGCCAGGGCGCTCCCGCCGGGCCGTTCTGGACCTGACCCATCGGCACCAGGGCGGGAAAGATCGGCTCGCCGAACGGCCGCACGACTGTCAACTCGTCGACCGGCCAGTCCCAGGGGTCGCCGGCACCAGGGGTGCCTTCGGGTCGGACGCAGTGGGCCATCCCCTCGCTCACTCGACGCACTCGCCAGAGGTCGGTCAGCGTGCCGCCAGTGCGTGCAACCACGTCGCCGCGCCGCGGGCGGGCCTTCGGGATGGGGACCAACTCCGGCAAGTGACGGTCGAACACCAGGCCGAACTTCCTAGTCTTCTGCGCCTGCGCCCACTCGCGCCCCAACTGCTCGCGCAGCCTGGATTCCTGGACCTGGGCAATCAGATCGTCGATGGCGGACGAGGAAGATCCTCTTTTTGTGAAGTCGCGGGGTCAGGTGTCGTCGCGGTCCGTTGGTTCCCGCATCCACCTGGCGATATCGCGCTTGCCATGGAGCACGCGCCAGACGTCGATGTAGTCGGCCCGTTCGCGAGGGATGACGGGCTTGCCGGTCACTCCGCGGTGCCTTGGCCGGCGCGCGTCCGCAGGGCTTCGAAATAGGCTCGATCGGCGGGGGCCGCCGGTGCGGAGTCGGCACCAGCCAGGAGCAAACCGCGCAACCGTTGCCGATCCTGGTCCCGCCGGATCAGGTCGCGCACGTACTCGCTGCTGGTGCCGAAGCGGCGGCCGACGACCTGCTCGTCCACATAGGACTTGAGCGCGTCGGGCAAGGAGATGTTCATGGTGCTCATGTCTTCAGGTTAGCGGCCATGGTAAATATTGGCAAGATGGGGGCGTCCCCGGCGAGGCGCGGGCGTTGTGCCCCCCCTAGTCCATCGGGTAGCGAGGTTGGGTGCCGGTCGACGGTCACGCGGATCGGGCTGGGTGAGCATATCGCACGGACTCGGTCCGGCCCGGTCGGGATGGCGAGCCAGATCGCGAACGGCGCCTGGGTGGTGAGTTCGTGGAAGCGCAGCGCCGAGAGCAGACAGACCACGGCCCGCGGGTGCTTGCGGGCGACTTCGGCCAGCGTGGAGTGCTCCGACACCGGGCGGTCCGGGAGAGCATAGAGCCCGCGGCCGACACGCGCAAGCCGACCCTGGCACACCAGTCGGGTCAGAGAGACGCGGGATGGTCCTATTGGCCGCAGGCGGCCCTAGCAGCCTGTCGGACTTTTTGCGATTTCCGAATTAGACGCTATCAAGAATCAAGCTCCGTAGGAGCCCGCTTGCGGGCGACGTGACCTGCCGGAATCGNGTCATTGTGCCCCNCCCGTCGCCCGCAAGCGGGCTCCTACGGGTTGGATTTTTCGCGGAAATCACCTTACGTTAGATTGTGGAGCAACAAAAAGCCTTTATGTTGACTCATACCCTAATCCTAGGGGCTAAGTCCGACAGGCTGCTAGTCCGGCTCACGCTGGGTACCGTGCGCGGCTCCCGTACACACCGGCCGGAACGAGGACCAAGACCCGATCAGGCGTAAGCCGGGGCAAACGCCCGCTCGGGGTCGGTGACCGGGCCGTTCTCGCCCCAATAAGGTGAGAGCTTGCGCAACTGCGCGACAATCGGGGGCACGGCGCGGATCACCTGATCCACCTCGTCCATGGTGTTGTAACGGGAGAACGAGAAACGCACGGTACCGTGGGCGGCGGTGAACGGGATGCCCATGGCACGCATGACGTGCGAGGGTTCCAGTGAGCCGGAGGTGCAGGCCGACCCCGAGGACGCCGCGATGCCCTGCTTGTTGAGGAGCAGCAGGATGGCCTCGCCCTCGATGTACTCGAAGGCGATGTTGCAGGTGTTAGGCAGGCGATTGTTCGGGTCGCCAGTGACGAAGCAATGCGGCACGGCCGCCAGGATGCCCCGCTCCAGCCGGTCGCGCATCCGGCGCACCGCGGTTTTTTCATACTCCATGTGCTGCATGGCCTCCTCGCACGCCTTGCCCAAGGCGACGATGGAGGCGGTGTTCTCGGTTCCGGCACGTCGGCCGCGCTCCTGGTGACCACCGCGCAGCAGTGGCCGGAAGCGGGTATTGCGGCGCAGGTACAGCACACCGACACCCTTGGGCGCGTGAAGTTTGTGCCCTGAGAGCGACAGCATGTCGATACAGGTATCCTTGAGATTGATCGGCACCTTGCCCACGGCCTGAACCGCATCGGTATGGAACATGACCCCGGCGGAGCGCGCCAGATCGGCCATCTCCTCTACCGGAAACAGGGTGCCGGATTCATTGTTGGCCCACATCGCCGAGACGATCGCCACCCGATCCGACAGCAGGTCCATGTATTCGTGAATGTCCAGCCGCCCGCGGCTGTCGACCTTGAGACGATGGATCTTGTAGCCCTCCTTTTCCAACTGTTCGCAGAGTGCCAGCACCGCCGCGTGCTCCACCACGGTGGTGATGATCTCCTTACGCTCGGGCTGCGCCCGCAGCGCCGAGAGGATGGCGGTGGAGTCCGACTCGGTCCCACAGGAGGTAAAGACGATCTCGGAGTCGTGTTCGGCGCCGAGCAGGGTCTGCACCTGAGCACGGGCCTGCTTGAGGGCCAGACCCACCCGATTGCCGAACTGATGCATCGAGGACGGATTGCCGAACTGCTCGGTGAAGAAGGGCAGCATGGCCTCCACCACGGCCGGCGAGACCATGGTGGTGGCGTTGTTGTCCAGATAGATACCTTGGGTCATGGGCTCGCCTCGGTTGAATCGTCGCTCGACAAAAGGGTCAGTCGCCTTAGGCCCGGTGCTGCATGGCGCTGGCCGGCAGCACGCGGACGAACTCGCCCAAGTCCTCGACGATGCGCTGCTGGATGCCGTCCAGCGTGGTGGAGGCCATCTGGCAGCCGACACAGGCCCCGGTCATGTTCACATAGACATTCTTGCCGTCGACCTCGACCAGTTCGACATCACCCCGGTCCCGTTGCAGGTTGGGCCGGATCGCCTCGATCGCTCCTTCGATCCGGCGGATGCGCTGAAGATTACTGAGTTTCTTCCCCTTGGCGAGCACCGGGGCGGCACCCGTGGGATCGAAGACGCGGCCCTGTTCCTTGAGAACCCGGGTCAGGATCTCCTCGACGCCCTCGTGACAGGCCGAGCAGCCGCCGCCGGCCTTGGTGTAGTTGGTCACGTCTTCCACGGTGGAGAGTGCATTGGCGCGGATGGTCTCCTCGATCATCACCGCGTCCACCGCGAAGCACTTGCATACCAGCGCGCCCTCTTCGTGGTCGTCCTTCCACACCTCGCCGCGGTAGTTGGCCACGGCCGCCTGTAGGGCTTCGCGCCCCATCACCGAGCAGTGCATCTTCTCGGGTGGAAGACCATCGAGAAAATCGGCGATATCCTGATTGGACACCGTGAGCGCCTGATCGAGCGTCATGCCCTTGATGATTTCGGTCAGGGCGGAACTGGAGGCGATGGCCGACCCACAGCCGAAGGTCTGAAACCCGGCGTCTTTGATGATCTGCGTTTCGGGATCGACCCGTAGCGTCAGCCGCAACGCGTCACCGCACGACAGCGACCCCACCTCACCAACGGCATTGGCACCGGTCACCGCACCGGCATTGCGGGGGCTGAAGAAGTGCTCTTTGACCTTGTCCGAGTAATCCCACATGACAGTTCTCCGGGGTTCGTGAATCGTGATGACCCGCCAGTCGCCTCAAGCGCTGAACGACTTGCCGCAACCGCAACTCGACGCGGCGTTCGGGTTCTCGAACTTGAAACCGCTGCCGCTCATGCTGTCCTGGAAGTCCACCGTCACCCCGGCAAGCATAGGCGCACTGGCGGGATCGATCAGGATCGTCAGCCCCTCGCAATCGACGACCAAGTCGTCCGTCCGGGCCTGCCCTTCCAGGGTGACGCCGTACTGCAGTCCAGAGCAGCCGCCGCCGGTGACCGCGATGCGCACTCCGGCCACCGGGTCCGCGTTGCCCTTGATGAAACGGCTGACCGCTTTCCTGGCGCTGGGGGTGAGAGTCAACATGGGTCCGGTGCTCCGTTTGGCTTGAGTCTTGCTAAATCGATGAGAGAATTTCAGCAATCTCCATGCCACCGGGAAATCATTGCGTGGAACATTGACTTAAAAAGGAAAACCACAGCGTTGCCGGCCCGCTTGTCGGCTCTGCGACAGTCTGACGCACCAATTGGGTGGGATATCCGACAGCACCGGGCAGACACCCGGAAACCGATCGTTTTTTCTCAGGAGCCAGCACCATGACACTCGACCAACTGAGCCCCGGCGACCTGGTCTACGCCGCAACGCAGATCAGCAATGACGGGGGCATCCCGGACCTGGCGGAGGACGCGGTGATCGCCGCCGCCGGCACACGCGGCGTGATCCTCAACATCGGCCATCTGGAGGAAGATCCGGAGCGCCCGCTCTATCTGGTCCGCTTCGAGGGACCGGATCTGGTGCTGGGACCGCCGACCGGATGCTGGGGAGAGGAGCTCACGACGGAAGGACCTGGGGCAAGTGTGGGGCGACGGTAGGGGTGACTGTAGGGGCGACTTTAGTCGCCCCTGAAGCTCCTCCGGATCTTGCAGACATGCGCAGTCGGGTTGTTTACCAAATTTGGGCGGCATCGCGCGGCACCTGGTGGATGCGGCGCGCGCGACCGCCGTGCCGAGTCCCTAACACCGAGCGGCGCGCCTTATCCACCCTACTGCTCCAGCGGAGCCGTTTTTGTAGGGTGGATAAGCGCAGCGCATCCACCATCCCGCTTGCCCGGTCTCTCGGTTCAGCCCCCGAATCCGTGCTCGGCCAGAAATTCACGGGTCAGACCGCTCCCGCCGGATTCGGCCGCCCGCTCGCGCAGGAGCAGGCGCTCCAGATAGCGGGCGATCAGATCGACTTCGAGATTGACCCGCGTGCCGATCCGGTAACCGGCGATGATGGTTTCATCCAGGGTATGCGGGACGATGTTGAGTTCGAACGCGGCACCCTCGACGCCATTGACCGTGAGACTCACGCCATCGACACAAATCGAGCCCTTGTGCGCGATGTAGCGGGCCAACTCGGCCGGGGCTTGGATGCGCAGGCGCCAGGAACGGGCGTCCTGCGCACGCTCCAGGATCTGGCCGACCCCGTCGACATGACCGCTCACCAGGTGCCCGCCGAGCGGCGTGGACAGGGTGAGCGCTTTCTCCAGGTTGACCGGACTGCCGGGGGTCAGCCCCCCGAGGGTGGTCAAGGATAAGGTCTCACGCGAGACGTCGGCCGCGAAGCCGTCGGCGGTGAGGACCACGGCCGTGAGACAGACGCCATTGACGGCGATGCTGTCGCCCAAGGCGGCGTCAGCCAGGGGGAGTTTACCGGTTCCAATGGTGAGCCGGACATCCCCGCCGCGGGGCTCCAGGCGACGGATCTGGCCGACGGATTGAATGATTCCGGTGAACATGGTAACAAGCCAATCATTAAGAAAAAACGGGTATTGTCGATGTCATTGTCGTCGGATAAACCTTCTTCATCTGTGACATCTGTGGATAATTCCGAGTGGCCGCTTTGGCCGGAACCGCGATCATGGCCCTCGCGGGGGCCTTGATCGTCATCCCGGCCGGCGGCATGCGTAGTCAGGGCTTCCAGCCCTGACGGTGTCAGGCCAGGATGGCCTGACTACGCACCCGGCGAGCCCAAGTGGCCGGAATCTTGATCGAGGCCCTCGCGGGTGTCATCACCTCGATTACGACAACGACAACGACCGAGACGCCAAAGACCTTCCCTGATGGGCTTGCTTCTCACCGGGCGCCGGCAGTCCCTGGCCGCAGCAACAGCCGCAAGTCGGGGCCGATCCGCCGCACATCATCGATAATCAGCGGGATACGGTGCTCCATATGCTCCAGTCCGGGGAGTTGGAACAATCCGCGCGCGCCGTCGCCCATGAGGTGCGGAGCCAGATAAAGAATCAACTCGTCGATCAAGCCGCCGGTCAGCGCCGCCCCGGCCAGGATCGGCCCGGTCTCCAGCAGCACCTCATTGATTTCTTCCTCGGCGAGCCAGCTCATCAGGGCCCGCAGGTCGACCAGTCCGTGATGGTCCGGAAACTGTTTCACCCGGGCCCCGGCCAGTTCCAATTGACTCACCCGCCGCTGATCGGCCGGGGCTGAGCAGGCGATCACGGTGATCCCGGGCAAGCCGAGCAGGCGGGCACCCGCCGGGGTACGCAGACGGGTGTCCACCACCACACGCCAGGGCTGGCGCACGGGTTCGTCGGGCTCCATGCCCGGCAGATCAGCGGCGGCTAAACGCACGTTGAGCGACGGATTGTCGCCGAGCAGGGTCCCGACCCCGGTCACGATGGCCGAGTGTCGGGCGCGCAGATGCTGCACGTCGAGGCGCGAAAACTCGGAACTGATCCAGCGGCTCTCGCCGCTGGCCATGGCCGTGCGCCCGTCGAGGCTGGCGGCAAGCTTGCAGCGGCAGTACGGCAGGCCGCTGGACATCCGTTTGATGAAGCCGGGATTGAGTCCCCGCGCCTCGGCTTCCAGCAGGCCGGTCCGGACCTGAATACCGGCGGCACGCAAGGCGGCCAGCCCCTGACCGAACACCAGCGGGTTGGGATCGACCATGGCACAGTGCACCGTCGCCACCCCGGCCTCGATCAACGCCTGGGTGCAGGGCGGGGTGCGGCCCTGGTGACAGCAGGGCTCCAGCGTCACATAGGCCGTGGACCCGCGCGCCCGTGGACCCGCCGCGGCAAGGGCGATGCGCTCGGCATGCGCCTCCCCGGCGCGCCGGTGCCAGCCCTCACCCACCACGTCCCCGGCCTGCACCAGGACACAGCCGACCCGCGGATTCGGGTCGGTGGTAAAAAGCCCGCGAGCGGCAAGGCGGACGGCCCGCGCCATCAGTTCCTGGTCGGCCGCGGTCGGATCAGCAGCGGTCATACGCGTGTGGTCTCCTGCGTGCGGTCATTTGGGTTTGGGTTCCAGACCATCGAGCAGGTCGAGTTGTTGCCGTCGGACCTCAGGGGTCGGTTGCCGCTCCAGCCGATCGATCTCCTCGCGAAAGGCAGCGACATCCTCGAACTTGCGATAGACCGAGGCGAAGCGGACATAGGCGACCTGATCGAGCCCGCGCAGTTCATCCATCACCAGCTCGCCGATCCGCCGCGACGGCACCTCGGACTCACCGCTCGACATCAGCCGCCGCTGAATCCGCGCCTGGGCGGCATCGATCTGCTCGGTGCCCACCGGGCGTTTCTCCAGCGCACGCATGATACCCGAGCGCAGTTTACGCCCGTCGAAGGGCACGCGGCTGCCGTCACGCTTCACCACACGCGGCAGATTGAGTTCGGCCGCCTCATAGGTGGTGAACCGCTCCTTGCACACCTCGCACTTACGGCGGCGACGGACCTGATCGCCCTCGCCGGCCAGGCGCGAGTCGACGACCTTGGTATCCTCGGCGCCACAAAAAGGACAGCGCATCCCGTCAAGCCCCCGGTCGGCCGCCGCCAATCGCCATCGGGAAACGGACCCTGATGATCACCGCTGGTAGACCGGCAGCCGCCGACACAGGTCCAGCACCCGCGCCTTGGCGGCCGCGATCACGGCCGGATCGCCGCGCCCGTCGATGACGTCGCACATCCAATCCGCCAGGTCGCGGGCCTCCGCCAGGCCGCAGCCGCGCGTGGTCATGGCCGGAGTACCGACCCGGATACCGCTGGTGACAAAGGGTGACTGGGGGTCGTTCGGCACCGCGTTCTTGTTGACCGTGATATTGGCGGCGCCGAGCCAGGCGTCCACGTCCTTACCCGTCAGCCCCTGATGGATGAAGCTGACCAGAAACAGGTGATCGTCGGTACCGCCGGACACCACGTCGTAGCCGCGGGCGAGAAAGACCTCCGCCATGGTCTGCGCATTCAGCACCACCTGGCGCTGGTAGTCCTTGAAGCCCGGCTCCAGGGCTTCCTTGAAAGCCACCGCCTTGGCGGCGATCACATGCATCAGCGGGCCGCCCTGGGTGCCGGGGAAGACCAGCGAAGACAGCTTCTTCTCGATCTCCGGGTTGGACTTCGCCAGGATCAGGCCGCCGCGCGGGCCGCGCAGGGTCTTGTGCGTGGTGGTCGTGGTCACGTCCGCGATCTGCACCGGACTCGGGTAGACCCCGGCCGCCACCAGACCGGCCACATGCGCCATATCGACGAACAGATAAGCACCGACGGCATCGGCAATGGCACGGAAGCGCGCCCAGTCGACCACCCGCGAATAGGCGGAGAAGCCGGCGATCACCATGCGCGGCTTGTGCTCCTGGGCCAGACGCTCGACCTCGGCGTAGTCGATCTCGCCGGTCGCGGGGTCCAGACCGTACTGCACCGCGTGGTAGAGCTTGCCGGAAAAGTTGGGCTTGGCGCCGTGGGTCAGGTGTCCGCCATGCGCCAGGCTCATGCCAAGAACGGTGTCACCCGCCTGGCACAGGGCCATGAACACGGCGGCATTGGCCTGGGAGCCGGAATGGGGCTGGACGTTGGCATAGGCGGCACCGAAGAGTTGCTTGGCCCGGTCGATGGCCAACTGCTCGGCGATATCCACGAACTCGCAGCCGCCGTAATAGCGCTTGCCCGGATAGCCCTCGGCATACTTGTTGGTCATGACGCCGCCCTGCGCCTCCAGAACCCGCGGACTCACATAGTTCTCGGAGGCAATCAGCTCGATATGCTCCTCCTGACGGCGCTCCTCGCCCTCGATCGCCGCCCAGAGTTCCGGGTCGTAGTCGCGAATCGTCATGGATTGGTCAAACATAGGAGGTCTCCCGGCAGGAAAAGCCGTCTAGTTTAGTCTGTTCCAGGCGGGTGCGCTTGAGTTCCGCGCGACTTGATCCGCCGCATCGCAGCCCATCCCCGCCTGGCGCAGGATTGTTCGATTCGTCCCGCCGCGGGGGATCTCGAGTCGGCGCTGCCGCCCATCAGGAGACATGGTAGCAATCCCGCCGAACCGAAGGCGTTGACCAACGTCAGGCGGCTGCCCCTTGACACGACAGCCGCTGCCGGAATATGCAGTATTGCTCTATTTTAGTCAGCCTTGTCATATAAAATGACCGGATTGACGCTTCCAGCCAATCAGCCAACCAGGTTCCTCCAGCCCATGACCGAGACGATTCATCACAGCGACCACCACGCGAACGTCGACCCCGGCGAGATCGGCAAGTTCGAGGCGCTGGCCTCCCGCTGGTGGGACCCGCAGAGCGAGTTCAAGACCCTGCACGACATCAACCCGCTGCGGCTGGAGTACATCGAGCGGACCGGTACCCTGGCGCAGCGCGCGGTGGTGGACGTTGGCTGCGGCGGCGGACTGCTCTCCGAGGGCATGGCCGCGCGCGGCGCTCAGGTGCTGGGAATCGACATGGGCGCCATGCCCTTGCGGGTGGCTGAACTGCATACCCTGGAGACCGGCGTGGCGGTCGACTACCGACGCATCCCGGTGGAAGCACTGGCGGCGGAACGACCCGCAAGCTTCGACCTCGTCACCTGCATGGAGTTGCTGGAACATGTCCCCAACCCGGCCTCCGTGGTCAGCGCCTGCGCGCGCCTGGTGCGTCCCGGCGGTCACGTCGTGTTTTCAACCCTGAACCGCAACCCCAAGTCCTACCTGTTCGCCATCCTCGGCGCCGAATACCTGCTCGGCATGTTGCCCAAGGGCACCCATGACTTCGCCCGCTTCGTCCGGCCGGCCGAACTGGCCCGGTGGATACGCGCCGCGGGTTTGCGTGCCGCCGATATCACCGGAATGACTTACAACCCACTGACGCGCGCCTATCGGCTCACCCCCGATGATGTGGACGTGAATTATCTGGTGACCTGTGTGCGCGACGCCGATGACTGAGACCAGCCCCGGACAGCGCGGCGCGGCGCGCGGAACCCCACCCTGATGCCGGGCGACTGGGGCTTCCCCAACCCCGCCACGCCGCCGGGTTCGTCCACCTATTACAGCCTGCGCCTCGCCCCGACCAGCCGGCGGGACGGGCTCGCCGCGTTGTACGGTTGGCGCTATCAGGTGCAGGCGGTGCTGGATCAGGTCACGGATACCGCGGTCGCCGCGGCGAAACTGCGCTGGTGGCAGGACGAGTTGGCGCGCACCGTCGCCGGGACGGGAAGCCACCCCTTAAGCCGGCAACTGGGCCAGGTCATCGACCAGCGCGGACTGCCGACCGAGCCCTTCCTGGCGATGACCCGCGGGGCCGCGGCCATCATCGAACGCCGCCGGCCGCGCGATCCGGACGCCCTGACCGCCGCGGCTGCGCAGGATTTGGGAGCACTTTTCGAACTCCTGACCCGTGCCGCGGGCGACCCGGGGCCGGCGCAGATCGATCGCGCACGCCGGCTCGGCGCCTACACCACCCTGGTCTATCAGATCCGCGACTGCGGCCGGCTGCTGCGCCGCGGACGCGACGAATTCGTATCGACACAGCAACTCGACGCACTCGGACTCAACCCCGGCGACCTGGCGCGGCCGACACAGCGGCATCACCTGCCGCCTATCCTGTCCGCACTGGCGGATCATGCGCGCCGGCTGCGCGGCGAGCGTCGGGAGCCGGATGGACTGTCGACGCCGATCCGCATCCGGGTGCGCCTTGCGGACCTGCTGCTCGATGAACTCGCGGCCGGCGCGTTCGACCTCGCCGACCAACGGATCGCACTCACCCCGCTACGCAAGCTCTGGCATGCCTGGCGCGAAAGCCGGCAACCGCCACACCGCTCACCGAACACCATCGAGAACCCGCACCCATGGAACTAGCACCCATTCCCCTGAAGCAACCCCTGCACGGCCGGATGATCCTGGTGACCGGCGCGGCCGAGGGCGTCGGACGCGCCGTCGCCTTGGCCGCCGCGGCCAAGGGTGCGACCCTGGTCCTGTGCGACCACCCCGATGCCGACCTCGCCGCCGTCTATGACCAGATCGAGGCCGCCGGCGGGGCCGAGCCCGCCATCCTGCCGCTGAACCTGGATACGACCAACGAGAAGGGCTGCCGCACCGCGGCCGATCTGGTGGGCGACTGCTGTGGGCGACTCGACGCACTGATCCACTGCGCGGCCTTCGCGCCCTACCTCGCCCGCATCGACGACTACGACAGCGGCGAGTGGGAGCGCGTGCTGCGCGTCAACCTCACCGCACCCTTCCTGCTCACCCAGGCCTGCCTGCCATTGTTGCGCGCGTCGGCGGACGCGGTGGTGATCTTCACCTCCGACCGGGTGGGACGCACGGGCCTGGCCTATTGGGGCGCCTTCGCGGCGGCCAAGTTCGGCATCGAGGGCTTGGCGCAGGTACTGGCGGACGAGACCCGCGACAGCAGCCACATCCGCGTCGCCTGTCTCGATCCGGGGATCGTCCGCACGGGCCTGCGCGCCCGCCTTTACCCCGGCGAGGACCCGTTCACCCTTCCCGCACCCGAGAGCGTTGCCCCGCGCTACCTGGAGCTGCTGACCGGCAGCGTGCTCAGCCGCTCTTGAAGCCGACCGTTTGGTGGCTGCCGTCACAAAAGGGCTTATTCTTCGAAGCCCCGCACCGGCACAGGGCAGCCTCCGTCCCCTCCCAGGCGGCGCGTCCGCTGGCGGCACGGATGCTCAGGTTGCCTTTGACCAGCAGTGGCCCGTCCACCAGCGGCTTGATCGTCAGCGGGCCGCCCAAGGCCGTGAGCGGTGTCCCCCGCTCCCCGACTGACCCGAAGTCCTCGAACCCAGCCTTGAGGTGGCTGTTGTCGCAGAAGGGCTTGTTGGTGGATAGACCGCAACGGCAGAGCGCGGCGCGGAACCGGACTCCCGGCATATCCGCGGGCGCCCCTTCGATCTCCAGCTCGCCGCGGGCGTACAACGGACCGTTGTAGGCGACCGTCACCGTGTTCTCCCCCGGGGCGACCTCGGGCCTGTCGTCATGGTCGTGGTAGGACAGGGCCCCACTGGGACAACGCTCGATGATCTCGCGCACCTCCGCCTTGCTGCACTGGTCCGGAATGCACCAGGGCTCACGGCCGCCGACGAACAAGGTACCGGCCGCGTTGCCGCACTCCCCGATATGGATGCACAGACGTTCGTCCCAGTGAACATCGATCGCGGCACCTGGATACTCAACTAAAGTGCTCCGGCTCTCGTCTTGCTGATTCTCGTCTTGCTCGCTCATCTGGCTGACCTCTGTGCTGGCTTTGACTCACGTACCGGCAGAACGGTAGACTCCGCGCGCATCAGTTTCAAGCGCCAGGAGCATCCTTGAGGGTCGGCAGAGCCAAACCTCGATCAGACGTCATGCAAGCAACCGCAAACCTCAACATCGCGGCGTTCGACACGATGCCCGCACCGGAGGAGATCCTGCGCCGCGTTCCCATCACGGATCGGGCCACGACCACCGTGCTGTCCGGCCGTGCCACGCTGGAAGCCATTCTCGATCGACGCGATCCGCGCCGGTTCGTGGTGGTCGGCCCCTGCTCGATGCATGACCCGGTCGCCGGCCTGGACTACGCGCACCGGCTGCGCGGGCTCGCCGATGAAGTCGCCGACGTACTGGTGCTGGTCATGCGCGTCTATTTCGAGAAACCCCGCACCACCACCGGCTGGAAGGGCTTCATCAATGATCCGTTCCTGAATGATACCTTTCATATCGCGGACGGCATGCAAATGGCGCGGGATTTCTTATTGGCCGTCAATGAACTGGGACTGCCCGCCGCGACCGAGGCGCTCGACCCGATCGCACCGCAGTATCTGGGTGATCTCATCGCCTGGACGGCGATCGGTGCACGGACCGCTGAATCGCAGACGCATCGCGAAATGTCCTCGGGATTATCGACGCCGGTCGGTTTCAAGAACGGCACCGACGGCAGCATCGACACGGCCATCAATGCCATCCTCTCGGCGGCGCAGCCCCACAGCTTTCTGGGCATCAACGCCCTGGGTCAATCCTGTGTCGTGCGAACCCGCGGCAACCGATACGGCCATCTGGTCCTGCGGGGTGGCGACAGTCGTCCGAACTACGACACCGTCAGCGTTGCCATGGCGGAGCAGGCTTTGCTCAAAGCCCAACTGCCCGCCAATCTCGTGATCGATTGTTCTCACGCGAACAGCCATAAGCGGCCTGAATTGCAGCCGCTGGTCATGCAGGATGTCATCAATCAGATTCGCGCCGGGAATCACTCGATCCTGGGCATGATGGTCGAAAGCTTCATCGAAGCCGGTAACCAGCCGATTCCCGCCGATCCGGCACGGCTGAAGTACGGCTGCTCGGTCACCGACGCCTGTATCTCCTGGCCAACCACCGAGCACATGATTCGGGAAGGCGCCGCCGCATTGCGCATACGTGACCGCGCGCGATGACAACAGCCCGTCACCGCCTGACGTCGCCCAGGTAACGGCCAAACCCCTGTGACTCAAGCCACGGCTCCCTGCTGCGACGCCAACCCTGATCCGCGGACGCTCCGGGGGTGCTGCATCGGCTTGAGCGTCGCAACCTGTCTGCTGTTCTCCGGCGCGACGACGGCAGCCGACAGCTTCTGGAGCACCATTCAACTGCATGGGTTCGCCGCCCAGAGCGTCATCAAGACGAGTGACAACCGGTTCTTTGGCGACAGCCCCGACACCTCATTCGACTCGACCGAGATCGGCGTCAACGCATCGGTTCGACTCGATCCGAAAGTTCTGGTCGCCGGGCAAGTGCTGGCCCGACGTGCCGGCGACATGTACGACGGCACCCCATCGCTCGACTATGCACTGACCGACATCGCACTGATCGCCTCCCCCGAGCGCATCCTCGGGATTCGCCTCGGACGCGTCAAGAACCCGCTCGGACTCTACAATGAGACGCGCGACGTCCCATTCACACGCCCCGGCATCTTTCTCCCCCAGGTGATCTATTACGACAAGGTGCGCAACATCGTGCTCTCCTCTGACGGCGCCGCCGTCTATGGATCCCTGTACAACGATCTGGGGGAGTTTTCAGTAACGCTCGTCGGCGGCTGGCCAGTGCTCGATGACAACGTCCAGTGGACTTACCTCGGCGGGGACTTCCCCGGCACACTCAGACCAAACGGCTCGGTATGGACCGGCAGCCTCTGGTACGCGACGGTCACCGAGCAGTTGCGGTTCGGATTGAGCGGCGCACTCGCGTCCCTGCGCTACGCCCCCCACCAGAACGACATCCTCGGCCCGGGACAGACCGATATTGTTTACGGAATCGCTTCCTTGCAATATAGTGCACGGCGCTTCACGCTGTCCGCTGAATACGGGCTGGAGCCGGTGAGATGGCGGCGCTATGGGCCATTGCTGCCGCGACAGAAAGTCACCTCCGAAGGTTATTATTTGCAAGGCACCTATCGGATCCGTTCGAATCTCGAGCTCATGGCGTGCTACGAAGAGGGTGTCGCCGATAGTGACGATCGCGACGGCAGTGAGTTCGCCGGAGTGACCGGCGGACTGGTTCCAGCACACGCCATGTTTTCAAAGATCGCCACTGTCGGCCTGCGGTGGGATCCCACCCCCAACCTCATGCTGCGCGCCCAGTACCAATGGAACCAGGGCACCCTCGTGCTTTCCCAGCTGGAGAATCCGGACTTCCCGCGACAGCGTGAATACTGGACGCTGCTGGCACTGCAAGTCGCGTTTCGCTTCTGAGGTCGCAACGGGGTGACTCATCGAATCGCCAGCAACCCGATCCATTGGCCGCAATGGGTCGCCGCACTTGCCATCATCGCCATGGTCCTGGCGTTCACTCCCAGGTGGGCGCCGGCACAGGAAATCATTGCGAATTCCGGTTTGCCCAAGACCGCGATCACCCGCAACGAGGCCCGGCTGTTCTTCTCGATGAAACTCGGCATTTGGCCGAACGGGGCGCCGGTTCAGGTCTACGTCCTGCCTGACGATCACCCGCTGCATCGTGAGTTCTGCACCCGGGTGCTCGGTCTGTACCCTTACCAACTTCGTCGTGTCTGGGATCGCCAGGTCTTCTCCGGCACCGGTCAATCACCCGTCACGATTTCGAGCGAAGCGGAACTGATCGAACGCACCGCGGCTTCGCCGGGCGCGGTGAGTTACGCGGCGAAGCCCCCGGACAACCCGGGTGTCCGTGTGCTGCCCGTTAAGTAACGGGTCAAGGATGTTTCGTTTGTTGGTCAACCGCTCCTATGGCGGTTGAATCAAACCGGTTCCGGCGGTTTGCGCAGCACTACATTGTAGGCGTTGCCGCAGACCTCTTCCGCGACTATCGCAAGGCCGGACGCAATCAACTTCTCGCGGATTTCGGCGTGATGATAAGGCGTATAGAGGATGCCTTTGCGCATTCCCCACTGGTTGATTTGCTCGGCGATCCGGCGCAGTAACCGCGGACCGCGCGGATACAGGAGGACATTCGCTGCCAGCGTGCCGCCGGGCTTGAGAACGCGAACGACCTCCGCCAGTGCGCCGTCGAGGTCGGAAAAACAGTGCATGGCGTTGGCGATGTTCGCGCTATCGAAACTGGCATCCGCGAAGTCGAGCGACGATACATCCGCGTGCAGCAGTGCCATGTCGGGCTTGCCGGAGAAGCGTTGCCGCGCACCGACGAGCATCGGCTCCGCGTAGTCAAAGCCGACGATCTGCACCCGCGGCAGTCCTTTCCAGCGCCTCCAGCGCAGGATGATATCGAGCAAGCTGCCGCTGCCGATGGCCACTTCAAGGTGATATGCGCCGATATTGCGTCCGAACAGACGCACTTGCCGGCCGAGCGTGCTCCGGTAGGCAAAGGTCAAGATGAAAAGTCCGCGGATGTCGTACCACCAAGGCGGCGACGAATAGGCTCCGGCGATCGTGTCGCGGGAGTGATCTGACGTGGGCGCTGACCGGACCATCGTGGCAATGACCTGTGTTTAGTAGCGAGTCAAGAACAAGTTAAACACCATCGCTGTCGTAAGGAACCGTTCACCAATAAGTGAAACAAGTCCATTAGGTAACGTCTTTGTCGTCGTTGTCGTTGTCGTTGTCGAAATCGAGTTGATGGGTAATGTTGCAATTTACGGGTCCGCGAAGAGGACGGGAATCGCTAATCCTTCGATTTTTCGATCGTTTCCGGTCAAAGTTGCGGGTCTTCGCCTACAGATTGCAGAACTACCCAATCGCTTATCCGACTACGACTACGACTACGACAACGACAACGACAACGGCAACGGCAACGGCAACGCCTTATTCGTTGTTTAACTTATTTCTGACTCGTTGCTAACGCAGCAGACGCAATGCTGACGCGAGCACGAGTCGCTGCAGCGGATTGGCGTTACCCCAAGGCCGCCAGGTCTTCGCGTAGCGGTTGCGATAGGGGTCGAACTGTTGCCCCCAAGGCGCCGCCAGTACCTTGCCCCGGCACAGCAGAATCTTGAGCACCTGAGTCGCCGCCATGCCCGCGCAGATCTCACAGGCCATGGGCGTCGAAGGCCCCCGCTGACGCGCGAAATCGACCGCTTGCGGATAGACCAGGTAACGCAGTTGCAACATCGCCGGCGAAAGGCCGACAAGAAATCGAACCAACTGCTCGTGCTCAGTCCGGCCTTGCAGGCGAAAATACGTCTCAAAGGTCATCTTTCCAGGCAGAAAAACCAGCATCGCGGCGCCCATGCCGAGTGGCGCCGCGGTCACCGAGGGGATGGCGCGTTCCGCACAGGCGGCGAAGACCGCTCGCCGCGCCGCGACGGCGAAATAGTCCAACCCATCGAGATAGAGATCGGCATCATGCAGGAACGCCCTCACGTTACCCCCGTCGATCTCCGTGTCGAAGGTCCGCAGATCGAGATCGGGATTGATGTCACGCGCCATCCGGGCGAGCACCTCGACCTTGCGCTGACCGCAGGTGCTCACATAGGCGCCGGCCTGACGATTGAGATTGACCACTTCAAAGATGTCGGGATCAGCAATGGTGAAGCGCTCGACCCCAAGACGCGTGAGAGTCAATAGATGGCTGCCGCCAACGCCGCCAAGTCCGGCAATCGCGACCCGTTTCGTTCGCAGCACCCGCTGCTCATCAGGCGTCAGCCAGCCGACGTTACGTGAGAACGCCTCGGTAAAGTGGTCAGTTGTGGTCGACATGCCGGGACGCGGTACCAGTATCATGCTATTCAAAGCGGCCAGCAAGCTGTTAGCCAACCGCCTCTCCACCTGAACATAGCCCCGCATTGCTGCAAGTCAGAGGCAGATCCTCGACGTCTGGTTGCTGCGGCGATTCTTGTATACTCTCCGCGATCCAATCGTAGAGCTGACGGAACTCCTGATCCAGGGCCAGCACGAAGGCATCGGTATCGATACAATAAACTGCCCTTATCCCATGATAGTCCACATCGTGACCGACGCGATCAAAACTGATCCCGAAGCGCCTCAATAAGCGCGGCAAGAACGGCTCCATGAGCGCGAACACATACGGACGGTTGAACTGCTCTGCCATCACCGCGGCCCCAAACATCAGGCCGACTGATATCAGCGGGAAGGTACGCCGCTCCGAATCCGAAAGATCCCATGCCAAGGCCTCGCCAAAGCGGGTGAGCGCCTCGCCGGAACGGCGGCGAAAAACCCCATCGACAGCGAAACGCGAGGCCTCGCACATGCGCTCGCGGGGCGCCCGGAAAACGCTATGCTTGACCTCATCGACACTCTCGCTACAAAACCGCTCGTAAGGCATCAAGTGGAAGGCGGTTCCGATGGATGCCGGACAGATCCGCACGCAGCCGGCAGCCAATCCTGATCCATTATGGGTGATCAGACAGTGCGTCGCGGTTTCATCGAACGCGTCCAACTCCATTCCGTTTGGGAAGCGCTCCGGGGGCTCGTACCCAAACTCTTCACAATAGACCCGATAGCGTATTCGGAAAGTCTCCTCAAGGTCGGCCGCGGTCATCGCCAAGCTGATCGTGAAATAGCGCTGGAGATCTTCAAGTGGATACTGTGATTCCTTGAACATCGCGCCGCGCCCCGCTTACCTATCGATACCGATGCCTGCCGTGGGCCGACACTCAGGGCTGCCTGACAACTCCGAACAGTTTAAACCCGAGCGAGGAAAGATCCACCACTCCACGGTTCGTTTTAGCCATGTTATCAAGCTCCAACGCAAGTAAATATTTAAAGAACAGGTACCCCTGATCCGGATGGTCATCCAGGTAAATCATCAGCATAGCTCCGTTGATCTGGAGGACGCCGCCGTCGGTCAAGGCGCGAACCGTCGCGATACTCTCATAGCCGCCAATCAGGGACGACTCGCCGAAGACATCCCCGGCCGACAACTCCGCAATCGTGATCTCCAGTGCCGACTGGTTCGAACGCTCCGCCCGCCCCAACACGGCCAGTCGGCCGCGCTCGACAATGAACAACGACTGACCCAAGCGCCCCTCGGTGGTCAGACTCTCACCGGCCGTGAACTTGCGCCGGACCCAAGCAGAACCCTCACAGAGACGCGGACTGCGCAGCAGATCTTGCACGAATTGGAGAAACATGGTGGCGCTCGACTCCAAACGTCCTGTTCCCGCCGGCACGAGCCATACCCGAGTCGCGGGCACTTTTCAACGCCGGCCGCCTGTGGAACTGAGCCCGGTACCCCGTCGCTGTCTTGATGCCGACGGGGAAGAACCGGCGAGTCCACTCACGTCGGCTGAGCATAAACCTACCAGGCAAAGGGAATCAATCGCCGTCGCAGCGGCCGTCGCCGCCGGCCTCAACGCAGACTGCCGAAATCCGCGAGGCCGAGCACTTGCAGAAGGCCGCCGGCGACGTTCGCCCCGAGACGTTCAGCGAAGCTCTCGAGCAGATCCTTCTTTTTCGTATAGTCGACCAGGGTCTCGGCGCCGATCAGTTCCCGCGCGACATAGCTGGAATTCCCCAGGCCGTCCGCCAACCCCAATGTCAGCGCCTGCTCGCCGCTCCAGAAGAGCCCGCTGAAGATCTCCTCCCCCCCTTGCAAGCGATCACCGCGTCCGGTCTTGACGGCGGCGATAAATTGCCGGTGCAGATCGTCCAACACCGTCTGTATGAACGCCCGCTGCGACTCGGGGAGTGGGGAGAACGGATCGAGGATACCCTTATTGGCCCCGGCAGTGAGCAGGCGCCGCTCGACCCCAAAGTCCTTCATGGCATCGACGAAACCGAAACCGTCGATGCGCACGCCAATAGAACCGACCAGGCTCGCCTTGTCCACGTAGATCTGATCCGCCGCCGCGGCGATGTAATAGCCGCCGGAGGCGCACAGATCCACGGCCACGGCGTAGACCGGCATCTCCTTCTCATTGTCTTTCTTGTATTTTTCCTTGAGTCTGTGAATTTCGTCGGCGATGTACCCGGACTGTACCGGACTGCCGCCGGGACTGTTGATCCGGATGATGACGCCCTTGACATGGTCCGCCTCGAAGGCTTCGCGTAACGCCGTGATCACGCGGTCGGCACTCGCCGCCGTCTCGGCGGAGATGACCCCCTTGACCTGGATCAGGGCCGTATGATCTTCACCGGTCTTGAGGCCCTCCCACGCATTACGCGCCAGGGCGGCCCCCAAAATCCCAATCAAATAGAGCAGAATCAGAATCTTGAAGATATAGCTCCAACGTCTGCCGCGGCGCTGGTCGCGCAGATGCTCCAAGGCCATCCGATTGATCAAAGACCGCTCCCAGTCCGGGTCACCGGGCGCCGGCATCGGCGCGTCGTCGCGTTTCCAGAATCGCCAATTCATCGCTGGTCCTCTCTATGATGCACGGGAAATGATGCGAAAGGGTTACGGCGAACGCCGTGCCGGCTTCCGGGTCGATGACGTTTGCCGGACGTAGGGGCGGGTTTCAAACCCGCCCCTACACCAAGGCCATGTTTGGCTATCAGGTGCGAAGGCTCCGGTCCGCAGCGTGCGAACGCGTCGCCAACCAGTCCGGGATGGCGGCGAGCGACTGCACACACGCCAGCGGCCCGCACGCCAGCAAGCGCTCCGGCGTATGAACTCCGTAGCAGACGGCCAAGGCACCGACGCGGGCATTTGCAGCCATGTGCAGGTCGTATTCGGTGTCGCCGATCATCAGGGTCTGCGCTGGTTCCACGTCCAACGCGTCCATCAGCTCCAGGAGCATTAGTGGATCCGGCTTGGAGGCGGTTTCGTCAGCACAGCGGGTAGCCTGGAAAAAGCCGGCAAGCCCAGTCTCCGCCAACGACAGGTCGAGTCCGCGCCGGCTCTTGCCGGTCGCGACGGCAAGCAAATAGCCTTGCGCCCGCAACCGTTCGAGGGTCTCGCGCGCACCCGGAAACAAGGCCGTGGGGGTCTGGTCGGCAAACAGGAAGCGCTGCCGGTAATGCCCTGCCACCAGCCGCCGCTGCGCGGCGTCGGCCGCCGGCCACAGCCGCGCCATGGCCTCATCCAACCCCAGACCGATGATGTCCGCGGCCGCGGCACGGGTGGGCGGCGGCTGGCCCGCATCCGCAAAGGCCGCTAACAGACAGTTGACGATCCGCGCCTGCGAGTCCATCAATGTCCCATCCCAATCAAAACAGAGTAATGCGAAACTCATCAACCGGTCACCTCGACAGTTGCCGCGGCGGCGAGACGCACGAGCACCTGCTCCAACTCCGCCGGGAGGGGTGCGTCCACGCGGAGCTGCTGCTCCATATAGGACGCACGAAAGCTCAGGTTCCCCGCGTGCAGAAAGAGCCGATCGAGCCCCACGGCCTTGAGGCGCCGATTGGCCTCGAAGTCACCGTACTTGGGATCACCCGCCAGGGGCGCCCCCAGATGGGCCGCGTGGACACGGATCTGATGGGTGCGTCCGGTGAGCAGGCGCGCCTCGACCAGGGTCACCACCCCGCGCCCGGTGACTTCACTGAGCGGACCGTTGCAGACAAAGCGGCGTAACCGCTTGAATAGGGTTCGGGCCGGCTTGCCGGCGACCCGGTCGACTTTCACCACCCGCTCGCCGCCCGACTGCCCGTGCTTGGCCAAGGGCGCATCGACGGTGACCGTCTGGCTGGGCAGATCTCCCAAGATCAATGCAAGGTAGCGCTTTTCCACGTCACCGTCGCGCAACAACTGGTG
This sequence comes from Lamprocystis purpurea DSM 4197, assembly GCF_000379525.1. Taxonomy (GTDB): domain Bacteria; phylum Pseudomonadota; class Gammaproteobacteria; order Chromatiales; family Chromatiaceae; genus Thiodictyon; species Thiodictyon purpureum. The sequence goes on along the minus strand of NZ_KB902553.1, from coordinate 6,988 downwards.
CAGGTCACGTAAGGTGCTGCGGCGCTTGCTGACCAGCAGGCAGCCCGAAGTGTCGCGATCCAGCCGGTGGACCAACTCCAACTCGGCGCCCGGACGCAGCTGGCGCAGGTTCTCGATGAGGCCGTAGCTCAAGCCGCTGCCGCCGTGCACGGCGAGCCCGGCGGGCTTGTCGATGACCAGCAGCCGCTCATCTTCGAACAGGACCGCCGCGGCCAGGCGGGCCAATGAGCGCTCAGGCGCCCGCACCGGCTGGGTCGGCGCGGACATCCGCAGCGGCGGGAGACGCACGAGATCACCAGCCTGCAACCGGTAGTCGGCTTTGACCCGGCCCTTATTGACACGCACCTCGCCACGCCGCAGGACCCGGTAGAGGTGACTGCGCGGGACACCCTTCAGGTGGCGGACCAGGAAGTTATCGATGCGTTGCCCGACCGACTCTGAGTCGACACGGACCAGGGCGACGGCCGGGCCGCGATCATCCGCGGTCGCGAGGGGTAAGGCGGGGGTTGGAGGGGTCTGAGTCAACGGGGGTTGCATCCGGCCTTGCGGCTCAATTGCTGCCATAGATATTCACTGTTAGTATTCGGGCCTTGCGCAGGCGAGCGAAAGACTCAAGAACTTGCCGCAAGCGACGCGTGCATTCCGGAGGCTCGACGGCCTTGGGTGATACGACGCGATGGTTGGTTCCGACCGGCAGTTAAAGTGACTTGGCTGCCGTCTGTACCGAGGCCGGGCCAGCCCGGCGAGACACTGAAATTGGTCGGCGAAGCGCTTGGGCGAGCTGCGGCACGTCCCAGGGGTTCGGTCAGGTCGGGGGGATTCTACACCCGGACCGCCGTGCCCGCCCGCGGCCCCTGACCGGTGCCCTCGCCACTGAACGAATCCGGGACGCCGCCGCCACTGGCGCGTCCCAAGAGACGCGGGCGACTTCAACAACTTGCCCGTAACCCTAAGAAACGGATGTGCATGTCCGTCCCGGTCCGGCCCGCGCTCAGTGCGCCCGCCCCAGGGACACCGAGCCGCGATGGCGGTGCCGCCCCACCTGCGGCGGCACCCACGCGGTACGTCCGGCAGCGGGCCAAGTCCGCGCCGCGGACGGTGTTGACGACGGACCATGCGCCCTGTGCGAGAAGGAACAACATGAAAAGAATGCTGATCAACGCGACTCAGCCGGAAGAGTTGCGCGTAGCGACGGTCGACGGCCAGGTCCTCTACAACCTCGATATCGAATCGCCTGGCCGCGAGCAGAAAAAAGCGAATATTTACAAGGGCACCATCACCCGCGTCGAACCCAGCCTGGAGGCTGCCTTCGTCGACTACGGCGCGGAACGTCACGGCTTTCTGCCCCTGAAGGAAATCTCGCGGATCTACTTCGAGGCGGACAGCGCCAAGCCCGGCAGCCGCATCAACATCAAAGAGGTCCTCAAAGAAGGGCGCGAGGTGGTGGTGCAGATCGACAAGGAAGAGCGCGGCAACAAGGGTGCCGCGCTCACCACCTTCGTCTCGCTCGCCGGCCGCTACCTGGTGCTCATGCCCAATAACCCACGGGCCGGCGGGGTCTCCCGCCGGATTGAAGGCCAGGACCGCAGTGAACTGCGTGATGTCATGAGTCAGCTTCAGATCCCCGAGGACATGGGGCTGATCGTGCGCACCGCGGGGGTGGGCAAGAACACCGAGGAGCTCCAGTGGGATCTGGATTACCTGCTCCAGCTCTGGCGGGCGATCGAAACCTCCGCCGCGGGGCGTAAGGCGCCCTTCCTGATCTACCAGGAGAGCGACGTCATCATCCGCTCCATCCGCGACTACCTGCGGGTGGACATCGGCGAGATCGTGATCGACGACCGGGCGGTCTACGAACGGGCCGAAGCCTTCATGCGCCAGGTGATGCCCGGCAACCTGAAGAAACTGCGGATTTACCAGGACGAGGTCCCGCTCTTCACCCGCTATCAGATCGAAAGCCAGATCGAGACCGCGTTCCAGCGCGAGGTGCGCCTGCCGTCCGGCGGCTCCATCGTCTTCGACCACGGCGAGGCCCTGACCTCCGTCGATATCAACTCCTCGCGCGCCACCAAGGGCGCGGACATCGAGGAGACGGCGCTCAATACCAACCTGGAGGCCGCGGACGAAATCGCCCGGCAATTGCGCCTGCGCGACTTGGGCGGACTCTTCGTCATCGATTTCATCGACATGACCCCGCCGAAGAACCAGCGGGCGGTGGAAGATCGGCTGCGCGATGCCCTCAAACACGACCGCGCCCGCGTCCAGGTGGCGCGCATTTCGCGCTTCGGGCTGCTGGAAATGTCACGTCAACGCCTGCGCCCATCGCTGGGAGACTCCACCACCAGCGAGTGCCCGCGCTGCCATGGCCAGGGCAAGATCCGCGGGGTCGAGTCGCTCGCGCTGTCGATCCTGCGCATCATCGAAGAGGAGGCGATGAAAGACAGCACCGAGCGCATCATCGCCCACCTGCCGGTCAGCGTCGCCACCTTCCTGCTCAACGAGAAGCGGCGGGCGATCCTGGACCTGGAAGCGCGCCAGGACGTCCAGGTCATGCTCCTGCCCAACGCGCAGATCGAGACCCCGGACTACCAGATCGAGCGTGTCCGAACCCAGGATTTGGCCAAACAGCCGGATGATCGCCCCAGCTTCGAGTTGGTCGCGCCCACCCAGACGGTCGCCAGCCCCTATGCGCGGCATAGCGAACCGGTGCGCGGCGAGGAGCCGGCGGTCAAGCAGGTCACCCCCTCCTGCCCCATGCCGACGCGCGAGCCCCCACCGGACGCGGACGAGCGGCCCTATCCACCCCGCGGCCCCGAGCGCGTCGCCGAGCGGCCCGCCGAACGGCACCCGGATTTCCGGACCGGCACGGAGGCGGAGCGCCCGCCCCAAGAGAACCTGCTCAAACGCATCTGGACCGGGCTGTTCGCGCCGCGCGGCGTAGAGCCCGCCGAACCCCCCTACGAACGGGACCCGTCGGCCGATCAGCAGGGCCCGCGAGCCGAGCGGCCACATCAGGCCGGCCAGCGGCGGCCGGACGCGGGACAGCGCCCACGCGGGGACGACACGCGACGCGACCCACGCGACAGCCGGCGTCCACCGGGGGCCGTGAACCCCGGTCGCGGCGAGGCGGAACGCCAACGCACCAGCGGTCGTAACCCCGAGCGCGCGGGCGATCGACCGGCTGACCGACCCAACGATCGACCCACCGACCGACCGGGTGATCGCCCCACTGACCGATCGACGGAGCGGTCCAGCGAACGGAGTGCGGCGCCGAATGGCAACCGGGATACCCAGCGTACCCAGCCCCGTCCGGACGGAAATCGCGCGGATACCGGACGTTCCGATACCGGGCGTACCGAGACGCCGCGTGCGGAGACCGGGCGTGCGGATAGCGCCCGTCCTGAGTCGGCAGACGAGCAGCCGCGCGAACGCCGTGACGGCGACTCGCGCAGCCGCCGCGGGGGTCGCGGTCGCGGTCGACGCGACGAACCCCGGTCCGCCGTCGATGGCGCCCAGGCGGGCGGCTCGCCCGGCGGCCAACGTGATCAGCGCCGGGATCTTCAGGAGCCGACTCAGGAAGGCCAGGGGCTCCCGCCGACCGAGCGGGTCGAGAGTCGGGCAACCCCGATCGAGCGCCCGGAACCGCGCACCATGCCCCACGCCGAACCGCGCTTAGCACCAATCGCCGAGCCGACCAGGACGGCGGAACCACGCGACGAACAGCCGCGTCCGGACAGCCCGGCGCTGGTCATTCCCACGTCGACGGCGGTCGAACCGACCCAACCGCCAATCACGACGCACGCAACGCACCAGACGCCGGCATGGCAACCCGATCAGGCGATCAGCACCGAGACCAGCCCCCCGCGCGATGTCATCGAGCGGCCGGCGGAGTTGGAGACCAGCCACCCGCGCTGGCCCGCTGCCGAAATCGTGCCCGAGCGCAGCGATTGGGATCACTCCCCGGCGGCACCGGCGAGCGACACGCCAACGGTCGAGAGGCCGCTGGCGACGGCCGCGCCGTCCACCGACCGGGCGTCCGGGTCATCGACCTGGTGGCCGACCGATCGCGTACCGAGCGCGGATCCGGTCGTTGCACCGTCGGCTGAGGTCGCGGCCCACGCTGAGCCCGCACCCGACCTTGAGTCCATCAGCCCGGTCGCCGCGCAAGACGCGCCGGTTGCGCCAAGCACAAGTCCGGTGACGGTGATCGCCGGCGAGCCACGGGTTGCGCAGGAGCGCCAGACACGCGACTGGGATCGTCAGCGACCGGTGGATACATCGCCGGAGGCGGCCGGCCAGCCGACGACGCGAACGTCCGCCGGCGCGGCTGACATCGAGCCGGAGGCTTGGGTTGGCTATGACGAGGACGACGACGAGGAGACGGACGATGTCGGCGGCGCCGACTTGATCCAAACCGAGCTGTCCCCGGCGGAACCGCCCCGGACGTCCCGCCGGCGGCGCGGCGGCAGTCGCAATCGGCGCCGTCCGAGCGCCAACGGTGAACGCGCTTCGTCAACGGACGCGTCCGCGCCTGACACCCCTGTGGCAACTGGCGTGGAAAGTGGCGTGGAATACGGCATGGAATCCGGCATGGACGCTGGCGCGGTCATTAGCGGCGGGGCTGGCTGGACCGCGCAACCGGAGTCGGATGGCCCGGCGCCGATGCCTCCAGCCGCGCGGCAGCACATCGACAGTGACCAGGTCGCGCCGGCGGCACCGGCCGCGGCAGTCGCCGCTGCGGTGACCATTCCCGTTCCGGCGCAGGAGCCGCCGCCCGTCGCCCGGGTCGCGCCCCCGATGGACGTCGGCCGCGAGCAACACGCGGACGCCGAGCCGCCGACGGGGCCGCGGACCCACGAGATCAAGGACGACTCGCCCGCTTGAGCGACTGACGTGGTCGCCCACCGTCACCCGACCACCCGCCGGCCCGGCGCCCTGACGTGGGGGCGCCGGCTCCTCGGCGTACTCGTCGTGACCCTGGGCCTGGCGCACGCCGAGCCCTTGCCGGTCGCTATCGACAAGGCGCTGCGGCTCCAGCAGATCGACCAGGCCGATCTGAGCCTGTACCTGCGCGAGGTCACCCAGACGCAACCGCGGATCGCGGTCAACGCGGACACCCCGCGACAACCGGCCTCGACCATCAAGCTTCTGACCAGCATCGCTGCCCTCGGCGTACTGGGGCCCAACTTCCGCTGGCAGACCCGCGCCTGGCTGGATGGTCCACTGGTGAACGGCCGGCTGGCCGGGAACCTGATCATTCAGGGCGGCGGCGACCCCAGCCTGCGCCTGGCCGACCTGTGGCGGTTCCTCCGGGCCTTGCGCGCCCAAGGCCTGCAAACGATCGGCGGCGACCTCATCATCGACAACAGCGCCTTCGACCCACCCGAGACCACCCGCGCGGCCTTCGACGGCAAGGGACAGTCCGCCTACAACGCCCTGCCGGTCGCCTTCAGCATCGACGAGCAACTGACCCAGGTCGAATTGCGGCTGGACCCCAAATCCGCGGCGCTGAGCGCCTGGCTGGAGCCGCCGGTCGCCAATCTGGATCTGCAAAACCAGTTGAAAGTGGTCAAGGCCCCCTGCCAGACCAAGCACCATCGGGTGCATGCCGCACTGACCGGCGAGAGCGCCCCGACCATCATGACACTGACCGGGACCTTCGCCACCGAATGCCGACGTGACAGCGTCGCCGGGCTCCTGCTGGACCCGATGCAGCAGGCGGGCCGTGCCGTCCTGGCGCTGTGGCAGGACCTGGGCGGGAGCCTGGAGGGCGTCCTGCGCGAGGGCGTCCGCCCCAAGGGTGCAACCCTGCTGCATTCAATCGAGTCGCCGGAACTGCCGGTGGTCCTGCGCGATGTCAACAAATGGAGCAACAACCTGATCGCCCGCACCCTGTTCCTGACCATTGGCATGGAGCGCTACGGCCGCCCGGCCACGCTGGAGAAAGGCCGGAACGCAATCAAGGAATGGCTGGAGCAACAGGGTCTGGACTTCCCGGAACTGGTGCTCGACAACGGCAGCGGTCTGTCACGGGACGACCGCATCTCGGCACAAAGCATGGGGCGGCTGCTCGCCTGGGCCTACACCCATCCGGGCATGGCGGAACTGATGGCCTCCCTGCCCATCCTGGGCGTGGACGGCACCCTGCATCGCCGCTTCAAGCGTGAGCCCCTGCGCGCCCAGGGGCACCTCAAGACCGGCACCACCCAAGGCGTCACCGCCCTCGCCGGGTTCCTCGACGATGCCCGCGGCCGGCGCTGGGTGCTGGTCTCGCTGATCAACAACCCGCGGCTGGCCACCTGGCGCGGCAAGGCGGTGGAAGACGCCATCCTGCGCTGGGTCTACGACGAAACCGGCGGCGCCCGGCGCGGCGCCGGGGGCTCGGGTACAGCCGGCACGGCGGCCAGGCTGTCGGAGGAGTTTGGCTATGCCACTCACTGAACAAGAGATTCTCGAACGCGATGCACAGCGCAATATTGGCGAGGAACTGCTGCAAGCCGTTCGCGATATCAAGGCGGGCCGTTATGGCTCGGTCTACGAGGTGGAGCCGAACGAGATTGCGGCAACCCGCCTGCGGTGTGGTTTGTCTCAGGCGCAGTTCGCGGCAGCTCTCCGCATCTCGCCGCGGACATTGCAGCAGTGGGAGCAGGGGCGTCGCAGGCCGTCAGGAGCCGCTGAGACATTATTGAAGATCGTTGCGCGTCACCCGGAAGTTCTGCATGAAATCAGCTGGCTCATGAGGCCAACTGTGTGACGCCACACAGCATTCGGAGAAATTCTATGCAGCATATTTTGATGTTGTGAGCCCATTCATGAATGGCGACATACTGCTGAAGATAGACCTTGTTGACACCACGAAATGGGCGGAGAAAATTGCGCAATCCTGTCCAAAAGCCCTCGCTGGTATTTACATGCACTTCCCGAATGCCGTCTCCGTCATCATCTCTGGCCCAGACGCGCTTGCCGGGCGTATGACACACCGTCACAT